>NZ_JAKRGH010000001.1 GCF_022347565.1 Vibrio sp. Of7-15
CGGGTCAGGAAGGCCAAGGACACCGCTAGGACAGCGATGAAAAAAGGATTGAGCTTTAAGGATCAAAGCTAACTATCATGGAATGATGCAGGGAGCACCTTCAGTAGCCGGATTGCTGCGAGTAAGACTAAGGGCCCGATATACGAAAGTGTATCGGGTCCATTCTTTTTTGCGATATATCTATATCATCTTATCTACGACATCAGTTATTACATCATAACCCTCTGTTTTTAAATACTTTCAGCTATAGTATATGTAACTGTGGTTAATATATTTTTCTTATAAGCTTGATATAAATCAAAGTGCGTATAAGTTTACACAGTGAATGTTGATGCAATCACTATACTGATGGGTATTTATTACGGTATAGGTTGATGTATATATGAAGGAATATGTTCAAACACCCGAGCTTGAAGCGTCATCTGATTTTCGTAACTTCCTCCCTTTCTCGATAAAAGGCAAATTTACCTATTTCTTTTTTGTGTTGGTTATTTTAGTCAGCACATTAGCTTGGTTATCAATCAGCCATTTAAATCGAATAGATTCGGGTTGGGGGACGTATCAACAAAATGTCGCACCAAGGGAGGTCTACCTTCAGAATATAAAGGCGCAGTTTGGCTATGGAGGTATGATCCATAACTTTAAGAACTATGTGCTGAGAGGAACCGATAAGTACGTTTCTCGAATAGAACAAAATTATCAGCTATTGTCCGATCAAATTAATGCGTACCGAAATCTTGCCGATTTAAGCCCCCTTGAGCGTGATGCCTTAGTGCAAATATTCAATGTCGCAACGAAATACCAGCAGGCAACACATGTTGCTGCTCGAATGTATCAAGAGGGAAAAACCGCCACAGAAATCGATGCCGTGGTAAAAATTGATGATAAACCAGCCCTTGATGCGTTTGATCATTTGAACCAAGAATATGGCCGGTTAACCGAGCAGGTTGGGACTCAAGTAGATGAACAAATAAACTTAGCTGACAAAACCATTAAATTGGGTTCTTTTGTTATTGTTCTTGTTTCTGTGGGTGTGCTGTTTTTACTTTATCGTAATGTCGTAGGGCGTGTTCAAGGGCTCGCTGATATTTGTCAGGATTTGACTCATGGAAATGGAGATTTAACCAAACGAATTGAGTTTAAAGGACATGATGAATTAACAACGGCAACGAGTTACATCAATCAGTTTTTAGAGCAAGTTCATCATGTTGTGAGTCAAGTGGTGATTACTTCTCAAGAGTTAGAAAAAAATGCCTGTGCTTTGCGGGATCATAATCAAGAAGCGACGAGCAGTATTACCCAGCAGCAGGCAGAAATAGAGCAAGTTGCGACTGCTATTAATCAGTTTTCGGCAACGGTACACGAAGTGGCCAGTAGTGCGGAAAATGCCGCTTTGCAAGCCCAGCAAGCTACGGCTTTGGCCTCGGATGGTCTGCAAAGTGTTGCCAGCAGCGAAGAAGCTATTCAAGGTTTAGTCGGTCATTTACAAGAAGCACATGACACGATTAATAGTGTGGAGGCTGACAGTGAAAAAATAGGGTCAGTGTTGGAAGTGATCCGTGCTATTGCCGATCAAACAAATTTGTTGGCATTAAATGCAGCGATTGAGGCTGCACGCGCAGGAGAGCATGGCCGTGGATTTTCAGTGGTGGCAGAAGAAGTAAGAAGCTTGGCCAATCGCACTCAAATCTCGACGGAAGATATCAATAAAATGATCTCTGATTTGCAACAAAGCAGCCAAGGTGCGGTATCTGCGATGGAAGTTGGCCATGAAGAAGTACTCAAAAATGTTGAGCTGTCAGAGCAAGCGACGGAAGCGTTAGTGAAAATTGAATCAGCCGTTGGTCATATTTCTTCTTCTAATGAGCAGATCGCAACAGCAGCTGAAGAGCAGCAAATGGTGTCTGAAGACATTAATCGAAATATTCATAATATTAGCCAGTTAGCCGATGCCACTTCTTTATTGGCGAAAAATAATGAGCGAGCGAGTGTGGAACTTCAAGCGTTAAGTCATCAATTAGCGCGGTTAGTTGCTCGTTTTTCTGTTTAGCTGCCTCTGTGTCAAAACCATAATTAAAAAAGAAGCAGGAGTGTAGTGCTTCTTTTTTATGTCTGTATTTGGGAGGTATTTCCGAGTTTAAGTTAGTTGGAGGATTAGTCATAGACAATATATGAAAATCCATATATCCTTTTCCGCATATTGAATGAGGATTGAAAATGAACCCAGTACAGTTTTACAAATGTCTTGCTGATGATACACGCCTGCGCTGTTTACTTTTGATTAATGAAGAAGAAGAGCTGTGTGTATGTGAGCTAATGGAAGCACTTGGAGAAAGCCAGCCTAAGGTATCTCGTCATCTTGCTCAGTTGCGCCAATGCGGTCTGTTAATCGATAGGCGACAAGGACAGTGGGTGTTTTATCGCTTTAATCCAACGTTACCAGAATGGATCAGTAAGGTGTTAGCGGAAACAGCGCGCTCAAATGGTCAATATTTAGAAAAAAGTCGTCAGCAACTGGCAAAAATGGGTGAGCGTCCAAGCCGTACTGCTTCTTGTTGTTAAAAATTTTTATGTATTAATATATGGTTTTTCATATATTTTGTAGGGGGGAATATGGGTTTATTTGAGAGATATTTGTCGTTATGGGTCGCGCTGTGTATCAGTGCTGGTGTGGTGTTAGGTAACTTAGCCCCTAGTGCGTTTGAGCTAATAGCAAAACTGGAATTTGCTCACGTTAACATCGTGGTTGCAGTTCTGATTTGGATCATGATTTATCCAATGATGATTCAAGTGGATTTTTCCGCCATTAAAGATGTAGGTAAAAAGCCAAAAGGATTAGTTCTGACGGTTGTGATTAATTGGTTGATTAAACCTTTCACGATGGCTGCTTTAGGCTGGTTGTTTTTTAATGGCCTATTTGCGGACTGGGTTGACCCACAATCTGCCAATGAATATATAGCGGGCATGATTCTACTGGGTGTTGCACCTTGTACCGCGATGGTGTTTGTGTGGAGCCAAATGACTAAAGGCGATCCAAACTACACATTAGTTCAGGTTTCTGTGAATGATCTGATCATGATTTTTGCTTTTGCACCGATTGCTGGATTCTTATTGGGAGTCAGCGATATTCAGGTGCCGTGGGAAACCTTGCTGTTTTCGGTGCTTCTTTATGTGGTGCTGCCTTTAGTTGCTGGCATTTATACTCGTAAGGTATTGCAAGCAAAGGGATCAAAAGAAGTTACGAAATTTGTAGGTCAATTAAAACCATGGTCGGTTATTGGTTTGCTTGCGACAGTGGTGTTGTTATTCGGCTTTCAAGCGGAAACCATTATTGAACAGCCACAAACGATTTTACTGATCGCCATTCCATTACTAATTCAAACTTATGGCATTTTCGCACTGGCGTATGCTGGCGCGAAGTTTTTAAAACTGCCTCATAACGTAGCGGCACCAGCTTGTATGATCGGGACTTCTAATTTTTTTGAACTGGCTGTTGCGGTTGCGATTTCAGTGTTTGGTTTACACTCCGGTGCTGCCTTAGCAACGGTAGTGGGAGTGTTGGTTGAAGTGCCAGTGATGTTGTCTTTGGTCGCTTTTGTGAATCGTACTCAGCACTGGTTTAAGCCTGCTCATACATAAGTTTGTATAAAGCGTTAAGGCCATTAAGATCCAAAATGCCAGCCACACTTACTGTAAATAAGTGGGCTGGCATTTTTATGTGCGATTAGCGCTGAGGGGTGACGTCTTGGTATTCACCATCAATAGTGGTAGCTGACTCTGAGCGCATGTGTTCTTGTCTGTGTTTGGCCATTTTTTTCATAATAAATGGTTTAGAAATGACCGCTGCAATTGCGATGAAAAGCCCCATTACTGCTGCTAATGAAATGGTAAATAAGCTAACCACAACAGCAATGAAACCAGTAATAAGATTTTTCATAAACACCTCACTTTTAATTAGTAAATTCATACTAACGTAATGAACATGAATCTAGTATGAATAAAAAATAAATAATGCACTTCAAGGATTAAGTACTTACCCTTACATGTCTTAAATCGCTGATAACACCATTACTTAAAGCCATGTTTTTAGCGGATCCTTCTACTGCAGAGCGGGCATCATCGGCGAGTTGTTCTACCTTATTCACTATTTCATTAAGCTCATTGATCTGCCATTGGGCGCGATCGTGTACATCGTGTGATGCTGAGGTGAGTTGTTCAAGCGCTGCCGCAACTGATTCTGCTTGGCTTTGATCGACATTATCTAGCATAGTTTGCATAGACGTTGAAAATTCCCGCGCGTTGTCTGCCAGCTCTTTGGTGGTGCTGTTTAGCTCAGACATTAACTCATTTATTTGCTTTGCATCTTCACCTGATTTGTTTGCAAGTGCTTTTACTTCTTCAGCCACAACCGCAAATCCCCGGCCAAACTCACCCGCGCGAGCCGCTTCAATTGAGGCGTTTAATGCCAACAGGTTCGTTTTATCGGAAAGAGAGGTAATCGAAGACGCCATACCTTCAACACGGGAGAATTTATTACTTAGATTCTCAATAGCGTTCATCAAATTCGCGGACCATTCTGAAGCTTGAGTAAACTCTGCCATGAAATCGGATTGCTGTTGATTCATGTTGTTAAAGTTGGTGGCGACAGAGTTAATTTGTTGCTGGGTTTGCTCTGCGAGGTTCGCTAATTCGCCAGAGCCTTGTGTAATATCATGGGCTTGCGTGACTGCATGTTCTGCAAATTTCAGGCGGTGCTTTGAGGCTTGATTCACCGTTGTGGCATTGCTGAGCATTTCTTTAATATTGGTGTCCACATTGCTTAATGTGTCAGCACAAAAAGAGGGCTGTGGTGGCGATGAAGTGAGGCTCTCTGAAGCGGTATTTTGTTGATCTTGCATGGCCATGGAGCTGCTGAACCATGAAACTAGATACGGAACAGTATAAGTCAAACAAAGCTTAAATAGGTTGATTGAGCTATCGCCAAAAATGGCATCAAACTGGTTGATCAGATTGAGAATAGAGCCAACAATTAAGGCCACCATAAGAGCTCTAGTGTGGGTGCTTGGTAACATAATAATCCTTTTTATGTTGTTTAAGAGAGGGATTTCATCTCTGCTTTTAATGATATTGACAGGGAGGAAAGTCGGTCTCAAGCCTTGTAATTAAGGGTAGGTAATAAAAATACGGAAGTATTGATAGTTGATATATGGTTGAATTCTATACTACTTTTATGGGTGTTGCCCATGGTTATTTATGTATCTTGTTGAACTATGTTGATATGATTCCGTATTAGTATGAAAGCATAATAATAATGAAGGATGTAAGGCAGTAATAATGAAGTTCACTGAGCAAGAAAGAGATGCAGTATATAAAACCATTTTTAATCGACGAGATGTCCGGAGTCAATTTAAACCAGATTTGATTGATGATGAAGTAATTACCCGTATTTTAACGGCGGCGCACCATGCTCCGAGTGTTGGCTTCATGCAACCGTGGGACTTTGTGGTTGTTAAATCGAAAGCGGTGAAACAAAAAGTGAAAGCGGCGTTTGAAGTTGCGAATAAAGAAGCAGAGCAAATGTTCAGCGGTGAGAAAAAAGAGGTATACAGCCAGTTAAAGTTGGAAGGTATCGAAGATGCGCCGGTTGGTATCTGTGTTACTTGCGATCGAACCCGTGGTGGCGAAGTGGTTTTAGGAAGAACAGCAAACCCTGAAATGGACTTATACAGCTCTGTGTGTGCGGTTCAAAATTTATGGTTAGCAGCCAGAGCGGAAAACTTGGGAGTTGGCTGGGTTAGTATTATTCACCATGAAGCGCTGCGAGAGGCTTTGAATATTCCAGAGCACATTGTTCCGATTGGCTATTTTTGTTTAGGGTATGTGGACTTTTTTCATGAAAAGCCAGAGTTAGAAAAGAAAGGGTGGCGTAAGCGCTTACCTTTAGAACAGTTAGTGCACGCTGAGCAATGGCAAAAGAAGAAATAGCAGTAAGAAGGAGTAGTTTTTGGACTGCTCCTTTTCAGTTTATGCTTCGATCTACTTATTGATAACGACTATCATTTATCCTGTTGATATTTATATGTATACTTCAATGATCTAGGGGCTTATCGCGCGTTTTTCTGGTTTGAAAGTAATTACTCAATATAAATCACTTATCATGATTGCGATCATTGGGCTATTGGTGGCCGTCAGTAGCTTTTTAACCATTGACTTTTATGAATCTAAACGTCAACAGTATCAACTTAAAATGCAAGTGGATGATAAGCTTAAAGCTTTAGAAAAAGCGTTTTTTTCACTAGAAGAACTTTTACACTCCACCAGTGGTTTTATTCAATACAGTAATGCGCCTAGTCGTGCGCAGTTCCAACACTTTTTAGAAAATAGAACAGGGATTGGCTCGGGCATTCATTCTGTTCGTTGGTTACCTAAAGTTCATAATGACGACGTACCAGCATTAGAGAAAAAGACCCAAGGTGACGGGCTATTTGAATTTCGGTTATCTCCAATTGATGCTGATACGAAAAAGTGTCGCTACTGGTTAGGTAATGCCACGTTACCGACATTTTATGTTTCTCCTTTATTTGAAAATAGTGACTACCTTGGTTTTCGAGCAGAAACGAATTGCGACGATGCGAATGCCATGAAACGCGCTTATCTATCAAAAAGTATTACTTCGAGTCACTTTACAGAAGAGGGCGCACAAGGTCTTAAGTTATTTTTACCCGTGTTTCATGAAAATGATGAATTACAAGGGTTTATTGAAGCAGGGATCTTATTTCATGAGTTTCTAGGGGAAACTTGGCATGATGAAATTAATTCTAAACTGATCGCCATTCAAGTTTTTACTGGTATATCAGAGCAGCCTAGTGTGGAAGTGTTTACTACCCATATTAATGTTGATCTATATGCATTAGGTGAGCACGACGCTGATCATGTTTACATTAGTAATATTGATATTCCGGTGATTAACCAGCAATGGATGGTAAGGTTCACCGCGATAGAACACTCACATAGTCATTTAATTTATGGCTGGTTGGCCGTGGGGTTAATTTTACTGTTAACGGTATTGCTAGCGTTTAGTGTTGGCTCTTACGCAAATCGTCTGACTATGGCTAATAAGCTTGTGGCTGAAAAAACGCGCTCATTACGGTTTCAAGCGACTCATGATCAACTCACTGGTCTGGGTAACCGCCAAGCCCTTAATAGCCAGTTAGAGGTGGAGCTTGGTGCAGTTCGTAACGGAGCTTCCTCTGGGTTTACAATTTTATTTATCGACCTTGATAGGTTTAAAGTAATTAATGACTCCATGGGGCATATGGTTGGCGATAAGTTGCTAAAAGAAATGGCAGACCGACTGCAAAAAAATGCGCGCCAAAATGATCATTGTTTCCGTTTTGGTGGTGATGAATTTGTGGTGTGTTTACATATGCAAATCGACAAAGAGATCGTATTAAGTATTGCCGAGCGCTATTTAACACTATTAAAAAAACCATACAGGATTCAAGGGCAGGAGTTTTCAGTTGGTGCCAGTATTGGTGTCTCTATTATTGATAATGCTGCTAGAGCATTGTCGACTATCCTTCGAGAAGCGGATACTGCAATGTATCAAGCGAAGCAATCGGATTACAATAAAATTACCTTTTTCAATGACACCATGTTTATTCAAGCACATAAACGTTTTGTGCTAGAACATGAATTGGCCTTAGCGGTGCGAGAAAAAGAACTGACTTTGGTGTATCAACCTATTTTTTATAAACAGGAGGATACGGCATCGGGTTTTGAGGCGTTACTGCGTTGGAATCATGTCAGTAAAGGGTTTATTTCCCCGGCAGATTTTATTCCAGTGGCTGAAGAAACTGGCCTAATTGTCGAACTAGGAAGCTGGGTGATAGAGCAGGCTTGTTATCAATTACAACGTTTGTGGCTTGATTCTGATGTGGATCTTTGCCCCACAATGAACGTTAATGTTTCCGTTAAGCAGCTACAATCATCATGTTTGGCGGGCGTTGTTTTGGAGCAGTTGCAGAAGTACGATTTTCCAGCGTACCTTTTGGGAGTGGAAATCACCGAAACGGCATTAATGAGCGATGGCGGCTCTGTCTCTGAATGTATTAAACAACTTAAGGATCTTGGGGTTACCTTATATTTAGATGACTTTGGTACGGGTTATTCGTCGTTGTCTCTATTGAATGATTACCCTTTTGATGTGCTAAAAATGGACAGGAATTTCATAAAAGAGGTGACACATACGGACCATAAAGGCTCTAAGTTGTGTCATTCGATCATTAATATGTCTCATACGATTGATTTAAAAGTAGTAGCCGAAGGAGTTGAAACACCAGAGCAGTTGGATATCTTGACTCAATATCAATGTGATTACATTCAAGGGTTCTTAAAAGCAAAGCCAGTATCAGAAAATCGGTTAGTAGAGTTTTTAGTGCTTGCGGAGGGGGTGAGGCCGAATGCGGCTTTGCATTTCTAATTCTGAAGTCATTGGGTTAGAGCTCTCGTTTAATGGTACCCAAATCGTAATATTAAAAAAGGTATGATATTTATTGCTTTAGGTGGTTGTCACTTTTCATCATGGAGCGAGAATAATGAATACTCTTTACGATTACATTGTTGTGGGAGGCGGAATTGTTGGTATTTCTACCGCATGGCAACTACAGCAACGTTACCCGGATAAATCCATTTTAGTGATAGAAAAGGAAGCGGGTTTATCTCGTCATCAAACGGGTCACAATAGTGGTGTGATTCATGCTGGGGTTTATTATGCCCCTGGCAGTTTAAAAGCGGAGTTTTGTAAGCAAGGTGTGAGTGCGACGCTGGATTTTTGCTCTCAACATAATATTCCCGTTGAGCGATGCGGTAAATTGTTAGTAGCAACCAATGAGCTTGAACATGAGCGCATGTTAGCCTTGTTTCAGCGCTGCCAGCAAAATGATATTGATGTTGAACTGCTGGATCAGGCTGCTTTACAAGCCAAAGAGCCTGATATTGTTGGTTTGGGTGCGATTTTTGTTCGGGCAACCAGTATTGTTGATTATCAGCAAGTGACGGAAAAAATCGCAGAAGAATTTCAGCGTTTAGGTGGTTCGGTTTTATTAACCACGCAAGTTACTCATCTGGCCGAAATGGATCATCACATTGAGGTTACTTGTCGTCAGAGTGATCAGCCTTTTACTCTCCAATGTCGGTTCTTGGTATCTTGCTCTGGTTTAATGGCCGACCGAGTCACGAAAATGTTGGGGATTGACACTGATTTCCAAATTATTCCCTATCGCGGTGAGTATTACCGTTTGCCTCCAAAACATAATCAGATTGTTAATCACCTGATTTATCCAATCCCAGATCCAGACTTGCCTTTTCTCGGCGTTCACCTGACCCGAATGATTGATGGTTCAGTCACTGTTGGGCCTAATGCTGTGCAAGGCTGGAAGCGTGAAGGGTATGGAAAAATAAACATCAGTCTGCGGGATACATGGGATATGTTGCGTTTTGATGGTTTTTGGAAAGTCACTAAAAAGAATTTTAAAATTGGGTTAGTGGAAACAAAAAATTCATGGTGGAAACCCGGCTACCTTAAGCTGGTGAATAAGTACTGCCCGAAAATTGAATTGGATGACTTACAGCCTTATCCTGCTGGGATCCGGGCTCAAGCGGTATTAAAAGATGGCTCTCTTGTGCATGACTTTTTATTTGCAGAGAGTCCGCGTAGTTTGCACGTATGTAATGCCCCTTCTCCTGCGGCGACGTCTGCGATCCCGATTGGTAACTATATCTGTGAGAAAATCGCTCAAAAGCAGCAAACTGCGATTGATAATCCCGCAGTGGTTTCCCATTAATTGTGGTGGTTTCTCGTAAAATTAAGAGGCCAATCGTGTCGGTGGTGGTGTTTTTCTGTGTTGTAGCCACCGTGTTCATGGCAAGGGATATTACCCGAGAGTGGTTACTTGAACGAGCCCATGAAGCGGGACAAAGCCGCTTATTAGCGTATGTCGGCGACATTCGGCGCACATTGGCTCGCTATCATTTTTTGCCGTATTTGATTGCAGAACACACCCCAAGCCTAGCTTTACTACAAGGAGATTCTGGCTCGCTACATGGCGTAGAGTCTTATTTAGCGCAGCTGGATAAAGCCGCCAATACCAAGGGATGGCATATTCTTTCTCCAAGAGGAGAGTTAGTGGCGTCGAGCTTAAATCGAGTGGCTTTGAAAGAGCAAGAAGGCAAAGAAATCGCGAATATGCTTTATCAGTATGGCGGTGAAGTGATCACTCTAAGTTATTTGGCACAAGGGGAGCCGCGTTATTATTTGGGGGCACCGATTTATGCTAAATCTCAGTTGATTGGAATTGCTGTTGCCAGAGTTGGATTAGAAGCCCTAACAGACTCGTGGATTGCCGCTAATGAGCGAGTATTATTGAGTGATAAGCATCAGCAGTTTTTCTTATCTAGCCATCAAAACTTTAATGTCTCGATATTGAATCAGCACTCGGGCTGGCCGTCATCACAACATATCTTGTCAGATGGCACCACAACGGAGCAGGTGTTGTTAGCAGGGGAACGTTATTTAGTTCAAAAGGTCCAGTTAGATGATCTTCAGTGGCAAGTTCATTATCTAACGCCATTAGCACCCTTGGCTAAAACGTTAAATTGGGTGTCTTTTTTCAGTGTTGTGAGTGCAGCATTATTGCTGGCTTTTGGTCTCTTCTTATATGAACGTCGGCAAAAAATCCATTCTAAGCAGTTATTACAACAACTCATTGCGGACTCTGAAATGCGTTTACGCCGCATGATTAATAAAACCAATGTGGGTTTATTATTGCTAAACCGAGATGGAAAAATAGCGGATATTAATCCCATGGCTTTGCGTTACTTTAATTTGTCGGAGTCTTTGGCAAGTCGTATTTTTGCATGGCAGCTGTTTGAGACTGTTCATGGGAATACGGTAGTGGTGAACGTGCTAAAAAGTTTATCGAAGCAGAATGAGGTAGGCGAATTAAATAACGTCGAAGTCATGGCTCAGCGCAGTGATGGTTCTCGTTTTCCTGTGCTATTTTCTATTGTTTCACTGTCACGTAGTTCTGAAGCGGCCTTTTTGGTGACGGTAATCGACATCAGTAAACGTAAAAAAGCAGAGAATACACTGCGAGCGATGAACGATGATTTAGAGCGCCGAGTCGCAGAGCGAACTCATGCATTGCAAGCGGCTCAAGAAGAGTTAGTGCAAAGCGGTAAAATGGCGGCATTAGGACGTATGTCGAGTGCGATCACACATGAAATGAATCAACCACTCACGGGAATAAAAACCTTGTTATCAAGCAGTGAGCTGTTGATCGCGCGGGATCAAACGGATCTGTTAGTGTCGAATATGCGGCTGGTGGATACGCTGGTGGATCGTATGGCGAGCATGACATCGCAATTAAAAGTGTTTGCATTTGATCGCCCAGAAGCGTTACAGCCTATTTCTATTGAGGCATCTTTACAGGAAGTATTCCGCATATATCAAGGTCGGTTAGATCAGGTGACCTTGAACGTTCAGGTCGCGGCCAATGCGTGTTGGGTACAAGGTGAACAACAGCGTATTTTACAAATATTCGGCAATTTAATTACGAATGCCTTGGATGCTATGTCTGAAAGCTTGACACCTGAACTCACCATTACTGCTGAAATGAGCGATGAGCAGGTGGTTATTTCGTTTACCGATACGGGAAGTGGGATTGAAGAGGATGTTTTACCTCATGTGTTTGAGCCGTTTTATACCACTAAGAAAATGGGGGAAGGGTTGGGGCTTGGTTTAGCCATTACAGCCAATAATGTTCGAGATATGAAAGGAAGTCTCCGAGTGAGCAATAATAAAACGGAGAACGGCGATAGAGCTAAAGGAGCCACCTTTACACTGGTATTGATGAGTGTCAATGATGACGTGAAAACAGATATGCCCTCGTTGACTCAGAGGGCATAAAACAGAGGACATAAAGTTAATTGGGTTGGTAGTCTACTCAGAAAATATTACTGTGATGACGTTAACTGAGGCGATGTTTGCGAAGAGGCAGCAGTTCGTCGGCTATAGAAAAACAGAGCAAGGAAAACCGCTGCCCCCACCAGTCGAATGAAAATCGAAATATCAGGCCATACGAGTGCAACGCCTGCGATCAGCGCCAGTGCACGTAAGGCAAGATTAAGCTCCCCCTCCAAATAGCCCTCAATAGCAGCGATTAAGGCATAAGCACCTAACATAGCAAAACCACCTAATGTGGCTACTGTTATCCAGTCCCAGCTGATCAGGGCGGTATAAGCCATTAAAATAGGAACTAAATACAACCCCTTAGCAATTTTCCAAGCGGTAAGGCCCGTTCTCATTGGCGGTGTGCGAGCGATGGTGGCTGCAGCAAAGGCGGTTAAACAGACTGGTGGGGTCACGTTGCTGTCTTGGGATAACCAAAAAATAATGAGGTGTGCCGCTAATAACGCCAGAGCGACTTTTTCTAGGCCTAGCCCTTGATCGAGCAAGGTACTCATGAAATCAGCAGGAACAAGAGTAAGCAGTTGCTGAGCTTCCGCCAGTGGCATGGGTAGGCTTAGTGCTACCATTTTTTCAGGTGCCGCTAGCATAAAGATAGCCTGAGCTTGTTCTGGTAATTGCCCGGCGACCATGAGCTCTAATAGTTGCTCTTCCGCAATCAAGTTATAGAGCGCGGGGGCAGATAAAGTACCAAGCACGATGTAAGCTGCGGTTACGGGGAGCCCCATTCCTAGAATTAGGGACGCTAATGCGATCAGTAATAACATGATCAATAAACTGCCGTTGGCCCATTCATTGATCATCAAAGAGAACGTATTACCAATGCCTGTTGTGCTGATCACATTGACAATTAAACCAATGCCTGTAAGCAAAACCGCAGTGGTTGCCATGTTTTTTGCACCTTGTGCCATGGCCTCGTAAATGGCTTTTGGTCCCATTTTATTTGGTGATAACCATGAAGCCAGCACCACTGCAATAATGGAGATACCAGCAGCGTAGGTTGGCGTAAATCCAGAGACTAATAAACTCACTAAGACTACTAAAGGAATGAGGTAGTGCCAGCCTGCCAGTAGAACTTTTCTTACAGGCTCAGTCGCGATCGTCACTTGTTGAACGCCGCTGCGTTTCGCTTCAATGCGGACAAAAAATCCAACGGAGAGGAAATAAATAAGGGCAGGGACGACGGATACTGAAATAATATCAACGTATGGGATTTGAGTATAAGACGCCATGATAAAAGCGCCCGCGCCCATGACGGGAGGCATGAGCTGCCCACCTGTTGAGGCGGCGGCTTCAACGCCTGCGGCAAAACGGGCTGGAAACCCTGCTCGTTGCATTAGAGGAATGGTAATCACACCTGTAGAGACGGTGTTGGCGACGCTGGATCCTGAAACTGAACCCATTAACCCCGAGCCCATTACAGCCACAAAGCCTGGACCACCAACCACTTTTCCTGCTGCGGCTCTGGAGACATTAATAATGTAATCACCGGCCCCAGAGCGTACTAAAAATGCCCCGAATAAAATGAACATGAAGACGTAACTCCAGCTAATGCGAGAGATAGGCCCAAACATGCCTTCAGAGCTGTAAAAACTACGGTAGAGAAGGGTTTCAGCGCTGAGACCCGGAAAGTGGAACATGCCTTCTACCCAGCTGCCCCAAACCGTAACATAACTGAGTGATAGGACGATTAAAGCGGGAATGAACCATCCGATAGTACGTCGTATGAGCTCGATAATGACAATAATTGCCAAAATGGAAAAAAACCAATCACTGGCAATGAAGGTGACACCTCGCTCATACAAAGCATCTTCGGCAAGAGGAATGTAGATCAAACAAGCAAGAGCAGCAATGGCGAGTAAAATATCAACACCGAGGGCGATTTTGCTGCGTTTTAGTGAATGGTGAGCCGGATACCAAAGGGCACAGATAATTGCAAATCCCGCAAAATGAGTCGCGGAAACCCAAAGCTCAGGTAGGGTTGCTAAGGTGTTAAACCAAATGTGCAGTGCTGCCATCAGCACGCCCATTACCGAAATAATGGTGTCAAGTAGTGGAAAGTCGGTACGCTGTGGTAACTCAAACTGAGTCAATTCAGGCTGGGTTTGTTGTGTATTATCCATAGTAGTGCCCTAAACACGCTGCGAAACAACGCAGCGTGTGATGGTGTGTTATTGATTGTGTCTGCTTTTGTATTCCAGTACTTATAGAGAAATCAGGTGCTCAGGCACATGGATCCCCATTTCTTTGTAGTAGCGGGCTGCACCTGGGTGTAGTGGGACAGGTAAGCCAGAGAGCGCTTTTTCAACAGCCATGGTCTTGGTGGCTTTGTGGATTCCATTGAGGAAAGGAAGGTTTTCGTAAATGGTTTTGGTGAGCATGTACACGTCTTCATCGCTAATGTCATCACGAACCGCTAAGAAGTTTGGCTGGGCAATGGTATTGATTGGCTCAACTTGGCCAGGGTAGGTATTGGCTGGGATCACCAGTTTCGTCCACAACTGGTAGTCATTGTTTGCTTGTTTGATTTGCTCATCAGTAAAAGACAGCATGGTTATTTTATCACCAAGGGCGGCATAGGCACGTGTTACTGCACTAACAGGGACACCCGCTGGGGTATTCATACCATCAATTGCGCCGTTTTGTAGTGCATCGGCACTGGCACCATAACCTAGGTAGGCAAGGTTAAATGTGTCTGGATTGACGTTAAGGCCAGCCATAATCTGACGGCCAGAGCCTTCAGTACCGGAGTTTTTCTTACCAATGGAGAACTTCTTACCTTTTAAGTCATTAAGGTCGGCTACTGTGCCTGTCTTCGCCAGTTCAGAGCGGATCACAAAATGTTCCACGTTTTGCCACATCATGGTGACAGAGCGTAGGTGCTTTTGAGGGCCGAATGCTTTTACTTTGCCTTCACCGTTCCATGCCCAAGCGCCATATAAACCTTGCAAAATAGCAAACTGTGCTTCGTTTTCACGTAGAAGTTTTACGTTTTCGCCAGATCCTGCTGAGCTAATAGCTGACAACGAGAAGTGATGTTTGGGCTCTAACTTAACTTTACTCAGGGTAGCCAGTGCAACACCGACAGGATAATAAGTCCCGCCAGTAGACGCGGTGGCGAGAATGTAGCTTTGTTTGTCTTTGGCTTGAACGGCTCCACTAAAGGTTGCCACGATTGCTGCTGCAATGGTTAAAGATTTAAATAATGACTTTTTGAGCATGGGTCTCTCCCTGAGAAATAGAGTTATGGTTCAAAGGGGGAGACATAGCAAAGCTAATGCCATTATTTAAGGTTATGAATATAAAGGTTTTTATTGATAATTTTGAGGTGAGTAAGCAATATTTTGCTCATTGTGTAGGAATAGAATGAGCGAAATATTGCTTATAGCTGTGAGCAGTTTTAAGTGATTGTTACGTTTATGTTATTGGGCTCTATGTTAGGTACGTTATTTTATTGGCCTTTTGGGATAAAGCGATAAGCAAAAAATCGCCTATCGCATTTTAATCTTTAATTATCGTTGGATTGAAAAGTAAGTGGTTACTCAACGGCTAAATAATCGTTTCTGTTTAAGCCGTATTTTTGCATTTTTTGGTTCAATGTACGTCTAGGGAGATCGAGCTCATCCATGACGTTAATAATACTGCCTTGATGTCGCTCTAAAGCTGAATGTAATACGCTGCGTTCAAAGCTTTGTACTTGTATGGCTAAAGGCAGATGCGGGCTGACTGAGGGATTGGGATCTGCTGGCTTGGCCGCTAAAATATCGGCTGCGCTTAAGTTGTCATCTAGCGCATAACGAGTTGCAATGTTTTTAAGTTCACGTACATTTCCAGGCCAGTGATAGCTTAACAGTGTGTGTTGGTCGTTGGGGCTTAGCGAACGAGCATTGGCATTTGCTTTGTGTGCATAGTGATCAAACAGTAATAACACATCGTCGCCTCTGTCTCTTAGTGGTGGTAAGTACAGCTGAGCGACATTAAGACGATAAAACAGGTCTTGACGAAATTCAGGGAGAGTTTGGAGGTTCTCTTTAGCTGCCGCGATGACTCGCACATCAATGGAAATTTGTTGATTCCCCCCAACTCGGACTACGGTATTTTCTTGCAATGAACGCAACACTTTCACTTGCATGCTCGGTGGCATACTTTCAATTTCATCAAAAAACAGCGTGCCTTTGTGAGCAAATTCCAGTTTTCCGATTCGCTTTTTTACTGCGCCTGTAAAAGCCCCCGCTTCATGGCCAAACAGTTCACTTTCAAACAGTTGCTCTGGAATGGCTGCACAGTTTAGAGGCACAAACTCGGCATTTTTGCGTTGGTTGAATTGGTGCAGGCTGTGAGCAACCAGCTCTTTTCCACAGCCAGTCTCACCATAAATGATCACATTGGTATCAATGGCAGCAATTTTTAATAGTTGTTGGCGTAGTGCGACCATCGTTGGACTGCGGCCTAAGAGTACTTTTTCAAGGCCAGTAGTGTGTTCCAGATAGTGTTCTCTGTCTTCTGAACGAAGTTGGCATTGCCTGTGTTCTATTGCTTTGGCGACAGAGTCAATGAGCTTGTTTGGATCAAAGGGCTTTTCAAGAAAGTCGAACGCGCCTTGCCTTAGGGCTTTTACGGCCATATCCACATCGCCGTGGCCTGTGATTAAAATGATGGGTAATTGGCTAACGGTATTCAGTAACTTTTCCATTAGCGCTAATCCGTCAATATCAGGCAAGCGTACATCACTGATGATCACTCCCATAAAGTTGACGGGTATATTCTCTAGCGCGGATTGGCCATCAGAAAATTCAAGTACATGATAGCCAGAGAGTTGCAGCCACTGGCTGGTTGCCTGGCGTACAATGTCGTCATCTTCAATCAGTATGATGGAAGGGGATCCTTGTGGCTGCATATATTGTCCTTAATTATGATCACTATCGTCGTCATTAATACACCAATAAAGTGCCTTATTTCTAGCTTTTGCTTCTCAAATTTCACCAAATTATGAAGGTAACAGGATGATTTTCAGTGTAATCATATTGAGATTTGTTAAGCTTCATAACAGTTGAATTTTTTTATATTACATTTAGAACAGTTAGGAATGTCATGGCACTTCATGAGCAGGTAGTGAGTGATTTACGAGCAAAAATTGAACAGAAAGTGTGGCTTCCAGGCGATAAAATATTATCGGTCAGAGCGGCGAGCAAACATTACCAGCTTAGTCCGATGACAGTGCTAAAAGCGTATGAGTTATTGGAAGATCAAGGATGGATTCACGCTCGTCCTAAATCGGGGTATTATGTTAACGCCTATTTAAATCGCTTGCCAGAGCCTGATGTCTCATCGCCAGTAGAACAGTCTGTTTCTATTGAAATCAACGATTATATTTTTGATGTTCTGAGGTTATCGAAACTTCCTAACATACTTCCACTAGGTTCCGCATTTCCTGATCCTGAACTTTTTCCTCTTAATGCCATTGGTCGCTCTATGTCGTCGGCCATTCGCAATATGGATCCATACAGCACCGTAATGGATTTACCTCCGGGTAATGAAGCGTTGCGCCGTTCTATAGCCCAGCGTTATTTAAAAGAGGGCATGGATGTTCAACCACAAGATATTGTGATCACATCAGGCGCTATGGATGCTTTGGGCTTAAGTTTACAAGCCGTCACACAGCCGGGAGATTTAGTCGCGATCGAGTCTCCGGCCTTTTATGGTGCATTACAGGCAATCGAGAGGTTAGGGTTAAAGGCCATCGAGATCCCAACCCATCCACGGCAAGGCATGTGCATGGATAGCCTGAGCCAAGTGCTTAATAAACATCCAGTCAAAGCTGTGTGGCTAATGAGTAATTTTCAAAACCCAATGGGCTTTTCACTGACTAATGAGAATAAGCAGCGGCTCATTTCTCTATTGGCGGAGCATCAAATTCCTGCTATTGAAGATGATGTGTATGCAGAGCTGTATTTTGGGGCAGAAAAGCAAAAACCACTCAAACATTTTGATTCTGATAGTCATGTTTTGCATTGTTCTTCTTTTTCTAAATGTTTGGCTCCTGGATTCCGTATTGGCTGGGTACTTGCGGGGAAATACGCGCAAAGAATAGAACGTTTGCAGCTAATGTCGACACTTTCGGTGAGTGTGCCCAGCCAGTTGGCGTTGGCAAACTTCATTCAGCATGGTGGCTATGATGCCCATTTACGTCGTTTACGGAAAAATTTGCAGCAACGGCAAAGTAAGGTGTTAGCAGAAATTGAGCAGATATTCCCTTCTGGTACAAAGATTACCCGGCCCGCTGGTGGCTATTTTTTATGGCTAGAATTTCCCAAGCAGGTGGATACGAATTTAGTACTACACGAAATGCTATCGGAGTCAGCCAGTATTGCACCGGGCAGTATGTTTGCGACGGACGAAAAATATCAGCACTGTTTGCGCATTAATTGCAGTTTCGAATGGGACGAAAAGTGCCAGGTGGCTCTCAAGAAGTTAAAGAGTGCAGTAGAGAAGCAACTGTTATAGGCAGTTAATGCATTAACTGTCCTACCGTATTTGGCTTTTTACATGATTAACTGCTTATTATTGTTCTTAAATAGGTAGTTAATCATGAAATCCGAACTAAAACTCATTCCTGTTGCATTACTGAGTGCATTTTTCTGTATTTTCGGGCACCTAATTTTAAGTAAATCTTTTGTTGGATCTGATTGGGTGGAATACACTGCCGCTCTTATTCCATTTCTATTGATGGCAATAAGCTATGCCTCGGTTCGCTATGTGATTAAGTTAGAAAAAGACAAAAATGCGGACTAAAGTTATGAGTCAGAAGCGAGCATGATCTAACAGCCACCAGCGAGAGTGCCGGTGGCTTGTATTGTGTTCTTTAATATTGGTAAGTAAGGCTTACTTTTACCTCTCTACCAGGTGAAGGAACCCCTTTAGACAGATACGCTTCGTAGTATCTATCTGTCAGGTTATTGACAACGGCACCAATAGAAAGCCCATTGACTTGCTGGATATCCCAAACCGCGTATGCATTTTGTAATGTGTAGTGATCACTTTCTGGGTAAGAAAAGTATTTGGTGGTTCCTGTTTTGGTTTGGGCATCATACCAACGGACTTCCCAGCCGGTACGTAACCCATCAATCCACTCATAGCCTAACCCAAGGTTGATATTTAATGGCGGTGTGCTTGGGAAATCTTCATCTTCCCCTGAGGAGTCAGATAAACTTCCTTTGTTTTTACCTCGTACATAGCTTGCAGAAAAGTCGCTATAAAAATCATGAATACGGTACTGGGCGATGAGTTCAAAACCATGGTTTTTATAACCTTCTAAATTGGTATTCCAACTTTGAATTGCACCACTTTCTTTGTCTAAGTTCTGACCACTTCGGTTACCAACGTTGTCGCTAACATCATTATAAAAAACAGTGAGTTCTGTGGCTAGAGAGTCGCTGCCAGAAGCTAGCCCATCAACTAGGTTGATGACACTGGCTTGGTAAGCATGGATACGCGAAACATCGAGATTACGTGCAGTGGCTGCTGCCGTTGCTCTTGGGTATTGAACGGAGTACAAGTTATCAATAGTAGGTGCTTTTAAAGCATAAGCATAAGAGAAGTTAAGTCTTGTATTTTCAGTGGCCTCGTAGTCAACATCAATACGAGGGCTAACTCCTTTGTGCTTTGTTTCACTGTAGTCATGCCCAGCGGATGGGGTGTTATAGTCGGGCGCTGCATTACCTTTGCCTTCACTAACAATATATTCATAACGTAATGATGGTGTAATAGTGAGAGCATCTGTGGCTTGGTAATGGTCGGCTATGTATGCGGCATAAATTGACTGAGTGCCAGAAGGTTCAAAATAAGGGGTATACCAACCATAGTTTTTTGCCTCTTTTTTAGCGTAAGAAGCGTTAAAGACTAAAGAGTCACGCTCGGTTTTTTGATACTGAAGGCCTGTAACAAGCGTATGATCATTAAACATAGCTTCGTTATAGATGTCGACAAAATCTCTCTTGTAGCTCAGCCAAGATTCATGTCCGTAGCTTCCAACTGATACAAACATTTTTTCAAATGCAATATCCGGACGAACCCAATGGCGATCATTTTCTGAGCGTGCAGCCTTAATATTGAAGTCAATGTAAGGGGTATTTGGCGTGTAGTTGTAAGAAACCGTCGTGGTGTTGTCTTGATATTTGTTGTATACAGTATAAGCGTACTGAGCCGCTTCGAGAGAGCCATATTTTTTAATGTTGTATTCAGAAATGTTAGGCATTTCACCTCGGCGGTTTGCCCAAGGCTTTCGGCCTTCATCTTTGTATCGAGTGTGGCTGACCTCAAACTGATGAGCATCGTTTTGGTAGCCTACTTTGAGTAGCATGTTCTCTTGTTCATACCCTGAATAATCAAGAGACTTACCGTCGCCACCTAACTCAATATCCTCAGAATCAGTTACAGAGCCGTTGGCAAGATAATAGAATCCGGAGTTGCTTTTGCCATAAAAACTGAGCGTATGGGCATTTACATTACCATTGTCGTTATAACGAGTACCGACGCGGTATCCGAAGCTCTCATTGGCTTTTAAAAGATCGTCAACTGTTTTGGTTTTTATGCGGATCGAGCCACCAAACTTCCCGTTTATTGAACGGTAGTCATGAGCCCCTTTAATGATCTCTGCTTCCCCGATAAGGAATGGGTCGAAGAAAAAAGTACCGTATCTGTATTGTTGAAACCCAATTGGTGCGCCATCAACGAAAACACCAATGTCACTTGGATCATCAAAGCCACGTATATTAATACGTTCACCACCAGATCGAGCACCACCATCCAGAGTTGCCCCAGGGACGGAATCGATTAGGGCTGCGAAGTTAGAGTATTGCTGCTCTTCGATTAAAACCCAGTCAACGGTTGTTTGTCCAGGCTCTGAAATAGTGATTGGTTTATCGTATTTAACACCAATCACTTGCACCTCTTCGTGTGTATTATCTGAAGCAATGGCTGAAATTGAGTGAAAAATAGAAAGGGAAAGTAGGCTTACTTTAAAGTAAATAGGTGAATTAACACGCATAACAACAACTTATAGTATTTATTTGGATGCGAATTATATAAATGCCGACGGATATTACAACATCAAATGATAATTATTATTGTTTATATTTTGTGTTTATTGGTGTTTTTTGCTGAGTTGTTCTTATTTTGTGGTCGTTAATGTTATTTTTTGGTTTTTTAAGGAGGACTTGGGAATGTATAGTTGCCAAGGAGTTGTTTTCTTGAATGCTTTTGTTTTCATGCTATTAAGCTTTTCAATTATTTAATAAGCAACTGGTTGTCTTTTACCTTTTTTCTACATGGTTCTGCCTATTATTCATTTCAACAATGATTTTAGATTATTTCGTCAATGTTGAATTAGATAATAAAAAGGCTACCCTATGAAAAAATTGCTGATTTCTACCTTTATCGCGTTGTCTTTTAGTACCGCCGTTAGTGCTGTTGATCAAAATAAAAACATAAATGCCCATAAAGATTTTCGTGGTGAAGCCCTTGTCGTTGAAGGGCAAGAAAGTTGGTATCGAGAGCTACGTTTGGACGATTGGGTTTCCCTTGGCTTACCACAGGCCGATATTGATGGCGTATTAGAAAACGTTAAGGGCAGCGGAAAGCTACGTGATGAAGCGAATTTAGACGCACCGGGTTTTTGGACTTATGAGTTTTCAAAACAAGCTGAGATAGTTTTTGATCGGGCGCTAAAGCACTCATTTTTAGTTTCCTCGACGAAAGAAGCAGAAAAAGTAGCGAATGAATTTCAAAAAGCCTCTGTATTGTGGATGATTGCTAGCTATCCGAATTTACACCAAGCCAATGAGCTCGCAGCGCTAGACAAATCGGTAACGGCTTATATTAAAGCGGCAATGATGCGTGGTGAAAACGTAGAACGAGTACACATGCCCTTATCAGATAGTTTGGTATACCCTACGACTATCACTGGATTATTGCATTTACCAAAAGGAGTGGAAAAAGCCCCTGTTATCTTATGGACTGGTGGGGTTGACAAAACTTTGGTTGAGCATCGTTCACAGTTTATGGAAGCGCTGAACAAAGGTTTTGCAGTATTAACGTTTGATATACCCGGAGCCGGATTGAATACCAACATCGTGATGGAACTTGGCAAAGAAGACCAAGCCCACCAAGCGGCGTTGGCTTATGCAAAATCAGATGGTCGTTTAGATAAAAAACGTATTGGTGCGTTATCGTCGTCTGGCGGTGGTATTCCATTAATGGAGTTTGCGTTTAAACAAAAAGAGCTAAAAGCGGTTGTGGCTCGTTGTGCGGTTGTCGATGGAGTGTTAACAAAACCGTTCTTGTTTCCTAAGTTGCCTTTAATGACTGCGCAATCTTTTGGTCAGCGTGTGGGGGCAGATATTCATGATCTCTCTTCCTATGGAGACATTACCATTCCTCTGTCGTTAAAAACCAAAGGGTATTTTGATGGTAAGCCAAGAATGGAAACGCCATTGTTAGTGATTAATACGTCCGGCGATATGGTGGCTTCTCCGGAGGACATGAAAAAAACCGCTGCACTATCTAGTAGCAGTGAAATTAAATTCTTTGGTGATGATGGACATTGCCCAGATGGTAAGGCGGCAGAGCAGGCTATCGTGAGTTTCTTAACTCGGAATATCTAGTTCTTATTTTCGTTATTCTTGACAGTCATTGGCCTCGTCCATTTGCGGGGCTGTTATCTCACCCCCGTTTATGTTTTCTCCTCCCTTTTCTTACGCCTTAAAACGATGTTTGAAGGATGGTTTCATTGAACGCTCGCTGTTTAATAATTCATCGGTACCCTTACATTTATAATAAATAAGGAAATAACCGTGAATAATAGGATAGTTAAATCCACATTGGCTGTTGCCATAGCCTCAGGCATGCTACTGGGTTGCAGTAGCTCAGAGCCTGCATTAGAGCATTCTTCTTTTGCCAATAATACCTATCAGTGTGATGTTCAAACCCACCAAGCTGCAAATGATTTACGTATTTATCAAATAATGACTGAAAGTTTTGTCGATGGTGATCCCAGTATTGGTCATGGTACCGGGTATGGAACTAGTCATCATCATGGTGATATTCAAGGAATTATCGACTCTTTAGATTATATTCAGTCGCTTGGAGTAAATGCGATTTGGCTAACTCCTATTTTTGATTCCATACCCGTCGAAGGTCAAGACCATTGGGCTGATAGACTCGATGCCACTGGCTACTTTACTAGCAACTATTTCGCGATTGATCCGAGATTCGGAACCATGGAAAAAGCCAAAGAGCTGGTAGAAAAAGCCCACGAAAAAGGCTTGTATGTGTTCTTTGATGGTGTGTTTGGGCACCATAAAGACAATGTGGTTCCTTCGCCAAATGGATTATTACCTGAAGGTGAAAACAATCCGGTTAGTTACCCTGAAAGCTTGGCGTTTTATCAAGAAGTGGCAACATATTGGATAAAAGAGCTCAAGATTGATGGCTGGCGTTTGGATCAAGCGTATCAAGTACCAACGGATGCGTGGGTAGAGCTTCGTAAGAGTGTCGATCAAGCATCAAAAAGCGTTACTTATACGAACCATGAAGGTAAAGAAGTGAATCCACTCGGTTACATGGTGGCTGAAATCTGGAATAACGAAAATTACATTACGGAAACAGGTTATGGTGAGACGGGATCGCCAGCACTGTGCTCTGCGTTTGATTTTCCTGTTCGATACCGCGTTGTGGAAACCTTTGCTGTGAATGAAAATGGCATTGGTGCGAAAGGCGGGCAGTGGTTAGATCAGGGCATGGATTTGCACAGTGTGTACCCAGATCATGCCAAACCTAATTTGATGTTAGGCAATCACGATTTAGTTCGCTTTGGTGATTTATTACAGCGTGGTGGTATTGCGGAACCAGAAAGTGATGAGTATTGGCAGCGTCATAAAGCGGCATTGTCCTTTCAAGCGGCGTACAGTGGCCCTATCACCTTGTATTACGGCGATGAGATAGGGGATCAAACAAAGAATTTTGCGGCGAAAAGAAATCAAGAAACCTGTGCGATAGCGGGTTATTGTGATGATCATGTGGCCCGTACTAGTGCCAAGATTGAGGGCGTGACTGCACCATTAACAGCCCAGCAAACCGATCTAAAAAACTACGTTACTGCGTTAATGGCATTGCGAGTGGAACACCCTGCCTTATCTCAAGGAAAGCGTACCAATGTGCTTGCGACGTCTTCCGCGTATGTTGATCACAAGCAAGCTAAAAATGATGCTGTGCTTTATATGGTGAGTACCCAAGATGGAGCGCAGAAAATAGAGCTGATTGGTGCAGAGGTTGGTTCGAAAGGGGCGTTGGTGGACTTAATGTCTGGTGAGCGTTTTGAGTTAAATAATGGCTCCTACCAGATCCCATTAAACGGTTTCCAAGCTCGCTTCTTAGATATCCTATCTCCAACAGATCTAACGGTTCAATTAGATCAGGCAGAGAGTGTACTGGCTGGTGAGGGATTTATGGCGCAGTGTGATAATCCTACCCTTGAAGGAGGGCCAATGTCTGATTCATTGTATGTTGTTGGCGATTTCTTAGATTCAGGTTGGCAACATAAAACGTTCAGACAGTTTGACTATAAAGGCAATAATACTTACCAAGTGGTGGTGGATGAAAAAGCCGGTGGATTTCGAACTCAGTTTGCCAGTAAAAACTGGAACCCTCAATTTACTGCCGATGGGTTAGAGCTAGGTCTTGGAAAAGAAGGTAGCTTGAAAAGAGGTGGTTACGGAAAAGACACTGCGGTTGTTTTCCCTGAGGCTGGGCGTTATGTATGGAGCCTGTCATTTACTGATGGTGGTGAGCCGCTAAATATAATGGTATCAAAGTGCCTGTAATATAGACGGGCAGAGACGATAAAAGTCTTAGATAAGAACAAAAAGTAAAAGATAAGAAAACGGAGCTGATACTGAGCTCCGTTTTTTTGTTGTTTCCTACTTGGCTTTAGTTATTGGTGCTTTATAGCGTAAAACAGCCATAGAGACAGGTGGAAGCAAGTACTCTCTCGATGCTGAACGTTCTATTACCTCATCATCATTAGTATCACAGATGACCACCCATTCTTGCTCGCTTTCATTGGGTAAAGTAAATCGAGAAGGCACTTTTGATTGATTAACCAACAGCAGCAACTCATCACCTTGCTTGAATAAACCCATATGAAGAGCAAGGCACTCTTTATCATGCCAATCATCATGCACCATGTGATCCCCACTTGGACGCAGCCATTGAATACGATGATGACCACGACCTTCACCGCTGAATGATTCGATAAACGGTATCATCCACTGTTTTCTAGCTTGGATCATATCAGCCAACCACTGTTTAAAGGCTTGTTGGGTTTCTGTTAGCTCCCAGCTTGGCCAGCTTATTTCATTGTCTTGGCAATACGCATTATTGTTACCACCTTGAGTGTGAGAAAGGCTGTCTGAAGCGAGTAAATGAGGAATACCAAAGCTAAACAACAATGTGGTGATTAAATTACGCTTTTGTTTTTCTCGAATTGCAATAATGCTGGCACGGTTAGTTTCGCCTTCAACCCCGTAATTATCAGAGCGGTTATCACCGTGGCCATCTCTGTTCTCTTCGCCATTTGCTTCATTGTGTTTCTGCTTATAAGAAACCAAGTCTTGCAGCGTGTAACCGTCATGGTAGCTAATGTAATTGACCGTGAGTTTTTGTGGCCAGCGCCCGGCACTGAACAGATCGCGCGAGCCCATAATACGAGTGGCAAATTCTTTTAGGTAGCCTTTATCACCACGCCAGAAACTGCGAATGGAATCTCTGAACTTGTCGTTACACTCATTCCAACCGTCAGGGAAGTAGCCAAGTTGGTAACCATCTGGGCCAATATCCCAAGGCTCTGCAATGAGCTTTGTTTGGCGCAAAGTTGGGTCTTGTGCTACTGCTTTAAAAAAGCCGCAATACATATCAAAATGATCGCGTTTACGGCCCAAAGTCGCAGCCAGATCGAAGCGGAAGCCATCAATGTGATATTCATTTACCCAGTGGCGCAAGCTGTCCATGACTAAATTAATGCTGGCTTGGTGAGTCATATCAACGGTGTTACCACAGCCCGTGTAATTAATATGGTGGTGGTCTGCTTGTAGGTAGTAATGTTTATCTAGGGCTTTTAAGTTAAATATTGGTCCGCCATCACCACTTTCAGCGGTATGGTTAAAGACCACATCGAGCACAACTTCAATGCCATTACGGTGCAATTCTCGAATGGCGGTTTTCAGCTCGACGACAGCATCTTCGTTGGCATAACGGGGATCTGGGGCCATGAAGGTGAGTGGGTTATACCCCCAATAGTTGACTTTATCCATGTTCAGAAGGTGTGGCTCATGCATACAAGCCGCGACAGGAAGAAGTTGTATGGTGGTGATGCCTTGAGATTTTAAAAACGCAATATTGGCAGGATCTGCTAAACCTAAATACGTACCTTGGTGTTGGGCACTGACGTTTGGGTTTTGTTTTGTGAACCCTTTGGCATGGGTTTCAAAAAGTAGGGTTTCATGTAATGGAATGCGAGGCCGGGTTGTTTCTTGCCAATCAAAGGTGGTATCGGTGACAACCGCTTTGCAAAATTGCCAGCTTTTTTCGGCGCTATATGGCGTTTTATAATGTGGCGCTTTATCTAAAGCGTAGGCGTAGGGGTCGATGAGTATCCATTCTTCCCCATGAATCTTTGACATGTAGCCATATTTTTGTCCGGCTTTAATGCCTTCAATAAATATATGCCTAATTCCAGAATAGTTATTTTTTAGTTTATAAATCTTTTTATTGTTATCTTCATCAAATAAGACCAAAGATAAATTAGAGCTATCAGGGGCATGAATTGAAAAATTACAACCTTGATCACATAATGTAGCCCCTAAAGGGTACGGGCGAGAGTTGACATTAGACATTTTATTATCTCTTTGGATCTTATATATCTACACACTGTTCCTAATAGTAAAAAGGGCTATTAGGTAATCGTCAAGGCAATTATTTCAATAAATTTTCTTCTGAAAGTTTATCTCTAATACTTTCTATTATATTGATATAAATATGATCTATATAACACCTTCCTTTCCATAACTGTTTCTTAGTTACGACATTACGCCTAATATTAGTGATATAACTCTCATAAACATTGTTCTGTTTAAAATCTACTCCTAGGTCATCCTCCTCTACTCCCTCAGATAAAGGGGGATGTTCAATTAGCTTACTACTTTTAGTATTCCTTCCGAAACGTTGCTAACCCAACAAAATTAAAAATAGAACGAAGGAATGCCTCATGAAATTCAAGCTAGTGCCAGTGGCGGCTGCCATACTTTCGACTGTCGGTGCATTTAATGTGTCCGCTTCTGATGTAGTTACGGATGGGTGGGAAGTGCATGGTTATGCTTCTATGAACTACCGTATGGTTGAAGGTGAAACTGTAGATACAGAATACGGCAAGCCAGACTACAAAACGGCAGGGACGCATGGAAAGAGCACCAACCAAGTTGAATTCACCGTTAAGAAGCACACAGAATTAGAGAATGGTACATGGTCTGATTTCGTGGTTCGTACTGAGTATGGCAATGGTAACTCTTACGCTTACACTTCATCTGGCAGCCAAAAGCAAAATGATGAAGCTCAGTTTGAGGTTAAGGAGACTTTTGTTGAAATTGGTGGCTTATCATTCCTTGGTGACGACACGTCTATTTGGGGCGGTCAGCGTTTCTTAAACCGTGCATCGGGTATCCTTTCTGGTGAGTTCTGGAAGCAATCATCGGGTGTTGGTGCGGGTATTCAGACTAAACTTGACGGTAAAACAGCAGGTATTGCATTAGTATCGGCAGACCCTGATGCAGGTAATGCTACTCACGATGCTGAGCGTACAACGGCTACATCACTAGATTTTTACTACTACGGCGTTAAGGCATTAGGTGGTAGTTTTGATTTTGATTTAAAAGTCATGTCACAAGCGAATAAAGGTGATTCAGCAGACAGCGGTTTAGGCGCTTCTATTACCTATAATCGCGATTACTACGGTTTTGATGGCTGGACACAAACAGCGATTGCCTACGGTGAAGGTGTGGCTCAAAACCGTGGCGTAAACTTCGGTGGTTGGGCTGGTGGTGATGATAAAGCTCAGTCTATTTTCTTCACTTCTTACGGCGTGTTAAACATTAGCGATAAGCTGCAAATGGGCTCTGAGCTAACTTACATGGCTGCATTAGATCAGTTATTTGGAGCGGAAGACTTAGTGCGATATATTGCAGCTGTTCGCCCTTCTTATAAGATGAATGATAACCTGCGTTTAGAGGCAACGGCTTCATACGGCCATGAAGAAGGTAAAGAAGGTTACTTTGGCGGTCGTACTGGTGATAGTATCGATAGTAAAATTATCAACTTAGAAGTGGCAGCGGCGTTTACGGTGAATGCTGACTACTTTGGTCGCCCGCAAATCAAACCATACATTAGCCACATCAAAGCTGATGATGATGCGAGTGCCGGTATTATTGGTATTAAGAGTGGTGATAGTGAAACCATTTTCGGTATTCATACTGAAATCTGGTTCTAATCCATCTTTTATATAAAGGCAGCCACGAGCTGCCTTTTGTCGTTTTAAAGAGAAATAAATTATGAAGATAATCAAATCGACTTCTGCGCTATTTTTAGCCGCTTTCGTAGCAGGTTGTAGCCAAATGCCCTCAGGAGTTCAAGATCAAGCGTTAAATGAGTCAGCCTTGATAACCGCTGAAGCGTGCTGCAATGGTTTTGCACAGTTCCCTTGGATCGGACTGGAGAAGAGTGAGTCGCTTGATTTCGTGATTGATGAATCTTCACCTGTCGGTGTTTTTGACGATGGAAAAAGCTATTTTGCTAGCTTTAAGCTGCCTGAGCGTTCTGAAAAAGTAACATTAACCTTGAATAGCTTCATGTCTGGCAGTGAAGTGTTTGCTCCTAAACTCATTGCACTTGATGAACATTTTAAACCTGTACAAGAAATCGATTTGGAACAGTTTGATGTGAAAACATCGAGTATGTTCACACGCAGTCAGTACTCAACAAGCGTGACGCTACTGCATTCAGAGACACCTTACGTTGTTATTTATTCACCTCAAGCGTATTTAAATCAAAAGATTACTGTACCTCACCCAGCCCGTGTTCGAGCGGAAGAGTTAGGCGAAGCGAGGCCAATGGTCACAGACCCTGTGTATCAGCATGCCCCAACAGGCAAATTAGAGCTTGAATTAGACACACTGACTTTACGTGCATTTAATGCTACTAAATCTTCGCTACCAGAAACTAAAGTAACACCAGAAGAGAAGATCATACTGAAACCTATTTTATCTTCGCCTTCAATGCTGACAGAGACCGAACAATTTTATAACCAGCAAATAGAAAAAGCGGTTGCTGAAAATGATATGAAAAAAGCATTGCGTTTGGTTGAAGAAGCCAAGCGAGCAGGTTCAAAAAGCGCGGAAGACGTATTTATTCAACTTATAAAGAAATAATCCTGCCTTATTTCTTTTTTGGCGGCTAATTTTAGTCGCCTTTTTTGTGCCAGAAATTTTTAATAGACACTTGGCTTTGCTTCCTAATCTGATGATGTTGATCATTTCAGCAAGTGATGAGGCTTACTCAGGCTGCTGCTTTATCAATGATATAGTGTTACGCTGAAATTAAGTTGCCACACAATAAACTAGAAGTAACACTCCCCGTAAAGATTACTTAATAAATGAGTAATGAAAGCTTTATTGCAATGGCTTTAGTGATGAAGCCATTTTTATGCCCTAAAGGTGCTTTATAAAAAAGAGTGGAAAACTTTTATTTATCTTTAGAGTAGATACTGTTGTTATCTAGCTTAGTTTATAAAAAGTTATGCAAAATCGAAGAACAAGCCGAATTTAATTAGGATGTAAATGAAGAGATTAATTCAAAAACTAAGTGTCATTTTCGTTATTGCATTATTAGCGGCCTGTAAGCCTGAAATAGGCACGAATAATACGGCGGCTGAGCCATTAAGTGTTGTTGAGCAAAAGAATGCGCAAGAGTGGGAAGACCATAGAGAATACGTGACTGAGAATAACTATGTTATTCGTGAAGGGAATTCAGGTAAGCCTGCTCATTTTATTTATAAAGCGCAAGAATGGCCACGTGAAGATTTGAATGACAAAAGTTCTTACGACTTACCCCGAGTGATGTTTCGTTGGAATAACATGCGCTACGACATCATGTACGGTGCTCAAACAGAAGAGCAGCGTTATGAAGCGCGCGATAAAATATGGAGCATTAAAACCGACGGTACTGATTTACGTTTAGTCACGGACGATTTTAACGGTTCAGTACGGGTAATGCGTCGTTCGCCAGATAACCGCTACTTAGCTTACGCTTATGGTCACAGTGATGGCATGTTCAAAATCTTGTTTGATTTAAAAACACAAACCAGCACCGTCCTTGGCCAGTCGCGTGGAAAAGACATGTTCTTATGGGCAGAAGACAGCAGCTATGTGTATTTTGCAGACAATCGATCTTATTGGAAATACGATATTGCGACACAGAAAAAAGAAGAAGTGGACATTCATTTTTCTAACCATTCGGTGATATACCAAGGTAAACGGTATGTGGTGTCTGATTATGGGGTGGTGGTTTACGATGAAAGTAAAAATGAAAGGCTTTATAGTGTCGGTGTTGAGTCATCGGACCCTGAAGAGTTAGAGCGGTTTTTATCAGATCATGATTACCGACAACGTTTTTCATTTCTAAAAAGGTCAATCAGCCCGACAGGGCGTTATGCTTGGGCAGAGAGCCAAGACTATCGTTTTTTAATTGACACTCATACGAAAACGTTTAAACAAGAAACAATTATTCCACGTACTCCAGGGAAATTTCGTTTTTTTGAGCTAATAAGTTTAGATGCTAAGTACGTACGAAATGGTGCAGGGTTAGTATTTTTATTTAAATTGAATGATGAACATGAGCTAATTACGGATGATTACATTCGCTGGGGACAAATTGGAACAGGGCAAAGTGCGACGGATTCAGCTCTTTATAATGCATTTGCAAATAATGGTGATTTTGTGAAGGAGGTCATCCATGAGTAATGATAAAAAAGAGTTGGTATCAGATTATTATTTATTTGGAGCCCATTTCTTTTCAGAGTTTGATTCAGATTCGAAAAAAAATATTTATGAAGCCTGGCATATAAACTCTAATAATAGTGATGTTCGTGAATTGAAAAATATCCGCCCTATTGTTAATACCCCCATTTTGGCAAATGTGAATAGCAGTGACCCTTACTTATGGGGAACGGATCATTATGGTGGGATCAGGGCACTTGGTGTTGGGACCCAAAAAAGTGATGATACGTTTGAAATATTACGCCATAGCGATCCGGTTCATAAATTAACCAAAGAAAAGTACCAAATTTCATTTCCTCCATTATCTATTTTAGCGAGGTTATCTGCGTTAAACCCAGATAATAAAGAGCTCTGTTCTAAAGTAGAATCTTTAGTAAAAACGGTGGGCAATAAGGCGGCCCTTAGTACCGAGTTTGCTGTTACCCAAGTATCTGTTGACCAATTAGCCCCAGCTTATAAGCCAAAGCAAGATGGCTCATTAAGCGATGCCGAGCAAACCTATAATGAGTGGTTAAGTAAAGTACAAGAAGCTGGCAAGCCACTTAAAGGCTTTTTATTACCAACGTTCTCGACCTGTGCGGTGATGTTCTCTAGCCCTGATTATACGAATGCTATGGTCAGTTTACATCGCTTTGTGGTTGATAAATCAGGCGATGAAATTAATGGTGGTAAGTGGGTACAAGTTGGTGTACCAACTAAAGCAACGGTATTAGAAGAAAGTGACCAATATTACCCTTGTGCGCTGTTTAATATTGATGCTGATAAATTTGAAGAAGATTTTTATAGTGTAAGGGTCGTTTTTGACCCAGAAAATTACCCTAAAAAAATTATTCCTAAATCTATCATAGAATCAAATCTTGATAGTGTTAATGACTTCGGAAAGGTTGTTTATTATTACGAGTTGCGTGAATACATTCAGTTTAATCAAAATACCCCAATGGGTAAATTTGCCATGGTATCAGGGGATATGTTATCGCTGGAAGAATCGCTAATTTGCCAATACCCTCAGTATTTAGGTTGGATGAAAGAGTACCTAAAAGGCGATATCCCTGAGTCGAAAAGAATAGATAGCCCAGCTTTAACAAGTTTGGCAGCCTTAAATAGCATACGTGATGCTTCTTCCGAGCTTGGAACGAATTTGTTAACCGGTGGTTTAAATCCGCACATTGAAAATGGCCCTACGGCCGTAATGAATAATGTGAGTAAAATCTTTTGGGATAAAATTGATAAGGCGGAATTGCCAGATGCAATGGTGGCCAGTGGGGCTTTGTTCTGGGGTATACAAAGTGTTGCTGGCGGTTGGGACGAACTGAAATCTTTGCTGACTTTAGATAGTGGCAGCGCAGAATATATGCAGAACTTTAGTGGCCGAGCCTTATTCAGTAATAAAGTTTTTGATAAGTTAAAAGCTCAAGAGTCGTTGCATGCTTTTATTGATGACATTAAAAATAAAAACTACCGAGGTCTCAGTGGTACGTTAGCTGAATCATGGATGGGCGGTGTTGGTGGCTTTGCAGATAAAGGGTTTTCTTTTATCAATACGTTTGAGTCACTGAACGATCTTTATAGTAAAGGTAAACAAGTAAAGGCAATGAATAAAAAAAGCAAAGCGGCAAAAGGAGACTTAAGCCAAATTGCTTATGATTATCTTGCAAATATTCCGGTGTGGGATGATGAAAAGGTTGCCCAGCATAAGAAAATCGATGAAGCCGTAAAAGAAGCTCAAAAAAGCCTTTCTGAAAATAATTTAGATTTGATCAAAACGTTTAATGGGCCAAAAGGTTCCGGAATCGTCATGTTATTTCATTTTAACTCAACCAAAGATGAAATGATCGCTAATCAGCCCGTCATTAGCGCCATCAGTGACGCTATCAAAGAGCAAGGTGGTATTCATATTGAAATTGAAGGTCATGCTTGCCAAGTCGATACACCTGAAATCAATATGAAGGTTTCAAGAGCCAGAGCTGAAAATGCGAAAAAGGCGTTTCCTGAATCTTTGCACGATCGTATTTACATTAGAGCAATGGGCGAAAACATGCCTGTCGTAGAGGCTTATGGTAAAGATGTGCATCGCTCTAATCCTGAATTAATGAAAAACCGCCGAGTTGAAATACGCCTTTATTTGCAAGCACTAAATGTGATTTTCCACCCAAGTCGAATGGGTTCACAAGTGATGGAACGTTCCCGCTTAGCTTCTATGTTAGCGATTAATGACGTAGATAAAGCCGAGAAAGAGCTTAAAATGGCGGTGCTGCAAGGTATGCTTGATGTGGCGAGTTTTATGCCATTGATTGGCCCAGCAGCAAGAGGCATTTTATTAGCGAAAGATGCTACTGAAGTTGCTGTTTCGGCGCTGAAACTACTCGATTCAGCTTTGTTTGATTATCACTTTGAACAATTACTTAAAAATAAAAGTGCAGAAAAAGAACTGATAAACCTTTCCCGTATTCATTTAAGAATGCTTCGAGAAGTTCGAGATATAGAGATTGAACTTGAGCAACAGCTAGAAAGTTATGAAGACCTCACCAAGTTTTTATCGTCAGACTCGACGAAAAAAGAGCTGCTAAAACGTTTTAAACTCAGGGCGCTAGGCTTTAATGGCTTAATGATTTTATTGGCCCACATCTCAAATAAAGAGGGGGTTAGCCGTGTTGAAAAAGCACTGGATGATTATGATGTAAAAGGCTTTATTGATAAATATATAGAAAGGGATGATTGGTCTGTTGCCACGGTTGGTGGTAATAACCTTGCGTTAAGCTGGATTAATGAAAAGGAAGCGAAAAAGACCGAGTTATTGCAGCAATATAGCGCTTATTGGCCTGTTACAGTTCAAACTCTTGATAGTCGGCAAGGAATAGATAAGTTATTGGCTCCGTCAAAAATGGCTTCTGGCTTATTTAATCGAATATTTCCTGTCCAGACCAAATTGTTTGAGCATGGGGAAAAGGAGCTTTTCCAAGAGTTTGCAAGTAACTTCTCGATAACCAAAGTTAAGCTTGAAGCAAATATGGTTGGTTTTTGCCGAGTATTGATCGCTGATCAAAAAGGAGATAAATGGGAGCGCTTAGATGAATGGAAGACATCTAATAAGTCGAACCGTATTTCTTGTTTTCACCGCTTGAAATTGCAGATTGTATTACAAAAAGAAGTGACTAAAACAGCCTTCCCGTACAAGTTAGGCTACCGTCGAATTGACGGCGTTGATATTTCAGGGCCAACTTTTGAGGTGTTTTTCACCCCAATGAACGTTGAGGATTTCAGTGTAGATGTTGGAAATGAACTTAAAGATTATTATAAGTCTCAAGAGTTAGAGTCTCTGACTGCTGTCGAATTTGAGCCAAATTATTATTTCGGTGACACCGGTATTTTTGGGGTTAAACCGATAACATCTAAAGGAAGAGTTGAGGGGTTATCAGCCTTAGCTATGTTTGGGATTGAGCAGGTGCTTGATTCTTTGGGAGCAAGGGAAAGTAAAGCTTATGAAGCCTATGTGAAAAGCGGTGGGTTTCGCTCTATGTATTATGAGTTCTTCCTTCAAGCTGAGGATGAAAGTAAGAGCGGTAAAATGGCGTTTCCGCTGCCTTTATATAAATCTTCAAGCCAAGACGATGATAAGTCAGATTTTTTGGTTGGTGTGCATAGTGAAAATACCCATAAAGTAAGTTTTTCTAATGGTTTCAATGGGCAGTTATTGCAAATACCGGAAAGTCATTTAGTGAAAGTGGAAGAGTTTACCTACGCAACGGAGACCGGAAAACGTCTTTCTACTTCGGTACTTAAGGAGGTTAACCATAAGGCTTTGGCTATTGATTATAAAAATGAGTTACAACATTTTAATGAGGGTGGTTTTCTATCCGATAATGAAATGCTACATGACTTTTCTTGGGGTGATTCTCGTGCGGCTGAATTTAAAGGTTCTAAGGCAGAACCGATGTCGGTGTTTGTACTGCTAGTAGGAGAGCATAATAAGGAAAGCTATCAGACGATGTCAGTGCCATGGCAGAGTATTGATATGACATTACAGCTCAACATGGAACTTAAGGATAAATCAGTTAAGGGGCCTATATATCATTATCCAATGAGGTTTGCTGGTTCTATTAAATTTAGTGCTTATCATCAGAAAATGAATAAAACTAACGGTACCTCATACCCACTGTGGTTACGTGATCATGAAAAAATAGAAGGTACACTAGATAAGAAACATGAGTCTTTCTTAGCAGGGGCTCTGGAAGGGTTAGAAAAAGACAATTCATTAGATGATAAAAAAGAGTACGCTTTATATGTTTTAAAAGTGCCGTTGCATTATATTTCTCCAACAGGAGTGAATGTTAAAGGGTTACGTCCTTTTGGTGGCCTTGCTCATAATATAAATGACAAGATGACATTATCAGTGAGTTCACTATTTCAGGCTAATATGTCTGCCAATAATGATTATAAGATAGATGGTATTAAAGTAGATCTACCTGCGTTAACAGTAAGTAAATTGCGAACAGGGGCACCTTGGCTTCTTACTGGTGAATTAGGTAAAGATGGCGTTGATAAGTCTGTCGCGTCTTATTGGGAAGGGTATAGCAATGAAGACAAGAAAAAAATGTTAGAGCATTGGGTCAAAAAGCAACCAACAGTTGTGGACTCAATATACCCGTTTGAAAAAATGATAAAAAATAGTTAAAGGTTACTTTTATTCTGATGATAAAAAGCCGATCTAAGATCGGCTTTTTTTATTAAACGCCCGCTTCTTTATGTAGGCGTTGGCAAGCTTTTCCGTCACTGTGGAATAAGTGGCAACGGTTAGCTGGAATACCAATAGAGAACTTATCGCCACTATTTAGCAGTAGCGTGTCTGGTACGCGGTAAATCACATCGGCATCGGCGCTTTCAAGGTTAAGGTAGACTTGGGTTTCGTAACCTAGTTTTTCTACCACCAATACTTCGCCATCAATTTTTGCATCTCCTTGCTCTTCAGGCACCAGATGCTCAGGGCGAATACCAAGGGACATGCGATCGCCTGCTGTGACTGTGGTGCCATCAACCGGGATCCAGAAGGCACTGCCATTGGCCAACTTAACTTTCACGCGTTCTTTTTCAGCTTCTTCAATGTGAACGCTGATGAAATTCATTTTTGGTGAGCCGATAAAGCCAGCCACAAAGCGATTTTTCGGATAGTGGTACAGCTCTAATGGCGCACCAACTTGAGAAACATAACCACCATCGAGTACAACAATTTTTTCTGCCATGGTCATCGCTTCTACCTGATCATGGGTCACGTAAATCATGGTACAACCCAGTTGTTTGTGTAGCTTGGCGATTTCAATGCGCATTTGCACGCGAAGGGCAGCATCTAGGTTAGACAGAGGCTCATCTAATAAGAAGACATCAGGTTGAGAAACTAACGTACGTCCAATGGCAACACGCTGACGTTGACCACCAGAAAGGGCTTTAGGCTGGCGCTCAAGTAGGTGACCAAGTTGAAGAATATCGGCGGCGTGATCAACACGTTTTTTGATTTCTCCTTTATTGGCTTTCGCGAGTTTTAAGCCAAAAGACATGTTGTCGAATAAGTTTAAATGAGGATAGAGCGCATAGGATTGGAACACCATACCTACCCCTCGTTTCGATGGCTCAACATCGTTCATGCGTTTTCCGCCGATGTATAAGTCACCTGAGGTGATATCTTCTAGGCCTGCAATACAGCGAAGTAGTGTGGATTTACCACAGCCCGATGGGCCAACAAATACTACAAATTCACCTTCGTTAATGTCCAGATCAACGTTCTTAGAAATTAAAACGTCATCGTATGCTTTACATACATTGCGTAACGTGACACTCGTCATTGAGCCTGTCCTCTATAAATTTTATTGCGACCGCTAGGGTGAAGAGTATGAACTATTTGGCCTAGTGGTAAAGAATAGTTTTTTAGGTAGCAGAGAAAATAAGGGGCGGTGGTGACGCCAAGTGGTGTTCACACACCGCCCCAAAAGCTGAATCAATCTCGTTGGTCTCCCCCGATTGACTTTCATTTACGGTTTTACTGGTGAAAACCATAAATGGCAGCCTTTGAAACAACGAATCAGCTAGCTCGATAAACACTTATTCAGTGAGTAAAAATGGTGCTCTTCCTTTACGAGTCTTAGAAAGAGTGAATAAAAATATCTCACTACCCTTTGGAGATGGTTTTATTCTGTCGAAAGCCGAAGGCCTGAACATCCTCCTTTGTAAAAAAGTTGTTAGGTGTAGGGTGGGGGAGGAGTACGTAGATCACACTTTTCGTATCGAGTGATCTGGCTCATAAAAAAGGCAGGAAGCGATGAGTTGGAAATCACACAATCTGACTTTTTGAGACGTTGGTCATACCGAGGTAGCGACCTAGATCACGCTTTTAAACTCCGTTTTCGGGGGCGTAGATGGCGGGATGATGTAATACCCCCATAGTTTTACGATGATAGGCTCTGAAAGGTCGGCTCTGCTATCTGGTGAGCCTATAATTAATTCAGGAAGGATTCAAAAATGAAAAAAGTCCTCAGTACTGTTGCATTTTGCACGCTAGCTGCACTTGGTTCTGTTCATGCCCATGCTGCGATTGAAGAAGGTCAGCTGACCATCTGGATCAACGGTGATAAAGGCTACAATGGTCTTGCAGAAGTGGGCAAACAGTTTGAAGAAGATACGGGTATTAAAGTTACCGTTGCTCACCCAGATGGCCTACAAGATAAATTTCCTCAAGTAGCGGCTGCGGGCGATGGCCCTGATATCGTATTTTGGGCTCATGACCGCTTTGGTGGTTATGCTGAATCTGGATTCTTAACTGAAATTACCCCTTCTGAAGAGATTAAAAACGGCATTTTTGATTTCACATGGGATGCCGTGAAATACGATGGTAAGTTCATCGGTTATCCAATTGCGGTGGAAGCCCTTTCTCTTATCTACAACAAAGATCTTGTACCAAACCCACCTAAGAACTGGGAAGAAGTGGCAGCGCTCGATAAAAAGCTAAGCAAAGATGGTAAAAAAGCCATCATGTGGAACTTAAAAGAACCGTACTTTACTTGGCCTCTTATGGCGGCTGATGGCGGCTATGCCTTTAAGTACACGTCGAATGGCTATGATGTAAAAGACGCGGGTATTAATAAGCCTGGTGTTAAAGGCAGCATGCAGTTTGTGGTTGATATGGTGAAAAAAGGCATCATCTCAGCTGACATGGATTACTCTGTTTCTGAATCTGAGTTTAACAATGGTAAAACAGCCATGACCATCAATGGTCCTTGGTCTTGGGGTAACATTGAAAAGTCGGGCATTAACTATGGTGTAACGCTATTGCCTAAGTTTAACGGTAGTGCTTCTAAACCATTTGTTGGTGTATTAACAGCAGGTATTAGTTCCGCTTCTCCAAACAAAGATCTCGCGGTTGAATTCCTTGAGAGCTACCTGTTAACCAATGAAGGTTTAGCAAAAGTGAATGCCGATAAGCCATTAGGTGCGGTAGCTCTGAAATCATTCCAAGAAGAGCTGGGTGATGACGAGCGTATTGCTGCTACTATGGATAACGCCATGAACGGTGAAATTATGCCAAATATTCCTCAAATGGGTGCATTCTGGGGTGCGGCGAAAAACAGTATTGTGAACACTGTTGATGGTCGTCAATCCATTAATGATGCACTAAAAGATGCTGAAAAACAGATGACGAAATAACGTCTCTTCTCTTTTGGGAGGGGGCCTCTTACTCCTCCCGTTCTCTCCAATTCTTCGTTAGCAAGGTGCTGAAATGCAGTCAGTCCAAGGAAAAGAAGCGATGGCGAGTCAATCCGCTTCTCCTGTTAATTACCAACATCTCATCAAATGGTTGCTGCTTGCCACCATCGGCATTATTAATGGTTATGCCACTGTTCTTATGTATGCAAGAGGCGAAACCGCATTTGCCTTACTTACCGTCGTATTAACGTCTCTTGCGCTTTTCATTTTTGGTAGTAAAAAAACTTACGCGCATCGTTATATTTACCCAGGCATTGCCGGGATGATTTTATTCATTATTTTCCCGCTTGTTTACACCGTTGGGTTAGCTTTCACTAACTACAGTGCGAAAAATCAGCTATCACTCGATCGAGCACAAACCGTGTTGCTTGATCGTACTTTCCAAAGTGGTAAAAGCTATCCATTTAGCTTGTACCAAGATCATGACGGATTCCGCCTAACGGTGAAAGATGGTAGTCAGCTACTTTCAACCGAAGCGATTGATTTGGTGTCATTGCAACCAGGTAAACTGGTACTTAGTTCTATAGCGTCAGCACCAGGTAAAAAAGAAAAGATCAAAACCATCATTTCTAATCGTACTGTTTTAAACGGTGTTGATTTAATCTTGCCTTCTGGTGATGCCATTCGTATGAGTGGTTTACGTAAATTTGCTGCGGTTGCGCCGCTATACACATTGCAAGAAGACGGTGAAAGTTTACTGAATAATAAAACTCAAGAGTTATTGAAGCCAAACATGGAAATAGGCTTCTACCAGCCTGTGGATGCAGATGGTAACTTTGTCGGTAATACTATTTCCCCGGGCTTTGTAGTGAACATTGGTACGGGTAACTTTGAACGTATTTGGAAAGATGAAGGTATTAAAGAGCCATTTGTTAGCATCTTTATCTGGACGTTTGTTTTCGCTGCGTTAACGGTATTGTTCACGTTGGCTATTGGTTTGGTGCTAGCAAGTGTTGTTCAGTGGGAAGCGTTGAAAGGTCGTGCGGTGTATCGAGTATTATTGATCCTGCCTTACGCGGTTCCTGCGTTTATTTCTATCTTGATTTTTAAAGGTTTGTTCAACCAAAGCTTTGGTGAAATCAATATGGTGCTGGAGACCCTGTTTGGTCTGAAAATTAATTGGTTCTCCGACCCTATCTCAGCCAAAGTGATGGTGATGATCGTCAATACTTGGTTAGGCTTCCCTTACATGATGATTCTATGTATGGGGCTATTGAAATCGATTCCTGAAGACTTATACGAAGCGTCTGCGATAGATGGTGCTGGACCGTTCCAGAACTTCATGAAAATCACCGTGCCTATGATGGTGAAACCATTAACGCCACTATTGATTGCTAGCTTCGCGTTTAACTTTAATAATCTGGTGATGATCCAGTTATTAACCGAAGGTGGTCCAAACATGATTGGCACCAGTGAGCCAGCAGGTTATACGGATCTTCTTGTAAGTTACACCTATCGCATTGCCTTTGAAGGCGGTGGCGGTCAAGACTTTGGTTTAGCTAGTGCAATCGCAACAATTATTTTCTTATTGGTTGGTGGCTTGGCTCTATTCAACCTACGTTTCACCAAATTGTCTCAAGATTAAGGGGTCATTGTTATGCCAATGGTTCAAGGAAAGTCTCTTAAGTATCGAGTGTGGGCGACACACATTGCGATGTGGTTTTTTCTGTCGTTAATTATCTTCCCATTGTTGATGGTAGTGGTGATTTCGTTGCGTGAAGGTAACTTTGCCACGGGTGAGCTGATTCCTTCTAATCCATCATTAGAGCACTGGAAGCTCGCATTGGGCTTCTCAGTCACCAATGCGGATGGCAGTGTGACTCCGCCGCCATTTCCAGTTTTATTGTGGCTGTGGAACTCAGTAAAAGTAGCTGGCATTACCTCTGTGTTGATTGTGGCCTTATCTACCACTAGTGCGTATGCTTTTGCACGTTTGCGTTTTAAAGGGAAAAACAGCATCTTAAAAGCGATGATGATTTTCCAAATGTTCCCAGCTGTGCTGGCGTTAGTCGCGATTTATGCCTTGTTTGATCGTTTAGGGCAGTACATTCCATTCCTTGGCTTAAATACTCATGGTGGTCTAGTATTTTCTTATCTTGGTGGTATTGCACTGCATGTGTGGACAATTAAGGGTTACTTCGAATCCATTGATGGTTCATTAGAAGAAGCGGCAGCGCTAGATGGTGCAACACCGTGGCAAGCGTTCCGTTTGGTTCTGTTGCCGTTATCGGTGCCAATCTTAGCGGTGGTGTTTATTCTGGCATTCATCGGAGCTGTAACAGAAGTTCCTGTAGCATCTTTACTGCTTTCTGATGTAAACTCGTACACATTAGCAGTTGGCATGCAGCAGTATTTGTATCCTCAGAACTACTTATGGGGTGATTTTGCAGCCGCAGCCGTACTATCTGCTTTACCAATTACAGCCGTATTCTTGCTGGCTCAGCGTTACTTAGTAGGTGGCCTGACAGCAGGCGGCGTGAAGGGATAAAAATAACAATAAGGGTTTAGTTTGTTCACTTAGGCTAAACCCATTCCCAGCGTGAAGAGCTTAACATATGGTTTGGCCGCCGATCTGTTAAGTGTTCAGCGCAACTAATTGGCGTTACGCATAGCTGGCTTATAATTCGCTTTCTGCATTAGAAATGATTAATAAGTTTTTGTAACAAGAACCCAGGGTGTTCGCTCTGGGTTTTTTCTTACCTCGAATCTGAGTTGAGAAGAGTATAAATAAGACAATCATTGATGTACTGCTTGAGCATGACAAGTGCGGTTGACTTCAAAATTTTTATTCCCATACAAGTCTGACACCAGCAAAAGTGTCATAAAGTTATGCGTGGTCACTTGATTGCTGTGCGGCGTCTCATCATGGTCTTGGTATCATCGTAGATGTTATTTTTAATCAGAGCAGTAAAGAAAGTGCTGGTGTTGAGCGGAAGAATTGGTTTTTATTGACTATTAGTGAGTATTTACTTTTTGATGTTGGAAGGTAGTGACTACGAATAAAGAAAAAGCCAGAAACAATAATTGGCTTATCGTTTCTGGCTTTCTGGCTTTCTGGCTTACGTGCTTACTTTATTACGACCACCTTTTTTGGCTCGGTATAAAGCTTCATCGGCTGCTTTTATGACTTTTACAGGCTTAGCGGCGACGCTACTGTCGGCAACGCCAATGCTGATGGTCACATTCACCACTTTGGATTGGTTACCTTTACCACGCTTCTGAGTGCCTTCTTCATCACTTTTCGGGCGATCATCTTTATTACGAATGACCAGATCGTAGTTAGCAATGTCTTCACGCAATTCATCTAGGTATTCGATGCTTTGTTCTGCGGTTTTCCCTTTAAACAGCACCGTAAATTCTTCACCACCATAGCGGTATACTTTGGCACCGCCGTTGGTGTCAGCCATGATTCTCGCTACCAGCTTTAAAACATCATCACCAGTGTCATGGCCATAGGTATCGTTGAATTTTTTAAAGTGGTCAACATCAAGCATGGCAATGGCGTATTTTCTGCCAAGGTGCTTCATTTCTGCTTCAAGCGCTCGCCTTCCCGGAATGTTGGTAAGCTGATCAATAAAGGCCAATTCATGGCTGGTAGCAATGATATTCAAGATCAATAAAATGCCCGCCAGCGAGAAGAAAGTGCTAGAGACATAATCTACATGAAACAATGAAAACGTTAAGCTGGCCAATAACAAGCTTGCAAAAATGGCCTGATCAGTACTTTCATTTCTGGTTAAGATCAAGATAGCCGCCACACAGCACATCAATACACTGTATAGCACGACAACCAGTGGTAAAGGGGACACATTGGGCAAGCTGAGAAAATAGCTTTGCCATAACCAGCTCATGTCATTCTCACTAAAGTGCTGAATAATAAGCAGGCACCAGCCGAGCATGAAGATTAATATGGCAAGAAACCCAGCTCCGTAACGAGACATAATACGGCGATCAGGAAAGATAAAGACCGCCATCAAACTGACAGGGAGCAATAGGGCAAGCAAGGTAAATTCAATTCTTGCGGTGCCATAGTGTAAAGGAACTTGTAAACGAGATTGAATTAAATAGTAAGTAATGGCCATCACCAGAGCAATTAACCCGGTACGACCTTGGTTGAAGGGCTGGCTTAATAAAATCGCAAGACCAAGTAAGATGTACGGAAGAATGTACGTAAAATCTTGGTTGTCGCTAGATAAGGCGATGATTCCATCCATTCCTGAAATTGATGCCACAGCAAAAATAATGGGAAGAAGGAGTCTAAAACCTGGGTGGTTAATGAGAGAAAATGACATCCGATTTTATAGTATTTAATAAGTAGAGTGTTTGGTTGAGACTTTAGGATACTTAGATAATTTGGGAATCCAAGCTTTTTTATTCTATCTTAACCAGTAAGAGTAATGAAATTACAGTTTAGTAAAAAAACTGTGATGTTCTGCTTAATTGAACCATAAATGAGTGTAATAACGATGTTTCGTTATTTGTGGTGGAATATGAACAAATGGTCGGCTTATCATTACATACCTTGTGGTTTTGTTATGATTTAAGGGCAGAAAAAAGTGAACCAGAAGGAGTTGATAATGCAAATAAGCTCAGAAGTACATAACTACATGGAAACCTTGCTTGGCAGTAAATTAGTTGAGATGGAATACACTGAAAAGTACACCCCGGATCAACTGGCAGATCTGGCTTGCTTAGTCTTAAATCGTTTACCTTCCATTTATATTCGCCATGATATCGATATGCTTGCTGCCTTATCGGATCAAAAGCTGGTGGAAATGGGGCGCATTGTGATGGATGCCATTACAGACGTTGAGCATATGATCGCGAATGACCGACGTACTCGCTCTCCTGATGAATTGGAAGAGTATTTTAAAGTTCAGGCAGCAAGGGATGCGATGGAAGCGCTAGAAGAAGAAGCAAGAGTACAATCAGAATAAAAAAGCACCCACCGAAATGATGGGTGCTTGCTGTTGAGTTTATAATTGAGTAGATCAACTAAACGTTTTTAGTGTGGTGAGGCAGCTTATGCTTGTGGCTCAGCCGCTTCTGAAACTGCTTCTTTTGGTTCAGGAAACGCTTTAGTTGGTTTTGCTACGATGTTTCGAGTGTCTTCTTTCACTTCAGAAAGTTGAACTTCTAAACAGTCGCCTAGTTTAAACTCTTCTACTGTATCGATTTTGATCAAGCCAAGGTCAGCATTACATTCAATACGGTTTTTGTTATCTACGATAAGTGAACCTGGAATGAAGGCTGATGCGCCGTTTTCAAGTAAGCGAATACGCATACCAGCACGATTAATATCAAAAATTTCACCAGTAAATGTAGTGCCTTTTTCTACATCGGCTAACAGGGTACGTGCGTACAACCAGTTTGCCACGTTACGCTCGGCAATTTTGTGGTGCTTACGGTGCAGCGCCATTTCTTCACCTACCACGTCATCAGGTAATTGAATCGGGTCTTTGCTTAAAATGTGTGCTTTAAGCATACGGTGGTTGATCATGTCGCCGTATTTACGAATAGGGGAAGTCCATGTTGCGTAGATTTCTAGGCCCATTGCGTAATGTGGTTCAGGGCTATTAACCACATCACTGTAAGCTTGAAGCTTACGGATTCGGTTATCAAGATAGCTGTCTTCTTGATTGCCTAACCAGCGGCGTAATGCGCTAAAACCAGAAAGCGTAGCGATGTCTTCTTGTGTAAACTCTGCACCTTCGGCTTGGTTCACTAATTCAATAACATCGGCCAGTTTTTCAGGTTTAATGCCAGCGTGGGTGTTGAAAACGCCAGTATTAAAGCTGTCACGAAGAACAGTACCAGCACAAATGTTGGCCGTGATCATTGCTTCTTCTACAATACGGTTAGCACTGCGGCGCATGTCTGCATGAATCGCCACAACATCGTTGTCTTCGCTTAGTTCAAAGCGGTAATCTGGACGATCTGGGAAGACAACGGCGTTTGCTTGACGCCAGTTATTACGAATCTGAGCAAAAGCGTGGAGATCGGATACTTGCTTAGCAATGGTCTCTGTTGGTTGCCATTCATCGCTACTGCCATTTTCTAACCAATCTGACACGTGGCTGTAGGCAAGTCGTGCGTGAGATTGCATCCAAGCAGCAAAGAATGAAATATCAGCGCCCATTGAGCCGTCATTATTGATGGAGACAGTACAGCAAATGGCTGGACGTTTCTCACCTTCAATAAGAGAACACAAATCATCACTTAAGGCACGTGGCAGCATTGGAATGTTGCGGCCAGGTAAGTAGATGGTGTAACCACGTTCACGAGCCACTTTGTCCATGGCATCATCAGGGGAGATGTAAGCCGTTGGATCGGCAATGGCAATAGTAAGCTTAAAGCTGCCATCGTCATTCTTTTCAATGTGAAGGGCATCGTCCATGTCTTTGGTGGATTCACCATCGATGGTGACAAAAGGTACTTCTGTCATATCGACACGATTGAGATCGGTATCGTCATTTAATGGCCACTCATCTTGGCCTTCTGGTTCAGAGTTTGGCAGATCATTTTGTGCCAGTGTTACCCACCAAGGGGCAATTTTGTCATCTGCATCGGTGATCTTACTGGTCACTTCAACAAAAAAGCCTTTATCACTTTCTAGAGGGTGATTAGTTAGTTGAGCAACAACCCAATCACCTTCTTGTAATGTTGTCGGATTAACCCCTTTGGCAGCTTTTGCTTTTAGCGGTGTATTTAGCTGAGAGTGATCAGGCATGACGTGTAAGCGCTTCTTGATCATTTTTACACGGCCAATAAAGCGAGTCACACTCTGTTCAATAAGCTGATCTGGTTCTGCTACTTCACGCTCTTTTTCCGTACGGATTAGGGCAACAACGCGATCACCATGCATGACTTTTTTCATATACGGTGGTGGGATGAAGTAGCTGCTCTTATCGTCAGCCTCAAGAAAGCCAAAGCCACGCTCAGTTGCTTTGATAGTACCTTCTTTTGTCGGAATATTTTCTTTGATTTGCTGTTTTAGCTGTGCAAGTAGTGGGTTATCTTGAAACATGATCTCAGGTCTTATATTAATAACACCTACACTATAATCATCACAGTAGGGGATTACTACCATATAGTAGTAAAATGTTGTGATTCCCTTCAGTGTGCTTCATGACCATCTTAGGGATTTATAAGGAGAGGAAAATATCGCTTTTTTTATAATGTTTAATTGAAATTCGATGTAATTGATGGGAATTAGGGTATTGATAATGTAGAGGTAATATCAAAGCTAGTGAAAATCAGGCTTTGAAGAGAATGTGAACTGGTTGCAATTTCACCTAAAAGCAGTGATTAAGCGCAAAAAATGTGTGTTTTTTACCTTCCTTTAAATATTTATGGATAAAATTGTGATGTTCTTCAATTTTTTCTGGATTTTTTTCTCGTAGTAGTGCAGAATTCGCGCCTCCTTAGTCGTGTCCCGAATCCGCTTGCGTTTGCTGTGTCAGAAACTTGTGAAGCGAATGGGACCTTTCGTTATTAGATTATATATTGGGATCCCAATGCAAGAATCTGTTACAGAATTTCGTCAGCTAGATCTAGCTGAAACTCTTTTATCTGCACTAGATAAAATGGGCTTCGTGTCTCCTACTCCTATTCAGGCGGCATCGATTCCTCTACTTCTTACTGGTACTGATGCTCTTGGTAAAGCGCAAACAGGTACAGGTAAAACAGCGGCGTTCTCTCTTCCTGTTTTAAACAAACTGGATCTTAAGCAGCACAAACCTCAAGCAATTGTTATGGCTCCTACTCGTGAGCTAGCAATTCAGGTTGCCGCAGAGATGAAAACTCTAGGTCAAAACATCAAAGGCCTGAAAGTATTAGAAATCTACGGTGGTGCATCTATCGTAGATCAAATGCGAGCATTAAAAGCGGGTGCTCACATTGTTGTCGGTACACCGGGACGTGTAAAAGACCTAATCACTCGTGATCGTCTACACCTAGACGAAGTAGATACATTCGTTCTTGATGAAGCGGATGAGATGCTGAAAATGGGCTTCGTTGATGATGTTACTTGGATCATGGAGCAAGCTCCTGCAAGTGCACAACGTGTTCTTTTCTCTGCAACAATGCCACCAATCGTTAAGCAGATTGTTGACCGTTTCCTACGTGAACCAGCACGCATCGACGTTGCGGGCGAGAACCGTACGGTTTCTAAAGTTGAGCAACAATTCTGGGTTGTTAAAGGCGTAGAGAAAGACGAAGCAATGAGCCGTCTTCTTGAAACTGAAGAAACTGATGCATCAATCGTATTCGTACGTACTCGTCAAGATACTGAGCGTCTAGCAGATTGGTTATCTGCACGTGGTTTTAAAGCTGCGGCACTTCACGGTGACATTCCTCAGTCTCTACGTGAGCGTACTGTTGACCACATCAAACAAGGTGTTATCGATATCTTAGTTGCAACTGACGTTGTTGCGCGTGGTCTTGACGTTCCTCGTATTACGCATGTATTTAACTACGACATCCCATTCGATGTTGAGTCATACATCCACCGTATCGGTCGTACAGGTCGTGCTGGTCGTGCTGGTAAAGCGGTACTGTTAGTTCGTACTAACCAAATCCGTATGCTACGCACTATCGAGCGTGTAACTAAGTCAAGCATGCAAGAAATTCAGCTTCCAGCTCGTGATAAAGTAGCTGAAGCTCGCTTAAACCGTCTTGGTGCTGAACTAGCAGCAGATAAAGAGTCTGAGAGCCTAGAAGCGTTCGCAGAGCTAATCACTAAGCTGCAAGAAACGTTAGAAGTAGATTCAACAACAATTGCTGCGATGCTTCTTAAGCGTCAGCAAGGCAAGCGTCCGTTATTCTACAAAGGCCCAGATCCAATGATCGCGGCTCTTGAGCGTGAAAAACAACGTCGTGAGCGTCGTGGTGAACGTGGCGAGCGTCGTGGTGAGCGTGGTGAACGTCGTAGCTACAACGATGCAGACTTTGACACTTACCAGCTACAAGTTGGCCGTGAGCAAGGTGTTCAAGTTAAAGACATCGTTGGTGCACTAGCAAACGAACTAGGTTTCACTAAAGGTTCTATTGGTGCAATCAAACTGGCTCCTGAGCACACATTCGTTCAGTTACCTAAGAAAATGACTGCAGACGTTGCAGCTCAGCTTAAGAAGCTGCGTATTCGTCAAAACGAAGTGAAAGCGGTTGTTGTTGAAGGCGTAGATTTATCTCGCGAGCGTCCTCGTGGTAACCGTGATGGTAACCGTGGCGGATACCGTGGTAATCGTGAAGGTGGTAATGGTCGTCGTGATGGTGAGCGTCGTTTCGATCGCAACCGTGGCGGTGACAACCGTGGTAGCCACCGTGGTGAGCGTCACCACAATGGTGATCGTCCACGCCGTCCACGTCGCACTTCTGAAGCATAAGCTTAGATAGTTTGATGACAAAAAAACCGAGGATCTTTCCTCGGTTTTTTTATGTCTGTAATTTTTACATAAAGATAATAGAGGGGCTGAGAGACTCTCTAGTTAACCGTCTTCACACGAATAGAGTGCTTCCGACCAGATATGGCGGCAGATACGATCATCTCTTCCTAATCGTTCACACTGTTCTCTGCGCCAAAACTCCATATCTGCTAAACGATAAATAGAAGGCATTGATTTACAAAAGTAGGGGTTATACTGAGCGGCACTCAAGCACCCTTTATAAAAAAATAAATTATCGAAGAAGCAAGTCCACTGAGTGCATATGTGATTGCCAAAAGTGACTTCAGTAACGCAGTGTTTGATGTTTTTTCCTCTCGCGAAAACTTGTCCTTCGATTCGAGCAGAATTCAAGGAATAAATAAGCCAGATAATAGACATGACTAAGGCAACCACAAAGCTGGTTCTGATTGTGAGTTGTTTAGTGTGTTTTTTCATTTAGTCCTCCGTCACGTCCTTCTTATGCCACATAGGCGACATTATTTATTGTGTAGAGTAGGGAGCAGAAATACTTCGCTATCGCGATGGGCTTTACCCTAATTAAGCGCAAAATATATACAGTGTAGTTTCATGATTCTTGGTCTTTTAACACTGGGTTATCAAGCTATTAAGTCGATGTTATTCGCATTGGGAATATCACTGTTATAAGAATAGAACAAACTCTGATGGTCGTGGGAAAATTGATATTGGTGGTAAATCTTCATTTATGTTCATGAAATGAGCTATTTTTTGATCTTAAGCAGTATAAATAGCATTAATATTTTATAATGAGCAACAAAAGTTGAATTAATCAAAATAATTTGAATAATAAGAGTATCATTTACTGTAGTACTGGCATTTTCCGCCAGTTTGTAAAGACCCTACAAATAAAAAGAGATATCTCATGAATAACGCTTTTGTTCTTGTCATTAATTCCGGTAGTTCTTCCATGAAATTTGCAGTCATTGACTCAAAATCTGGTGATGCTGTATTAAGCGGTTTAGGTGAGTGTTTTGGCCTACCTGAAGCTTGTATGAGCTGGAAGTACCAAGGAAATAAACATGAGGTGCAATTAGAAGTAGGTGACAATAATCATCAATTAGCCATTAGCAAATTAGTTGAGATTGTACGTGAATATGGTTTAGTGGATGACGTGATCGCTATCGGCCATCGTATTGTGCATGGCGGTGAAAAGTTCACTAGCACGGTTCAGGTGAACGAAGACGTTGTTGCTGAAATCGAGAAACTGTCAGACCTTGCACCACTTCATAACCCCGCAGGTGCAAAAGGCATTCGTGCGGCGATGCAAGCCTTCCCAGCGTTGCCACAGTTTGCGGTGTTTGATACTGCTTTCCACCAAACCATGCCAGCTAAAGCGTTTACAGGCGCAATTTCTAACAAGTTGTATAAAGATTATGGTATTCGCCGTTATGGTTTCCACGGCACTAGCCATTACTTCGTAAGCCGTGAAGCAGCGAAGATGATTGATAAACCTGTTGAACAAAGCAGCTTCATTTCTGTTCATTTAGGTAATGGTGCGTCGGTGTGTTCAGTAAAAGACGGCCAGAGTGTAGATACCAGCATGGGCTTTACACCGTTAGCGGGCCTAATGATGGGCACTCGCTGTGGCGATTTGGACCCAGGTATTATCGAGTTCTTAATGAAAAAAGGCTGGAGCCAAGATGCAATCTTTAAAGAGCTAAACTCAAACTCAGGCTTTTTAGGTGTGTCTGGTTTAACGAGCGATGCGCGCGGTATTCTTGAAGCGATGGAGCAGGGTCATGAAGGCGCTAAGCTTGCGTTCCAAGTCTTTACTTACCGCGTAGCTAAATACATTGCTTCTTACATGGTTTCTTTAGATTCGTTAGATGGCATCATCTTCACTGGTGGTATTGGTGAAAACTCACTACCAATTCGTCGTGAAATTCTGAAAAACCTAAAACTACTGGGTTTTGTGGAAGATGAAAAAGGCAACGAAGACGCTCGTTTTGGTAACTCAGGTATTATCGCTAAGTCTGAATTACTTGATGCAGTTGTTATGGTGATTCCAACTAACGAGGAGTTCGTGATTGCTCAGCAGTCGGTAGAGCTGATGTAAGTTAACCGTATAAGTATTATCATTTAAAAGCGAGCTCATGTAGCTCGCTTTTTTGGTTTTAATACTGGGTAACTACTTTATGGGCAGATAGATCTCCGTTAATAACTCACATTCATCCACTTCATGAACAAAGTTCAGATAGCGGAAGAAGCAAGGGAAATCTCTTAAATTTTCGCCGCTATCTGGCAACCATTTTTGATACAAATTGTATACAGTTTCACCAATAGAGTCATGGCTTCCTTTGTGAATTGCAACAGCACATCTACCACTTGGGATTACACTAGATTTAACACCATGGTTGTTCTCTGGAACATTGCCTTGATGTGATCCACATATATCGAACTGGAACTTTTCATCAGGTGTATCATTGGGATCAGAGTGAGAAATACCAAATGTTTCACTGGTTTTTATTGGAGACAAACCCGTTGATTTTCTCCAATTTATAAATTTTGCAACTGTTTCATAGACTAGTTTAGGGCTACCTTTGTGCTCAATTAACGCGACTTCTCTTTTATCGAAATCTACGACTTTTACATCCATGGTACTTTCTCCTGTTATAGGTGGTTGATATTCATATTTTGAGTGCCAAGATCGCCACTCTGGTTGATTTCTAAATTGGGAAGGCGTTTGTTCAAAAACTCTGGAAAAAGCACGGGAAAAGGCTTCAAGACTTTCGAAGTGTGCTTCAAAAGCAATATCAGTAATACTGAACTCTGGCTCAAACGCTAACCTGAAAGAAGCTCGCTTCAGTCGTGCTAACAGGACGTATTGTATGGTACTGACTCCCATAAACGACTTAAAGATACGGTGAAAATGGTACTTAGAGCTGGCAGCGACTGAACTTAACTGCTCAAGCGAGAACTCTTCATCTAAGTTTTTATCTATAAAATCACACACTTTCTTTATCTGTCGTTCATGGTGCTTTACTACATTCATTTTCTTTTGTTATCCAACTAAGAATTCGGAGAAATGATACCTATGGAGAATAGCCTTTGCCTGATTGAAATTGCGGAATAGTGGATAATATATAGTTTCTATGGAGTGGGTAGATCGATTTTACGCAGCGTCAAGCATAATGGTTGCAGCCCAAACCACGTTTAGCATGGCAAAATTGATAAAGGGTTGAGCCGTAACCTAAGTAGAGTAGGGTGAATACAGGGTAATAGAAGCGTGCAAAGTAGCTACTTCGAAACCTTAAGAAGTAGCGGACATTATGGTTTATTATTTCGGTTGTTTTCTAGGCCACAAACCGATTTGATCAGGAATGGTGAGCTTATAAGTTATGCTTTTCGTGCCTCACTCTGCTCCCTGCCTAAAATTATTCACTGCAATCCAGTATTCAATGCTTATAGATATAGTATTTTGCTAAAAAAGGCGGATAATCTCGCTAACAACACTTAAAGAAGAAATTACCTATGATTGATTTTCAATATTACTTTCATCAACTGCCTTGTTTTGACTGTAAAAAGACCACAGTAAACACAGATCTTGGTTGGTTAACGGCCGCGATGAAAGATGATGTCTTAGCGCAAGTGACTGAGATTATCTCGCAAGGCAACCTTGAGCCTGATCTTTCTGTGAACGTGACTTGTACGAAAGACGAAGCGCGCGATTACTTATTGTTGAATTTCTACGGTTACTCAGAAGAAGAGCTAGCGAATCAAGTTGAAGCGGAAGATGAGCAAGAAGTCGCGGATGAAATAGCAGAGTTACTGGCAGAAGGTAACGATGTTGCAGTCTTTGAGCATGAAATTGCCCTTCAAATCTGTACTGATTGCGACATGGGTGAAGAGTAAAGCCAAGCGTAATCATTAAACTGACACATGTTCATAATACATAACATGATGTCTTAGTTATTTTAGGCGTTAGCAGAGTCGTGTTTGCTAACGCCTTTCTTATTAAAGCTAGAACCCAGCTCCACCTTTGCCGATTTCAACTTACTGAGTAATTTTCAGTCCATTCGGGTAATAAAGGTTTGTTCGTCATCTACAAAAGCCACGAAGCCTCCGTGATAGATAAACACCCGACCACGCCCCTCAACTAGGCAGGCAAGCTGTGGGTTCAAATCTTCTTCGTTATCCTTGCTTTGAAATGTGCCAGTATCGGTGATTATGCCGCTGAGTGTAGGCAAATATCCATAAGTGCGCTTGGCTTGATCAATCAGGCCCAATTCACTGGCGGTAGAGAAACAAGATGGGATCGCACCAGCTTCTTCGATAAACATTGGTTTCAGTTCTTCAAAGGCGGTAATCACCAACCAGTCGATGCCGTTAACATGATGGATAAACATAGATTATAAATACTTAGTTTCTTGATTATTCTGATACGGAGATTCTATCACTATCAAGGACAGATCGTAGTAGAGATTTAGTTTCTGCCCCTATCTAAGCTTCAACCGTGAATGAAGATCAGGGCCGCCTCCCTCGTTCCATACGCTATTAGCCCGCCATCGTGAGATGTCGCCATACCATGCTTAACCGTGGTCGTTTCTTGTTGAACATTATTTGATTCTTCCTGAAATTAATGGCCTATAAATAGACGGATGCATACTGATTACAGTGTCTCATACTCGCAGTCGTACTCTACGACTAATGTCTAACTATCTGAGACTGTTTGTTTTTTTTGGTTTGGTATAAGGTACTAGTTACTGAATGTTAATGGCTTTTTAAAAGTAAGTTGATTTATTGTTTGTATTCCTGAGTAAGTCAAATTTGCTTGCTACTGACAGGTCAACTTATAAAGAAAATAGAGTCATCGAGTTCTGTGTAGAAGAAAATATATCGCTAACTACTCCGCTAAATCTTCGTGTGAGTAAATTACGCTTGTTGGAACAACACACCTTAGAGTGTGAACGAAGGGAATCAACATGAGCAGTACTTTAGAGTCCGTACATATACGAACAGAGAAGCCTCAAACTAATGAGGATGAACTCTCCTATGAACAACAACACAAGCCAAGCTCAGAGTTTGGCTCCCGAGAACAGTATCTAGAGCACGAATTACAAATCATGTCGCCTAAGCGCTGGCGTCCGAATTTGCCGTTTAAAGATTACCGATTTGAGATAGAAGACACCATCCCAGCGATGGCGGCGACCATTGGTAAAGTGGTGATGGTGGGCGCGATTGCAGCCACCTTCGCCGGGGCGCTTGGGCTAAACGAAGGCTTCATCTTAGAAAATGTTCGTTATGAACTACTCATCGCCTCTGTGTTCATCATTCTTTTCTCTGGTTTTCTATTGCCGACCGCTAACCTTGCAGGTACACACGGCCCACTAATCCCTTTAATTCCCATTGTTGTTGCCGCTGGCGGACACCCGATGGCCTTTGGTTTGCTGATTGGCGCTTTTGGCTTAATGTTAGCCATCAGTAAAGGTGGCAGCATGCTGGCAAACCTCACCAGTAAAGGGGTTTGTGGTGGTTTATTGCTCTACCTTGGCTTTGTTGGCACCGCTTCTCAAGTGAAAAAGTTGTTCGCTTGGGCTGAGGGAATCGGAATGAGCCACATCGCTTTTGTCGTGATCTTTTGCACCATTATTCTGTATGCGTTGTTAGAGCACTTCCGTAAGCGTTGGCTCGCAGTGCCGCTTAGTTGCTTGTTGGGGGGCACGTTGGCGTTTGCGATGGGAGCCCCGTTTTCTTTCCAAACCGAGCCAGGCTTGCCTAACATGAACCCTATGTATTGGTGGGGAGAAGATACGGGTTGGATGCTAGGTCTGCCGACAATTGAACACTTCATGGTGGTATTGCCGTTTGCGATTCTAGCGGTAGCTATGTGGTCGCCAGATTTCCTAGGGCATCAAGTATTCCAAAAGATCAGCTACCCAGAACGTACTGAAAAAGTACACATGAACATTGACGATACCATGACCACGGCTTCAATTCGTCAAACGTTCGGTTCACTGCTCGGTGGTACTAACTTTACGTCTTCATGGGGGACTTATATTGTACCGGCGGCGATTGCTAAGCGTCCTATTCCTGCTGGCGCTTTGCTGACGGCGCTGTTCTGTATCATCGCTGCTATTTGGGGCTACCCAATGGATTTAGCTATCTGGCAACCTGTACTTTGTGTTGCGCTCATTGTTGGAGTATTTGTTCCATTGCTAGAAGCGGGAATGGAAATGACGCGTGAAGGGAAAACCACCCAATCGGCAGCGATTGTTGTGTTCTCGTCAGCGCTCGTTAACCCAGCATTTGGTTGGTCTATCACCATGCTGTTAGACAACTTAGGCTTAGTCGGCTGTAAAGAACGTAGCGGTGAACTGAGTAAAATGAGCCGTTGGGTGTTGCCTGGCATTATGTTTGTTGTGCTAACGAGTGTGATGGCGTTGGTTGGTCTTCTACCAGGGATTCCGGCGATTATTCCAAGTTTTCGTTAACCTCTAAATGATGATTATTGAATGATTGCTCCTTTTGCTTATTAAGTTTAACTGGGCTGTAAGGTGACGTTTTGTTAAGTCACCTTATTATTTGACTGCTTTGAACTCAGTTCAAACTTCTAGATTTAAAGCAGAGGTTAACAGCTACCAATCAGCACTTCCTTGGCTCAGGCATAAATGCATGGGCCTTATTTTTATGTTTTTGTTTATATTTGGTTTGGATCAGCTATGTTAGCGGGCATTGTTGTTTTCTTCGGATAAAAGCAAAGAATTAAGGATATGACGGATACCAAAATAACCATCCAGCTACCTTCACTGATTCACCGAATTGGTGGAGAAAATGCGAAAATAGCCAAGCAACTCGCCACTGGTTGTGAGTGCCAAATAAAAAGAATTCGCCGCTCCCGGCATTGGCAGATAACTGGTGAGCCAGCTTCACTGGAAAAATTGATGGTAACGTTAGCGGGTTTTGATGCCGAAGCGATGCGCTTTATTGTGAAAAAATTAGAGTCTGGTGTGGCACTACCGTTGGAAAAGCCGGAAACCATGGAAGGGGTATTAAAGCGTTTAGTTAGCCAAAACCCAAATGTGACGTTGGCGGAGTTAATGCAAAAGACAAACTGCTCTATTTCCCAAGCCAGAGCTGCTCGCTTTGCTGTTGATTCTTTTTAGGTATTCCCGCATTATTTTACCTCTTCCCTGAGGCTATGTTTGCTGGTTAGTTATTTATGATTTAGTAGTTCATCAACCGTATTGTGTGCAGCTTGAATAGCATTGTGTACGCCGCCCCAATCATCTTCTTTGGTGTAGGCTTCCCCGCAGAAAAAAATCTTATTATCGATGGGCTGAAATAAGGTGTTTGAGAGGTGGCTTGGTGCATTATCCGAAAGGTAAGCTGAATGAATAAAGGGTTCCGCTTCCCAGTTTTGGGCAATGTGTTTTACGTAATACTTTGATGCTTTACCATCAAACACGATATCAAGTTCCTGCAAAATGTGATCGCGTAATACTTCCCCTTTAAATGCTTGATAGACCTTAGCTTGCTCACCCACCGCAAATAGTCCGAGTATGTAAGATGTGGTGTACTGACCATAAGAGGCATCGTAATACAGGCGCTGCCCAGAACTATTATCGCTGTCGGAAAAGTGTAAAAAAGTTGGATAGAAAGGCTGTTTAAATTCAATGAATACCTTTATGCCCGTCCAAACGGGGGCCTCTTGTATTGCTTTGCTTTTATTACTGGGAAGTGGTGGGGAAAAGGCGAGGTCTCTGTTTTTTTAATGTTTGTAGAGGCACAGTCACAATTACTTTATCTGCCTGGTAGAGTCTTTCTTTGGCGTCTTCAAGTAAGATGCGTTTACCGCTGTAGTTTAGGTGTGATACTTGAGTATTAAAGCTGATATAGGGCTGAACGGTGGGAATAATGTATGTTTCGAAAAAGTGTAGCCAACTTGAGCCCACAAATTTTTTATCGTTAGAAGTGCCAAAGTAGCCTAATTTTTCAATCGTGAGTGTTTCACCATCAAAGTAGCCACTGGTATCTGTAGATTCATAATCTTTTAATGTGACGTTTACATCTACATCGGGGTTATTCACTGCTTGGGTGAGAACGTTGGGGGTCACATGTAGCCATTCTCCACCCCGTGAAATAGGGAAGTCGGCAAATTCGGTTGTGTGCTTCATGCGTCCGCTGTAGCTTGACGCACTTTCTAGGATACGAAAAGGAGTACCTAGTTGGTGCAGTAAATATCCAGCACTAAGGCCAGCAGCGCCAGCCCCGAGAATAATGACTTCACCTTGGTATTTGGCACGTTCTTTTGATTTAAAAGCAGACGTAAAAGCAAATGCGCTTTGGGAAGAGAGCCCAAGCAAGGCACACAGTTTAATGACGTTTCTTCTTTCCATTCTTTCGCCCCTTAAATGACGGTAGCTTCCTTATTATTTACAACGAGGGTAGCTTATTTTGTTTGGGGGCACAGTGCATTAGGTTCATGTTAAATAAAAAACGGCCCTGATTATTCAGAGCCGTGTTTGCTATTGAATAGAAGTCCGTTAGGATTCTGAGAAGTTCTCCACCATGGAGATGAGCTGCTGAGTGCTTTTTTGCACATCTTTGTTCATTTCGGTGGTTTTATTCATTAAATCGTAAGATGTCGTGTATTTGAAATTAATGGATTGAATGTTCTCATTCACTTCATTCGTTACTGCGACTTGTTCTTCAATAGCGACCGCAATTTGTTGATTTTGATCGGACATATTGTGAATGATCTTTTCCAACTCATTGATTCGTTTAGCGGTATCAGTGATCTGCTCCACACTGCTATCTGAGCTAGTATTGCCCGCTTTAAGTGCATTTACGGCTACCGAGGTACCTTGTTGGATTTGCTCGATAACAGATTGAATTTCTGTAGTAGAAGTTTGCGTGCGCTGTGCCAGTGTTCTCACTTCACCCGCAACCACAGCAAAACCTCGACCAGATTCTCCAGCACGCGCTGCTTCAATAGCAGCATTCAAGGCAAGTAAATTGGTTTGATCTGCAATACCATTGATTACGTCCACCACTGTTCCAATTTGTTGGCTTTGTTTGTCTAGGCTGTTGACAATATCAGTAATAGTTTTTAGCTCGGAGGCTAAATTTAAAACCGTTTGGTGCGCTTCATCGACCGATTTTAGCCCCGTTTCCATGGCTTTTTGTGCTTCTAGAGCTGCATCCGACGTGCTTTGTGCATTTTGAGAAATTTCAATTGATGATGCCTGCATTTCATTCATGGCTGTTGCAACCATATCAATTTCGCTTTTTTGCTCATTTAAGTTGTTTGCCACTGCAAGCCCGTTATTGGTGGCATTGTCTGCGTTTTTCAAGGTTTCTTCACAGCGATCCATGACCGACACGTTGATGCGTCCCATCAAGGCTTTTCCTTGGTATTCATGCATCTTCATTGCAAGTTGGATCTCAGAGATATCATTAACCTTGCCGTTGTAGATAAGCTCCATCAGTGGATTATTGAATACTTTTCTCGATTGTTTCGCTAATGCTTCAAGCTCTCTTGTTAATAAAAATACAGAAACGATCGATAAGCCAAGAAAGCTACCAAGACCAACTTCAGGGCTAACTGTTGTGGTAAGCCAGTAAGAAAATACCGAGATCAGTAAAAAAGCCAGTGAGCAGCGTTGCCACAGACGCGTTCTAGGCAGCTTTAGTCGCAACGGCGTTTTGTGGTTACGTAATTTAGCGTAAGCAGAATCGGCTCTTTTAATGTATTCAGGCTTAGGGTGGAAACGCACTGATTGATATTCGACAACGTCACCATTACGTTTTATTGGAGACGCAAAAGCATCGACCCAATAATAACCGCCACCATTACGTCTGTTTTTTACCATCCCCATCCAATGATTGCCGGATTTCAGATGTGACCATAAATCATTAAAAGCTGCTTTTGGCATATCTGGATGACGAACAATATTGTGGGCATGTCCTTCTAACTCGCCATCGTTGTAGCCTGCCACTTCATTAAAGTGTGGGCTGGCGTATTTGATTTGGCTGGATGTATCGGTAATAGAAAGAAGGTTGTAATGGCTTGGATATGTATATTCAGTTTCGTTATTCATAATAATATCAATAGTGAAAAATCACATAAATCTTACCCAAATATACAAAATATTGATATAGATCATGTCTTGTATAAAATTACACGCTGTTTTATTGTGCGTTATAGGTTGTTTTCACTTTCTTTTTATTTTTAATTTTTTATTTGGTATATCTGACGATAAGTGGTTTTTAATGCTAAAAATTATGCATGTAAGTGCATCTTGGGTCGTGTTTTTTCGCTTTTGAAGGGAGAAAGAGCAGTGACCGAGTAGCCATTTTTGCCGAGCTCTGCCGTCTATGCTGCTCCTTTGTTAATGACGACTTGTTTAGGCCAGTACATTCTAACGTAGCCAACAGATACCCAAATGACTAATCCGGTAGCAATGAGCAATTCAAACAAGCCAAATTGGTGTAACCAAACCCACTGTGGGTGGTCTGAAGCAAACCATGAGGTTAAACGCTCCATGGCGACTGCACTAATCACAGAGGGGAAGGTGACTGCTGCAATGGATGGCTGGAATTTCAACGTGAGCAGATTGATATAGCACAGATAAACCAGCAACGTCATAGTGATGGCAATACCAGCTAATGCTCCAGAGAGGATGGGGTCAGGGTTCGGGAAGTTTTGTAAATAAGCGGTGAGCGATAAGTTTACGGGAGCCGCCATAATGGCTAAAGTTGGGCGCGCTTTTCTGGGCAATCGGCCTGAAAAAACCAACCGATACAAAATAATAGGCAGCATGACAAAATAAATGGAAATGCAGATCATCGCCATGTTTTGGGCAAATTCGACATGGCCTAATTGAGAGCCTGCCAGTGTGCCACTAATGGCACCAACGGGGTACAAAAACCAACTGGGGACCATATTGGTGATTTTAAAACTGCTGATCTGAAAGCAGAAAAAGAGCACCATTAGGGTTAAATGAAGCGATAAAGCAATAAACCAAATGAACTGAGCGACAGTGTGGTTAAGGGTCGCGATATAGTCACACAATATCAGCAGAGCCATGCTCATTGGAGCCATTAAACTGCCGTTAAGAGGGTTTCTGAGATCTTGTATAAATAGGTTTGGTGAAAAAATATACTTTAGTAAAACGGGCAATAACAAAAGCGCGCCTAATACGGCACATAAAGGTCGGAAAATAGGCGCTACTTCAGGAAAATACAATGACCAGACCAAACCTAAACCAATAATGCCCAGAGCCAGTGATGCCTGTGCCGTTGGAATGTGTTTGAAATAAGAAAAACGGCCAAAATTCACGTGTTTATCCTTTATTAATTTGGTTTTTATCTGGCTTAGATTTGGATTTTATATTTAGCCTGAAGTTATTCAGTTTTTATACAGTTAAAATCGGAATATTATCTTTTACAGACTAGTTTCTACATTATTCATTATTTGGGCGTAACAAAAAGCTGAAATAGTGATCAAGATAACAAAATTTCTGCCTATTTTAGGTGGCAGAATGAGGGATCTGAGCCATATTTAAAAGGTGATAAGGCAGCAGAATAGAGCATAGACCATTCACCACGGAGGATGAATTGTAAGTAGATAGCCGTATCACCACAATTTGGTTCCTAAGTATGTAAGACCTTGTAATTATAGTCGAATCGATGGTAACAACTGAGCGCATCACGCTACAAGCCATCACCGCACTGCTAACGTATGAGCATTATACAAGGCATTAGTCAAAGCGTTACTGGTGTGCTGTGTAGGTACACCAAGAGATTTTACAACCTCAAAGCCGCACGATCACAGTGCGGCTTTTCTTGTTCTGTGTGACAATACAAAAATATTTTTGTAAAGGAATCACCGCTATGTCACAAGCAGCTATGTCACAGAAAGTGCCAGCGAACATTATCACTGGTTTTCTTGGTGTGGGTAAAACGACCGCCATTTTAAATTTATTAAAAAATAAGCCAGAAAACGAGTCTTGGGCTATTTTGGTTAATGAATTTGGTGAAGTCGGTATTGATGGGGCTTTTTTAAGTGAGCAGGGCGCTCTAGTTAAAGAAGTACCGGGTGGCTGTATGTGCTGTGCGGCTGGTTTGCCTATGTCTGTGGGTATTAATGCATTATTAAGACAAAAACCAGACAGGCTGATTATTGAGCCAACGGGGCTTGGGCATCCTAAAGAGATCATTGGAATTTTAACGTCACCTCAATATGAGCCTTATATAGATCTGAAAGCGACTGTGGCGTTAGTGGATGCTCGTAATTTATCGGATACGAAATATACGGAAAATTCGAACTTCCAAGATCAGCTTGCTGTGGCCGATGTCGTGGTGGCTAATAAAGCTGATCAATACACAGAATATGATGCGCTTCTATTTGATGATTGGGTATCCCGTCAGTCTCCAGCTAAATCGGCTTTTGGAAAAGTGGAGCAAGGTACGTTTGATTTATCTTGGTTGGATCAGAGTCGCCATATTGAAACGGCGCCATCTCAAAAAGCGTATGAGCATCACTATGAGGCAGACGTACCTAACTTTGAGCTAGCCCCAGGCCAAACATATGTTCGTAAAGAAAATAAAGGCCAAGGTTTTTACAGTTGTGGTTGGTTCTTTGGTGCTGAATACAGTTTTGATTTCTCAGAGCTGTTTTCTGTATTTTCAGCATTAACAGCAGAGCGCGTAAAAGCGGTTGTGAATACCGACAAAGGCTGTTTTGCTTTTAATGTCGCCAACCAAGTGGTGTCAGTGAATGAGTTATCGCTAGAAGGTTTGGAATCACGCATTGAAGTGATTGATGATAGCTTGTTAGATTGGCAGCAGTTAGAAAAGGTTTTACTGTCTATTAGCCAATCTTGATCTTCCTTCAATGTTTAAGGCAAAGGGTGTGGTCTTTGCCTTTCTATTTTTCCTCGTTAAAACTCTATCTTAATTTCTAATTTGTTGCCTATGCTTAAAGATACTTTTGCTAAGGGACTAAATTGGATGTGTAAATTGCTCATGGGTGAGCGAAGCTCATTGTCTGCGAGAATTCTTTTCGGTTTTATTTTTGTTTTTTTTGGTGCTTTTCTTACCTTCTTTATGCCTGAAGCTATTGCTCATGGAGTACCAGAAGGGGATAAAGGCTTTATTCATGAAAGTAGCGGAATATTGCCTGGGCCGTTTATTTATTTGGGTGCCAAACACATGGTTACGGGGTATGACCATCTACTTTTCTTATTTGGGGTGATTTTTTTTATTTATCGCCTTAAAGATATCGTCTTGTATGTTTCCCTGTTTGCTATCGGTCATACTATTACCTTGTTATCAGGTGTACTTGCTCATATTTCAATGAGCGCTTATTTGATTGATATGATTATTGGCTTTTCTGTGGTGTACAAAGCGCTGGATAATTTAGGTGCATTCAAGGTTTGGTTTGGTATTCAACCTGACACTAAGTTGGCGACCTTACTATTTGGCTTAATTCATGGATTTGGATTAGCCACTAAAATTCAAGAATTTGATATTTCCTCTTATGGGCTTGTCTATAATCTTATCTTTTTTAATATTGGTGTGGAGTTAGGGCAAATACTTGCGTTATCGGCCATTCTTATTGTGATGGGGTTCTGGAGGTTAAGTGGGCATTTTTATCGTCAGGCATATACCACCAATGTTGTGATGATGAGCTTAGGTTTCATGTTGATGGGATATCAATTTATCGGCTTTATTATTCAGGGATGAGATCACTATTTATGTCAGAATTTAATAAGAAGGACTCTGGATCAGAGTTGCCAACCCCAAGTGCGATGCAGTTACTAAAATCAACGGCTATTGCTCTTGTAGTGGCGATCGTATTGTTGCTCACCGTTATCATTCCTGCTGAATATGGGGTTGATCCCACAGGAGTTGGGCGGATACTGGGCTTAAAAGAAATGGGGGAAATGAAAGCCGATTTCGAACAAGAAAAGCATAAAGATCATCACGGCCATGAGGTGTCAAAAACAGACCAAAATGACCCCACTAAGAGTAGTGAGAGCTCTTTGATTGTTTATGATGAAGAAAAAGAAGAGGTGCTGAGTTTGGTGTTAGGCCCTAACCAATCAACAGAAGTGAAACTTGAAATGTTGGAAGGGAATAAAGTCTACTTTTATTGGACTGCCAATGGCTCGGCTTTGAACTACGACTTACATGGCGATCCTTATAATGCACCGACAGATTTCTATCATAGCTATGAAAAAGGCAAAGGTGTCGCTGAGCAAAAAGGGGAACTTTATGCGGCATTTTCGGGGCTTCATGGTTGGTATTGGCGAAACAGAACTGAAGAGCCTGTGAAAGTCACATTGGAAGTGAAAGGGCAATTTTTTGCGATTAAACAGTTGTAAGGCTGTAATACTATTATAGGAAGACAAAAAGATTGCGTTTATGCCCGCTCATCTTTCGTTGATTCCATGACCATATGAGTGGTAATCGTTGCAATGTGAGGAAGCATTCCAAGGGTTTCGGAGTGAAATATTTTGTAGCTCTTTAAGTCTGTCGTTTCTACACGCAATAAGTATTCAAAACTGCCTGTTACGTTATGGCACTCAATCACTTCATGTGATAGAAAAATGGCCTCTTCAAACCTTTTTTGTGCTTCACTTGTATGTGTAGAAAGGCCAACTGTAACGTAGGCAACAAAACCACGGCCAAGCGCTTCGTGGTTTAAAACTGCACGATAGCCTTTAATGATCCCTTTATTTTCTAACTCTTGTACGCGGCGTAAACATGCGGATGCTGAGAGGCCTATTTTTTGTGCCAGTTCTGCATTTGTGATTTTTCCATTGCTGGTTAGTTCTTGCAATATTCTTTCGTTATACCTATCCATATGTCACTTTTGTTGTGCAATTAGCTTAATCAAAACAATATATGCAAGCACATTTCGTGTAAAGCTATATATAGTAGATTTAACAATCACATAAGTTATGCTTTAGCTAATAAGGTCAGTGAATGAATAACCTACCAGATGAAACGAAAAAAAGATTTGTAGCGGTTTTGAATAAAAAAATGGATATTGGGCGTACAGTTAATGTTCTTGGCCACATTAGCGTTGGTTTGTCGAGTTTACTTGCACCTGATGATGCGGTTTACGTTGACTATGAGGATCAGAGTAATAATCTACACCGCAATGTATCCCACTACCCATATATTGTTTTGAAAGCAGACAACTCCAATAAAATCCGGAAAGTGAGAGAAGAAGCGATTGAGAGAGGGATTAAATTTACTGTTTTTACTCATACCATGATTGAAGGCGGTTCAATGGTGCAGCAGTCTCTGACAAAAGAAACGCTGGAATCAGATCTGAATTACTTGGGGATATGCCTATTTGGTGAAACAGAAGTAATTCGAGAAATAACAAAGAAATTTAGTCTGTATAAATAGTCTACCTATGCTTTTTAAGAGAGCAGGTAGAGCGGTTCGATTTCATCGCTAGTGTTGTCTAGCGATGATTTGAATTGACGACTCAGAAGCTAGCGGGAATACAAGAATGACACAGTTCCTTGTAAATCTCGATAGCCTCCTTTAGTCGTCACCTTAATTTCAATTAACGCTTATTCCGTAGGTAGCGTTTACGGCGTTCTTCTTTTTTCTTGATTTGTTGCTCTAATTTCAATGCGGCTGCTTCTTCAACTTCAACCAGTTCTTTGGTGATCATCTCTGGCAGCTCTAGGGTAATTTGGCCCAATGTACCGTTACGAAGTTCATGCAGCAGAATTTCAGATGCTTTATGCAGATCCACTCGGCCACCAGCGCGTAAGCAACCACGTTTGCGACCAATGGCTTCCATCAGTTCTAAATCAGACTCTGGTAGCTCTTCCAACTGGTAACGCTCTTTTAAACGCTCTGGGTATTGTTTAGCTAAGAACTCTACCGTGTAAAACGCAACTTCATCGTATTCCATTGCCGTGTCTTTAACAGCGCCTGTTGCGGCTAAACGGAAACCACTGTGCGGGTTTTCAACTTTAGGCCATAAGATCCCAGGGGTATCCGAAAGGACAATACCATTTTGTAGATTAATGCGTTGCTGACGGCGAGTCACGGCAGGTTGGTTACCCGTTACAGCAATGGTGCGTCCGGCTAGGGTGTTAATAATGGTAGACTTGCCTACATTAGGAATGCCCATGATCATGGTACGAATGTTTTTGCCCATGTCTTCACGGTGTGGAGCCAGCTTACGGCACAGTTCCATGATCTTATGCACTTCGGCTGGGTTATCCGTTGTGATAGCCATTGCTTTAACACTTTGTTCTTTTTCAAAGTGTTCAATCCAAAGGTCGGTTAGCTCTGGATCAGACAGATCGCGTTTATTAAGCACTTTTACACAAGGCTTATCACCACGAATGGATGAGATAAGAGGGTTTTCACTACTGAAAGGAATACGCGCATCCAAAACTTCAATGATGACATCAATTTTAGGCACGACTTCTTCGATTTCTTTTCGTGCCTTGTGCATGTGGCCAGGGAACCATTGAATTGAACTGTTAACCATTTGAAAAATAACCTTTTATTTTGCTGTTCGCTCTTGGCAGGATACTAACTATGTGTTTTACGTTATCGGCATAGAAAGTAAGAGCGTGAGTATGTTGTTAATATATCATTTTCGGCTTCGGTCTGATACTGCACTCTTTTTCTAAAGTATTTGTTATTGTCGTCGCCTTGGGGGTGAAAAATAAATCTTCCCCCTATATCTGGCGTTTGGCTACCTTGAGCATTATATTAATTCCCAAATTTCAATGATGGATGATGCTGTGTTACTTGAAGGGATTGAAACATTACTGGTACTTGCTAAAGAAGGCACCATGAGTAAAGCGGGAAGCCGTTTATACATTAGCCAGTCTGCGGTGAGTAAACGTATTGCGAATCTTGAAAAGCGAATGGGGAAAAAATTAATTGAACCTGTAGGGCGTTACATTAAGTTAACGGCGGAAGCACAGATATTGATTGACAATGTTGGCCCTAGCTTTAGCGAAATCAAAGGGCTGATCTTTGAACAGCAAGCTGTTGAAGATCACACGATGATTTCTCTTGCGTGTTCAGAAACCTTAGTGGCAGGGTATTTAGGTGAGCTTATGGGTAAGTATATTCATTATGACAAATACCTTTCGATTACCACGCACCACACGCCTGTTATTGTCGAGCGAGTCCAATCTGGTGAAGCGACAATAGGGTTTTGTGCTGGCCATTTACCACCACAACATGGATTGGCAATTCAGCACCTGTTTGATGAGCAATTTTCTGTGGTAAGCAAAGCTCCATTGATTACCCAGCCGACAGGTTTGCTCACTAATGATTTAAAAAATCCCGCTAATACTTATCAAGCAGGTGTGCTGCAAAAGGCAGGTATCTCTCGATTAATGGAAATGGACTCATATACGGCCACGGCTCAATTAGCCCTTGGAGGGATGGCCCCAGCCCTTGTACCTATGTCAATTATTAAAACTTTGGCTATTTCGGAGCAGTATTGCCACCATTTTGACTTTTTAGATGAACTGACCCGTCCCGTGCATTTATGCTATCGCCGAAATAGTTATAAATCAGAGCGGGTCAGGCACCTTATTGAAACCATTGCGGATGTTGTTCCCACAATAGCTTAGCTGCCATTAACATCGAGATGGTGACGACCATAGGGCGAATGAGCTTTCTGCCTTTTGTGACAACGACTTTTGCTCCCATGCGTGCGCCAAAGAAACCACCCACCGCCATGACTAGGCCAAGCTCCCAAATTGGCAAACCAGCCAGAATAAAAAAGAGCAGGGCCGCAAAGTTAGAGGTGAAATTGAGCACCTTAGTTCGCGCGGTGGCTTCTATAATGCCAAGTTGTGCGATTGCCACAAAACAAATGGTGAATAACGAGCCAGTTCCTGGGCCAAAAAAGCCATCGTAAAACCCGATGCCTGTACCGACGCTTAAGGCAAACATGTTTTCAGGCAGTTTGGGTGTTCCACCGCCTGTGCCAGCTTGCGGAGCGAGCAAAAAGTACAGAGAAATACACACTAACAGAGCTGGAATAATACTGGTGAGTAATCCCGCATCAATGGTTTGCACTAATTCGGCCCCTAATGCGGCCCCTATAAAGGTACATGTAATGGCTACTTTCATCTCTTTTAGGTTAACAATGCCATTACGCACGAAATACCATGAGGCAGAAAAGCTGCCAAACGAGCTTTGTAGCTTGTTGGTCGCCAGTGCCTGAGTGGGTGACACGCCTGCGGCCAATAGGGCAGGAACAGTAAGCAGCCCTCCGCCACCCGCAATGGCATCAATAAAACCGGCTAATCCTGCAACGAGGAAAAGCAGCGCAAAAACATCAAAAGAGAATTCCATTGGTAAGCTCATTTACAGCATGAGAAAAGATAGGCAGGAAATTATCATTGCTAGAGGCTTGGAAAAAGTGAAAGAAACGACAGGGATCTATTCCTTTTTGGAATTAATATGAAAAATAAGTGGTTAAAACAGAAGAGTGACTATTGGGAGATTTCATAAGGATCTTATTGAAGGCGAATGAGGTAGCTTATCCGGCATGCCGAAATAGTAGCCTTGAAAATAGTCAATATCGAGTTGTTTAACGGCGTTGAGTTGTTCTTTGGTTTCAATGCCTTCAATGATGGTTTTGGCTTGTATGGTTTTTGCCAGCTTAATGGCAGAAAGAAGTGGTTCGGTATCTCCACTTTCGTATTTAAGCAGTAAAGTACGATCCATTTTTAAAATATCGGGAGACAGTCGACTGACACGCGCTTCACAAGAAGCATCCATACCATAATCATCAATGGCGATTTTAAAGCCCCTTTGCTTCATGTCTTCTACTGCTTGTTTGAGTTTAGACTCGTGTAGGCAAAAGTGTTCTACGATCTCAAGGATAATGTTGTTAGGTAATAAGCCTAACTCAATCAGTCGGTTGGCAAGCAATCGGTTATTGAATGGGTGGTGTAACGAGAGATTGGCCGCTTCAGGTAATACGTTTAAAAATAGTTTTTGATTGCAAGAGTAGGGCGCAAAATTTCGAATGTGTATGGTTCGGCTGAGCCTTTCTACGTTGAGTTTATGTTCAAAAGAGTAATTATCGGATTGAAAAAACACATTCGGAGGAATGGTGATACCGTTTTTATCGGTCAATCTTAGTAAGGCTTCAAAGCCAATGATGGTTTCATTATTATCTAGAATTGGTTGATAGACACTGGTGAGAGCGATGTCGTGGTAAATGGCGGTATATTCACCACTGTCAGATTGGTGTAGGTACGTTTCAAAACCTTCGCGTGATTGTAATAGCATAGGGTGATGGTACCTTGTTGATGTTAACAAGGTACACAATAATTGAGTTTTTGGTATTAGGAAGTGTAAAAGTGGGAAAGTGCGTACGAAGTCAAAGAACTTTACTCAGTTTCTTCGCTTGAAAAAATAAGCGAGGAAGATTCAAATAAGCAGTGTTGGTAAACAGCTTTTTTTAGATCTACCTGAGCTGGATCTTCGTTACCATTAAATTGAATACCTAAATGGTAATTGCCTTCTTTGTCTGTCACGCTCATGATGGCGCCTGAGATGGTACCTTCAATATTACTGTCAGGCAGTAGCGACAGAGAGATCTTATCTTCGTTTGCGCAAGGTAGTGGTTCAACGGATAGCTCTAAGCAACATCCAGATAATGAATAATCCAGCATTTTCCCGGTTAAATGTTTACCATTTACCTCTATTTTTACCGCAAGGTTAGCATCGATCCTAGGGTGTGAGCGAACTTTACGCTTGGCCATGCTTTTTGGCATTTCAATACACAGCATTTTAGTTGGTCGATATACAATAGACTCGACTTTGGCTTTGAATGCGACGATATCACGAAAGCTGGAATCCGTAATGGCTCTAATAATAAGTTCTGCGTTTTCTAAAAAGATTTTATCAAACTCACGATCATTACTAACCGGATAATCTATTAGGATAAATTCGTCTTTTTTGTAACCAATTAAATACGAAGTAGCTTGAGATTTAACACCATTAGGGCAATTTACTTCCACTAAAACTCGCATGCCAACATGCATGAGTTTTAAAATTTCTTCGTTACTTTCTAGAACTACAGCTGTCATATCTACTTCATATCATTGTTAGTAAGCAGATTGTATATTAAGCATGATGGGAATCAATCAATTACAGAGTTAACTTTGAAATATCTTGCGACTCTTTGATGGTCAGCCCAAAGTTTGTTTTATCTGCTGGTCACAATTTCCCCTTATCCATAAATTTAGTCGAAATATGTCAAACTTGATGCCGATCTTAGTGTCTTTTTTCTTAATTGACATTGGGTTAGGTTAATAACAATCTGTATGTTTTACAGCCTATTAAACAAGAAGTGTATTGGCTATTTTTTCTTTTTATGGGGAAGTACGAGTATTTTACGTTATTCTCTGAAGTTATGAGTTTAGCTTAAAATAAGAATTTGTTGTGAAGAGTGAGTGCTGGCGTTCAGAAGAGTGGCAGGTAAAAGAGAGCAAACGTCGCTCTCTTTAAAGTAAGTAGGTTAATCAGTTGTTTGTTATGTGATTAAAGGCATAAGTGATCTAATCGTCACTGGTGAAAACAACAATGTCCTGATTATCAAGTTCATGCTCATCGGAAAATAAGCTATCTGGTGAAGCAACCATAATCTCATCGTCGGTTGGAACGACAAAGCTAGGTGTTAGTAAGTCCATATAAAATCCACCCTATTGATTACAATATTCCGTTGTACTGGTTTCAATGATGAAGTGAAACTTCCTCGTGCAGAACTTTGAGCAACTGCACAAAAAAAACGTTTGTTTATAACAGTTTTATCTTTTATATCCTGGTTGGTGGTGTTTGTTTCTTTGGATGAGAAACACGGCCCATTGTCGTTTATTGCTGACTCAGGGGCGATGAAATACTGATCTGGATCAAAGTATTATTTTCTTAAATCTCGCCTAATACCCCACATCTTGTGTCTTGTTTGTATTTTAAGTGCATTATTTAGTGTTTTTGTGACACGGTAATGACAAGGAGTGATTGTGAAGCTGATAGTGACAAAGCGTGATGGTAACCGAGCCCCATTTGATCGAGACCGTATTATTACCGCCATTTTAGGGGCAGCGGAATCGGTGGATGCACAGCTAGAAGCGTACGCAGAGCTGGTGGCCCATGCTGTGGAAGTATCATTTGAACAACAGTCCGAAGTGGATATTCAAGACATTCAAACCGCCGTTGAAAACCAGCTAATGCAGGGGCCATATAAAGGCCTTGCTCGTTCTTACATTGAATATCGTCATGATAGAGATCTTGCGCGCGAGAAAAAAAGTGCTTTAAGCCAAGAAATACAAGGTTTAATTGAACAAAGTAATGCTGATTTGCTCAATGAAAATGCTAATAAAGACAGTAAAGTGATCCCTACTCAGCGTGATTTACTGGCGGGTATTGTGGCCAAACATTACGCGAAACAGCATATTTTACCACGTGATATTGTCCAGGCTCATGATCGTGGTGAAATCCATTATCACGATTTAGATTACGCTCCGTTTTTCCCGATGTTTAACTGCATGCTGATTGATTTAGATGGCATGCTGACGCGTGGTTTTAAAATGGGTAACGCGGAAATTGATACGCCAAAATCAATCTCTACGGCAACAGCGGTGACGGCGCAAATTATTGCACAGGTTGCGAGCCATATTTACGGTGGAACAACCATTAACCGAATTGATGAAGTGTTAGCGCCGTATGTGGCGATAAGTTATGAAAAGCATTTCGCCCTAGCCACAGAGTGGGAGATAGCTAACCCTAAGGCGTTTGCTCAAGTTCGTACAGAAAAAGAGTGCTACGACGCTTTCCAATCGTTGGAATATGAAGTGAATACCTTGCACACAGCGAATGGACAAACACCGTTTGTCACCTTTGGGTTTGGTTTGGGTACAAGCTGGGAATCTCGCTTAATTCAGCAAGCGATTTTGAAAAACCGAATTGCAGGGTTGGGTAAAAACAGTAAAACGGCGGTGTTTCCTAAATTGGTCTTTGCGATTAAAGATGGCTTGAACCATAAAAAAGCCGATCCAAACTACGACATTAAAACATTGGCGTTGGAGTGTGCTTCTAAGCGAATGTACCCAGATATTTTAAATTATGATCAAGTGGTTAACGTTACAGGTTCTTTTAAAACCCCAATGGGGTGTCGAAGCTTCTTAGGGGCTTATGAAGAGCAAGGCGAGCTAATACATGAAGGTCGCTGCAATATTGGGGTAGTGAGCCTAAACCTTCCTCGTATTGCAATTGAAGCTGATGGAAATGAAAAAGCGTTTTATGAACTGTTGAAAAATCGCCTGAGTTTAGCGCGCCGTGCGTTAGAAACCCGTATTAGCCGTTTAGAAGGGGTAAAAGCACGTGTTGCTCCAATTCTTTATATGGAAGGCGCGTGCGGGGTACGTTTAAACCCAGATGATAACGTTGCTGAGATTTTTAAGCATGATCGCGCTTCTATTTCATTAGGTTACATCGGTTTACATGAAACCATTACGGCACTGTATCAACATAGCGAGCATGTTTACGATAATGAGCTGTTGCGTCAAAAGTCGGTGGAACTGCTCAGTGTGTTAAAACAAGCGGTAGACTCATGGAAGCAAGAAACAGGGTATGGATTTAGCTTATACGCGACGCCAAGCGAAAACTTATGCAGTCGTTTTTGTAAGTTAGATGCGGCAGAATTTGGTGTGATTGATGATGTGACCGATAAAGGTTATTACACCAACAGCTTTCACCTAGATGTACAAAAGAAAGTAAACCCGTATGACAAGATTGATTTTGAGATGGTATATCCTGCTATCTCAAATGGTGGTTTTATCTGTTATGGGGAGTTTCCAAATATGCAGAATAACGTGGAAGCGTTGGAGGATGTTTGGGATTACAGTTATAGCCGTGTGCCTTATTATGGTACTAATACGCCAATTGATGAGTGCTATGACTGTGGTTATACCGGGGAGTTTTCGTGTACCAGTAAAGGCTTTACGTGCCCGAAATGCGGTAATCACGATTCGACGAAAGTCTCGGTAACTCGTCGTGTGTGTGGTTATTTAGGTAGCCCAGATGCAAGGCCATTTAATTTTGGTAAACAAGAAGAAGTAAAACGCCGAGTTAAGCATTTATAGCCAAGCAAGCAGATAGAATTACGATAGGCAGAGTCGATGAATTATCATCAATACCATGGGGTCGATGTGGTGAATGGGCCAGGAACTCGTTGTACTTTATTTGTTTCTGGTTGCATACATCAATGTAAAGGTTGCTATAACAAAGCGACGTGGCGGGTGGATTCAGGGCACTTGTTTACCCAAGCCCTTGAAGATCAAATTATTGCGGATTTAAATGATACTCGTATTCGTCGTCGAGGTTTGTCTCTGTCGGGAGGAGACCCACTGCACCCAACCAATTTGAATGACATTTATCGATTGGTACAACGTGTCAAAACGGAATGCGAAGGGAAAGACATCTGGTTATGGACTGGTTATCGGCTTGAAGAGTTGAACTCTGAGCAGAGGCTTCTTTTGCCGTATATCGATACTGTAGTTGACGGTAAGTTTGAACAGGACTTAGCAGACCCTTCTTTAAAGTGGCGAGGCAGTAAGAATCAGATCATACATTGTTTGAACTCATAGTTCTGTTCAGTGTTTTTTATTAATAGTGCGAGGGGTAGCTCATTAAAACAATGCGTTATCTCTCATTTCTAGAGCTAAGAAAATACACTGATTATTTTTTGAACAATTAAGTCTGTACAAGTAAGCTTTTTTTGGTATTATTCTGCCCGGCCTGCAATTCAGACCTATTTATATGCGAAATTATGTTTTTGAAAACCTTCGAACACCTGCTTTACTAGTTGTTGTCATGAAGTATTTCCTTTCATAAGTTTTTTATCACATAAATAATTCTTTTTTGGCTATACCCGCATTTTTTTGCGAATTATTTTTTGAAAATTTAGGAGACACTCATGTCTAAATCAACTGGTATCGTTAAGTGGTTCAACGAAGAGAAAGGTTTTGGTTTCATCACTCAAGATAACGGCGGCGCAGACGTATTCGTACATTTCAGCGCTATCGCTTCTGAGGGTTTCAAAACTCTAGCTGAAGGTCAAAAAGTTTCTTTTGACTCTGAGCAAGGCCAAAAAGGCCCACAAGCTTCTAACGTAGTTGCTTTATAATTCGAAGATTTATTCTTCTAAAAATGCTGGCTAAGGCCGGCATTTTTTATACCTGCTGACTTATATTCTTTTCTTATAGCTTTTGTAGTTTCATTTCTTTTACTGTTTTGTATACATATACTGACAACAATCTTATCCCCTTTCGTACCATAACTTCTTAATTTATTGTTTTTGAAAATGATGTTTGCTAGTTTCAATGAACATACATGTGTTCATTTAGAGTCAAGCTGGGCTGTACTCTATTTTAATAACAATATAAAAGGACGTTATTTTCATGCTGAAGAATCTGCCAACGCCAGAGCAAGATCCGATTTTATCTTTGTCTATTGCTTATCGTGAAGATACTCGCGAAAACAAGGTTGATCTTGGAATTGGTGTGTACCGCAACAGTGATGGTGAAACACCGATTATGAAAGCGGTGCAACAGGCACAAACACAAATTGTCTCAGAGCAAAAGACCAAAGCCTATGTTGGCCTTGCGGGCTGCGAAATATTCAATAAAAGCATGGTTGATCTGCTGCTAAAAGGCACTTCTGCTTATGGCCGTGTTTCTGCGGTACAAACGCCAGGCGCGAGTGGGGCATTGCGTATGTTGGGTGACTTGATGAAAGTGGCTCAGCCTGATACCACTGTTTGGATCAGTAATCCAAGCTATGTTAACCATAAACCAGTTATGGAAGCGGCGGGCCTTAAGGTTCGCTATTACAACTACTTCTGCCCAGTGACAAAGCAGGTTGACGGTGAAAAAATGCTGTCTGATCTTTCACAAGCGGGTCCAAAAGATGTGGTTATTCTGCATGGTTGTTGCCATAACCCGACTGGTGCTGACTTGTCATTTGAGCACTGGAAAGCCATTACTGAATTGGTATTAAAGAATGGTTTCTTGCCTTTTGTGGATATTGCCTACCAAGGTTTTGGTGACGGCTTAGAGCAAGACGCTGCTGGTATGCGTTACATGGCGGATCATGTTGGTGAAATGTTCATTGCCACATCGTGTTCTAAGAACTTTGGTCTATATCGCGAGCGCACGGGGGCGGCAATCGTGGTCGGTCAAGATCATAACCATGCGGTAAATGCGAAAGGGAAGTTATTGCAACTGGCTCGTACTACTTACACTATGCCACCAGATCACGGTGCGGCTTTGGTTGGGCGAATTTTGACTACGCCAGATCTTACCGCGACATGGAAATCGGAATTGGTGGAAATGCAGTCGCGTTTGGTGTCTTTACGTACTCAGCTTACGGCAGCATTGCAACAACATACCGATAGTGATGATTTTGATTTCATTAATCAACATAAAGGTATGTTTACTGTAACGGGGCTGTCTCCAGCACAAATGGCAACATTAGGTACTGATTATGGAATTTATGCGGTGGGTGATGGTCGAATCAATATTGCTGGCTTGCAAGAGCAAAAAATTGATTATGTTGCTCAAGCCATTGCCAGTGTATCAAGAACCTAAATCATTTGTACTAGATTCAGTTAGGACACTCAATGAAAAAATATGCTTTTTTATCTCTGCCTCTTTTGTTAGCAGGTTGTATTAATATGCCATCGACAACCAATGATAAAGAAGAGACAACCAATCCTTCATCATCTGCTGTTGAAAAGCCAGTGTCCACTGAGTTTAAAACTGCTGATGGTAAGTTGATCTTGGGAGAAAAAGAGTGGGTTTATGTTGATGCCATTTCCATGAGTGTGGAGGCCCGGGTCGATACGGGCGCAACAACGTCATCAATAAGTGCCGTCGATATTGTCCCTTTTGAACGAGATGGGCAAGATTGGGTGAAGTTTAAGCTTGCTCATAATGATCGTGAAACCAAAGAGATGCAAGCACCGGTATCTCGTTGGGTCAGAATTACGCAATCAAGTACAGAAGGGTATGACAGACGCCCTGTTATCGAGGCTTGGATTCAAATTGGTGAGTTAAAGCAGCAAACTGAGTTTACTTTGACGGATCGTTCTCATCTGAAATTTGGCGTCCTACTTGGACGTAGCTTCTTTCGCGATGTAGCCATTGTGGATGTCAGTAAGCGTTTCGTTCAGCCGAAGAAGTAATTAGCTAAAAGTCGCTTTACTGCACCACAAGATAGTGCGCAGTAAAGCGATGTATTTTTATTCCGGAAAAATATCGTGATTAGTGGTTAGGTTTTTTGCGTTTCTTTCTTTTCTCATCTGATGCAGTTGTGAAATTTGCTTGTAAATTACGTAGTAGCGACTGATGTTATTGACATAATTCACTGGTTCACGGCTGATGTATTTTCTAGCCATCATTTCCACATTGTTAAACCAGATCTTGTCATCGTAGCCGTACTCTTTGGCTAATCTGCGCATCTTTCTAATTTTTGCAGGGCCTGCGTTATAGGCCGCGAGAGCAAAATACATTCGATTATCGATGCTGATCTCTTCATCTGTGAAATAACGGTCCAGAATAAATCTTAGGTATCTCACGCCAGCATGAACGTTATTTTCTAGTTTATAAATATTCGGAATGTTGACGTAAGGCTCTTTAGCCGTTGTAGGCAACACCTGCATAATGCCTACAGCGCCTTTAGAAGAAATACTGCTATTGTCAAAACGAGATTCTTGGAAAGCTTGCGCAGAAATCATTAACCAATCAAATTGGTATTTATTGGCATATTGATTAAACACTGGTGAAAGTTGCTCAAAGCGGTCTACTTTTTCTGGGCTAATGGCTGTTTTTAACCAACTCGTATTTTTGAGGTATTTTTTATAAATAATATTGCCCAGTAAAGTGCCTTGTTTGATGGTGTGGATATAATCATTAACCAATTGTTTGAGTTGTGGGCTGTTTTTTCTCAAGCTCCAAGCGATTTCGCCGCCACTACGGATGGGGGCCCCTCTGTGTACTAGAAGATCAGGCATGACTTTCAGCCAAAAGTCAGCTTTATGGCTATCAATCACAGTGGCGGGAATGATTTGTCTGTTTACCATTTCAAGTAACTCATAATCTTGTAGTGTTTCTTCAATGAAGTTGACTTGAATAGGAGCTAAGCCCTGCTCTGACAGTGTTTTGTTGAGGTTTTGTAAGCTTTCAAAGTAACTTGAACTTGGGCGAACCCAAACCTCTTTACCAGAAAAGTCAGCCAAGGTTTTGATCTCAGAACGATTAATGTGTGTGACCACATACTCCATAATATTCTTGATTACTGGTTGGCTGAAATCAACGGATTTTAACCGTTGTGGGGTAATGGTCAGATTAGCAACCGACATGTCACCAAAGCCCGCTTCAAGTGCGCCAAGGAGTTGGTCACGTTCAACGGGAATGATTTGAATTTTAAGCGGTTGTTTGTTCTTTTTTAAATGATTTTCAAAATGCTGAAGTAACTCGGCGATGATGCCTTTGGGCTCGCCATCTTTGATGTAGTAGAAACCGAGATCAGCGGCAACCAACACTCGAAGTACCTGTTTTTCTTTTAGGTCATCTAGGTCCCCTAAGTAAGGGGCTTTATGTAGAGGTGATAACTCAAGCGACCATGCGTGGGTAGAGCCAAACATTAAAATAAAAGTGATTGCACGTAGTAAATCCATTTACTCGCCTTGTAATCAGTATGTTAACAATAATTAAGTAATACCACAGTTTTTTATTTAAGTCTGACTTAAACCTAATAAATGATCGGGAAGATTAATTAATTTTTTTTAATGTTTCTTTTAAAACAGTGACATAAAAAAGGAAAACTTATCAGATTGGCGTAAACTTAATCTATAAGTCGTCATTAGATATTTTCTTTAGGCTGTGGAGGGGAAATGAAAGTTAATGTGAAAGATGCAAAGAGTGGCCCTGAATTACAGCAAGTTACCTTGAATAGTGAATTATCTAAAGAGTCTGTGCAGACAGCTTGGCTGACGAAACAATGGGGGACGGGAAAGGAACTGTTTGATACCTACCAACAGACAATCAGTCAGTGGTTTGATGGTCAAATTCCACCAGAAACGGTGTGCTTTGCACCTTCTTATCTATATGTAATTCAACAGTTAGTTAAGCTAACGTCGAGTGAAGACAGCCATGTATTAACGCTGAGTAGTCATTTGCATGAAGTAGAAGCGGCTTTAGTCAGTACCGGGCGGGTTGTGACCAATTTTGCGATTAACTTTCATGAAGAAAATGTGGTGATTGATTGGAAAGCGCTAGAAGAGCAATTGGCGCTTGCTGAAACTAAGGTGTTGTTATTAAGCCAGCCTCATCTTCCTACGGGGCATTTATGGACGCACGAAGAGCTTTCTTTATTATCTGAGTTGTGTTGTAAGCACCGAGTATGGGTGATCAGTGATGAAACTGGCTCTGATTTGTCTTTTTCTGATTTTGAATCATGGGCTTATGTGGCGGATAATCCATTCTGGGCTGTAGTTGGCTCACCTTCTCAAGCTGCATGCTTTACTTCCATACCAGAAGCGTATGTTGCTATTGCTGATTACAATGTAAAACGTGCTTTTCAGTCTGACTTGGATCTTATTTATGGTTTTCATTTTCCAGAAACCTTAGGTGTATACAGTCATATTCATGCTTACGGGCAAGAAAGTACATGGCTTCAAAGTACTTTGTCTCAATTACGTAGTCAGCATAAATATGTTGCGGATAGAATTAATCAAACGTACCCAGAGCTAGCGTACCGGGTGCCACCAAGTGGTTATATGGTATGGCTTGATTTATCGGCATTGTCGGTGGATTTAAGCAAATTAACAGAGATTTTAGAGCAGCAATTTGGACAAGATGTACTGTATATTTCTCACTTAGTTTATGCTGCTGAGCAAGCCGATGGCATCGCAATTAATGTCAGTTGTACAGAGCAAGAATTGAAAGATAAAATGGATGCCATTATTGGTGCCTTGGGCATCCTTTCTGTCATGAGTTACGAATAAATGAAAATGAGAAATAAATGGGGAAGTGCCATTGCTGTTTTAGCCTTTCTATTATCGGCTTTTTCTCTTAATGCAGAAGAAGTTGAACGCCAAGCCCAGATCCAAATTCAGGAAGTCATGTCTATTTTAGAAATGAATGGCTTCCATCAGGTAAGAAAAATTGAATTTGAGCATGACGCCATTGAAATTGAGGCTAAGAACAGTCAAGGTCAAAAAGTGGATATTGAGCTTGATTTAGTCACTGGTGCTATCCTTGAAGTTGAATTGGATTAACCTCGTTCAGGATACATAAGAGTAATCAATCTCGAGCGACTAAAGAAAAGCCAGCGTGTGCTGGCTTTTTTGTGTTAGTGCTTAAATAAATTTACTTGCTGATTCAGCTGCTTTGCAATGCTTCTTAGGTGTTCTGATAATTGTTGTGAGTTTTCGGCTTCATGAGACATTTGATCAGAGACATCATTAACTGCTTGAATATTTTTACTGACCTCCTCTGTTACCATGCGTTGCTCGGCTGCGGCACTGGAGATTTGCGTTGCCATATCAGATATTTGCCTAATAGAAGCGGCGATCTCTTCTAAAGCTGCAGTAGCATTATTGGCATCTTCTACACTTGATTGTGCAAAAGTCTGACTTTCTTGCATAGTGTGAACCGCATTGGCGCTGTTACGTTGCAAGGTTTCGATCATATTTCGGATTTCGTCTGTGGAATTATGAGTACGCTGAGATAGGACACGAACTTCATCCGCAACCACGGCAAAACCACGACCTTGTTCTCCTGCTCGGGCAGCTTCAATGGCTGCATTTAGTGCCAATAGATTTGTTTGTTCGGCGATATCGCGGATGGTGGATAAAATAGCATTGATATCTTGGGCGTTTTTTTCTAGCTCTTGAATGATCCCAGAGGCATCTTGAACTTGGCAGGCTAAATCGGTAATGGATTGCTGGTTACGTAAAATGACATCTTTGCCTTGCTGACAGTTATCTGATGAGGTCATGGCTGCATCTGCGGTTTGCTGGGCATTATTGGCCACTTCTTGGGCCGTGGCTGACATTTCATGAACGGCTGCTGCTATTTGTGAAATTTCTCCAAGTTGCAGTGAAAGGCCATCATTGGTTTGGCGAGCAAGCTTTGTACTGATTTTTGATTGAGTGTTTAATTGTGTTGATGAGCCTGCGATGTCTTTGACCATTTCTTGTAATTTAGAAATAAAGGCATTGACTTGTGTGGCTAATGCGCCAATTTCGTCTTTACTTTCCACATGAATACGCTGGGTTAAATCTCCATTTCCTTTGGACAAATCTTCCATTGCATCTTGTAGTGTTTTGAGAGGGGAAAGTGCTTTTTTGATCAGAATAAGTGCCAGTGCGGCAATCACGGCAATTTGTAATAGGGCAATCAGTGTTGAATCTCGCAGTACGGAGTGTACGTAAGCAAAGGACTGATCTTTGTCGACAATGACAGCAAAATACCAGTTAGTATGAGGCACTTGCTTTACGTCTACAAAAGAGAGTATTCCATCGATCATCATTTCCGTTTGTGTGTTTTGCTGAGCCAGCTCTTGAATACGGTTAAGTGTAAATTCAGATGAAATAGTAGTGGATGGCCTTTGTGTTAATTGCATGTTTTTGTGGGCAACAAAATTGCCTTGTCCATCAACTAATACCGCAAAAACGTCGGGCTGTTGAATATTAATAATGTCTTGCACAATGGCATTGATGCTGACATCAGCACCGATGACACCACTGTGGCCGTTGCTACGAAAAGGGGAAGCAATCGTGACAACCAATTCACCAGAAGAGGCATCTTTATAAGGGCTTGTTAGGATTGTTGAACCGTGGTTCATGGCATTTTTGTACCAGTCGCGTAATCTTGGGTCATACCCTTGTGGAGTGTCTACATCAATACCTTGTAAAAAGCGACCATCACTTAAACCTGCGTAGACAATTTCAAACTTTCCTGAGTTAGTCGACTGAGTGAAATAGTGAGTTGGGTTATCAGTGTATTTAAAGGCATCTTTAGCTGAATTCACAATATTGATTCGACTTTCAATCCATTTTTCGATACCCGCCACACTTGAAGAAGTTAATGTCGTCGAAAATTGATTAACGGAGCGATAGGTTTCTGTTAATAGTTGTTTTCCCGTTAACCACGTTTGCAGAGCTGTCATTAAGAGAATCACGATGACAAACGCCAGGGTTAATTTATTTTTGATGGATAAATTGAGCTTCATGATTATTACTCCTCAACATGACGAAAAGACTCATTACCAAATTGGTTAATAAGTATATCATACCAAATAGGCGGGTGTAATTTATGCGAATGACATGCGGGTATTATATTTGATGGAGATATTAATAAGAAAAGAGGAAAAGTAGGAAAGCAGGATGAGAAAAGCTGCCCCAGCCACAAAAGGGTGGGGCACGTATTAAAAGTGATTAGTAATTAAAGCGGGCGCTCATTATCATTTGGCCGCCATAAACACCGTTAAAACGGATATCCAAGCCAACGGACATTTGATCGGTTGAATGGAAACGCATATGGATTCCACCAATATCCTTTGATTTATCGCTATCGAATAGTTGGCCGTATTGCGCACCAACTTCTATTTGTTGTAGTAACCAAGTACGAAAGCCAAAATTCACTTCTGTCATGGTGGTGTCACCGATTTTGTGGCTACTTTCATCTTTGATGTTGTGCAATAAAATTTGGCCGTAGATGTCAGCAAATTGGTTCACAGGACCATTAAAACCAATACCACCCGCGATATCCCAGTCACCATCAAATTCACTGTCAATTTTGGCTACAAAGTGAGAGTTTTCAGTAAAAATCATGCTACCTTGAGCGCCAAATGTACCAGGACTGGTGCCAATACGAGCTTCAAAAAAGTTATAACCAAAATTATTTGCTTGTGCTGATAATGGAGTAAGAAGAGCTAATCCCAAAAGTAAAGACGATAATTTCTGTTGTGGTTTAATACGCATCGAGACTCCGATCATCCGTAATAATAATGCATTTAGTGCTGAATAATAACATCTTAACCCAGTGTAACCATTTTGTTTTATATAAAAATTTATGCTGTTGTGGCTACTTATTGCGGCAAGATATGGCCAATAAAAAAAGACCTGCAAAAAGCAGGCCAAAAGAAAATGCAAGTGGAGTCAATATTGATCAGGCTTATAATACCTGTAAGCGATCTACTTCTATTTCAGGTGTTTTACCTCCCTCGTACTCACCGAACAGGCGTACTTTTGTGCTCGCATCGATGTTCTGTGGTACGTTAATGTCGTCATCTAATTCAATTTGGATTTCGCCTGTGTTGTCAGAAAACAGGTAAGTATCGTGTTTTACTTGTCTAATTAAAAAGCCCTCTACAACGGCGTCTTGCTCTGAAAACATGCCATTATTTTGTAAGAGTGTCTCTACTGTTGTGGTCTCTACCGGTCCGGTGTAGTTAAATTGCGCGTGTTTTTGATCATGGTGATCGCCTGCAAGTGCTAGAGTTGGAGCCATGATAAGTGCAGCAGCAAGTGTGATGATTGTTTTCTTAGCCATGATGAATTCCTTTGTGTTTTTGCAGTTCGAGTTTAGTGCTCGTTCGTCATATGTTCTGTGTAAAGCGTTATTGCTTTGTGATGATGTCGCTATTAAACACCACTGACTTTGAATCGGTGCTGAGGCTGATATTCAGAATTCGTTCATATTGGCTGTTTTTTTTAATTTTTATCGGTAAATTAAGCCGCTATCGATTTTTAAATTGATTCTGGGATGAATCGTATGTCTTTTAAACACGTTGAGTTTGTTTTAGGTGGTGCGCGCTCGGGTAAGAGTCGTTTTGCAGAGAATGTGGCAAAGCACTCTCAATTGCCTGTGAAATACATTGCAACAGGGCAGGCTGGAGATGGAGAAATGGCGACACGTATCCAGCATCATCAACAGCAGCGTCCGTCAGAGTGGGGCTTAGTGGAAGAGCCGATTGATCTCGCGGGTGTGTTAGCTGAGCATGATGCCAAAGGACAGTGTTTGCTCGTTGATTGCTTAACGCTGTGGGTAACAAACTGTTTGTGCGCGCAGGTCGAGGATCCTGAGCAGTTTTGGCTAACGGAAAAGAAGAAGTTTTTACAACAGTTGCAGAAGTGCAAAGGCACCGTAATATTAGTCAGCAATGAAGTCGGGCAGGGTATTGTGCCACTTGGCAAATTATCTCGCCAATTTGTGGATCACTCAGGCTGGCTGCATCAAGAAGTGGCGCAAATAGCAGATAACGTGGTGTTTGTGGTAGCGGGTTTGCCGCAAGTCTTAAAAGGAAAAGTATAAGGCAGTACTGTCATGGAAAAAGGTACGACAACACACATTACGTTACTGCGACACGGTCGCCCTGAAGGCGAAGCATGTTTGCGTGGTAAAACGGATTTCGCTATTACAGAGCAAGGCTTGGCGCAGATGCATCAAGCTGTCAAAGATCTACAAAACCTTTCTGGAGTAGTGAGCTCGCCTTTATCCCGTTGCTCGGATTTTGCGAAAGAGTTCTCCACACTCAATGACCTTTCGTTTGCCATTGAACCTGATTGGCAAGAAATGGATTTTGGTGACTGGGATGGACAAGAGATCAAAACCTTGTGGCAATCAAATCCACAACAGATGGAGCAATTTTGGCGCGAACCGTGGCAAAACGCCCCTTTAAACGGCGAAACCGTGGATGACTTTGATGCTCGTATTGCTGATGTTTGGCAGCGTTTGCTGGTCGAGTATGAAGGGCAGAGTGTATTGGTCGTGACTCATGGTGGTGTAATGAAGCAATTACTTCGACAGTTAACCCAGATGAACAAAGATAACCATTATCTGAATATCTTCAATCTGTCTTATGCGGCGACCATTACAGTGTCTGTGTATCAAGATAGTGAGGGAGGGCAGTGGCCTCGTATTCACTCCATTACGTCACAAAACACGTAACACCATAGAAATAAATAAAATTGGAATCGAAATGAAATCCCCACAACAAGCGTTAATGGTACAAGGCACCACTTCGGATGCTGGAAAAAGTGTGCTGGTGGCAGGCTTATGCCGAGTTTTGGCCCGAAAAGGGATTAAGGTTGCCCCTTTTAAACCACAGAACATGGCACTCAATAGTGCGGTGACAAAAGATGGCGGTGAAATAGGACGCGCCCAAGCTGTGCAAGCTCAAGCGTGCGGTATTGCTCCTACAGTTCACATGAATCCGGTATTACTTAAACCGAATAGTGACACTGGCGCGCAAGTGATCGTGCAGGGGAAAGCGTTAGATAACATGGATGCATGGGGTTATCACGGCTATAAAAAAACAGTGATGGCACCTGTTATCGAGTCTTTTCAGTCCTTGTTGTCAGATTATGACGCGGTGATGATTGAAGGTGCGGGCAGTCCTGCTGAAATTAATCTGCGTGAGCATGATATTGCCAATATGGGTTTTGCGGAAAAAGCTGATGTACCTGTCATTATTGTGGCAGACATTGATCGTGGCGGCGTTTTTGCTCACTTATATGGCACATTAGCTTTGTTGTCTGAGTCTGAGCAAGCACGTGTAAAAGGTTTTGTGATTAATCGATTCCGTGGTGATATTAGCATTCTTAAACCTGGGCTAGATTGGCTTGAAGAAAAAACGGGTAAGCCAGTTATTGGTGTGATTCCTTATGTGCATGGCTTAATGCTAGAAGCGGAAGATGCTATTACGTCTGAGCAAACGTTAAGTGATTCTACATTTAAAGTGGCCGTACCTATACTGACTCGCATTAGTAATCATACGGATTTTGACCCACTGCGCTTAAACCCAAGCATTGACCTGCGTTATGTAGGGAAAGGGGAATCGTTACAAGGGGCTGATCTGATTATTTTACCGGGTACAAAATCGGTACGTGCTGATTTAGCATACTTACGTGAACAAGGTTGGGATAAAGAAATACAACGTCATCTGCGTTTAGGCGGTAAAGTCATGGGAATTTGTGGTGGCTACCAAATGCTGGGGCAGTTTATTGATGATCCTTTAGGCATTGAGGGGAAAGCTGGTGGTTCTGAGGGCTTAAATTACTTGCCCATTACCACTGTATTAGAGCCAGAAAAGCAGTTGCGACAAGTGGAAGGTACTCTCACCTTACCGAATCAAAAATGTGTTAGTGTCTCTGGTTATGAAATTCATGCGGGGGTGACTAAGCTGCTTTCAGACTCAGTGCCGCCAGTTCAGTTAGGTGAAGTTCCTGATGGTGCGATGGGGCTAGAGAATAATGTATTTGGTAGTTACCTACATGGTATTTTTGATGAGCCGTCTGCGTGTGAAGCGATTTTACAGTGGGCAGGGGCACATAAAGTGAAATCAGTCGATTTTGAAGCGATTAAGGAGAAGGGCATTGATCAGATTGCGGATGCGATTGAAGAAAGTTTAGATTTGTCATTACTTTGGCCGGATTACATAAAATAAATCACTAAAAATACTATTAATATTTCAATCATTAGGTGACGTTTGTCAATTCATTTTGGCTGTACTTACATTATTATGATGCCTTTAATTTCCAGAGAAATACTATGAAAAATAAGAGCCTTGGCTTTGTAAAGCGTAACAAAGCATTGTTGTTTGCCACTTTATTGTTGAGTGCTCCTTCAGTGATGGCCAAGGTCAATGTATTTGCTGCTTCCTCTTTAACCAATGCATTGAATGAGATCAGTAAGCAGTTTGAGCGCCAGACTGGAACCCGTATTCGAAATACCTTTGCTGGCTCTTCTGCACTGGCTCGTCAGATCAATAATGGCGCGCCTGCGGATATTTATCTGTCTGCCAATACTAAGTGGATGATGTATCTCGATCAGCAACAAGTACTGGAACCGAAAACCAAAGCGAGTCTTTTAGCCAATAGCCTCGTGGTGATTGCTCCTTCTGATCGTCAAACTCCGGCGTTCCCCTCTTCTTCGTGGCCGTTGGCTGATTACCTTGAAGACAGCAAGCTTGCTTTGGCTGATCCGGCTCATGTTCCTGCTGGTATTTATGCGCAGCAAGCGCTAGGAAATTTAGGTGTGTGGGAAACGGTAAAGGAGCATATTGCGGCAGCCAATAACGTTAGATCGGCGTTGGTGTTAGTTGAGCGCGGTGAAGCACCATTAGGTATTGTTTATAAGACGGACGGTATGTTATCGAAGTATGTAGACATTGTGGCCGAGCTGCCAGCATCGAGTCATGATGAGATTCAGTACCCTATGGCCATTATTAAAAACAAAGCACGCCCGGAAGTGTTGTCCTTTTATAATTATTTACGTTCGGACTCTGCGCAGGCCGTGTTTCAGCAATACGGTTTTAAAACCCTTTCCCATTGATTCTTGAGCTATCAATAAGCATGTTACTGACGGATTATGAAATCGAAGCTCTGCTATTGAGCTTAAAAATTGCTGCGGTGTCAGTAAGCTTCTCCTTACCTATTGGCGTTTTTCTGGCTTGGGTTTTGGCTCGTCGTCAGTTCCCTGGTAAATCGGTTTTAGACAGTGTGATTCATTTACCTTTGGTGTTGCCACCAGTCGTTATTGGCTATTTACTGTTGATGATGATGGGTCGACAAGGCGTGATTGGTAAGTGGTTGTATCAACACTTTGACATTTCTTTTAGTTTTAACTGGAAAGGAGCTGCCCTAGCATCTGCTGTTGTGGCATTACCTCTAATGGTACGTGCTATTCGGTTAGCCCTTGAAGGGGTTGATACTAAATTAGAGCAAGCCGCAAGAACGCTGGGAGCTTCTCCCTTAAAAGTTTTTTTTACCATTACTTTACCACTTACTTTACCAGGTGTTTTGGCGGGGACAGTACTGGCGTTTGCTAGGAGCTTAGGGGAGTTTGGTGCCACCATTAGTTTTGTGTCGAATATTGCAGGGGAAACCCGAACTTTGCCTTTAGCAATGTTCAGTTATATTGAAACGCCAGGTGCAGAGTTAGAAGCGGCGCGATTATGTGTAATTTCTATTGTGGTTGCGCTGATGTCATTACTCGCTTCTGAGTGGCTAGCTCGTTATAGTAAAAAACGTTTGGAGAAATAGTGTGCTGGAAGTGAACGTAAAACAAAAGCTTGGCTCACTTGCTCTGGATGTTCAGCTGAATGTGCCCTTAAAAGGGATAACGGCTGTTTTTGGTCGATCAGGATCAGGAAAAACATCTCTTGTGAATACGCTAAGTGGCTTAACTAGCCCGGATTCTGGTGTGATACGCTTAGGCCAACGGGTTTTGTTTGACTCGGACAGTAAAATAAATTTATCCCCAGAAAAGCGCAATATTGGCTATGTATTTCAAGATGCTAGGTTGTTCCCTCACTATAAAGTTGAAGGGAACTTACTTTATGGTTGTGGTGGTAAACGTCCTGCGATGTTTCAGGATGTGATAACACTTTTAGACATAGAGCCCCTTTTGCAGCGTTATCCCGTCAGTTTATCAGGAGGGGAAAAACAACGCGTTGCTATTGGTCGTGCTTTATTGTCATCCCCAGATTTACTCCTTATGGATGAGCCTCTCGCGTCGTTGGATCTGCCTAGAAAGCGTGAGGTTATGCCTTATTTAGAGCGTCTAGCAAAAGAGATTGAGTTACCTATTCTGTATGTGACCCATAGCCTTGATGAGATCTTACGTTTGGCTGACAGTATGGTGTTGCTGAATCGAGGAAAAGCAGAACTCTCAGGGCCTATTGATGAGGTATGGAGTTCACCTCTTATGCGACCTTGGCTGCCTATTACCGATCAGAGTGCTTTATTAGAAGGGCAGTTGTGTCACCATCATGAACAGTATGCAATGTCGTGTATTAAGCTCGCTCCTGATGTGGGTGTGTGGGTGAAGAAGCTGGCAGCCCTGCCTCAAGAGAGGGTCCGTGTGCGTATTCGGGCCAACGATGTCTCTTTAGTAAAAGTTTGGCCAAGCCAAAGCTCTATTCGTAATATATTGCCTGCTACAGTGTCGAAAATTGAGCATGACCAAGAGCAAGATATCGTAGCGGTTCAACTGCAAATAGGCCGTTGTATATTATGGGCAAACATTACTTTTTGGGCTTTTGATGAGCTTAACATTTCGGTTGGAGAGTCTGTTTTTGCACAAATTAAAGGGGTAAGTGTAACCCAGTCTGATTTGGCGATGATGTAGCTTTGACCTTCTTACAAAAGCCATCGGTTTCTCCTATCTTTGGCTTTCTCTTACTGTTTTCTCTTTCCCGTCGTTTTACGATGAATGCTATCCCTGTTGAATATTTGCTATAAACCTTACTAGGGTTAACACTTATACAAACCTATTAATTTTCTGCTTGTTCAAAATTACGTACTTTCAGTGATGTTGGTTATGGAGGTTGTGATGCTCAAAGTAGGTTTGGTGTTTTTGCTTTTCTTTTTCTCGCTGACTCACGTAATGGCTCAGCAGCTTCGCGATCTTGTCTTTATGACCGAAGAATACCCCCCATACAATTACACTGAACATAATCAACTGAAGGGGATCTCCATTGATGTTCTGGATCAGGCCTTAAAAAATTTTGGCCTCCAACCTGTAAAAGTAAGGAGTTATCCATGGGTTAGAGGCTATGAAGCAGTGCTTAGAGGGCCGAATGTGGTTCTATTTTCCATGACTCGAACTGTCGCTCGTGAAGATTTATTTCAGTGGGTTGGACCGATTTCTCCAACTGAAATTGTCTTGATTGCCAAGAAAGGTAGAGTGAAGTTTGACGAAGAAAATTTACTTCGGAACTACTCAGTTGGAGTCGTGCGTTCAGACATTGGTGAGCTATTAGTCAGTCAGAAATTTGGTTCTGTCAATTTACAGTTTTCAAGCCAACCTGATCAGGTTGCCCGGCAATTAATTTCAGGTCGTATTGACGTATGGGCTTATGAAAAAAATGTGGCTTTGTGGATCATTAAGCAGATGGGAGGTGATCCAAACGATTATGAAATTCTGCATGTGTTGGAGAGAAGCGAACTTTATTTTGCACTAAGCAAAGATGTAGACACAAGATTAGTGAGGCAACTCCAAAATGCTGTGGATCATATTACGGAAATTGGATTAACCGAGAAGATTATTAAAAAGAATCTTAAATAGTTATTTATAAAAATATTTTTGAATAATAGAGAAAATCAAGGAATTTGCCAATGGTAAAGAGTCGGGCACTACAAACGATGATCTTTTTAGTACTGGCACAGTGGCTTTGTGTAATTGGTTATAGCGTTTATCAGTTGAATGCGATTGAGCAAGAAGCAAAAGATAGCTATCAGCAACAGATAGAAGCCACAGAAAAACGCCTTTCTAATACGTTGCCTCCGAAGCTGTGGAATTATGCTTATGAGTTTCTCAAAATGGATCTCAAACATGAGTTTTTAAACAGTAATATTTCTTACTTGTCGCTATTAGATACTCATGGTGAATTGGTTTATGAGGTTGGGGAGGGTCGGCAAGTGGACGCTGATAATATCATCGAATTAAAATTAAACTATAACCATCTAGGAGATATGGTGTTTGTTGGTACCTTGTCTATCCATATAGAAACATACCTCTTCGGAGAAAATTTACAGCAATCCATAGAAAAAATGCGGTTTGAAATCTTAATCTTGGTACTCATCATGGCTTTTATTACTGTTTTCGTTGGTTGGTTCTTGCTCAAAAATAAAAGTGATAAATAAGAATAAAATATTAAAATTCTCAATGTTTTTAATTTATTTGATTATTTATCAGTGTATTAGCTTTTTTATTTCTTTTTATTATGCATTTTGTTGTGTGGGTGATTTCTGCTCTATTTTATCGTTGAAGAATGAAATTGTACTAAAACGCTAATTTTATGTGATTTAGTCGTTGCACAAGGGGAATTAAGGCGATAAGTTAAAAGCAGATGGGGAATAAGTGCACCACATATGAAGTGCATAATATAGTTATTAGGAAGAAAAAAGCATGTATCAAACCGACGATGTCAGAATTAATAAAGTAAAAGAGTTATTACCGCCTGTAGCCGTATTAGAAAAATTTCCAGCCACTGAATCTGCTTCAACAACAGTCTATGAAGCACGTAAAGCGATTCATAATATTCTAAAAGGTAACGATGACCGTCTGCTGGTGATCATTGGCCCTTGTTCTATTCACGATCCTGAAGCAGCTATCGAATACGGTAAGCGATTAAAAGTATTACGCGAAGAGTTAGGCGATCGTTTAGAAGTTGTGATGCGTGTTTACTTTGAAAAGCCTCGTACAACCGTTGGTTGGAAAGGCCTGATTAATGACCCGTATTTAGATGACAGTTTTAAATTGAATGATGGTTTGCGTATGGGGCGTAAATTATTGTTGGATTTAACAGATATGGGTATGCCTACGGCGAGTGAATTCTTAGATATGATCACACCACAGTATATGGCTGATCTGATTAGTTGGGGCGCGATTGGTGCACGTACTACTGAATCTCAGGTACACCGTGAATTGTCTTCAGGCTTATCTTGTCCAGTGGGGTTCAAAAATGGAACCGATGGTAATATTAAAATCGCGACGGACGCAATTCGCTCTGCTGAGTCTTCTCATCACTTCTTATCAGTAACTAAGTACGGACACTCTGCGATCATTGAAACGGCTGGTAATCCTGATTGCCATATTATTCTTCGTGGTGGTAAAGAGCCAAACTACAGCGCCGAGCACGTGGCTGACATTAATAAACAATTGGCTGCGTCTGGCTTGCCACAAAAAGTGATGATTGACTTTAGCCACGCGAACAGCAGTAAGCAGTTTCAACGTCAATTAGTGGTTGCAGAAGATGTGAGCGGACAAATGGCGAAAGGCGATAACAGCATTTTTGGTGTTATGATTGAAAGCCATTTAGTGGAAGGCCGTCAAGATCTTGTCGATGGTAAAGTGGAAACGTATGGCCAAAGTATTACTGATGCCTGTATTGGTTGGGATGATACTGAAAAAGTACTTCGCAAGTTAGCTGATGCCGTAACTGCCCGTCGTAACGCATAAAAAATAAATACTTGTTGCTATTATGTGACGTATTTGTCTAAATTGATCTAATCTTGAAAGCCGCATTCTGAAGAGGGTGCGGCTTTTTGCTATTCTTATATAAGCCAAGTAATTGACGGTTTGTGATGTATGAGCATCAATTATTGTGTTTGGTATAAAAAGCGGTTAGGAATCAAAATGGATTTACAGCAAAGACAAGAAATGTTCGAGCTTTATAATTACTACGAACGTAAACAATGCCATATGAAAGGTTTTGAAGCGAAATTAACGTGTGGCGTAACTCGCTATGTCAGTAATACAAAAGACGCAAATTTTATTACTTATCATAATTTCTCGAATGATGATGATTTAGCAGAGATTATTCAAAGTCAGGTTGATGCTTATAAAAAAGAAGGCAAAAACTTTGAGTGGAAGGTTTTTGATACCGATAAGCCATCGACACTCGGTCGTTATTTAATGGATGCTGGTTTTGAACCAGGTGAAGATGAAGCCTTTATGGTGCTGGATTTAGATTCGGCGTCAGAAAACTTGTATAAGAAGCCCAAGCATATCCGTATTGAAAGAGTGAGAGATCCTGAACGATTAAACGTGGCTTTTGGCGTGCAAGAACAGGTATGGAATCAGGATCGTTCTGAACATGCTAAACAGTTGGCTCAGCAAATGCGCGAACAGCCGAAATCCTTAGCGGTTTATATTGCCTATTACGGTGATGTTCCAGCGTGTTCCGCTTGGATTAATTTCAATGGTGACAGCCCTTTTTCTGGGTTATGGGCAGGCTCTACTCTTGAAGCATATCGCGGTAAAGGGCTGTATCGATCCTTATTGGCGGCGAGAGCAAGAGAAGCAAAAAGGCGTGGAATACGCTACTTAACGATTGATGCCTCTCCAATGAGTAGGCCAATTGTTGAACAGTTTGGCTTTGAATTCATAACTTATACACGCCCTTATGAAATGAGACATTGCTAGCCTGAGTTTAAATTATTGTTAAAAACACTGGCGGATCTGCGTCCGCCTTGTGTTAATGCCATATTTAGCCAATGACGTTTTTGTTGTTATCTGTTTTTCTAAATACTTCGCTCGCCAGTAAGGTGCCCAAAGTAATAAAAAGCATGCCAAAGATTGATGATAAGTTCAGCCACTCTCCAAATACAGGTATAGCAACGAGCCCCGCTAATACTGGAGTAAATGAGCCAAATGCTGCTGTCATTTCTGCTCCTAGTCGTGAAATAGCAAAGCCATAACTAAAGCCAGCAATAAGCCCCACGCACACACCTTGAACGATAAATTGAAAGAGGAGTTCGTTGGCAGGTGCGATATGGAAATGAAATTGATCTCCACTTAGTAGTAAATATGGCCCGAGCAAAAGTAAAGAACCGAATGCGGAAACGCCTGCGCCTTCAAAGGCATTCAGCCCCGACATGCGCATTGAAATTGTAAAAATAGCCCACAATAAACTGGCAGACAGAAAATAGAGGTGGCCTTTGAATAGCTGTATATCGAAAGACATTAACGCCGATGACAGCAGGATAAGAATACCGACACCGATGGCACTTAAGCCTAATTTTCGGGAGCGAGAGAGAGGCTCTTTAAAAACTAAGACGGCGATCCCCGTCACAAATAGGGGCAAAGTACCAGGAATAAGTGTACTACCATGAGCAACAGGGGCGTATTGCATGCCAGTGGCACCTAAATAAAAAAACGGTAACCCGGAGCCGCAAATGATGCCAATGAGGTATCTCTTGGGCACTTGGATAATTTTCTTTCTCTGCTTAAACACAATGTAACTAAAGAATATGGCAGGTAGGGTGAAACGAATTTGAGCAATGTCAGCAATGGTTAATACCGATTTGGCCCCGGCGCGTAAAGAAATGAAAAAGCCAACCCAGACCAAAAGCGTTACGAAAACGGCTGGGTAGCCAAGATTGACTCCTTTATCTGAGCTAGGTAATGCTGGAATGGTAGCCATGTTATTTCCTAAACAATAATAACTATTTATTTACAAATTATGACCTAATATGGCAGGGTGTTTCTTGGCAAACTTAACTTACAAAATAGTCAGTTTTAGTGGTTAGCGCTTATTTCTCCCTTTTTTTTGATGGATTCTTGCATGGATAGAATAGATCGTCATATTTTGAAATTGTTACAACAAGATGGTCGGTTAACAACCGCAGAAATAGCAGAGCAAGTGGGATTATCTCCTTCTCCATGTGCTCGGCGTTTAAAGCGTTTGGAGTCAGAGCAGGTTATTATTGGTTATCAAGCCAATTTAGACAGACAAAAATTGAATTTGGGTATGACGGTTTTTGTTAATGTTCGCTTGAGCCATCATCAAGAAGATGTGATTGGCGAGTTTGAACAAGCTGTCCTTGAAATGAGGGAAGTGATTAGCTGCCATATTGTCTCGGGAGCGCATGATTACTTGTTGGAGGTGGTAAGCCAAGACTTAGTTAATTATGAACAGTTTATACGTAAATTACAGACGTTACCTATGGTAAAAGACATTAATACTAATTTGGCGATTCGCTCTGTGAAAACTCATTCACCTTTGCCATTTGGTGAATAGCAACAAATCCCTATATAAGTTGAGCAAATAATAGACTTTTTACTCTAATTTTACAATTTATACAGAATATACTTGTTTTTGTGATACGGATCTCTATATACTCTGCGCCCGGCCAGAACAATTACGTTTAGCCACCTTACAAGCTGTCACCATGGAACTGTGAACGACCCACGGAGTTGGACCGGCACGACTTTTAGCTTGTTATCAAAGGTGACTTCCATGTTGTGTGTGTGGGCGGATAATACAATCCAATTTTCTGAATATTCGTATTCAGACCTTCCTTATTGTAGTCCCCCTGTAAAGGGCCTAAACCCTTTAGCTCAGCCGCAGCAAACAGTAACACTGATGACCTTAATTAGGATCATGTAATGCAGTTGTTTATTAGCTTGGCTGGTATTTTGGTGCTTATCTTATGTGCTCTCGCTTTTTCCGAAAATCGAAAAGCAATTAATTGGCGTACGGTCGGTGGAGCATTGTTTTTGCAAGCCGGTTTTGCTGCCTTAGTGTTGTATATTCCACCGGGTCAGCAATTTCTAGGAGCTTTGAGCAGTGGTGTTGCTTCCATTCTAGGCTTTGCCGATGAAGGTATTAAATTTCTATTCGGCGACTTAGCCACCTCCGGTTTTATCTTCGCTATTCGTGTCCTCCCTCTTGTTATCTTCATCAGCGCATTAATTTCTTTGTTATACCACCTTGGCGTGATGCAATGGGTTATCAAAATCATTGGTGGTGCTATTCAGCGTCTTCTTGGTACAACTCGTGCCGAATCATTAGTTGCCACAGGTAACATCTTCTTAAGTCAAGGCGAATCCCCACTACTGGTTAAACCATTCTTACCTAAAATGACACGTTCAGAGCTATTTGCGGTAATGACTGGTGGCATGGCATCGGTAGCTGGTAGCGTACTGGGTGGTTATGCTGGTTTAGGTGTGGATTTAAAATACCTGATTGCAGCAAGTTTTATGGCTGCTCCGGGTAGTTTATTGATGGCGAAATTGCTTGTTCCAGAGCAAGGTAAAGTAGCTGATCAACAAGAGATTGAAATGGCAACTGGTGAGCACAGTAACATGATTGATGCTCTTGCTGCTGGTGCAATGAATGGTATGAAAGTCGCGGTGGCAATTGGTACGATGCTGATTGCGTTTGTGAGTGTGATTGCCATGGTCAATGCCGGCTTAGAAATGGCGGGCAACCTAGTTAGCCTAGATGGCCTGACTTTACAAAGCATTCTAGGTCATATTTTCTCTCCAATTGCCTTTATGATTGGTGTACCTGCTGATGAGATGATGATAGCTGGTGGCTTTATTGGTCAGAAATTGATTTTAAATGAATTTGTGGCTTTCTTAGATTTTGTTTCAATTAAAGAGCAGTTATCAGCACACAGCCAAATTATTATTACTTTTGCGTTATGTGGCTTTGCTAACATCGGCTCTATTGCGATTCAAATTGGTAGTATTGGTGTAATGGCGCCTGAGCGTCGTAGTGATGTGGCGAGTCTCGGCTTCCGTGCGGTACTGGCGGCGACATTAGCAAACTTAATGAGTGCGGCTCTAGCGGGTATTTTTGTTAGCTTGTAATTACTAACATACTGAAAAGTAATTCTTTATTAACGGCACTTTGTTTATAGCAAAGTGCCGTTTTTTATTGTCACGGTTTAGGGGATTCTTTGTTAATTCAGTTAACTTTAGGATATTTAACCAATTTATTTATAAGTGATATATGTATACTGTTTAGTATTAATAATTCTGTAATTCATTATATTTTCACATCACAGGCAGGGAGGCTATGTGAGCACCGAATCTTCAATTTCTGATAACAATGCCCAATCCGACTCTTTATTTCAATGGCAACGGATATCACGCTTTACTCCCACTGTGTGGACTATTTTATTTGGTACTTTAGTAGCTAGAACCAGTTACTTTATGGCATGGCCTTTTTTAATTGTTTTGCTTTACCAAGACTATCAAGCGAGTGCAGTTATGGTTGGTGGTATGTTAGCTGCCTCAGCCGTTGTAGGTTCCATTGCTGGCTTATATTCTGGCTATTTATCGGATAAATTTGGGCGTAAGTGGGTTATTTTATTTGGTTGCTTAGTGGCTGCTGGCAGTTATTCAGGAATTGGGCATGCGACATCGTTGTGGCAGTTTTTTGTTCTAATTATGCTGTGTGGCTTAATGAGACCAATGATTGAAGCACCAGGTAAAGCAGTAATCAGTGATAACTTAGCCGATGTTAAAGACAGAGAGTTAGCCCATAACATACGCTATTTCTTATTGAATTTAGGTGGTGCAATCGGCCCATTGATTGGTATGTTGCTCGCGCTGGATCACCCACAAGTGCTATTTATGGCCACCGGTGTTACCTATTTATTATTTGGGCTTTTATATTGGAATTGCTTTCGTATTTACCCTGAACAACGATCGGTTCAACAACAGCAAGTCACCAACTTTCGCCAAACGGTGAAGACAGTGATGAAAGATAAAGTCTTCGTTAAGCTCATATTTGCCAATATATTAATGATGTTTGTGTATGGCCAATATGAGTCATCGATTCCCCAAGTCATCGTGCGTTCTGGTATTGAAGATGCTGAGATCTTCGTGAGTGCTTTGATCATGGTAAATACGTGCACAATTATCTTATTTCAATTTCCGTTACTTCGTTTATTGCAACACGTCCCGTTATATACACGGACTCGAATTGGGATGAGCTTTATGGCTTGTGCTCAGGTTGGTTTTTTTATGGTTCCCATTGATTGGCCGATTGGTTGGTTACTGGCGTGTTTCTTATTGAGTTTAGGGGAAGTGATTGCTTTTCCAACACTGAATGTACAAATCGATCAGCTTGCCCCTGATCATTTGCGTGGCAGCTATTTTGGTGCTGCTGCTTTTTATTCATTGGGTTTTGCCTTGGCACCTTTTATTGGTGGGTTAGTGATTCAAATGGCCAGTGCTAGTCATTTGTTTATGCTGTGTTTGGCCACATGCCTTGTGATGATTGCGCTTTATGCGATAGCTGAGAAAGAAAACCAGAAAAATACGAAATAGACCCTGAAAAACAATAAATGCAGATGAGTGAGTCTGCATTTATTGCCTTAGTTTGATATATCGAGGGAGTGTTATTCTTTAATATCTTGAACATGCATCTCCATTTCTTTACCGATTTCTTTTCGCATTTCCATTAGTTTGATGGCAGATTGATGCAGTTTTTTATCTTCTTCAGTGGTTGGTTTCCAAACAGGGACGTTAATGGGTAAACCAGACTCATCGACAGCCACCATAATAACAATACAATGGGTCGTTAATCGTCTATCAAGGGATTTAGGATCGGAAGCCTGAACGTCTAACGCCACATGCATTGAGGTGCGCCCGGTATAAATGACCTTAGCGGTGACTTCAACAAGGTTTCCTACGTGTATTGGTGCCACGAACCGAATACCACCCGCGTAAACGGTAATACAATAGCGGCCACTCCAACCAGCGGCACACGCATAAGCGGCTAAATCAATCCATTTCATGACAGCGCCACCATGGACTTTACCACCAAAGTTAACATCACCTGGCTCAGCCAGAAATCGCAGTGTTACCGATCTATTTTCACCAACCATATCCGTACCAAAATCTATTTACATTATTGTTAACTATAGATGACTAGATAATAAGTAAACAGTTTAGATGGCTGATCTCATGCCGAGATAGATTTTTAATGGAATGTTGTGTTCTCATCTGTTCGTGCTTTATGTGACTTATGATGGAACTCGTTTATCCAAAGGGTAAATTCTTGCTCTGGAATGGGCCTAGAATAAAAGTAGCCTTGCACTTCTTCACAGCCCAATTGGGTTAAGTAGGCTTGCTGTTCGAGGTTCTCGACCCCTTCCGCGAGGGTTTTTATTTTCAAATTTCGGGCTATGTCTAAAATTGAATTAGTCAGTGCAATGTCATTTTTATCTTCGGGTAAACCATCAATAAAGCTACGATCAATTTTCAGTTTATCAATGGGGAATTGTTTTAAATAAGCCAAGCTTGAGTACCCTGTGCCAAAGTCATCAAGGGCAATACTAAATCCTAGCTCTTTTAAATAATTAAGTTTATTGATTGTGTCATCAGGGTTTGTCATTACCGCACTTTCTGTGATTTCTAACTCTAGCCATTGTGGTAATAAAGCGTGTTGACTCAAAAGCTCTTCAATGTGTTGGGTGAGGTTGTGGCTAAACTGTTCTGCCGAAACATTAATGGCGATTTTTATGCTAATACCTTGCTGATACCATTGCAGTGCTTGTCGAGTGGCTTCTTTGATCACCCAAAGGCCTATGTCATTAATTAAATCACTTTGTTCTGCAATTGGAATGAACTTATCTGGTGGGATAAAGGTGCCATCGGGTCTTATCCAGCGAATAAGGGCTTCACAGCCAATGATTTCTTGTTCAATAAGGCTGATTTGTGGCTGGTAGTAGAGCTGGAATTCATGATCTTTTAAGGCGGTGCGTATGTCTTCTTCCATGCGTAGTTTTTGGCTGGCTAGGGCGCGCATTTCTTCATGGAAGAATTGAATTCGGTTATTGCCTGATTTCTTGGCTGAGTGAAGGGCCAAGTCAGCTTCAAGTAAAACAGGCTCAAATTTATAGCCTTTCAGTGATGTTACTGCAATACCAATGCTGACGCTTAAAGAAATGGAGTGTTTGTTGATCGTAAGGTAACAAGCAAACTGCTGCTGAAGCTGATTTAATATTTTTTGTAAGCATTCATCATTATTTTTTGGAAAAAAGACCGCACTGACAAATTCATCGCCACCAAATCGACTGACTAGCCCTTTATCTGCAATGGTTTTTCGTAAGATTTGACTGACTTGTAGAATGACTTCATCACCAAAGTGGTGCCCATAGCTGTCGTTGATCTCTTTAAAACGGTCAATGTCTAAATAGATGATTGCCACATGGGAGTTCTTTGCTGCTGGAGTGAGGCTGTGTGCTTGGATTTGTTCACAAAAGTAACGGCGGTTCGCTAGTAAGGTTAAATTGTCATGATTGGCCAGTTCATTAAGCCTTTCCTGAGCCTGTTTTTGTTCACTAATATCAGTGATGATGGAGACAAACTGGACTTCATCATCTTTATAGTATTTCGAGATAGACAGGTATAACGGTAAGGTACTTTGGTTTGGGGTGCGTATATACACTTCACCTTGCCATGCTTCTGTTTCGCTTTTTTGCAAAGGGTCTGCTGGTTGAAAAGGAGTCTTTTTATCCATTTTCATGTATTGCATGGGTTTATTTAAGATTTCTTTTTCCGTTAGCCCAGTAATGTCGGTAAAAGCTCGATTAATTGAAATAATATTGTTGGTTGAATCTGAGATTGAGATCCCTTCATGCACGCTCTCAAATACTTGTGCAGCCCTGCGTAGTTTCGTGTTTTGTAAATGCAAACTGTGCTGGTAAGAGGCGACTTTTTTATTCATCCAACGGCTCACCATAAACCCAATACTCAAAGCGACAAGAATAAGAGACATCAAAAAAACAACGAGAGTAAATGAGCTTTTAATGAAGGCCGTTTTTAGTTGTTTTTGTTGTTCGATGACGCTCCATTCTTTGTCTTCTGGATAAATGGAGGAGATTAAAGTCCACCCCCAGTCGGGTAATTTCTCGACTAAAGCATATTTAGGGTGCAGCCCTGGTTTAACAGGGTGTCCCCATTCGTAGCTTACATATGTTGGATCTTCTATGAGCGTAAATCGAGTTGGTTTCCCTTCACTGTCGATGAGATTGTTGGTGGTGTTGTTTGCAGGAGTGCCAACAAGTTCTGGCCGTGAAGGGTGAGAAATAATGGTGCCATTGTCGTTAATAACAGCAATATAGCCACTTTTTCCTAATCGATGTGCATCTAACCATTTAAGCACTTGTTGCTTTAGATCGTTCTCAATTTTATATAAATAGTCGCCCGATCCAATGATCCAATTATATGGCTCAAACGTGCGCACGTAAGCGATTTTAGGTTCCAATTGAATTGGACTTTTGGGAGAAAACCATTGGTACTCCACAAAAGCATTGGGTTTTTCTTGTAACGCATCAATGATTAATTCCATAGCCCCTAGGCCATTGTCGGCTTTTATACCCAGTAGGTTTTGGCCTTCAAGTTGTGGCCTTATGGGCTGTAAAACAGAATTACCTTGCATGTCGTTGAGGTAAATGTAACCACGACCATCAAAAAATCGTATTTGGCGAAGCGTTTCTTTAATGGTGTGTTGGGTTTGCTCTTTTGTCCGTGTGAGATGCTCTCTTTCATAAAGAGCCATAGCAAGATCGTAGGCTTGATCAACTTGCTGTTTGACTTCTTTTTTGAGTATGTCGTCGGTTTGGGACTGGGTAAAGGTAATGTACTGCTGAATATCGTTATTGGCGTAGCGTAGAAAAGTCTGCCTTTCTACTAAAGCGTGATTGGCAATGGATTCGATTTGGGCTTGATTATTGCGGTAGCTATCGATGAAAAGATAAATAGAGCCAGGTAATGTCAGCAAAAGCACAAGGCCAGTAGTACCAAGCCTTAGATAGTGATTTAGGGTTTTACTCGAAGAGTGCTCTAACATGATTATCCTAATGCTAACAAAGCCATATAGCTATTATTCTTTTTGTTCTTTATCTTTATATATAGTTGTTTATGGCGTAAAAAAATGTATCAAAAAAGAGAAAAAGAAAACCATTCATGGACATAACACCATATAAATTTAAGCACATATTGAGAGATAGACAATTTATCACTCCCACATATTTTATCTTTTTCCGTATTTTATGAGGCACGTGCTGTTTGCATTAAAGAGATAAATTAGAGCTCACCAGCGTTGTTGTGTGATAGAAAATGTGGGTCATAGTATTTGTTTTCTAGTTCAACGTGCTCGATTTTTTGGTATTCGATGACGGTCATTTTACTGATTTGTATTTGATCTGTGAGTTGCATTTCTGTAACTCGGGTTTCGTTATCGATAGTACCGGAGATAAATTTAGCGACTTTGGCGAGTTTTCCGGAACGTAAGTACATTTTTGCTTTGATTGGAAAGTTGGTGTGTTGATCTAACCAAAGTTCAATACGTTGATAACTCGAACCGCTGGTTTTTGCTTCTAGTTCTAATAAATTGGTCATTTGGTTGTCCATCTCTTGAGTGGCGATAAACGTGGCGTTGTAGTGGGTACTCCAGAGGAGGGTCGCGATATCACCAACAGAAGCTTCTCCGAGTAGCTTCTGCATCGGGGTAATACGGATAGGGTGGCGGCTTTTAGGCATGATCAACCAGTAATTGTCTTTTAACATGAGCATTTTCTGGCCTTCTTCTGATTTGGATTTAAAAATCACCAGAGATTCTTTGCCCAATTTAGCGTAAACATGAAATCGCCGTGTTTTTTCAAGCTCTCCATCAGTGTAGAGCTTGATGACAGACACAATTTTTGCGGCATGATTTTTGAGTCGATAACGATCAGCATCACGGAGCATGTTTGACACAATTTGTTCTTCTGAAAGTGAAGGGGTATCCGTTTTAGGCTGAGCGAATAAATGCTGAGAGACAAGCAATAGCATGACGGCGAATAGGCATTTTAGATGAAACCATTTAGACATGAATAAGTGCCTCAGTAATGGGTTTATTAGTTCCTTTCCGGGTTGATAGATAGGCTGTTATGACACAAAGAGAAAGAACGGCTAACGTTGTGTAGAGTGCGAGCTCTATTGAGAAATAAATGTGCAGAGGGTAGCTTTCTGTTCGTCCTGGTGGGGGAGGCATTTGAATGTCGACAAACAGAAGGGTGATGCTGGTGATTAAGGTCAGCAATACCCCGAATAAAGATCCTAACAGAGCTAGTATGCTGGCTTCACGAACAAAGCCAACGATGATTTCGTGAGGATAAGTGCCAAGAGCAGACAAAGTACCTATTTCTCGGGTTCTTTCGGTTACGGACATGGTCATGGTATTAAACACGGCAACAAACACAACGAGTACCATCACGCTGCCTAGCACGCCGAAAATTCGGTCATACAGACTTTTTACTTTTACATAGAAAAAGGCGCGATCCCACCATGGTATGAATATGAGTGGCTCTATATTTTCTAGCGCTTTAATTTGTGGAGTGATGGTGTTTAGCACCTTTTGGGTTAAGTCGGTTTGGTAAAGAAAAATAGAAATGGTGCTGACTTTATTGGTACTAAGTAGCTCCTGTGTGGAATGAAGGTGGACATAGAGTTCACGTTTATCGAGCTCAGGAATACCAGTGGAATAAATCCCTCTAACTTTAAAATCAAGTGCATTGAGTACGCCATCAGTGGTGGTGGCCAGTAGGGTGATCCAGTCACCTACTGTGACCTGTAAATGGCTAGCCAACCCTATGCTCAGCATTACCTGAGGCTCAGCAGGGTCAAAGTAGCGAGAATTAACATTGGATAGTGTTTTGCCGTGGTGAAGATTAAGAAAGGGGCCTTTTAAATCAAACTCTCTATCGTTGACACCGATACCAGTGAAAATATTGGATTTAGAACCATTAGATATAAGCCCCGAAAAATAGATCCTAGGTTGTACGGAACGCACTTCTTCATTCAGTAATAACGAAGTGGTAATCGCTTGTATATTAGATAAGCCATTATCTAGTGGCGTTTCTTCTTTGCCTTCAAAATATCCTGGCTGGCTAAGGGTGATGTGTCCTGCTTTTCTTACGGTGGATTCTTTTAGGGATTCATACGTATATAAGCCAAACCCACCAGCAGTTGTCAGAGCAAAAACGGCAATAGTAATAATGAAAATAGAAAGTAAACTACGTCGCCGATTTCTGAGTAAATTTAGCCAAGCAATTCGAAAAGCGTGTGGGGTTAGCCGAAGGATTAATTGGCCCATGATGCTTCCCTACGATCGGATTGCCCGTCAACTAAATGAATAATACGCCCGCAGTGATTGGCCATTCGTGTATCGTGAGTGGCGACAACAAATGTGGTTCCGTATTCTTTCCCGAGGTCTTTCATTAACGTGATAATGATGTTGGCGGTTTGGGTATCTAAGCTTGCTGTGGGTTCATCAGCAATCACCAGTTTAGGGCGGTGAATTAAGGCTCGGGCAATGGCGACTCTTTGCTGCTGCCCACCTGATAAACGATCTGGTCGGTGATGAATAAACTCTCGTAGCCCAACTTGCGTTAGCATGTCGGTGGCACGTGTTGTTTGTTCTGATTTCTTGACGTGATTTAAGTGAAGCGGGTAAGCAACGTTTTCTAGTGCGCTCATGACTGGGACTAAATTGAAATGTTGAAAGATAAAACCTAGTTTGGTTCGTCGTAGTTGTGCTGCTGGCATCGCATGTTTTGGGGCAGGTGAATTGTCAAAAAAGAGTTTACCTTGGTAGTTGGGGTCGAGCAGTCCAAAAATGTTCAATAGAGTACTTTTCCCTGAACCAGAAGGACCACATAAAGCCACCATTTCTTGAGGTTTTATTTTTCCAGATACACCTGACAGAGCGTGTCGTTTTTGATTTCCTATCGTAAAAAACTTATTGATATTCTCAAAACGGATCATGATTGTGCCTCGGCTACGGCCTTTATAGCTTTTTGGGTGAAAAGGTGGGAGGGATCTTGCTGCTTCATATACGTTAACCATTGACTGGCTTGATGCTTGTCATTGATGTAGAGAGCAGATTGTATAGCATACAAATACACCCAAGCTGTGGCTTCAAATTGAGACTGTTGGAATGCAGTGTCTTCTAAAAGGTCGAGATAGAGCTCATAACCCCTTTCGAAATGATTAAAAAAATCGGGCACAGAAGTAAACGTGGTGCCAGCTACCGCTTTTACTAGGTGAGACTCATATAAGCCATTAATTTGGATCTGTTGGGTGACAGGAGTTGCTTGTTGATTCAGTAAGTCTAAGGCTTTGTTCATTCTTGCCAGCCCATGTTCAGTATAGCGAAGCTTGGTCCAGGGCATCCAGGCGTTACGGCCTTGTAATGTTTCGGTACTGCCTAGATAGATGAGCGTTAATGGTGTTGGACCATGTTCTTTTAAATGCTGGGTTAATCGGTTGTACACCACATCTATCGCATTGGTATTCCCTTGTGCTGCTTGGTGGTACAAAGAGATGGTAGAGCTTGTGGGGTTTGCAAAACCTAAGGTAGGAAAAGTGAATAAGGTAATGAGTGCGACCGTAGTGCACAACTTACCTAGTGGCAGTAATAAGTTCATGGTTATCCTCCTTGTTGTAATTGCATTAGCTAAACTATCAATATCAACAATTCAGGACGATCCAACATAATAAAATACGATGAATGAATGATTTCTATTCGAGTGATATCAAATTTCTATTTTACTTGTTTCATCATTACAATCGTAAAATCTTCTTGGGAGTAATTCGTAAGGAGTTCAGTGGTTGGGCATAATGTGCGACAAAAATGTAACACTTCTTCTGGATGATGGGCGGCCAGCAGTTGGCCTGTTGATACATAGCGGCTATCTAGCATATTAAAGGCCACAGCATGGTGGCAAGCTCGGTACATGGCTTTGATTAATTTAGGGTGGTAGCCCTTAGTACGACTGCGGTAATTTAACGAACCGCTAGCAATGACGATATCGGCTGGTGGAAGGGCAACCGCAGAGAAGTCGGCTTTAAAAAATCGGCAGTTAGATTGATGTGAAAAAAGCGTTTTTGCTTGTTTAATAAAACTCCCTTGTTGGTCGATCCCTGTGTATTGAGCAACTTGACATCGCTGATCAAGAAATGTTTTAAAATCACCATAGCCACAGCCTAAATCCAACACACTTTTGCGTTCGAAATTTAAAGCCTGATAAATCATGTTAAATCGACTTTGTTGCGATTCTGTAGAACTCCAACCGAGTACTTTGGCGTGGTGGCCTTCCCATTCTTTCAGACGATCATCATGGTAAAAGCGAATATTTAATCGATCAAGAAAATGCATAGTTTGCCCAAGGGTAGATACATAGTGAGGATAGCAGAAATAAAAAATCGCGACCTAAGCCGCGATTAAGAATATCAGAAAGTTAGAGAAAATCAGTTAAATCACTTTCCAACCAATATCTTCACCGCCACGGATAGGCACGACATTGTCGCCGCCAAGAGGCAAGGTTTCAGGGACAGACCATGTTTCTTTATTTAACGTAATGGTGTCGCTATTACGTGGAAGACCATAAAAATCAGGGCCGTTAAAGCTTGCGAAGGCTTCTAGGTTATCGAGTTTACCTTCGGCTTCAAATACTTCTGCGTACAGTTCAATAGCGGCGTGTGCCGTATAAGAGCCCGCGCATCCACAAGCAGATTCTTTTTTGCCTTTGGCGTGTGGTGCAGAGTCTGTACCTAAGAAGAATTTATTGCTGCCGCTAGTGGCTGCTGCAATAAGGGCTTGTTGATGTACATTACGCTTTAGAATTGGTAAGCAGTAGAAGTGCGGTTTAATACCACCCACTAACATGTGGTTACGGTTATACAGTAGATGATGAGCGGTAATGGTTGCGCCAATATTTGGCCCTGCATTTTTTACGAACTCGACAGCGTCGGCTGTGGTGATGTGCTCTAGAACAATTTTAAGGTTTGGGAAATCAGCAACCACAGGGGCTAATACGGTTTCAAGGAAAACTTTTTCACGGTCGAAAATATCAATATCGTCTGTGGTTACTTCTCCATGTACTAACAGTGGCATGCCCACTTCTTGCATTGCTTGTAGCGTTGGATAAATGTTTTTTGCAGATGTTACGCCAGAGTCAGAGTTCGTTGTTGCGCCTGCTGGGTATAGCTTTGCAGCGTATACATGGCCAGATGCTTTTGCTTTGCGAATTTCTTCTGGTGTTGTGTTATCAGTGAGGTAGATAACCATTAAGGGAGTGAAGTTGGCTTGAGGTTTTTCGGCTAAAATGCGGTCGCGATAATGAAGGGCGGAATCAGTGTCAATCACAGGGGGGATCAGGTTAGGCATGATGATTGCTCGTCCCATATAACGGCTGATGTCACGAACGGTATCGTTAAGAACATCGCCATCGCGAAGGTGAACATGCCAGTCGTCTGGACGTGTAATTGTTAAAGTTGTCATAGATACTCCCACCGAATAAAAAAGCCAATCTAAGGAGCCAAGCCAGTTATTATTCTTACATAACCAGTAAAAGGGAAACGATTTCCTAATTACAAAGGCTTAGGCGGAAGGATGATAGAGTAATATTTATTGTTAATCACGTTTTTTTTGCATGTTTCGTGTTTTTTTTGTGGGTTTGTTGAGTGTTTAGTTACTAATTCTATCTTTTACTCTTTTTAAATCAGTTATTTATGTTTTATTTTTATGGCGGTTGTTTTTTCGGTTTTTTAGGGTTTTCTTTTAATCTGCTAACTAATGGGTTAAAAGAAAGATATTAATTACTGTAAATGTTAGCTTCATATTGTAATTTATTTAATTTCAATAAAAGTATGGCTTTTAATGTGCTATTTACATTTTTACTTTCTAATTTAACGCTTTTTTTAGTAAGTCGTTCAAATATTGTACGGGTATTGCGTAAGTAATGGCGCTTGGATCAGTTAAAACTGCTTCTTTTGACTGTTTGACGAAGGTTTTGTTGATAACGGCAATAACTTGGCCTGTTGCAGGGTCGTACACCGGGCTCCCACTGTTACCTGGGTAGGCCGTAGCATCTAGTTGATAAATAAAATAGGGCTTTTTCAGCCGTTTTAATTGTGCCGTAGTAAGCTCTTTAACGTTTCTTGCTGGTATAGCGATAGGAGTAATACTTGAAATAATGCCACGATGCGTAACGGGGTATAACCCCAAAATAGCGCCAATAGGAAACCCTGTGAACGCATAAAGTTCGCCTTCTCGTACTGTCTTTCCTGAGATAGAAAAAGGCGGCAGTTTTTTATTTTCTAATTTTAGAATAGCGAGATCATGGGTGTCGTCACGAGTAACGAGATTAGCAACATAAGTGGCAACCTTATTATTTTCTCTAATAAAAATGACCAGTTTTTCTTTTTGGCTTTTTTTTAGCTCTTTAGGAACAACGTGAGCATTGGTTGCGACATAGCGTCCATTATGAATAGCAAAACCAGTTCCAAGTAAAGTGGCACGAGGAGAGCTTAATTTATTGTAAGTGCCGACACCAACAACAGAATGACGAATTTTATCAATAGTATCGGGTAAAGTAGCAGAATAAGTGGGGGAAATTGAAAAGAAAATAAAGAGAATCAATAAATTAAATCTTATCATGCACATCACTCCTTGATATTCACTCTGAATAAATCATTGATCATAATTAATCTCAGCTATAACTAATTATATTACCTATATAAAGTCGGGATAATTATGTTTAATTATAATAATGCATTTTCAAGAAATATTGGGTGGATAACAGAAAAAGAGCAGCAAATCATTTCTACCAAACGAGTGGCCATTGCTGGTGGTGGTGGTGTTGGTGGAGAACATATGGTGACACTGGCACGGCTTGGAATTCAAAAGTTTAATATTTCTGACTTTGATGTATTTGAAGAGCATAATTTTAACCGTCAGGCAGGGGCTTTTATTTCTACGATTGGGCAAGAAAAAGTGGAAGTCATGCAAAAAGTGGTGCTCGACATTAATCCCAATTCCGATGTCAATGTATTTCCTATGGGGACGACGCCTGACAACGTTGATGAGTTCCTTAAAGATGTTGATATTTATGTTGATAGCTTGGATTTTTTTGCCTTAAGTGCTCGAAAATTAGTGTTTAAGCGCTGTGAAGAATTAGGCATTCCCGTTGTTACAGCAGCTCCTTTAGGGATGGGTTGTGCTTTTCTCTGCTTTACTCCCGATAGTATGTCTTATGAAGAGTATTTCCGTTTTGAAGAGTGTAAAGATGAGGATGAGCAGCTCATCAAGTTTCTTATCGGTTTATCGCCCTCTATGTTACAGCGCCCTTATTTAGTCGATCCCTCTACGGCTGACTTCAATGCCAAAAAAGGCCCTTCCATACCCATGTCTGTCAAATTGTGTGCGGGGATGGCGTGTACGTATGTTCTCAAAATTCTCTTAGGTCGTGGAGAGCTAGTAGTGGCACCTTGGGGGCTACATTTCGATATATACCGCAATAAATTTAAAAAGACGTGGAGACCAATGGGAAATGCGAATCCACTACAAAAAATTGTCTTTAATATTGCTAAAAAAGTGGTTTTTGAATAGCTAGATATGCTTGTCAGTTTTTTTTACAAACGCACACACTGTGCATATGCGAAAAATAATAAAATCCTTGATAATCAATACGATAAAAAGTTGGCCTGCATCATGCAATATTACCAGTAACCCAACAAAAAGATGCTGTTAGAAACTGAGATGAGAGAGGCAGAACCATGGAAAGATACAATAAATTACTTACCGCTATTTTACTTGCAGGAGCAACATTCACTGCCTCTGCAGACTCAATCAAATTAGAAGTAGGTGCATGGACGGCAGGTACAGGCGATGCAGATACCGAAACCCATTACTTTGATAAATTCACGTTTAGTTCTTTTGACCCTGTATCCACTTATTTAGACCCAGATTTATCGGCAGGTTTGCAAAATGGTACTCCTGTTATGGTGTTTGATACCGCAACCGACATTACCGTAGGGCTGTTAAATGTCGATCCACTCCCTGTTCCTGCTGATACCGAAGGCTTTAATGACTTCAGTGGTTATAAAATCACGGCAGATTATGAGTTAGCTGGTTTTGCAGGGTTCGTCGATGGTTCTGGCGGTGGTTCTTTGGATGGAACTCTAGATGGTGAGGCATTAGGTGCTACCTTCTTAGACGGTTACTTTAAGCTTTACATTCAATCAATTGGTGCTGGTGGTGTATTAGGGGCTAAAACCGAAGTCTTAATGATCGATGGTATTACTTCGGTTGCTAACCTAAGTGGTGCTGAGATTAGTTTAGAGCTAAATGGTGATGTAACGAGTGTACTTGCAGGTACTATTTTTAGAGAGCTACCAATTGGTGGTAAAACGGATCTGAAAGATATTTTAGATGATGCAGCGCCAGATTTGGTGATTAAAGCGAAAGCAGATACAGAGTTTGACGGTACAGCCCTTCCAACTCCACCTGCCGCTCCGAAGCTAATCGGTGATTTTACCACTTTCCAGAAAGACTTTTTCTTTGCTAACTCAGGTGGTGCTACTTTAGCCGCAGCATTACCAGCTCTACAAGTCTTAGAGCGAACCACTACACTGACTTCTGCTAACTTAGAGTTTAGTGTTGTACCAGAGCCTGCTAGCTTAGCGTTATTTGGTGCAGGTCTGTTTGGTATTGGTTTTGCGGCAAGAAAGCGTCGTCAATCATAACTACTTAACTATTTAGGGTGGGTCGTTTAACTCACCCTTTTTTGTTTCCTCTTTACTTCCAATAAAATATTCCTCTTATTACTTACCATTTTATTTTTTTGGGGCTTTATTGCGTGTCTAGTGTGGTTTTTTAATGGAGAATTAGCATGATCAAAAATAAATTCATAAAAAAGCTTTCTTCTCGTCCCATACTTGGCTTCCCGGTTAGAAAAATTATTGCTTTTGTTGTGAAGCGTGAAGCTCAAGAAATTGCTCATCACTTTGCTGAGTTTTTGCGACCAGTTGTGGCTTACAAACCAGAAACGATCAATCAGGTGTATCACTTACGCCATGATGTGTACTGTAAAGAGCTAGCGTTTGAACCCCCTCGTGCTGATGAAATGGAAACCGATGAGTTTGATCGCTATTCACGTTTTTGTATGCTCCAACATCGAGCGACTGAAAATTATGCGGGATGTGTTCGCATTGTTTCTCCAAGGCAAAGTACGGAATTATTACCAATAGAAAAGTATTGTGAGCATGCAATAAAAGAGGCTCGCATTCATCCTGCCCAGTTTCACCGTAGCGAAATATGTGAAATTTCTCGCTTAGCGGTTCGTGCCCAATACCGCCGTAGACAGAGTGATAAGTTTGAAGGGGCCGCAGTAGGTACGATTAATGAAACCACGTATTCAGAAGTTGAGCTGCGCTGTTTCCCATTCATTGCCATCGGGTTGTATTTATCGGTCGCTTCTTTGGCGGTTCGCAATAATATTAAACATGCATTTGTGATGATGGAGCCACGATTAGCTCGTAGTATGCGTTTTGTGGGGATTCATTTTGAGCAGTTAGGCCCAGCTGTTGAGTATCATGGAAAACGTGCACCCTATTATATTAATGCGGAAATGTTAACCCATTCTCTTCCTATCTCTTTTCAAGCTTTAATGGGAAATATTGATAGTGAAATTGCGAAAGACTGCATGCATGCAAAAGAGTACGCACGTCTTGATCTACCAGGCTCGACCGATGCTGGTAAGTTGTATTCATTTAGCCATGGCCCTGAAAAGCCATTATCAGACATTGGAAATCGAATTTACTGTAAAACACCTCATTTATCGGTTCGAACGGCTCATAAGTAATGTTCACCAAAGTGTTAAGGCCTGTTGTTGCTTATCGACCAGAGCTTATTAACCAAATATATCATCTACGGCATGATGTATATTGCAAAGAACTTGGTTTTGAAGTTCCACGTACAGATGAGCTAGAAATGGATGAATTTGATCCATACTCCCGCTTTTGTATGTTGCAGCACCAAAACTCAGATTTATGTGCTGGTTGTGTTCGGATTGTGTCTCCACGTTACAATCATGACCCCCTACCTATAGAAAAATACTGTGGCAATGCGTTGAAGGGAGCTAGGATCCACCCTTCGCACTTTAGGCGCAGTGAAGTAGGGGAGATTTCTCGCCTAGCGGTACGCTCTCAATATCGTCGACGTAGACATGAACAATATAATGGCGCTGCAATTGGTATGCTTAATGAGAGAGTATGCTCAGAGCTTGAGATGCGTTGTTTTCCATTTATAGCAATCGGTTTGTATTTTTCTATCGCGTCACTGGCTGTAAGAAATAATATTCAGCATGCGTTTGTGATGATGGAGCCACGTTTGGCTCGTAGTATGCGTTTTATTGGTATTCGTTTTGAAAGACTAGGCCCTACAATTGATTACCACGGTCGACGCGCGGCTTATTACATTAACTCAAAAATGCTCACAGACTCTTTACCCGTTTACCTTCGGGCTCTAATGGGAGTCATTGATAATGAGATAGCAAAAGATTGTTTGAATGCAAAGAAGTACGCTCGTTCAAACTCACTAGGAGCTAGCGAAGTGGAAAGAATGTATTCGAGTAGTCATGGGACAGAAAAAAAGCTGTCAGAGCTAACAGTGAGCAATATGAATTTACCTGTATTTAAAGGGGAGCAGAGAAGTTATTAACGTTCATTTTCTTTTGTTGACTTGTTACTAGTTCAGCAAAAATAAGTTCAGTACAAATAAAAAATGGCTCACTCTTATGAGCCATTTTTTATTGAAGGAGAAAAGCGGATTTTAATTGGATGAAGAGCTTAGTGCTTTTTTCTCTAGTTCCTGTTTTATTTTGAGAAGCTTATCGTCGTCAGTTTCTACGTTTGCAAGCACTTGTTGAGCTTGAGTACTGTTTTTTACGGCTAATAGAGCTTCAGCGTAATGAAGTGCAACTTCAGCGGACGCTGGTATTTTTTCATAAGCCGAGGATAGGGTATCCACAGCTTCATTTAACTCACCAGAGCGCAATAGACAGTAACCAAACGTATCAGCAACCTGAGGCTGTTCTTTGTTTAACTCGTGTGCTTTTTTGGCGTATTTACAGGCATTAGTAAAGTCATTCTTCTCAAGATAAGCCCAAGCTAAATTATTTAGAGCGACGATGTTATCAGGGGTTTCTTTAATGATTGTATGGTAATTTTTTAGTGCTCTGTCTGGATCAAAGGTTAATTGGATCTCCGCAATTTGCAGTTGGAAAAGCTCTCTTGAGCTTGGGTATTTTCTAGATTCTTTTGCTAAAAACTGAATGGCTGTTTTAGGTTTATTCACCTTTACATAAGCACTAGCAAGTTGTTGTGCGGTTTCAACTTTAGGATACTGCCTATAAAGGCGAGCTAATTTTTTTATTGCGGTTGAATACGCCTTTTTGCTGAGATAAATCTGTGACTCTAAGTTGAGCGCATACTGGGAGTTTCTTAACTCTGGAGGCATTCTTTGTAGCTCAGATAAAGCATCTCCCAGTTTATTTTGTTTGGCTTGTAGTGTGGCGAGTAAGAGAGGGAAACGAGTATCATTAGGGAACTTTTTCACAGCTCTTTTCGTTAGCCTCTCACCTTCTAGCAACCTATCTGTTAATTGATAAAATTGGATGTTTCTAAGGTAAGCAATGGTTTGATCTGGCGCTAGGGTTAACCATTTTTTATAAGCAAATTCAGCGTCTTTATGCCTTTCTTGAGCCAAGTAAAGATCCGCGATGAACGCCCAAGTAGCGGTAGTTCTGCTTTTTTGCGGTATTTCTAGCAGGGTTTTGATTGCCTGATCGGTGTTTTTCTGAAGGTGTTGGCCAACCGCTTTTTGATGGCGTAGGGCAACGCTGTTTGGCTTAGCAACTAACTGCGTATCGATAAGGTCAAGAGTTTTATCTATGTTAGAGGTCGCTTGGGTGTAAGCAAACAGAAGCTTGGTGGCAAGGCGATCTTCAGGGGCTATTTGTTTGGCTTTGTAGGCAAAATCGTAAGCTTTAACGAATTTTTTTTGTTCGCCATGTAGGTGAGCCAGCGCTGAAAGAGCAGGGGCGCTGTCTGGTTTCAGATCGAGGATTTTTTGATACCAGCCTACTGCTGCGTTAAAGTCTTGTTTTTGTCTTTGAATGATCCCTTGCAGATGCATCGCTTGCAGGTCATCTTCATTGTCTTTTAGCCATTGTCTAGAAAGCTCATCGGCTTTATCAATTTGACCAAGACGAAGGTAATAATAAGAAAGCCCCAGTTTTGCCTCTAAGAGTTCGGGTTTAATTTTTAAAGCATCTTTTAAGTTATCAAAACCACTAGTGTCATCATTAGAGAGTTTAATTAACCCTGCCATGGTATTGGTGGTGGTGTTGTTAAACTCGGAATTAGAGACTTTTTGGGCTAGGTTAAGAGCGATGTCGTTTTGGCCCATTTTCGATAAGCCAAAGCCAGTTAGGGCAAGAAAGTCTGAGTCGTTCTGGTTTTTGATTGAAAATTCTTCCAGCGTATCAATAGCGCTTTCAAGATAACCGAGCTTGATTTGCGTAATCGCATACATTTTTTTGATGTAGTGATTATTTGGCACCATAGCTTCGACTTTGGCTAAATGGGCATTGGCTTGCTCGTATTTTTCAAGCTTGAAGGCGGACACCCCTGCCATTAATGATGCTGTTTTCTTTTTAGAACCATTTTGTAAAGCAATATCAGCATGAGTCTGTGTTGCTACATAATCCTCTTGAGAAAAACGAATGTAGGCTTTTAGTTCGTTGGCTAAAACGTGGAACTTAGCGATTTTTAAGATGTTATCAACATACAATTCAGCCCTTTGGAATTGTTTATCGGCGACAAGGGCTTGTGCAAGGTGGAGCTGAAAATGTTTTGCTTCTGGAGCCAGTAAAACAGCCTCTGCATAACTGGAAACGGCCAAGTCAAAGTTTTTCTGTGCAAAAGCCAAATGCCCTTGTAACAACCATGCATCAGGGTTTTTAGGTGACTGTTTGATTAACTCTTCAGCGGTTGTGGTCGCTAAATCCACTTGTGAATTCAGTGCTTCAAAATGGGCTTTCCCCAGTTTGGTATAAATGCTCTCTAAACTGGTTTCTGCCGCCATTGAAATACTTTCTTGAGCCCCTTCGATATCATTTTTCTGGAGCTGTGCGAGTGCTCTTAAACCCATGAGATCGGTGAAAACTTGAGGCTCATTTTCACTGTTTGCGGTGTCAGTTATTTCTAAAACTTCTTCCGCTTTTCCTTGGCTGTATAGACTTTTTGTTAGTAAAGGCAAAATGGATGTTTTGTCTTCAGATAAATGGTGCGCTCTTTTTAGCTCTTTTTCTGCGTTCGCATAATCCCCTTGTTCTAGGTAAATTTTACCGAGTAACAAGCGTGCTTCAGGTAGGTCTGGTGATTTTTGAATAGTGTTCTTCAGCTCGATGGTTGCAGCGGCAGTATTGTTAGCGGCAATGTGCTCTCTCGCCTTGGCAAAATGCTCTTGTGCAGTGAGATCATTACAGCCCAATAAACCGAATGAAATAGCACCAGCGACAGTAAGAGAAAGTACGTTTTTCTTAAATGATGTCATCATGATATTCTTCCTTGAATAATCGCCTTCTATCCAATAATACCTCTAGTATCAATAACTAAGGCGTGTTTGGTGTCAGCTGGTGTGATTTGTCTGAACTGTTTATGATCGACTAAAATTGCAATTACATTTGATGTTTTTAGGGCCTCTTCAAGGGAAACTAGATTTACATTCGATTTATTTAAACACTCGGGTAATTCTTTAATATTGGGCTCAACAATGTTTACTGCGCCAACATCATCTTCAACCAGCTTTTTGGCAATATCAAAAGCAGGGCTTTCTCGTAAATCATCAATATCTGCTTTAAAAGAAATGCCCAAACAGGCGATGACTGGACGTTTGAATTCATCGGCAGATTTTTCTATTTGTTCTAATACATATACTGGTTTGTGATCATTGATTTCACGTGCAGAGCGAATCAACCGTGCTTGTTCTGGATTTGAATGAACAATGAACCATGGATCAACAGCGATACAGTGGCCGCCAACTCCGGGACCTGGATTTAATATATCAACACGTGGATGACGGTTAGCGAGTTTGATCAACTCCCAGACATTGATCTCTTGCGCGTCGCATATCAAAGAGAGTTCATTGGCAAAAGCAATGTTGACGTCTCTAAAGGAATTTTCCGTTAATTTGGCCATTTCAGCAGTGCGAGAGTTGGTAACAATGCACTCTCCGCGAACAAAAAGGGAATATAAATTAACGGCTTTTTGTGCGCATGAATCAGACATGCCTCCGATGATGCGATCGTTACTTACTAATTCATGTAAGACTTTACCGGGCAGTACTCGTTCTGGGCAATGAGCAACAAAGACGTCTGGGTTAGCACTGTGATTATTAGGAAAGTTTAAATCAGGTCTGGCTCTTGATAACCATTGGCAAAGAAGTTCAGTGGTACCTACGGGTGAGGTGGATTCAAGAATAACTAAATTTCCCTTTTCTAGAACAGGAGCAATGGCATCAGCGGCGGATTCAATGTAGCTTAGATCCGGCTCATATCCCTCTTTGAATGGAGTAGGCACGGCAATAAGGAAAGCGTCAGCGGGCTCAGGCGAAAGGGTCGCTTTGAGTTTACCCGTTGTGACCGCGGCCTTAACGACCATATCGAGATCAGGCTCAACAATATGGATTTTTCCCTGGTTTATGGTTTTTACGGCGTGCTCAGAAATATCGCTACCAATCACATCGATCCCTCGAGAAGCTAAAATGGCAGCAGTAGGTAGGCCAATATAGCCTAAGCCAATGACGGCAACACGATTAAATTCCATTTAATATCCTTACTTGAATAAAGTGTCAGTTATTCATCATCCTTGTAATTATTTACTGTAGTACATTTTCTTAAAACTACTAAGCAAACAGATGAGTGGTAAAGGTGGATAACATTGATAATATTTGATTAATAAATTAGAAAAAATCAAACGTAACTTATTAAAGGGTATTAGAAATTATACGATTTATAATAATTTAGGAAAAAGTTTAAGTTATCGACTACTGTTTAGAATAGGGAATGATATTCATTAGTTCAGGGATAGAAAATAATGAAAGAAATCTATAATTCTACTATTGCAGTGATTGGCCTAGGCTATGTTGGTTTACCGCTGGCTGTTGAATTTGGCAAATACTTTCAAACAGTTGGCTTCGATATTAATGCTGAGCGTGTGAATGAGCTTAAAGAAGGTATCGACCACACATTAGAGTGCTCTTCAGCTGAACTTAAGGAAGCTGAAAAATTAACTTTTCATCATCAAATAGACCAACTAAGTCAGTGTAATGTATTCATTGTCACCGTTCCTACCCCAATTGATGAGTTTAAACGTCCTGATCTTACGCCTATTTTAAGTGCTTCAAGAATGTTGGCTTCGGTGATTAAGGAAGGGGATGTAATTATTTATGAGTCAACTGTTTACCCAGGTGCTACGGAAGAAGATTGCGTGCCTATTTTAGAGGAATTATCGGGGCTTAAACTGAATGTAGACTTTTTTGTTGGCTATAGTCCTGAGAGAATTAACCCGGGTGATAAAACGCATCGTTTACCATCAATCAGAAAAGTTACATCTGGATCAACAGAGGAAGCTGCAAAGTTCATTGATGAGTTATATGGAAAGATTATTACTGCGGGTACTTATCAGGCTCCATCAATAAAAGTCGCGGAAGCTGCTAAAGTAATTGAGAATACGCAAAGGGATTTAAATATTGCTCTTGTGAATGAATTGGCGATTATTTTCAATAAATTAGAAATTGACACCGAGGATGTTTTAAAAGCGGCTGGAACAAAATGGAATTTCTTACCATTTAGACCCGGTTTAGTTGGTGGTCATTGTATAGGTGTTGATCCTTATTATTTAACACATAAAGCTCAATCTATAGGCTATCATCCTGAAGTAATACTGGCAGGTCGACGAATTAATGATGACATGGGAAGTTATATTTGTTCTCAGTTAGTCAAGTTTATGCTAAATGCAGATATTCATGTAAAAGGTTCACATGTATTAATTATGGGACTAACTTTCAAAGAAAATTGTCCAGATATAAGAAATACAAAAGTCATGGATATATATCATGAACTTCAAGCTTATAATATGAATGTGGATGTTTACGATCCTTTAGTTGATAAAGAGCAAGCAGAAAAACACTATGGTGTGTCATTAATTCAAGAGCCAGAATACCGCGAGTACGATGCGATTATTGTGGCCGTACCACATAAAACCTTCCTCGATAATGAGTTAATGCACATCTCTGATTATAAGAAAGAAACGTGCATTATTTATGATCTTAAATATGCCCTGCCTAAAGATCACTCGGATGTACGAGTTTAATTGAATTAGTGATGAGGGCGATGACATGAGTAAGTACGAAAGTGTTTGTGAACAATTAGTGAAGCAACCTAAAACATGGCTAATAACAGGCGTTGCAGGTTTTATCGGGTCAAACTTGCTCGAAACCTTGCTTAAGCTAAATCAAAATGTGGTTGGATTAGATAATTTATCCACGGGATATATGCATAACTTAGAGCAAGTTAAAGATAGTGTTTCAAGTCATCAGTGGAACCAATTTACCTTTCACAAAGGGGACATATCTGTTTTATCTGATTGCCAAAAAGCAGTCAGTGATGTGGACTATGTGTTACATCAAGCCGCGTTAGGCTCAGTGCCCCGTTCTTTGAATGATCCCATAACAACCAATAATTCCAATATTACGGGCTTTTTGAATATGCTTGTGGCAGCCAGAGATGAGAAAGTAAAAAGTTTCACTTATGCTGCAAGTAGTTCGACCTATGGTGATCACCCTGATTTGCCTAAAGTTGAGCACAAAATTGGCCAGCCTTTGTCTCCCTATGCAGTGACTAAGTATGTGAATGAACTTTATGCGTCGGTTTTTTCTAAAAGTTACGGCTTTCATACCATTGGTTTAAGGTATTTCAATGTATTTGGTAAAAGACAAGATCCTAATGGTGCTTATGCAGCAGTGATCCCTAAGTGGGTTGATGCATTACTGAATGATAAAACGGTATTTATTAATGGGGATGGAGAAACAAGCCGGGATTTTTGTTATGTCGTTAATGCGGTGCAAGCAAATATATTGTCTGCTACCACAGAAAATCCAGACAGCCTTAATCAAGTATACAATGTAGCATTGGGGGATCGTACCTCATTAAATCAGTTATTCTCTTTACTTACAGAGGGATTAGAGCAGAAAGGGCATGCTGTGGGTGCAACGCCGGAGTACCGTGATTTCCGCCCTGGTGATGTCAGGCATTCTCAAGCTGACATATCAAAAGCGAAAACCTTATTAGGCTACGAACCAAAATATCATTTGTCCGATGGTCTGAATGAAGCTTTACCATGGTACATCAGTGCCAATAATAGGTCGTTATCTTGATGAGAAACCACTATCAAGCGGCTTTGAGTTCTGACTATTTCATTTCTGATGTAGAAGTGATGTGGTCTAACTTGGAAAAAAAGTCTGAAACCAGCTTTTTTTTGAGTTGGTCTTGGATAGGCACTTGGCTAACATCGTTTAATATAAGACCAATGTTACTTGAAATTAAAGATGATAAAGAACGTATCGTTGGTCTAGGTTTTTTAACTAAGAAAGCGTTCAGATATAAATTTTTGACCTTAGAACGATTGTATTTGAATCGTACTGGCGATCCTGAAATGGACCAAGTCTGGATTGAGTACAATGATGTATTGGTTGAATCAGGACTGGAAGATGAAGTAAGAAGTTTTGTATTTCATTACTTAGAGTCAGACTTCAATATCGATGAGATCATGATAGGTGTGAGTGATTCTAGTATTTTTTCTAAAATCAATAAAAAGTTGTTTCATGAAAAAGTGTTTTCGGAATCGTATAGCTATCAGGTTTCTCTGAACTCTGACTTACAAACAGTAGAAGATTTTTTATCATTATTATCAAGAAACACACGGTATCAGATTCATCGTTCGATAAAAAAATTTGAAGAAAATTATGGTCAGTTAAAAATCGATTTGGCAGTAGGAGTTAAAGAAAAGAAAGAGTACTTATCAGAGCTAAAACTGTTACATAAGAATCGATGGGATAGAACACAAACTTCCAGCGGTTTTAATAATGAAAAATTCAATATATTTCATGAAAACTTATTGGGCAATAATGAAACAGATTTATTTAAGGTGACATCAGGTGAGAAGGTCATCGGGTATTTATATTGTTTCAGGTACTCTGGAAAAAGTTTATTTTATTTATCTGGAATTGAAGAGTTTTCTGATTCTAAGTTAAAACCGGGTTTAGTTATGCATTGTTTAGCCATCGTTTACTATTCTAAACTAGGCATAATAGAGTACGATTTTCTCGCAGGCGACTATCAGTATAAAAAGAGCTTATCAAATAAGAATAAAAAAATGAGCTTGCGAATTATTCGTAAGAAAAATATAAAAACAGAAGTTATATCTAAACTTGAATCAATAAAAGGCTATATGGAACGAAGGTGTACCGAAGTTTAGACGTGTAACATTGACTTAATGCTAGGGATAGGCAGTTATGTCAGATTTAAAAAAGCAAACATTAAAAGGCATTGCTTTTCTAGGAGCAGGGAAAAGTGCAGGTCGGATTTTATCATTTATAAATACTCTTATTTTGGCTCGTATCCTCTCTCCAGAGGATTATGGTTTAATGGCGATGGCCATGGTTATCTCTGGATTTATTAGCTTTTTTAATGATATTGGATTAGGGAGTGCCATAATACAAAGAAAAGAAGTGTCTAAAGAGCAGCTATCTGGTGCATTTTATATAGCACTAATGATAAGTATTTTTTTATACATATTAACTTTTTTCCTTTCAAGTAGTGCTTCTGATTTCTATGAAAATCCACAGGTTGAACCTATCTTGCAAGTAATTGCTATTGGTTTTATTTTTGGAGCGATTAAAACGGTACCTAATGCTCTTTTATTAAAAGAAATGAGTTTTAAGTCGATCTCAGGTATAGAGTTCATCTCTATAGTAGTTCAGTGTGCTGTGACACTTCTGCTGGCGTACATAGGATATGGAGTGTGGTCGCTTGTATATGGTTTACTCGTTACTCAATTATTTAAAGCCATTGCTATGATGTGGTTATCTGGTTGGTTACCTGATACCAATGGCTCTATAAAGCAAGCCACAGAGTTAATGAAATTTGGCCTTTCTGTAACTTATTCACGTGTGACATGGTATCTGTATATAAATTCTCAGATACTTGTATTGGGTAAGGTGGTTGGTGAAAAGCAAACTGGTATATTTTCTATGGCACAAACCATAGCGGATTTACCTACTGCTCATATTACAAATTTGATTATACAGGTTGCCTCACCACTGTTTGCTAAGCTTCAAGATGATTTTAATGCATTAAATAATGCGTTATTAAAGTTAACAGCAGGCCTATCACTTATCAGTTTCCCTGTTCTATTTGGTATTATAATAACAGCAAACGAGCTAGTACCTATTCTATTAGGGGATAATTGGGTAGCAGTCGCTATTCCATTACAGTTTTTGTGTGTGATGGGGCTTTTCAAATCCATTGATCCTTTACTAACTCAAGCATTGATCTCTATTGGAAGGGCGGATATTACAGCTAGGTATACTACGTTGTGCGCAATTATTATTCCATGCGCTGTCATTTATGGGGCCACATGGAATGGGATAAATGGCGCGTCCTTACTATTGGCTGTCACATATCCCTTCTTAATGTTTGCTCTTATTTTAATTTCATCTAAATATTTTTCCCTTCCTATTAAAAGTTATTTAAATCAGATGTTTACCCCTATTTCAGGCTGTTTTTTTATGTGGGCTTCAATATATGCCATAGAAACTATTATTCCTGTTTTTATAAAAGAAGTCGAACTGTATCTTTTAGTTATTAAAGTGATTACGGGGGTTATTAGTTATGGGTTTTGGATTGTATATATAAGGAAAGATGGCATCAGTATATTCAAGTCAGTTTTGTTTGATTTGGGTGTGCCTGAGAATAAACTCGATCGTTGGCCTTTTAATGTGAGTCGTTCAAATGCGTAGAGTTCAGTTAAATGTAGCTTACTGGGGATGGAAAGAATTCATTTTTAGTTGTTATATTCATATAATATCTAGTGGAATTAAAGGTAAGCATATAAATGAATTAGAAAGCTTTATTAAGAGTAATTTCGGTTTAGATAATGTTTATCTTCTTAACTCAGCTAGAGCCGGAATTTACCAGTCTTTATTGGTGATGAAAAAAATAAAAACTGATAAAAATGAAGTAATACTACCTAAGTATATTTGCCCAAGTGTTATTGAGGTTATTACTCGTGCAGAGCTTAAGCCAATAATGGCAGATATAAGAGAGGATTTAACCATAGATCCTGAATCCATAGAGTCATTAATATCCGAAAAAACGTTAGCAATTTTGATGCCTCATATGTATGGGAAGGTATCTAAGATCAATAAGATAGTCCAATTATCAAAACAAAATGATACTTTTCTTATTGATGATGCTGCACAGCTTGTAGGCGAGTTTCACCAGAAGCAATTAGTAGGAACTTTTGGTGATGTAGGGGTAGTCAGTTTTAGCCAGTCAAAAACGTTAGTCACAGGTGTAAGAGCTTCTGGAGGATTTCTTATATGTAATAATGATAAAATTAATAATTATCTAATGAAGCAATATGAAGGGGTACCATATTCGGAAAGCAGGAAGTCACCGTTTTTGCATTTTGTTATGACATGCCTATTTAAAAGGTACTTAGGAACAATAGATTATTACTTATCTAGGATAAAAACTAAGCTTGGTTTACCTAGGAAAGACTACTATAAAAGTATTACTAGAATTTCTAATGTAGATGCTAAAATAGCACTTATTCAATTTAAAAAAATAGATGATATAAAAAAAAGCAATAAAAAATCATTAAAAGAATACCAAGAACACCTACATTGTTTAGATTCTATTCATATTCCTCAATTAAGTAGTGGTGTAAATTTTCTGACTCGATTAATAATCAGAACACATAAGATCACTCCAGAAGAGTTATCACAGTTTTTAAATGAAAATGGAATCGAAACAAGAAAAGCCTACATGAATGGGTCACAGCCATTTACTGGTCATCCTGAGTCTGGATTATTAGAACTACCATTAGTTGGTTTAAATGAAGCGGATGTTCAGTATGTTGCATCTGTTTTACAGCGAGCAGAAAGTACATTATTAAAGGATAAGCCATGGCAAATAATACAGCCTTCGTAGTTATTGGTGGTGGGTTAAATGCATTAGGAGTTATTCGCTCCTTAGCTAACTCTTGCCATGTCGTGCTTGCTACTCATCAGGTCGATGGGCCTGCATGGCGCTCTCGTTATGCTCATAAATGGCAAACTCGTAAAACGAATAGTATAGAGTTTATTGAGCAGCTTATTGCTCTAGGAACTCATAATGTAACAAAGCCCATTTTGCTGCCAACAGAGGAGTTGTGCGTTACGCTATTAAGTCAGCATTTAGAAGAGTTAAAAAAGTATTTTATTGTTGACTTGATTCCTTCCCAAGATGTGGAACGTCTGCAGAGTAAGCAAGGGATACAGGAACTCGCAGAGCAAGCTAACAGTCCAATACCGAGATCAATAACAATTGAATCTCTTTCTGATCTTGCTTCTCTTGAGCAGTTGGAATTTCCTTGCATTTTTAAACCGTTGAAACAAAACCCTGAATACGGAAGAAGGTTTAAGAAAGGCTACAAGGTTAATAGTTTGGGGGAGATCTCTGAACTTTATAAAGAAATACATAGTGTAAACCCCGAGATGATCGCACAAGAATGGATAAATGGTGGGGATTCAGATATTTATTTTTACCTTTGTTTCATTGCTCGGAGTGGAGAAGAGGTGACCTCTTTCTGCGGAAGAAAATTAAGATCTTGGCCTGTAGGTGTTGGTGGAACAGCAAGTTGCACTGCTTCTCCAGAGCGTCATGAGGAGTTGCAAAAGCTAACGATAGAGTTCTGTGAAAAGACGGGGTTTACTGGCTTGATAGGAATGGAATATAAGTGGGATCCTATTAAAAAACAGTTTTATATTATCGAGCCTACTGTAGGTCGAACGGACTTTCAGCATGAGGTAGCCACATTATCTGGTGTCAACTTTCTGCAAGAAATTGGCTACTTTTTTGGGAAGTGTACTAAGCCAGAAAGGTATAGTAAGAAAGTCGTTTGGCGCGAATCTTATGCAGACAAAATGGCTCTTAGTACGGGCAATTTTATAGAGGAAGGTAAAGGATATAGTTATTTTGATGCGTTATTTAGAATATCAGACCCAATGCCATTAATATCTACGATAACTAAGAAAATAGGACGAAAGCTTAAACTTTCTTGAGAGATTATCTTTAATATAAATTAAATTCAATATTTTAGGTAGGTTTTTATGGCAAGAAAAGTTGATACTATAAATTTAGCAAGAAAGTTTATGGTTCATCACTCTACTTATGATTACTGTTTATGCTCAACAGATAACATCATCTATAAATATTGTTATAGTAATAAGGTATTATCTGAAATATTCAGATTACCACCTAGAAACCTTGGTTTTATAGGGAAGATAAAAGATTATATCGCGCGTTCAAGACTGTATAGATGTTTTTCAGATAATATTGGTGTAGGGCATGTAACGTTATTACCAAGTGGAACAATAATATCCTTGTATGGTTCTTTATATAGATACGATGGAAGAAAAAGATTAGCGGAAAAAACATTTGACTATAATAAATATGGAATTAAATCACCTTTAAAGGGAGGTATCGCTGTACATCCAGAGTCAGGAAATGCATATTTTGGAGAGTATATTAATGATAAAGTGAGCTCAATAGGAATATATTGTATTTCAGATGATGGAAGAAAAATGCATTGTTGTTATAAATTTGAATCAGATGAAATAAAGCATGTTCATGGTATATTCTGGGATGAGTACAGGCATAGGCTTTGGGTCACAACTGGAGATAAAGACCATGAGTCGAACCTCTATTATACTGATGATGAATTTGATACTTTGATCAAATTTTCAGGTGGAGATCAATCCTGGAGAATGGTTTCAGCAACGTTCACTAAAGACTATATATATTGGGGAATGGATGCAGGAAAAGATGCACCACCAGACTCAAAAAATAAAATATATAGAATGAATGTAGAGACTAAAAAGAGAGAAACCTTAGCTGAGATAGATAAACCAGCTTATCATATAATTAAATCATGCTCTGGAAAAATGTATCTAGGAACAACTTATGAGATAGGTATGCCAAATAACCCTACTAAAACTGCTGATTTATGGTTTTCAGAGAATGGAGATGTTTGGGATAAAATAGAAAGTTTGAATTTTAAGCCGAGCAACCGTAAGGGGTGCACAAAGTATGCTCATCTTTTTTTTCCTACAGGAATACTACCAGATAATGAGATTTTGATTACCCCTGTAAATACTAGTAAATACGATTTTACCTTACTAAGTATAAAATAATTATTTAATTTATCTTAATAAAATGGTTGATTTTTATTAAGATAAATTTGACCATTTTAAATATACGTACTACCATAAATATAGGATAATATTAATAACTTCTCAAGGATGGAGAGGGTTATATGGCTATAATATTAAAGAATAATATTAACTACCCCTTACCGATTGGGAAATATTATTTCCTTCTTGTTTCATATCTAGATAATTATAAATCAATATTTCAACTGAACTCCAAGCTATCTATAAGTCGTTTTCATTTATTTACGACATTTGCATTATTTTTTAGGCTATTTTTAATAACACCTTCTATTTTTTTGAAAATTTTAAAAAAAGATAAGCGAGAGTACTTATTATGAGATCAAAAAAAGTGTTATTGATACTAGCTGGCGGTGGGTTTCTTGGCCAGATGAAGCAAATAATGAAGAATTTAGACTGTGATGATTCTGGTATTTATTATGTTACAGCTGAAGACTCAACCTCGATATTACGTAGCTTAGAAAGCGATAAATGCTTTGTAATGCCAAAAACAACCCATTTTTCAACGAGAAACCCATTTATCCGAGTAAAGGATTTTTTTCGTAGTTTAATAAAAGCTTATTCTATTATTAATGAAATTAAACCTGATTTTATTATATCAGTTGGCTCTTCAATGGCGATACCTCTTTTTCTATGTTCGATAAAATATCAATCAAAGAAAATATTTATTGAAAGCTTAACACGGGTTAATGATTTATCTAGAACAGGGAAAATTATTTATAATTTTAATCTTTCAGATAAATTTTATGTTCAGTGGCCAGAGCTAAGCCAGATATACCCTAAATCTGTGTATAGAGGGAAGGTGCTATGATTTTTGTAACAGTTGGCACATACAGCTTTGATAGATTAATAATGCATATCGATAAGTTAATAGAAAACGGATTTTTTTCAGGTGATAATGTTCTATGTCAGATAGGTTCTGGAGAATTTGAGCCAAAGAATTGCCAATTTTTTAGATATGACAAAGATCTTAGTCGTTATTATGATGATGCAGAGTTCATAATTTGTCACGGAGGAACAGGAAGTACAACAGACTGTATTAGAAAAAATAAAAAATTTATATCTGTAGCTAATGTTGAGTTAGCTGATAACCATCAGGTTGAATTCTTAAATGCACTAAGTAAAGAGGTTGGTTTTTGTTGGGTAGATGATCCAAATAATATCCAATTAATTTATGATAAGGCTAAATATCAGAAGGTTGAAAATAATATAAATGTGATTTTTGACGACTTAAACTGCTTTATTAATGGAAGTAAATAGAGGTAGTTGTGTTATTTAATTCATTTGAGTTTTTATTTTTATTTCTTCCTATATCATTAATGGTGTTTTTTTTGATAGGGAGGGTATGTAGAAATACTAATCTATCAATATTATGGTTAGTATTTGTTTCCTTGTTCTTCTATGGTTGGTGGGATCCAAAGTACCTTTCTTTAATATTGATCTCAATCTGTGTTAATTATAATATCGCAGGTTTTCTTCAACGGTCATTATCATCTAGATCGGCTAAAAAGTTAGTTTTATATTTAGGTGTTTTATTTAATTTATCATCTATTGCTTATTTTAAATATGCGAACTTTGTAGTTTTTGAGATTAATCGGATTTCGTCATTAGAAGTTCATCTCGATAATATAGTATTACCATTAGCTATTTCATTCTTTACCTTTCAGCAAATTGCTTATCTCGTTGATTCTTATAGAGGTGAAATTTCGGAACAAAATTTTCTTCTTTACATGCTGTTTGTGACATTCTTCCCACAGTTAATTGCTGGTCCTATAGTACATCACAGAGAAATGCTACCTCAATTTAGGAATATAAATGTCTATAAATTTAACGAAAAGTTTATTGTTCTCGGTATTAGTCTTTTTACTATTGGTTTGTTTAAAAAATTAATTGTTGCGGATTCAATGGCGATGTTTGCTACACCAATTTTTCAATTAGCGAATAATTTTGGTGAACTATCTATTTTAGATGCTTGGAAAGGAGCGTTAGCCTACACATTTCAGCTTTATTTTGATTTTTCAGGATATTCCGATATGGCCATAGGTTTAGCTTTGCTTATTGGAATTAGGTTACCTTTAAACTTCAATTCTCCATATAAAGCAACGAGTATAGTAGATTTTTGGCGTAGGTGGCATATTACATTATCCAGGTTTTTACGTGATTATTTATACATCAGCTTGGGAGGTAACCGCGTAGGGTTATTTAGACGGCATTCAAACTTATTATTAACAATGTTGATTGGTGGGTTATGGCATGGTGCTGGCTGGACATTTATTATATGGGGAGGATTACATGGTTTTTATTTAATAGTTAATCATTTCTTTAATCATGTAACTTCCAGTATATTAAAAATAGAGTTAGATGGCATCGTTTATGGTTTCTTATGTTGGGTTTTAACATTCATTTCGGTTGTTGTTGCTTGGGTGTTTTTTAGGGCCGAATCTTTTAGTGCTGCACTTCATTTAACGAAGGCTATGGTTGATATATCCTCTTTTCCTAGTTTAGTTGATATTCAATATTTCTTTGGTGATTTAAAAGGGTGGGCATTGTCAATATTACAACTTATAAATGGAAAAGAGAGTGAGTATGAACAAGGTATATTTTTATTTATTGTAGTCTCTACTATTTTTTGTAAGTTTTCACCCAATAGTACTGAGATAGTCAATAAAATTTATGATGTTTGTATAAATAAAAGTTTAGATCTAATAAAAACCGAAGTTTCTTCTTTATCTTTTAGTAGAAAGTACATATCTCCAATGCTTTTGGGATGTGTTTTTTCATGGTGTATATTAAATTTGAATAAGGTAAGTGAGTTTCTTTACTTTCAATTTTGAATAGGTAGAAGGTATGAATTATTATAAAACTCAAATTTTTATTTTTTCATGTACGTCTATCTCGATAATGTTAATTGTGTTTGTTGTTAATTTATTGGTAGATCCTTTATGGTATTTTAATGGCAACAAAGTTACAGATAGAAATTTTGCATTTAATGAAAGGGTTTCAAAGGTAAATCAGTTTCATAATAAGAAAGATAATATTGATTGTCTTATTTTTGGCAGTTCTAGAACAACATTAATTCATGAAAGTAAATTTCAGGATAACACCTGTTTCAATATGTCATTTTCGGCAGGTAGGATAGATGAGTTTATCCAGTATAGTGATTACCTATTGTCTTATTCTAATAATAAGATAGATAAGGTAATAATTTCTATTGAGCCTCAAAATTACTTTTCGACTATTCCTGTATCAGTACCTGATTTTATCCATACTATGGAAAAGCCAGATAGCTTTTTATCGGCATACTTTTCTATGGACTCATTTATTTATTCTTTAAGAACCTTAGTGGGACTTAGCCCTCTAGAAAGGGAGTATAATAAAAACTTTGAGTCAGTGGTAAACACCAGTAAAAAGTTTAATCCTGACTTAGAGTTAGCCCAAACTGTTTCTGGTTTTGGGAATGATTTAGAAGGAGTTAGTCGACAGTATCTTGAGCTTGCTTCACGCTATGAACGTGAAAATGTCATTTTTTATATTCCACCGATAAGTGCTTGGCATGTTAAGGATATGGATGATAAAGGATTATTAGACTATTTTTTAAAGTCTATTCACTTAATATCTAAGGAAGGATTTACGATATATGATTTCTCGATTGTTAGTGATGTTACTGTGAATACCAAAAACACTTATGATGGAAGTCATTACTTTCCTTTTGTTAATGAACGCGTAGTCGAAGTAATAACAGGCGATAACAACGGATCTAATGAATTTGGTTTATATGTAAATGGTATGACTCAGGATAATTATATAGCATATCACAAAAATGAACTGGGCAAACTTAATGGAAGACTGAAGAGAGTAACTAATTCATTGAAAGTTAAGCAAGATAAAAAAATTTAGTCTATATTATCCTTAGGGGAGATTATTGATAACCCACTACTGTAGAAGTCAAGGATGAATTCTGTAGAGAGGAAGTGACATGGAAAGTTTATTATGGGCTTGTAACTTAATTGCAGTTGTTTACTTATGCTTCTGGGCAATTAAGGAAGATACAAAAGATAACGCACAAGATAAAAATTACAAGGAAAGTAAATGAGGGATTTACTTTTTATTGTGGTTTTTCCTTTCTTGGTCTTTGCAACCTTGAAGCGACCTTTTATTGGTGTTGCAATGTGGGTATGGGTTGCAATGCACTTTCCAAATGGTTGGATGTATAGCTTCGGTTCGGGAATTAGATATAACTTTATCATAGTTATCGCTACAGTTATTTCATATCTCATACTAAAAAATAAACCAAAAGTGGAGTGGGATTTATTAACTTCTCTAATCTTTATGTTCTTGGTTTGGACTGCAATAACAAGTGCTTTTACAATTTCTTACCCATTTCTCGTTTGGCCTGAATGGATTGAGTTTCTTAAAATAAGCTTGTGCTATTTCTTTGCCATCTTTATTTTAAAATCTAAGCTCCATATCAACACTCTTATTTGGGCTCTTGTTTTTTCTATTGGATTTTATGGCTGTCTTGAAGGGTTAAAGTACATTGTTTCTGGGGGGGCTCACCGAATACATGGATTACCTGGTCATGTTTTAGGAGACCGAAATGAGCTAGCTCTGGCGTTCAATATGGTATTACCATTACTCGTTTATCTTATAGCTGTATCCAAAAATAAGCTTATAAAAACGGGTCTTAAATGTGCCATTGTCTTAGTAGTTATTGCTATATTTGGCACTTTTTCTCGTGGTGGTTTGGTTGCTTTATTTGCTGTCGGTGGTTATTTTTGGTTACAAAGTAATAGAAAAATATTATATGCCATTTTGTTTTTTGTTGGTTTCTCTGCTTCCACGAGTTTTTTACCATCAGAGTGGCACGATCGGATGGATACTATTGAGACGGCACAAGAAGATTCATCTTTTCTTGGGCGGATATTAGCTTGGAAGCAAGCTGTCTTAATGGCTAATGATAACCCAATTACTGGAGGTGGATTTAAAGCTGGTCAAGTTAATATTATATGGTTTAAATATCCAGCAGCAGATAGTTTTAATAATTTAATAGATACATCACATCTATCAGAAATAGGTTTTAAAGCTGCCCATAGTATTTATTTTCAAGTATTAGGAGATCATGGGTATATCGGGTTTTTAATATTCATGGGCATATTAATTACGAGCTTTTTCAAGGCAGGTAGGCTAGTTAAGCGTGCTAAAGAAATGAAGATGGATAGTAGCACGATTCAATTATGCAGTTTATTGAGGGTTTCACTCATTGCATATTGTGCTGGCGGAGCTGGGGTAAGTTTAGCTTACTTTGATGCTTTATATGCGATTTTAGCCATTATCTATGTATTAGATCATCGAATTGTAAAGCAGAAATCTACGGTTACTTCATCTGATGCTGTGGTGGACCAACATGCTTGAGAGAATGCTGAAATCATACGCTGAAAGATGCAGCTCATTTAATGGGTCTCAACGACTAAATGTGCTGACTTATCACCGTGTTTCAGAAAATTTTAGCCCCTTAAGGTCTGGTGACCTTTCACTTGAACGTTTCAAAGAACAATTATTTTGGCTTAAAAAGTACTTTGTAGTTTTACCTTTACCTGAAGCGCTAGATTTAAAAGAAAAAAATAACCTTCCTAAGAGTGCAGTAACAATTACGGTAGATGATGGCTATCAAGATAGCTACAGCTTGATATACCAATCTTTATTAAGCGAAGGATTATCAGCGAGCTTTTTTATTACTACTGATGGGTTACAACGAGGTTTTTTATGGGATGAATTACTCTCAATATCTATTTTAAATGCCCCAACGACACTTGGTTATTTAAACCTAGGCAATCAAAAGTATGATATATCTACTTTTAGAAAAAAAGAATCAGCCTATTACCAGATTAATGAAATAGCAAAATATTTACCATTGGTTAAAAGAGAGTCACTAATATCTGATATTGCGAATCAAGCTGGTCAACCTCACGTAGAGCATGTTTTTTTAAGAGAAAAAGAAATAAAAGAAATGCATAATAATAATATGGTTATTGGAGCTCATACCCATCACCATCCTATTCTTATTCAGGAATCTGATAATATTGCTTTTAATCAAATATCGGAAAGTAAAAATATTTTAGAAAATATTATAGCTAGTGAAGTCGAGTATTTTGCTTACCCTAATGGAAAATACCTAAAAGATTTTGATGAAAATCACGTAGATATGATTAAAAAGCTAGGCTTTAAAGCGGCTTTCTCTACTAATTGGGGCGCATTGTCTGATCTTGAACATGATAGATACAGAATTAATCGATTTACTCCTTGGGATGATTCTGAATTGAAATTTTGCTTCCGGTTAGCATCTAACTACAGGAGAGGTTAGATGTTTTTAAAAAGAAGTTATTTTATATTCTCTGGATTATCTGCTCACTTTGGATTGGCTCTTTTTTTGATCTTATTTGCAAAGCACTTCGATTTGACTGTTAATCAATTAGCTTTTCGTGCTATGGATAAGCTTAATATTGATAACCCTTATGTTGATTATTTTTTAGTCCCAGAATCTGATTTAGGCTTTAACCTGAGTACAGATACTATTCCAGTAATGAAAAAATCTTCTCCTTTATTCCTCCCACAAATCAATGATTTAAGTAATAATAGAATAACCCCTATTAGATTTGATACATCCCAGTTGAAAAAATATCTATTTTGTAAAAAGGCAGACTTACTATGGATGACCAGTTGTTCACTGGTATATAACGACCCAAAGTTTTTACAGCTAGCGAAAGATAGAATACTTAATTTTGGATTGGTTTTGCCTAACTCTAGTGGTCACTATGCTAATGGCTGGCAGTTAGCATTTGCGTATGACGCATTAAAAAATAATATTTCCTTTACTGAAGATGAAAAAAGGAAAGTAAACACGTTACTAAGAAAAGCAATTAAACATTATTTGCTGTTATTGAACAGTGATGATCCGTCACAGTGGCATGGACGAAGTACGTTAGCATCACAAATGTGGTTAGTTGTGATGGCATTAGATCATGCATCCTCAGAAGAGCTTGTTCAAACAGTGCCGCACTTATATGCACTGGTGAATGCCAGCTCAATGACTGAGGCGTGGCCTGAAGGTTATAATTACTGGATTAATTCACGGGCTATTTATGTTGTACTGGCTTTGGCTGCATACCTTAATGGTACTGAGCCTGATATATGGCACCAGAAAATTAAACAGCTACTTGAACGAATAGGTTACTGGCACATTTACGCCACGCGACCCGATATGCGAATTGAACCATTAGGGGATGAAGGACCAAGGCTTGATTTAAAAGACGAGACGAGGAGAGTCATTGATATTATTGCTCAAATAACTCAGAACCCAGTTTTTCATCAATATTCTCAATCGTTAGAAAAGTTGCATGGTCGAGAAAGCTATTTTTCCAATTATCGCTGGGGTTGGCCCTTATTTAATTCTGTTAACTTTATTTCTCTGGCGATAGCAAAAAATCCAGCGGATACGGATTATCTATTGCCTCATTTTGCTACTTTTGGTGAAAAGCATTTTGGTCAAAGTTATATTCGTCAAAGCTGGGATAGTGACAGTACATTTATCAGTTATCGCAGTGGTGACATGTTCACCCACCATGGTCATTATGATAACGGCCATCTATCTTTGTTTAAAGGTGCGCCTTTATTGGTTAATTCGAGTCAGTACGGAAAGTACTCTGGTGATAACCGTTTAAATTATGCTATTCGTTCTGTGGCTAAGAATACCATTTTGGTTCAAAACCCAAATGAGCAAGTAAAAATAGGTTTTAATCGTAATAATGATGTGAATGATGGCGGCCAAAGAGTCACGATGCCGTTGGGAAGTGCAATTTTAAGCCCTAACGATTGGTTTAGTAAGCAGACAAAAAGTCCGGTGCTTGCCGGTGGAGAGATAGTAGCCCGATTTTCAGATGAATCTGTTGTGTACTTAAAGTCGGACTTGACTAGATCATATAACAGCTCTTGGTATGATAATAACGGCGATGGTGGCAAAGTTAGTACTGTGACAAGAGAAATTTTATATCTGCTGTCTCAAGATGTTCTTTTAGTGCAGGATCACATTGTAACAACTAAGCCTGAGTATAAAGTAAAGGTTATTTATCATACGGTCAATAAACCTATTGTTGATGCTGAATCTGTTTTAAAAGGAGATCAAAACAATGGAATCTTAGTGACAGAAGAGGACGTTGTGAAAACAAAAAATGGCACTGGTCGTTTAATTACTGAAATCTTTGGAAAGTATGATGATGTTTACTTAATCGGTGGGGATGACTATAAATTTTATGTAGAAAGTGATGGTGATGATACCACTTTGAATGGGGATAATTTCTCTGGCGGGCTCAGTAAGAAAAAAATAAAGCGAGCGCCTAGCTGGCGTTTTGAGATAAACCTTCCTACAAATAAAAACACTCACAGAATCACTACTGTTCATCGTCCCAGTTTGGAAAAATATCGTATAGATAGAACCCAAGAGCATATATTTACAAATAACCAAAAGCTTAGGCAGTTTGGCTCTCTTGGGGTTATTTTAAGCTCTGATCCTGACATTCAAAATATGGAATGGCCTTCTGGTGTATCTGAGTTATTGGTTTGCAATGCTGAGATAAAAAGTGCATGTCAGTGGCATGACAGGAAAGGTGAGCTATGATTAGACGATGTTTTAAATTGATTGGTAACTATTTTTATCGTGTCGGGGTTTTAGCTCATTATCTGATTTTATTCGTCTTTTTAAGTTCTATATTTATTGGCGGTTATTATTTTGCTCGACATGACCTTCCAGCCGATATTTTCTTTAAACGTGCGGCAGACTCTCTTGCTTCTTCTCAATCTCCTTTATTAAGTTGGTTTTCACGTCCTGCGTTATATATTTCTAATTTTGCAGCCAGTGTAGGCTCAAATAAACACGTTTTTATAGAGATTGCCCCGTCTTCTATCGGAGCGAATAAAGAGCACTCCTTTGTTGCTTCCCCTAAGGTTGTGTCTGATCAGCGCTTAATTGAACACTATCAAATCTTGCAGAGCGAAAGATATACGAGAGAAGTTTATGTCAATACGTCTAAGGAATTATTGGATGCGATAAAAGCGGCACAGCCAGGTGATGATATTGTGATTGAGAAAGGAGATTACTACATTAAGTCTTCTCGGATTTACGTTACTCAATCGGGCAGCCAACAGCGTCCTATTCGTTTACGTGCCGACGCTTATGGTGACGTTTCTCTTGAGTTGCAGACTTTTGAAGGCTTTTTGATTTCAGGTAACTATTGGTCATTCGAAAATCTGAAGATCAACGGGGTATGTCAAAGTCATCAAGCGTGTGAGCATGCTTTTCATATTGCAGGGGCTAAAAATATTATTGTTCGAAATAATGAAATTAAGAACTTTAATTCCATTATTAAAGCAAATGGTTCTGGTTCATTAGAAAAACGCCGTTACCCAGATAATATATTGGTTGAATCGAATACTATTTATAACGAGCAAGGGCGAGAAACGAGTAGTTCGGTTACTTTAATCGATGTCGTTGCGGGTAATGATTGGATTGTAAGACGTAATTTTATTGCAAATAACAGTAAGCAAAAAGGAGACCGTATAAGTTATGCCGCTTTCCTTAAAGGTAATGGCCGTGATGGTTTATTAGAAGAGAATATTGTGAATTGTGAATGGACACTACCTGATGATGAAACAACGAGGGTTGGGTTATCACTAGGGGGCGGTGGCACTGGCGAAACGTTTTGTCGAGGTGGGCGCTGTGATGCTGAGCACCATGATGGGGTAGTGCGGAACAATTTGATCGTCAACTGTAGTAGAGATGTCGGATTATATTTAAACCGAGCGAATAACAGTGTCGTAACTCATAACACCTTATTAAATACATTAGGTATTGATGTTCGCTTTCCTGAAACATCTGCATTTGTCTCCAATAATTTATTAAATGGAAGTCTGAGAAGTCGAAATGGATCGACGCTTAGAGAAGCTGACAACCGTACACAGATTGATGTTAGTGAACTTGAAGATATTCGTACGGTGAACAGTTCTGTACTACTTAATTTATGTGGGCAGCCGCGTGGGAAATTTAGTGCCCAAGGAGCGGCTGATCTTTCGTGTTTTTCTAAAGTAGGGGTAGTAGTAGGAAGCCATGAATAGTAAAAAAAGAATACTAATGGTAGCGCTTGATTTTCCACCTTGTAAAAGTGCAGGTGTGCAAAGAACGTTAAAATTTGCACAATATCTACAAGAGTTTGGTTGGGAACCTATCATATTGACGGTTAATGAAAGCGCGCACGAAGTCACGGATCATAGCCAGAAAGTGCCGCATGGCATTAAACATATTTATCGTAGTTTTTCATTTAATGCGTCCCGTGATTTTTCAATTAAAGGGAAATATTTAGGCATAACAAAAGTACCGGATCGTTGGTGGAGTTGGCGTTTTACGGCGGTGCCTTTAGGGAAAAAACTCATTGATGAACTTTCGCCTGATGTAATTTGGTCTACTTATCCTATCTCAACGGCTCATAATATTGCTCATAAACTCGCTAAGCACAGTGGTTTACCCTGGATCGCTGATTATAGAGATCCGGTTTACACAAGATATGATCCATCAGGGGGAAATTACTCTTTCATTGCTCATCAGATTGAACGGAAAACATTAACTCAAGCTCATGGTGTGGTATTTACAACTCAGCAAGCGTCCATTTTATATCAGTCACTTTATCCTGATCTACCATTAAGAAAGTTTCACGTGATTGAAAATGGGTACGATGAAGGTAACTTCCACCACCTGAATGGTGAAACACGTGGTATAGAGCTTTCTAATGACGATGATAAGAATCAATTTACTCTTTTGCATAGTGGCGCTATTTATCAACGTGGCCGAAATCCGAGTGGTCTTTTTCGTGCGCTGTCGATATTAAAGTCTCAAAATGTGATAAATAAAAGTAATTTTAAATTAGTTTTCAGGGGCGTTTCTTCTGCTGGTGTTTTTGAATCGCAGTTAGCTCCATTGGATATAGAAGATTTAGTGGAATTTTTGCCTCCTGTTAATTATATAGAGTCATTAGATGAAATGATGGCTTCAAATGCGCTACTGATCATTCAAGGAGGATTATTTTGTAATCAAGTACCTGGGAAGTTGTATGAATATATTCGTACTGGTCGACCTATTCTTGCCTATTGTCCTATAGGAAGTGCGACAGGTCAGGCTTTGTCTGGTGTAGAGATGAGTCAGTGCGCTGAAACCCCTGAACAGTTAGCTGAATCCATTGTTGCTTTGATGAAAGAACCTGTTGTACCAAGAAAAAATGTAGAACGCTTTTCTCGTTATGAAAGAACATGCCAATTAGCAAGGGTACTAGATCAAATCACAGATTAATGGATGAAACGTCAGGTTTTATGGCTTTTTCTGCAAATGACGTTTACTAAGATAATTACAGGACATAGTCTATAAGTAAGCCTTAGCTTTTATCGACCTAAGGCTTGCTTCACTTGGCTAATCACATATTCAATCTCTTCTGGAGTCATATCTGGATAAATAGGCAAAGAGAGCGATTTTTTATATACCTCATTTGAAACTGGGTAGTTCTCTGATTGGTAATTAAATTTGTTTTTATAATACGAATGTAAGTGGACAGGAATAAAATGAACACTGCAATTAATCCCATTGTCTTTTAATATGTTGATGATTTTGTCACGATTATCAATTTTGATAACATACAAATGGTAGGAGCTTTCTCTGTCTTCTTTTTGTTCTACTATTTGAATACCTTTCATATTTTTGAAAGCTTCAGTGTATCTATGAGCAATGTGGCTTCTTTTATCCTTTAAATATTGCTGTTTGTTTAATTGTACAATACCTAAAGCTGAGCTTAAGTCGGTTGAATTATATTTACAGCCGTTATCAATGACATCATATTTCCAGCCAGCTTTTCCTTGGTCGCGTTTCCAAACATCTCTATTGATACCATGCAGTCGGTTTGTTGTTATTTTGGCTGCATAGGTTTCATTATTGGTTACTGCCATTCCTCCTTCACCTGTTGCGAGTGTTTTTGTTGCATAAAAACTAAAACAAGTGATGGCTGTTTTTTTTAAATTGCCAATGACGGTTCCTTTATAACTGCTGGGAATAGCATGGGCAGCATCTTCTATAATTTTTAGGTCGTGTTGATTGGCAAGTTCATGTAATTCATCCATGTCACAAGGTTGCCCAGCAAAATGGACCGGAATTATTGCTTTAGTTTTTGGAGTGATTAGTTTAGGTATTTTTTTAACATCGATATTGTGGGTAGATTCTTCTATATCACATAAAACAGGCGTGGCATTAAAATAGGTGATCACTTCTGCTGTCGCAATAAAGGTGTTCGTGGGGATGATCACCTCATCACCTTGCTGTAAATTTACGGCTTTTAACGCAAGGTGCAAAGCGGCAGTAGCACTATTTAGGCTGACTGCATATTGACAGCCAATATAGTGTTTAAAATTTTCTTCAAACTCGGCAGTTTTCGGGCCCATCGTGAGCCAGCCTGAGCGAATGGTGTTACTTACGGCATTTACTTCATCCTCGGTAATGTGTGCTTTATGAAAAGGTATACGCATACTTGGTTCTCTTAATCTTTCGCTGTTAGGCTAATTGGGGTCATAACCTGTCGGGTTGCCTCGGCTCTGCACAGCACTGTTTCAAAAATTTTATTTGGATGGATAAACCTCAGTTTTTTCATTGCTCTGATGGAAAATAGCAACTGCGATGATTTTTAGATAACTACGGGATATAGGCTAGGGTAATACCTTAGATAAATCGGATTATTCACTGATTTCACTGACAACGTATCGGTACTTACCTGACTTTTCAGCCTTAATTTCCTCAAGGTAGTCGATGTGGATCGCGACATCTTGCCCTAGTCTTGCCTTTAGGCCAGTAATAATGGTTTTCTCTGTTTCTGGCGTGTATTCATTGGTGGTAACTAGCTGAATTTGAGTCTCAGTGAGGTTTTTTTGAATGATTTTAAAGTGACTTATTCCACTAAGTTCTCTGATCACGTAGATAAGTGCTAAGCCGTGCATTTTCGTGCCGTCGGCAGCGACAACAAAGTCGGTACTTCTGCCCTCTATTTTTTCAAGGATCGGCAAGCCACGTCCACAAGAACACGGGGAGGTTGATATTGCGCCGATGTCCCCTGTTTTATAGCGGACAAATGGAAAATCACTGGTGGCCAAGTGGGTAACCACAATTTCTCCTTGTTCGCCATCAGGAAGCGGTTTGCCATTGTCGTCAATGATTTCTACGACGATGTCTTCTGCGGAAAGGTGCATTGACCCATCTGGACATTCATGGGCGATAAAGCCAGCATCCCTTCCACCATACCCATTGGCGACAGGGGCATTGAATACCTGTTGGATTAATTCTCTTTGATACGGATATAGCCGCTCGGAGGTAACAAAAATAACTTTTATCCCTAAGTTATTAAGAGGTATTTGATGCTTTTGAGCCGTTTGTGCTAAGAGGTAATAGACCGAAGGGTAACCAAAAAGCATTTTGGGCTTTTCAATTTGAATGGTGTTGAGAAAATCGAGGACTTTTTGCTCGGTAAGATCAAAAGCGGGAAGTAATTGAGTTCTCAGGAGCTTGTCTCGCAGCTCTTTGATTTTATCTTGGGTGGTTAATTCAATGGGAGAGCCCCAAGCTACGATTTCTTTATCGCCAATATCTACACCCCACCAACGTGTTGCTCGCCATTTTTCTGCCACATCATGGCTGATTCTTTCATTGCTTAATAAGAACGTAAGAGGAGTACCGCTAGAGCCGCCTGTGGTGAAAGGGGTTACTTTTCCGGATTGTTGATTTTTTAACTGTTCGAAATGCTTGGTGATCACAGACTTTGTTAAAAAAGGTAGCCTAGCGAGATCTTGTTTTGTGGTGATATCTGAAAACGTTAAACCGTTATCAGCGAGTAGTTGTTTGTAGTAAGGAACGGTGTAAGAAATGTGCTGAATAAATCGCGCGAGCCGTTTATTTTGTAGCTCTTGAATTTTTTCCGAGCTAAGCCATTGGCTTTTTTCTAGTTGGGCTCTTATCTCTACACTATCATGGCCTTTAAGGCGCTCATGAAGCGGAAAAATCCCATGAACGACGGTCTTTGTATACAAAGCATCAAGCATTCTCTTGCCCTCCATGGCATTGAGCTAAATGATAGTTATGTTGCAATTTTTGCCAGACATTTGACCAATAAAATTGACTGATGGTCTTTTGTCCCTCATTAATAAGATTAGTACGTAACGTTGTGTTTTCCATGAGGTTGAGCATATGATCTTTCATGGCTTGATGATCACGAGGGGAGACTAATAAGGCATCTTTTTCGTGAGTAATGAGCTTTGGAATACCGCCAACGTCTGTGGAAACTACAGGGGTGCCACACGCAAGAGATTCAATGATGGAATTCGGGGTGTTGTCGACAATACTGGAGTTCAACATGATGGAGGCCGAGTGATATAGCTGAGCGACTTCAGTGGGGCTAAGCCTACCAGTAAAGGTGACGTTATTGACTTCAAGCTCTTTTATTAATGTTTGCAGGTTTTCTTTTTCTGGCCCTGTACCTGCAATGGACAATGTTGCGTTGGGAAAGTGCTGCTGAAATGCGGCAAACGCTCTGATGGAGGTTGCAACATCATAGATGAGCTCCAGGTTGCGAGTCACCACAATATGAGGAGATTCAGAGGAAGATTGCGATTGGGCTGGTGCTTTAAATAAGGTTTCATCTAAAACATTGGGCACGATATGCGATGCCTTGCCATATTCTTCGAAAATCTCGGCTAAAAATGGGGAAGGTACTGTGATCCTTTGGGCCCTATTTAAGGTGAGCTTAACCCAGGGCCATGAGGTTTTAAAAAAGTCTCGGGCATACCCACCTCGGTAATTTACGATCACTGGCACTTTACACCAGTTAGCAATTAAAATGGCGGGGGCAACAAACAAATGCCAAGACCAGCCAGAGTTCGCCATAATATGGATTACATCGGCTCTTTTACTGTGTTTATAGAGTTTGAATAAATATGGGAAGAAACGAAATAGTGCACGAAGGCCTTTTATTTCGCCAATAAACTGAGGCCGATAAGGCGCATTGGTTTGTACGACATCCACCAACACACCTTCACTACGAAGTAATTGTGCTAATTTTCGAGTTTGGTTGGCCATGCCTCCGGCTGGTGGTGGCAGAGGCCCCACGATCATAATTCGTTGAATGCTCATTAACTTTTTACCAATGAAGAGTAAAGAGGAAGGTAGTTCGAGACACTGTTATTCCAGTTTCTCACCTGTTCAACAAAGGTTCTGCCATTGTCCAGCACTTGTTCCCAGGTTTGTTTGTGTTCAAATAACTCGGTAGCGGTATTGGCTAAAGAGGCAGGATCATCAGCGGCAAATAAGAAGCCGTTTTGCCCATGGGTGATCAGTTCTTTATGGCCTCCAACATCAGAAGCAAGTACCAATTTTTTTTGTGCCATGGCCTCTAATGGTTTGAGCGGGGTAACAAGATCGGTTAAGCGCATGGACTTTCTTGGGTAAATGAGTAAGTCCACCAAGCTGTAATAACGGTGAATCTCTTTATGCGGTACTCTTCCTGTAAACAAAACATGTTGCTCAAGGCCGAGTTGTTTGACTTGTTGGTGAAGCTGAGATTCTTGTGGCCCGCCACCAACAAGTAATAAACGGATATTTTTATTTTGCTTGAGCATCATTGGCATGGCATCAAGCAATTGATCTAGCCCTTCGTAACCATAAAAGGATCCCAAAAATCCCAACACATCTTTATTGGTCAGCCCAAGCTGTTCCGTGAGTTGCAGGTCTTTATGTGGGCTTATTTGGAAGTGTTGTAAGTTAACGGCGTTTGGAATAACAGTGAATTTATCTTCATCAAAGCCACGTTGCACTAGGTCATTACGTAAGCCTTCACAAATTGTCGTTACGGCATGCGCATGTTTGACAACGTAATTTTCTAAGGTTTTGGTTAAGCGATAACGTAAGCTGTTTTCTTTGCAGGTGCCATGATCGACCGCAGCATCTTCCCAAAATGCTCTAATTTCATACACGAATGGGATCCCTGTTTTTTTTGATGCCTTGAGGGCCGCTAATCCATTTAAAGCAGGGGAGTGCGCATGAATAATATCGGGCTTATGTTCATTAATGGCATCCAGTATGCGCAGGTACATAGGCTGGATTAAGGCGATTTGATTCCATACGGGAATACGTGAAGTCAGTCCGCTAGGTTCAGGCGTACGATAAAAAGTGAGACCATCAATGGTTTCAATTGGTGTATTAAAGACACCTTGCTTTGGGCTGGTGACGTGAACGGTCTCAATGCCCAGTTGCCGTTGCTGGTTTAAAATAGAACGGGTTCGAAATGTATAGCCACTGTGTAATGGGATAGAGTGATCCAGTACGTGGAGTATTTTCATATTTATCACCTCTAGGCCGCATTTTTTAGTGTTAATACTTGTTGTCGGTAAAAGCTTTCAAACATGAGCAAGGTCCACAATGCGGTGGAGTGATCACGTATGCCTGATTGGTGTTCGTCTAACCATAATTGAATGGTTTCAGGTTTAAATAGTCCACTATTGGTAAGCTCTATACTGAGTAATCTTTGTCGAACTGTTTCTTTGAGTGGACCTCGGAACCATTCTGCAAGAGGAACACGGAAGCCCATTTTTTGTCGGTAAAGAATATCGTGAGGTAAATAGGGCTCAAGTGCCTTTTTAAGGATATATTTTCCTTCCCCTTGTTTTAATTTAAGCTCACTTGGAATGGTAGCGCTCCATTCCACAAATTTATGATCAAGAAAAGGGACTCGTACTTCTAAGCTGTTGGCCATACTGGCTCTGTCTACTTTAGTAAGAATATCGCCGACTAAGTAGGTCTTTAAATCAATGTATTGAAGTAGTTGAAGTGAATCTGTGCCATCAAAGTTTTTTTCATGCTCTGTAAACACTTGAACAGCGTTATAACCGCCTAAACGTTGTTTTAACTTATCTGAAAAAAGGGCATTGCGTTGTTCATCTTTGAGTAGGGAGATACCTCTGAAATACCCTTCAACGGTACTTAAGGCCAAAGACTGAAAAGTTGATTTAGCCCGTAAGAACTGGGGGGCCATATCCAGTTTAGGGTATAACTCGCCCAGTGGCTTGAACACAGTGGATCGAATACGCTTTGGAATCTTTTGCCTAATTTTTTCTTCATTCATGAATAAACGATAGCGGCGGTAGCCTGCTAATAGTTCATCTGCGCCGTCACCAGATAAGCATACCGTGACATGTTTACGGGCTAATTCACACACTCGGTATGTAGGCATGGCAGAGCTGTCGGCATAAGGCTCATCATAGAGGTTTGCGAGGTTTTCTACCATATCGATGTCTTGGCTAGAGACTTGTTCAATGTGGTGGGTGGTTTGATATCGATCCACAACCTGTTGTGCAAACTTGGTTTCATTGTAATTTTCGACGTCAAACCCGATGGAACAGGTAATGGTTTTTGATGAAGACAGTTTATCCATATGAGCGACAACACCACTGGAATCAACCCCGCCTGATAAAAATGAACCTAAAGGCACTTCTGAAACAAGATGACTGCTGGTGGCTTTTTTAAATTGCTCGTTGAGCTGCTCGATTGCCTCTTGTTCTGTGATGGATTGAGTGTGTGCGTAGCTTACATCCCAATAGCATTTTATGCTTGGTTTCAGTTCGTTTTGTGTGAGCGTTAATGTGTGCGCGGGAGGCAGTTTATGTATATTTTCATAGATGGTGTCTGGCTCGGCGGTGTAACCTAGTGCGAAATATTGTTCGATGGCACGATCGGACAGCGTTTTAGGCACATCGGGAATCAGTACTAGGCTTTTTAGTTCAGAACTAAAGTGCAGCTTGCCATTATTCACGGTGTAATAAAGAGGCTTAATACCAAGGCGATCGCGTGCTAAAAACAATTGCTTGCGAACCGTATCCCAAATAGCAAAGGTGAACATGCCTCTTAGCTTTGTAACGCACTCTTCTTGCCACTCCATATAGGCATGCAATATAACTTCTGTGTCGGAATCGGTGGTAAATTGATGCCCCAGTTCGATCAAAGATTGTCGCAGTTCGACGTAGTTATATATCTCGCCATTAAAGATCAAAACAACGCTGTTATCTGGGCTGAGCATTGGCTGCTGGCCTGAGCTGATATCAATGATCGACAATCGACGATGGCCAAAGCCAACAGGGCCATTTATGTATTCGCCATTCTCATCGGGGCCGCGATGATATTGAGCCAAATTCATTTGTGCGATGAGCTGTGGGTCAACCGCTTGAGAAGAAGAAAAATGAAAACTACCAACAATTCCACACATCAGGAAGCACTCCGCCTTGAGTAAAGTTGATCATATGCTTGCAACATTCCTTGTTCGCTGAAGGAGTTCAGGATCGTTTTACGAGCTTGTTCTCCATGACGATGCAAGCGTTCATCATTATTAATATAGTCTAGCCAAGCATTTGCTAATGCGGCTGGTGATTTGGGCGCGATTAATACGCCCTCTTGGTTTGGGTTCACCACTTCTGGTATTCCGCCCACTTTTGTGACGACGACAGGTAAGCCACAACTCATGGCTTCAAGTAGTGTCATTGGGATCCCTTCCGCCAGTGAAGAGAGGGTAAAGAGTGAAAAAGAGTGGTAATAGCTGAGCACTTCACTTTGATTGCCGTGGAAGTGAATACGGTCACTGATATTTTTTTCTTTTGCGTAGCTTTGTAATTGTTCTTGTAGCGGACCACCACCGACTAAATGGAGCGTAATGTCATCATCAACCTGCTGAGTGAGTAAATAGAAAGCTTCTAGCATGGTTTGCTGATCTTTAATTTGAGCCAGCCTTGCCACTGTTCCAATTGAAAATGTGGAGGGAGATGAGGCTACGTGCTCTTTAGCTTTGGGACTAAATTTATGAGTATCAATCCCATTGTAGATGAGAGCGGCTTTTTTGGCGGAAATGTTCACGTCATGAGTCAGCCAGCGATACAGGTCATCTGAGATACAGATGAATTTATTAATAAAAGGGGACAGGATTCTTCTAAGCCACTGATACTTTTTATTCTTTCCTTCTGGATCAAAAATGTCACGGCCATGGTCTGCATGCATACGAAAAGGCACGCCTGCTAAAAAAGCCCAAAATTGATATTCAATGGTTGAGGTATTGTAAGAGTGAACCACATCAGGTTGCAGCGTCTTGAGTGCTTTCCACATGGTACGATGGAAGGAAAGTGGATTGCCCGGTGGTTTATGTAAACAGGTGAATTGAGCGTTGTTAGGCAGTAGAGGAGCTAATTCTCCGCTGCCTGTTAGAGCCACAACGGTATGGCGATACTTGTTTTTATCTAGCCCATTAACACAATTGAGTACGACATGCTCAAGCCCCCCAGTGTCAAAACTATACACAAGATGGCAAATATGAATGGGGCGCGCGTTAGAAGTACAGTTACTCATACATTTCCCCATTAAATGAAAATACGGTTGTGGTCGCTTGGTCGAGGGCAACTTGCGCTAACTCTATGTCTGAATCGTCAATTAAGGTAGAAAGCGCAATAAAAGTGCCTGAAGTCGGTTTACCTTGCAGTTTCAGCCAAACCTGATGGAGTTTTATATTAATGGGGCTTGCTGAAACAGTGTCATCCACTTGATACCAATAACGAAGCAACCGTTTTGTTCCCGTTATGGACGTAATGATGGACTGCTCCATTTGATAATTAACACCATTAATCGTTTGAATGTAAGGCGACTTTTGGATGAGAGACCAAGAATCGATATCAAAATTTCGGTGGGTTGAATTAATCAATTCACCTTTATCGGTGCTTTCTTGGTAGTACGCAAAGTAAGATTCAACAGGGTACGTATTACTTAATTGAGTAAAACCAAGGTAAGTCGAATCAGAATGTTGGAATAGGGGTTCCCACGTGTTGTTCTCTTGAGTGGTGAAGTAGTTATTGATGGTTTGTATATTGAGCTTTTTGGCTTGTGTTGAAGGTGTATTTATATAGCCCACATAACCAATTAATAGGGCAGACAGGCTTAACATGGTCATAAAGCTGAATGTGCTACTACGAGCAAGTGTTGCTGCGGCTGTTGTTTCAATCTTGGGCTCTTTGGTAATGGGATCGCTCCAGCGGCTGCCAATCCAGAAAAGCAGTAATAAGATGAACGCGAAGAAGAACCAGCCATACACTAAATGATCAAAGCCAGTGGCGTGTTCCATATCGGTGAGATAACCAATGATAATCATCATATAAGCTCTTAAACCATTAGCTAAAATGGGTAAGAGAATCGATAGGATGATGAATAGAATACGTTTCCAAAGGTGCGTATAGCTTAAATAGGCAAACAAAGTACCAGATGCAATGGCTGCGATGAGGAAGCGAACTCCAGAGCAAGCCTCTGCGACTAAAAAATAACCATTAGGGATGGTGATATAAAGTCCATCTCGGAATACTGGAACTTGTGAAAGGGAGAGGAAATACACACTTAGATCCGCAGTAATGTTTTGTAGTTGTGGGACTAACTCTTCTCCTACCGGTAAGGCAAATAAGCTATAAGCCAAAGGAAATAAGATGACTTTGATGTAAGCGCTGCCTAACACAGCCCAAAGGGAGGCAGGTAGCCATAAAATAGCGGCGAGCAATTGAAAGACCAAAATGTCACCGGCGCTACCCACCACATAAATTAAGATGATAGGGATTAATGCCAATAGCCCTACAGGTGAATAATGAACAGCAGTTTGATGCAAGCTGGCACGTTTTAACCAGCAGAGGTACGCAACAATAGGGTAGATGAAAAAACCATGAGTAAAGGTGTTGGAGCGAGCCCAAGCCATGGTTAATTCATATAAAGTATTATGAAATACACCTATCCATAGGAGCAGCGTAGCCAGAATAAGAGCATTTCTTTGTGCGGTTTTTACATCCATATATCGCTCATCCATTTACACTTTCATGTCTTACATTCATGCGGTTTTGGGAATGTTTATAAATATTGGCCAAACAACTTTAGGCTTTGCCCCCAACTGTAGTGGTTTATTACCCACTGCCGATTTTGCTCAGCTGTAGGTAATTGATTAATTAAGTTGATAATCGTTCGACTAAATTCATTTGCGGAGTTATGAATGTGAACTAACTCTTTTCCTGAATCGGCTAACCCTTCAAAGGCTTGTGAGGTGGCGACAACTTGGCACCCCATGGACATGGCTTCTAATATTTTATTTTGAATGCCTCTAGCAATCTGCAGGGGAGCGACAGCTAAGCAAGCATTTTTAAGATAAGGGCGCATGTCTTCAACACGTCCAGTTACGATGATGTTGTTATGGCCATTGAGTTTTTGTAGGGAAGCTGGTGGATTCGAACCCACAATATAGAAATAACTGTCTGAGTGATGTTCTAATATATCTGGCCAGCATTGTTCAATAAACCATTCTACAGCATTGATATTTGCCCAATAATCCATGGCACCTGTAAAGATAATGGCTTTCGGATGAAGTGGGATATCTTCTTCTAAGGCGCACTCTTCGTTAGGGTCGAAAAAGTCGCTGTCGATACCGTTATTGATTCCGATTACTCGGCATTTGTCATCATTAATGAATTGCTTGAATAACCCTGCTTCTTTATCTGAAACGAAAACACTGGCATCAAAGGCTTTAGCTATACTTTTTTCATACCCGCCTAATGTTCGGCTTTCACGGGTGTAGAGCCATTTCATTGGGCCTGTTTTTTTTTGAGCGTATTGGAGCCACTTATCTGAGTCCATATCCACGAAATCGATGACTTTCTGTAAGTCACTAAACTGTGGCTGTTCAACAAATTGTGCCATTGAAGAAGAGAAAATGAGGCATTTACTGATGTTGTTATCATCGATGGTTTTGTTTACCCACTGCTGCATGTCGGAATTACTGTAATATGGCACAGTAATAGGTAAGTTGCTGAGTAACGCTTTGGTCAACCCTTTTACTTTTGAATAGGTTGGGTTCAAGCTGATGGCTTTAACTTCTTTGCAGTAAGGCATCAATTCCGATTGGTATTGGTGGTCGTTAGGATCATCAATGAAGCAGCCTAAATACACATCAAACTCTTGACTGAGGTACTTAAGAATATTGAATGAGCGGATCTTATCCCCTTTATTGGGTGGAAAAGGAATTCGATGGCATAAGTATAAAAGTGGTGTTTTCATAAGCTAGCCTAAGTATTTAGAAAGATAAGGGCCGATGATTTTACTGAGCCAAAGGGGCATTTTTTGCCAAGCAGAAATCACTAACTTATATTTCGGGTTATTAGGCGATAGATTCGGAGGAGAATCCGCTTCTATAAGAGCAATACGGTAATGAAGCTCATTTTCTTGCATGCCCCAATTTTTTTTAAAGGCATAAGCACCAGAGTCTATTTTACTTCGGCCAAAATCAAAGGTAGTGAAGCCTTTTTCTCTGGCGTAGCACATGAGCTTATAGTACATAAAGTCACTGCTTTTCAGCCCTCTAGCACTAGGGGTTCCGCCGCCATAGTAAGGCAATACTGTATCGCGATAATAAAAGCTCATCACAGAAGATACGGGCTGTTTTTTATCGTCATAGACAATTAGTGTGTCGCACTTATCACCAAAGACCTCTTTTAATTTTCGAAATAGTCGTCTATCAAATACCGGAGTACCTAAGTTACGAACGCTTTCAGCGTAGATGTCGTAGCAGGCATCTACGTTGTCTTTATGATCGGCTGATAAGTTATTTTTAAGGGAATGTCGTATTACTGCCCGTTGTTTTCGTTTGACGCTGGTCAGTATGGTGTCAGGTGTATCCGCAATGTCACAACTAAATGTGGCGTGGTGACAGTGTTTAATCCACGGTTCAGTTAATGTAGAAGGAGATCGGTCACGCAGTTCAATGTAATCAACCCTCAAGTTTTTCCCGATAGTGATGGCTTCATTTTCTAGCTGGCGCTGAATAAAGTCGGAGTCAGCAAGGGTTCCTCCAAAAACACAAAAGGGAATAGATACGAGAGCATGGCCGAAAAGCAGACTTTTTTGTTCTACAAGGGGGAGTACACCCACAACACAGTCATTTTGGTAAGCAACAAGATAATAAGGAGTGTGATTAAACACCTCTTTGGCGATTTGGTGCCAGCCTGACAGGTGAAAAAAGGTACCTTCAGGGTGCTTGTCTACATAAGCATCCCACTCTTTATAGCGGCCAGGTTTTAGATCACTAATGGTAAAATGGGTATTCATTTTTAATGTCATAGTGTTAATCCAACTTATAAACTTGACGCATTGTTCCCCACTGAAAATCAGTCAGTAACTTTTTAAGGCGTCCTTCCATCAATTTGAGATTAAGATAGTGACGTAGCTGCGACTTAAGCGGTACACCACTAACTTTTGGCTGGAGGTGGTCAATTTCCCATGGGTGGAAATAAAAACTATAAGGTTGACCTGTTTCAGTCATAAATTGACGGATTAACAGTCGGCTTAACCAATATGGATATAAACGGAAGAAACCACCACCACCGATTGGAATACTTTTCCCACCAAACTGGCTGGTAGGAATGGGAAGTTCAATAATCCCTTCGGGGCGAGTGTGTTTAAACCGTGGCCATGTTGGAGCACCATAGTGATCGTGTTTGACTGGGTAAGTACTGCTGCTGTAGCGAAAACCAAGTTCATAAAGAACATCGAAAGCCCATTCATTGCTGGTATCAATTGAAAAGCTAGGCGCACGATAGCCTTTAATTTCTTGCCCTGTGAGATCTTCGATAAACGCTTTACTGCGATAGACATCATTTTTAAATTCTTGACGTGACTGCGTATTGGCTTTTTGATGGGCATAGCCGTGACTGGCAATTTCATGGCCTTCATTTGCAATTCGCTGAACAAGACTTGGGTATGCTTCTGCAACCCAACCAAGAATAAAGAAAGTGGCTTTCGCATTATGTTCAGAAAAAATCTCTAATGCCCGAGTAGTGCTTTCTTCTACCCGGACAGGGTAGGTTTTTCCCCAATCATCAAAATCGATTTTTGATGAAAATGCGGCGACTTGAAAGTAATCTTCAACGTCCATTGTTAGTGCATTCACTGTTAATCCTTATACAGCTAGTCGCTTTTAATTATCGACCTTTACCAAAAAGTATTATTTCAGAGGTCCTTACCAAAATAAGAAGGTCTAATAAAAAGCTACGATGTTTAATATAGTATAGATCAAATTTCAGCTTTTCTAAGGCATCTTGTTCATTACTGCCATAAGGGTATTTTAATTGTGCCCACCCTGTTAATCCTGGCTTAACATTATGGCGGTGATTATAAAAAGGCACTGACATCACTAAGTTTTTAGTAAACTGCGGCCTTTCTGGCCTAGGGCCTACAAAACCCATATCTCCTCTGATTACATTATAAAGCTGAGGTAATTCATCAACTCTATATTTTCTAAGGAAATTACCGACTTTCGTTATCCTACTGTCATTTTTTGTCGCCCATTTTGCGCCTTCCTTCTCCGCATCTAAACGCATGCTTCTAAATTTATAAATAATAAAAGGAAATCCATTCAGACCGACCCGTTCTTGGCTGTAGAGAATAGGAGCTCTAATTCCATCTTCTAATTTTATCATGATAATAGCCAGTAGCATTAGAGGCCAGGTGACCAAAAATATTGAAAAGGCCAATAAGCTATTTAGGAACCAATTGATGTAACTGTATATATAATTAGAAGGATGAAACCCATTACTGTAGATAACCCAAGAAGGGTAAATAAGGTTAACCGCAATTTGGCCTGACTCTTTCTCAATAAAATCAATTATTTCAGTGATTTCAATGCCGTGTATTTTGCAATAAAATAAGCTGTCTACGGAAATGTTATTTCTTCTTTCGTCAGCGGCAATGACAATTTCTAAGATATTGTTTCTTATTGAAAATTCCTCTAGTGGTTCATTGAGTTCAATGGTGTTTTCACTTTTTATTCCATTGTCAGAGTCTCCTGGCATGCGAACAAAGCCCACGATTTCAAACCCAACCCTATCAGCCTTTCTTCTCATTCTCTTTTCTATAATGCTGGCCCTTTCACCCGCACCAAGAATTAATACTCGTCTTTTTCCAAGTGATTCATAATTAAAGTAAAGAGCAAAGAATCGAGTGGCTGTTAAGGCAATAATAGCACTGAAGAAAAGCATTTCTTTAAAGTTGTAAATAAAGGGCTCTAAAGGGGTAAACCAATAGGTTAAACTGACAATACAATAACTAATAGCAATGCTGGCTATTATTCTTAGCTCAATCCCTTTAAATGTTTCTCTGGTTTTATCGTTATATAATCCTACTCCTAATAGTGAAATGTGTGTTGCAATAATAAATAGCAACCAATGAAGTCCAATTTCATAGTTGCCCAAGCTATATATTACTGATGGATAATAGTTATTATGTAAATAACAGCCAAAAGAAAATATAACAGTCATAGCCGTAAAATCAGATAAAATAATGGCCTTACAACTTGACTGTATTTGGTGAAACTTATTTACAGACATATCCGTCTACCTACCTTTCTAGAATTTCACGTTCATTAGTTCCATTAATGACATAAATGTCGAGAAATATGTGTCATAGCTATTGATTAAATTAAATGTAAATTGTTGTTTATCTCTAAGTAAACAATGTAGTAGCTGAATAATAATTTGCTACTTTAAATTTACATTTATTGTCAGGCTGGTCTATCTTGATATTAAAGGATATTTATAACTTGTTGTATTACGGATGATATGCATGAATAGTCAACAAAACTGGGCTTTTGTGGCCCGACCATTGGTATCTTTGGTCACAATATCATTGCTAGCTTCTTGTTCTTCGTTACCCCCGTTGCCTGCTGCTAGCTCTTACCCTTCACTTACTCAAAATGTTGATGATTACAAATACCTGATAGGGCCGGGAGATTCGTTAAATATTTTTGTTTGGCGAAATCCGGAAATATCCGGCAGTTTCACAGTACGCCCTGATGGCATGATTACGACGTCATTGGTGGAAGACATTCCTGTGTCTGGTCGAACACCGACTCAATTAGCACGTGATATAGAAGCAGAGCTGGGTACTTACCTTAGAGATCCCATTGTTACGGTGACTGTAAATGGTTTTATCGGACCATTTAGTGAACAAGTACGTGTTATTGGAGAGGCTTCTGAACCAAAAGCAATAAATTATCGAGAAAACATGACTTTACTGGATGTAATGATTGAAGTCGGTGGTTTAACGGATTTTGCTGATGGTGATGATGCAAGGTTAATTCGTATTGTGGCTGATACTCAACAGGAGTATGGCTTACAAATAGACTCGTTATTACGGGATGGTGAGATCAGAGGTAATGTAGACATATTACCGGGCGACATTATCATTATCCCAGAAAGCTGGTTCTAGAAGAGGGCTTGGCTATGCATGATATTATTGAAGACCTACTGCAATATGTGCGCGGGGTATGGCTAAAACGCCGGTATATCCTGATTGTTCCTTGGATTGTGTGTCCTATTGGTTGGGCATTTGTCACCCTAATGCCAAATCAATTTACCTCTGAAGCTCGGGTGTACGCTGATACTCGTTCGATATTGCAACCATTGCTACGTGGTCTAGCGATTCAGACGGATCCAACGCAAGAGCTCCAGTTACTATTAAAAACATTAATCAATCGTTCGAATTTAGAAGAGATCGCACGGGCAACAGATGCAGATATTCGGGCTAACAATGCCGAAGAATATGAAGCGCTGATTGCCGATTTAAAAAATAATATAAAATTGAAATCCACCAAACGAGAAAATTTATACACCATTAGTTTTGATGGTGATGATGCAACGTACGTTCGTGATGTGGTGCAAGCAACATTAGATGTGTTTGTTGAAAGCGCACTCGGTGAGAAGCGATTAGATACTGATCAGGCAAATGAGTTCATTACTCAACAAATTAAGGATTATGAAGTTCGATTAATTGAGGCTGAAACTAAATTGGCCGACTTTAAACGAGAAAACAGTGGCTATTTGCCGGGGAGTGATCGTAACTATTACACTCGAATGGAAGGCCAGAAAGAGTTATTAGAAGAGACGCAATTGCAACTGAACGAAGTTAAATCTCGATTACGCTCTGCAAAAGCGCAATTGCAAACGGAAGCGGCGTTATTAGCGTCTCAGAAACGTCCTGTAAATACTGAGTTTGATGATCGAATCTTTACGTTGCAATCAAGGCTCGATGATCTGTTATTTCGCTACACAGACAAACATCCAGATGTGATTGAAGCAAGAAGGCAGCTTGATGACTTAAAGAGACTTCAGTCGTCAGAAATCTCTCGTATTAAAGCTTCGCAAGATTCGTTAGCCAATAACAGTTCAGTTTACCAAGACTTAAAAATCATGGTGAGTGAGTTAGAAAACGAAGTAGCTTCTTTAGAAGTACGTAATCAAAGGTACTTTAATAAAGTAGAAGATCTTAAATCGAAATTGGATCAAGTTCCTGATGTAGAAGCGAATTTGATTAGCTTAACACGTAATTACGATATTACTAAATCGAAGTATGAAGAGCTTTTATCAAGAAAAGAGAGTGCGATAATTTCTCAAAATGTTGGGCAAACTTCGGAAAATATTAAGTTCAGAATCGTTGATCCACCAAGGATCCCAACCGCACCTTCAGGCCCGATGCGTTTAGTATTATTAGTTGTTGTTTTAATCGTCGGTGTGGGTGGCGGTGTCGCTCTATCATTCTTAATGAGTCAAATCTCTCCTGTGATCAGTTCATCAAGGCAGCTTTATCAAATTACAGGAGCGCCGGTATTTGGTGCAATTTCAGCGACTGAAATATCAGGTATTGAACGTTGGCAAAAGAATAAGATGAGGTTGTTCTTATTGGGAAGTGTTTTGTTAGCTATCGTCTTTTCAGCATTTTTTGCCACAAATTACCTGCCAGATGTTCATGAAAGGGTAATGCAGGAGGTAAGTTTCTTGTGAGTACTATTCAAAAGGCAATGGGGAAAATACGCCACCCTTTAGTGGAAGATCAGAAAGCCAAAGATGAACAAGCTGCTCTGGAGAAATTAGCGGCAGAAAACGCATTAGAAGAGGAAGCGAGTAAAGCGGTTGCAAAAAAAGCAGCTGAACATGTTGCTAAGAAAAAAAGAGCAACGCACAAGCCACCGAAATTGATTGAGCTTGATGTCGATGAATTATCAGATCAAGGAATGGTAGGCCCAATTCACGATGGCGCGTCTAAGCTAATTAATGATGAATTTCGCGCTATTAAACATAAAATCATAAAAAATGCTTTTGGTGAAAATAGCGACCTAAATAACAACAGTGACTTAATTATGGTAACGAGCTCCAAGCCTAATGAAGGGAAAACGTTCGTTTCCATTAACCTTGCCATGAGTATTGCGCTTGAGAAAGACAAAACAGTGCTACTTATTGATGCGGATGTATTAAAGCCCAGTGTTTCTAAAGTGTTAGGCATAGGCAGTGATCGCCCTGGGCTTATTGAATATCTGTTAGGTGAGGTTGATGATATTAGTGAGGTTATTTACCCAACATCGGTGCCGAATTTACGTTTGATTCCAGCTGGCATGCCGAACCACTTGAGTTATGAGCTTTTGTCGAGTGACAGAATGATCGCATTAACAAAAGAGCTGGCAGAACGATACGATGACCGTATTCTACTGTTTGATTGCCCACCGATTCTTGGTGTTGTCGAAACAGTGGTGTTATCAAGCTTAATGGGGCAGGCCATGGTTGTAGTGGAGCAGGATAAAACACGAGTTGGGGATATTAAGGCCGCTGTGTCTCAGCTTAATAATGATTTAATTTTAGGTTTTATTGTAAACAAAGTGGTACGTGGCACCTTTACTCAACAAGGATATGGGTACGGATATGCTAGCTATGGACTTGGCTACGGTTACGGTTATAACGCAGAGGCAGAACCATCGAAGTAAGCTTGCTTATTGTGTTTTGTTTTTGCCTTTTCTGAGTTATGCCGAGGAATGGACTCTTACTCCTGACGTTGGGGTAGATTTTGTTCAAACAGATAATATTGAACGATCTCATGTGGGTCCGCAAAGTGGTTCAATTACAACGGTGAACATTGGCACGACACTGGATGTGGAAGGCCGTAACCAAACGTTGAACCTTTCCTATGACGGACGGCAAGTGATTAATAGCCATGACTCAGAGGAAAATCAGTTTTTCAATCAGTTATCGTTTGATTACGTGGCGACTAACCGTGCTTCATCAATGCAGTTTGGAGTACATGGTAACGTAGATAATATCGCAGAACGTCTTGATGGTGATGCCGTTGGTGACATTCTTACAGGGTCTACGGTTGAAACAAAGCAGTTGTCAGCAGATGCTCAATACCAGTCTAATCCACGTAAAGCACTTGTGGTGAGTGGCGGGGTTGAAACGAGCATTGAAAGAAACGAGGACAGTGTTGGTAACAATAATAGCTACAGTGGCAATATTTCGGTGGGAACTGGGCGTGCAGAAAAGCATATTTTTTCCAATGCAAACTACACTTTTGAGCGAAAAAGTGGCCAATCCAGTTCGCAAGAAAATACGTCTGAAACGGCATCGGCGGAAGTGGGTCTCACTCAATATAAAGGGTTCAGCCCACTTGTGAGAGTAAATGATGAAAATTTTGATGATAGTCAGAGAGTCACTTCCGCTCAGTCTTCGTACATTGGTCCAGCTTTGCGTTATTACTTAGACAAAGTGTCCTATTTTGAATTGAACTATAATTTTCCTATAGATGATGACAATAACGATGATTATCTTGGGGGCGCAATTAGACTAGAGCCGAGTCAGAGAACACAGTTGTATTTGGAATACAGTCAGCGATTCTTTGGGGATGCTTATGAAGTGGATTTTTCCCATCGAAGCCGACGCTGGACAAACTCGGTGAATTACAGTGAAGACCCGGTCAGTTTTCGACGAGATTTATTGGTTTCTGGTAACGATATTAGTGAATTAACACTTTTAAAATCTTTAAGTTGGGTTTCAGAGCTGGCTTTACGAAGAGGAACGCTTTCTTTTGAGGCTAACTACAATAAAACAGAAACTATTATTGATAATTCAACAAATCGAGGAAGCCAATCTGAAGGAGGATTGGTTTCTTGGGGGCACAGTTTAAGCCGTAGTTTAGAGCTGGATGTGCTGTTTAGTTTTGAAAAGTTTGATTTTGATGCATCTGTGTTGCAATCAAGTCAAACCGATTACTACCGAGAGTTAGGTATTACTCTCACTCAGCAGCTCAAGGATCAGTTATCCGTTGAGTTAAATTCAACATATGTGGATAAGTCATCAAGCGATATTAGCAGCAGCTATGATGAACTTAGAGCCCGGGTTAATGTGAGTAAACAGTTTTAATTATGTATGAAGCACATTTTAGGTTGACGGATAAACCATTTAAACTGAGCCCTGATCCCAAGTTCTTTTTTGAGAGCCCACATCACGGACGAGCAGTATCTTATTTGCAATATGGTTTATCCCAAGGGGAAGGGTTTATTGTTGTTACTGGGCCGATAGGAACAGGCAAAACAACAATAGCTCGCAGCTTATTGTCATCACTGGATGACACCATAGTGGCGGCACAAATTGCGACCACTCGGTTAAATCCAGAAGAATTGGTTCGCTTAGTGGCGGCTCAATTTAATATTGAAGTGGAGGGGTTAAGTAAAGCGGATATATTAAAACGCTTAGAAACCTATTTATACCAGCTGAATAAACAGGGAAAAAGAGCCTTATTGATCGTAGATGAAGCCCAGAATCTACCAGCTCAAACTGTTGAAGAGCTTAGGATGCTATCTAATTTTCAGATGAATGATAAACCATTGATTCAGAGCTTTTTATTAGGGCAAGAAGAACTGAAACCCATTATTGAACTACCGCAAATGGAGCAGTTTAGGCAGCGTATTATTGCTTCTTGTCATTTAAAGCCTTTTGATGAGGAAGAAACTAAGGGCTATATTCTGCATCGTTTGCATCAAGTCGGTTGGGATCATTATCCGTCTTTAGAAGCGGATGTATTTGGCTTAATTGCCAAGTATACGCATGGTGTACCTAGAAAAATTAACATCTTTGTTGATCGGCTATTTTTGTTTGCTTACCTTGAAGAATTAGAAGGTATTAAGGCGGAACACATTGAAACCGTGATGGAAGAAATGAACGAAGAGCTATCTGGTTCTTTGCGGAATAAACCACATTTAAGTGATGAGCTATTAGATGCTGATATCTTAAGGCAAGACTTAGACTTACAAGCGATGGCTGCTGCCGATGACGGTGTGAATGGGGAAAAAATCCGCAGTACCTTAATGGATGTGTCTAATATTCTTGAAAATGTTGTTCAGAGAAAAATTAAGGTAATCCGTTATTTAGATAAGATGATCAATGATAAGCGTCAAGTGCTATCTGAATCTAAAACGTCTGAGTTATAACTGATTTTACCATTATAAAAATGGCCTTAGTGTTCTAAGGCCATGGCTTCATTTAGCGTATGCTTGCTCTTTAGAAGTAATATTCTAAGGACAATTCAACAAAATCATCTTCTTTAAAGGCATAAATAGGATCGCTTGGTTGCTCACTACTGAACATCCAGGCGTCTAAACGCCATTTCCATGAATTGTTTATCCGGCTAGAGGCTTCTACTTTACCGCTCACAGAATCTGAGTCATCTAGATCCTGTGTCATGCCAATCAATATCTCTGTACCTTCTGCATCATTAACCACAAATCGAGCACCAAGGAAGAGATCGTTTTGCGATGGCGTCGGTGCTTTTTCGTCACGAGAGTCGTACAAATATTCACTGATAACACCAATATCCCAATCTGTATCAAATGCGCCAATGTAGGTGTATTCAAAACCTGCCGTCAGCGCGTTGTGATCTTCAAAACTGTCTCGGTTTATGGCTTCTAGCTTCAATAACCAGTCGCCTACAATGCCTTGGACATCTAAGCCAAATTGACTCATTTGGGCGTAATAAGGAGTAAGAGTAACTCCGTTGAATCTTAAATCTGCAGTTCGATTAGTACCATTAAAGTAGCTTAACCCAATGTCCCAGTCGCCCATACTTTGTGTATATCGAGCGGCATAATCAATGTGCTGTTCTTCATCAGAAGATTCGTACATTGCATCTTCAGAAATTAAGACAGGAGCTCGCAGTCGTCCATCTTGTCCCGGGAACGAAGCCTCACGAAAATAGGGTAATACAAACCCTTCTAAGATCCCCCAGTCTTTAACAGCTGTAAGATGCACCATTGGCTGGCCTAGTTTCTCTTCACCATCCAGAGATTCGAGGTTATCCGTTTGGTTAATAACATCCACAAGGTGCTGTGATTCAGTGACACCCCAGAAGACTTTCCCTATACCTGCTCGTATTTCATAATCTCCCGTTAAATACAGGTACATTAATTCTCGAATATCTGCATGGGTGCGTTCGTCATCAAGGCTATCGACACGAGCAAATGGCGTAAAAGTAAGGCTTGATTGTCCTTGCTGCCATTGCCAATACATTTCAGGTTCTGCGACTAAAGATGTTTGTTCATTGTCTTGCCCTTGGGCACCATCGTTAAAGAATTGTCGATGCTCAAGGTTAATTTGGCCTCGTATTTCAGCCGCCTGAGCAGAACTCAGGCTGGCTGCCAGCAAAGACAATGTCAATACTGCTGTTTTCATGATTCACCTTTGATTGTCTAAGCGGTTATCGAGCGCGCTTTAAGCTGTTTTTCGAGAAATCTTTCTCAGTCAAACCAGTATTAAAGGTCAACTTATGAGTTGTTAATACGGTGGTTTTTCCTGTTTGTACGTTTTCCATCGTCATGACGTGTGCACGCCAAAATTGGTTTAGGTACTGTTGGTATTCAGTAAACGACAGTGTTTTCAGTAAGCTGTTTTTGCGATCGTAAAATTCAATTTTCAATGGGCGATAATGTTCTTTGTCCATCCAAACGATTTGCTTGGTGTAGCCTGAGTATTTGTCTGTTGGTGTTTGTTTTAGTACGAAGGCATCTTGGCCGTCGATCTTTTCATCTTTTAGGTAAGTGAATTCGTATTTTTCTAATTCAAATGAGCTTAAGTCTTCGTAGGCAAATTCGCTGCCCATAAATGGACCAGACTTGTTACGTGACGATATGCGCTTCACTCGTTTTAGTGCCGGTAAATATAACCATTGGTCATCTGGCTTTGTTGTGTGTGCAAAGTTAAGAAAAGCGGTGCCTTTTACATCAAACGGTTCATCAAAAATGGTTAACCCTTTATCGCCGTCATTGTCTACCTCTAATGAATTAATGCGTATTTTTCGAGAGCTGGTTTCTCCCTGTGCATTTTTTAGAATCATACTCATTTGTGCTTGGCTGTCTTTCCAGCCAATATCACGTTGCTTACGTTCAGAGGCAATCTCAAAGCCTTTTGTGTTGCTTGCGGCGGAGTCTTCTGCCATCACTGCTGGTGCTGTTAACCCTAGGCTTAGTATTAGTGGGGCGATCCATTGAGTCGTTTTCATTGCTTATTCCTTATTTTAAAATTGGTTTGCTGGTGTGGTTGTGGCATTGCTTTCTTGCTTTGTGTCGTTGTTGGCGATGAGTTTTTTATCAAACATCATCAGCAGTGTTGGCAGCATGAAGAAGTCCACAACCAGTGCGATAAAGATGATTAATGCGCTTAGTTGGCCCATATCTGAGTTCAAGCGGAAGTCAGACATCGCTAATACTGAGAAGCCAGCGATCAGAACAACAGTGGTGATCCAAAGTGCGCGACCTACCGTGTTGAACGCATATCGCACGGCTTGATGAGCATCGTTACCTTGTTTACGTGCGTGTTGGTATTTACTTAAGAAATGAACGGTGTCATCAACCACAATCCCCAGAGTTAAAGAGACAACAATGGACAGACCAAGGTTAATTTCCCCTGAGATTAAGGCCCAGATACCAAAACCAATGGCGGCTGGCACTAGGTTTGGCACTAAGCTGATCACACCTAATGGTAGTGAACGTAAAGCAAAGACCAACAGAACCGAAATTAATACGAGTGCAATAGGTAAAGATTTAAGCATGCTGTCCATATTGGTTTCGCCAATGTGAGCAAACATCAATGATGGGCTTGAAGCTAATATTTCATATTGTGGAGCATGAGTTGCAAACCATTGGTAGATACGCTCTTCAATATCAACTAACTCTTTACTGCCAAAGTTCTTTGTTGTTAGCTGAATTTTGATGGAAGATTTATCAATGTTCAGTTGGTTATTAAGATCAAGGCCATAAGGCAGTGACATTTCGTAGAGCAGCAGGTACTGAGCGGCTAATTCACGATCTTGTGGTAGTTTGTAGTAGCTTTCATCGTCTCCGTGCATGTTTTTGTTCAGGCGAAGGTAAGTGTCTGACAAGCTTGCGACATGGTCTGTTTCAGGTTGCTCACGTAGCCATTGGGTAAAATCACCAACGGTTTTAATGAACTCGGGTTTGCTGATGGCTTGAGATTCTCCCGCTTTAATGGCGATACTAATGCTCGTCATACCGCTGATGTTTTGTTCCATAAAGTCAGCCGCTTGTCGGAACTCATTGCTGGTATCAAAGTATTTAACCGCATCATCATTGATACTGTTTGATGGAATAAAGCTGGCCGTTGCCACCAGGGTAATGACCGATAAAGGCAAAATTACTTTACGATTATTAACGATGAAGTTGGCAAACGTGTCCATGTAAGACGATTGCTTGGTTGCTGGTTTTGGCGCGATACGCAGTGGCATTACTTTTAGCATTGCAGGCAATAAAGTCACGGCCAGAACAAAAGCGATCATAACACCCAGTGCAGATAGGTTACCCAAATCACGTAATACTGGTGAATCAGAGGCGTTCATCATTAGGAAGCCAATGGCTGTGGTCACAGAAGTGATGAGAATTGGCATGAAGTTAAGCTGTAAGCTATGAACGATGGCTTCGTCTTTGGTTTTGCCTTGTTGCATGGCTTGGCGAAGAGAAGCGATAATGTGTACACAGTCTGCAACGGCGAGGGTCATTACTAGTGTAGGTACGTTCACTGTTGCGGTGCTTAGGAACATGCCCGCCCAACCTGAGAGCCCCATTGTGGCGGTAATGGTGCCGATGATCACCGCTAACGTAGCCAGCACACTTAGGAAAGAACGCAGCATAATGCCAAGGAAAACCAGAATCACTAACAGCATAGTTGGGACTAAAGTGCTGCTGTCTCGTTGTGCTGACTTCATGAATGAAGAGTTCATCATTACGATACCAGCCTGATGGAATTCTACTTCTGGATACACTTTTTGATACTTTTCAACGAGTTGATCTGCGAAGGTAACCACATCTGTTACTTCTTTCGTCATATCAATATTTGGCAGTTGTACGGTGACATTCACCACTGCGACATGACCTGTCTCTGAAATTAATGAGTGTTTTAGTGTGGGCTCATTAAGTGCGATCTGCTTTACCTTTTGGATACGGGCAGGATCCAATGGGATATCTTCAAGCAGAAGATCTTCCACGATCAAGTCATCATCAATGGCTTCGGTATGCTGATAGTTAGCAATGGAGTCTACTCGGCTAGAGTATGGGGTTTGCCATGCATCGTGAGTGATCTCCTGAAGCAAAGTCAGGTATTTGGGTGTAAAAATATCACCAGATTTAGGCGCAATAACAATAGATAGGTTATCGGTTTTGTTGAATGTGGCTTGAATCTCGTCGAAGGCTTGCAATTGCTTGTTTGAGCCATCAAAGAAAATATTGTAATCACCTCTAAAATATAAGTTTTTGGCGCCGAGTGTTGCAGCAACCAGAGTAAATAACACAAAGAGAATAATCGTCTTTGGGTATTGTGTTGGCAAGTTAAGTAATGATTTATTCATCACATTCTCCGTTTGTGACGTTTCGTCAAGTTCATAGATTTTAAAACCAGCATAAGGCTGGCTAAGGTCTAAAACTGGTTGTATGAATAACAAACTGGTACTAGATAAGCTAAGCTGTTCATTTGTTGAACTAAATGAACACTTGTCTTAACCCTGAATCAGTTGTTACTTTTTGACGAATCGTCACTTAATGTGAAAAACAAACCCGCGAACAGGCGGGCATTACTGTTTTTTATCGGCCTATGGACTCAAGGTGGGCAATTTCTGTTGGAAACAGCTCTTGCTCAATACGATTCCACGTACGTTTATAATCCCAGTCACTTGATAAAGGAGCCCAATTGAGGCCATCTAAAACAAGGTTGATATTGTGCAATAAAGAATAAGGATCTTGGATTCGGCTAATACAGCGGCTGTTCGTTGCATTATTAATTAATGAGTTAGAACCAAATGCAACCGCCCAGTTGGCAAAAACAATGGTATCAGTGCTGAGTGCTGGAGACAGTTTTAGATCGCCATGCTCAATGCCTTTTAAGAAAATGCCATCAGCCATAGCAATTACATCTTCTTCTAACTTATTAAGTTGTTCATTCCGAGCAGTAGAGGTTTTCTCTACTATCCAAGGTGTTTTCGCTGTTAATACACACATGAAAAGAATCGGCTCTAAACGAGAGAAAGTACGATACGCCACATGAAAGGCGAGGGCTTTTTCTCGGCTGTTACCTTCAAATGTTAATGCTGTTTGGAACATACTGTTTTGTTGCTTAAGTGCCATAATACACAAAGCCGTAATCACATCCTCTTTACTGGTAAAGTGGTTGTATACCGTGCCTTTTGAATAAGGGCTCTCTTTGGCAATTTTATCCATTGTCAGATTGGCAAAGCCTTCTTGAGTGACAAGTTCTTTTGCTATTAACAAGAGTTCTTGCTCTCTGTCTGCAATGGCTTGCTGCTTCTTACTGGTGAATCTTCTCTCGAAGAAGCAGGGCTCTTTATCTTTACTTTTACAGCGTGAACCAAACATTATTTATTTGCTCTTTTTATCTGTTATTCCATCGACAGCGTATCATGCTCCTATTCTTTCTATTTTAACACGTATCAAAGAACTATAAATGCCAATAAATGACGAATCGTCAAAGTTGACTTATCGTCATAATAGTTCATTCATCACTCAAATCAAGATAAAAGTGAAAATTATTTATAAAAGTTATCTGTTGTTTGTTAGGAAAAGCGAACTACAAACAGAAAAAAGACGATAATTATTTGTATTCTTTATTCTTGTAGCGTTTTAGATAAAAGTTCATTCGAATTTTTCGAACAAAATGTTCGGTTGGGTGATCTGTACACTTTAAGCCATTTCACTAGAATTGTTTGTATTCGCACAGCAGTATGCTTAGGTAAGACAATGGATAACACAGTAAAACAATATAATGGCCTTTCAAAAGCACTACACTGGCTTTCAGCATTAACCGTATTCGGCTTGTTTGGTGTCGGGTATTGGATGGTAGACCTGACTTATTACAGTGAATGGTATAAAACAGCACCACATTGGCATAAATCAATCGGTTTGTTACTCGCTTTTGCAACAATTTTCCGATTAGTATGGAAAAAAATGAAGCCTCAGCCAGAAATTGAAGGAAAGCCTTATGAAGTGATGGCGGCAAAACTGGCTCATACGCTATTGTATTTGTTGTTGTTTGGGTTATTTGTTTCTGGGTACATGATTTCTACGGCGGACGGCCGTGGTATTGAAGTGTTTAATTGGTTCACGATTCCTGGTTTTGGTTCATTAGTGGAAAACCAGGAAGACATAGCAGGGGAGATCCACTACTACCTTGCTTATACAGTAATGGGATTATCGTTACTACACGCACTTGCTGCGCTAAAACATCACTTTATTAATAAAGATGATACGTTAAAGAAAATGATTGGAGTCAAAGGATAATGAAAAAGTTACTACTAGCAATGGGATTAAGCGCAGCGATGACACTGCCAGCAGCGGTAAATGCAGCAGATTATGTTGTTGATACAAAGGGTGCCCACGCTTCAGTGAGTTTTAAAGTAAGTCACTTAGGTTATAGTTTTATTAAAGGTCGTTTTAATAAGTTTGATGGTGAATTTAGCTATGATCCAGCTAACGTAGCGGCATCGAAAGTAACGTTTAATGTTGATACGCGTAGCTTAGATTCAAACCACGCAGAACGTGATAAGCACATTCGTAGTGGTGATTTCATCAACGCGAGCAAATTCTCTAGTGCGAAATTTGTAAGTACAAAAGTAACCGATAAAGGTGATGGCGAGTTGATGATTGCAGGTGATTTAACCTTGCACGGCAAAACTAAACCTATCGAAATTGCCGCGACTTTTGTGGGTGAAGGTAAAGACCCGTGGGGCGGTTACCGTGCAGGCTTTGAAGGTTCAACTCGTTTAGAGTTAGCTGATTTTGGCATTCCTGTAATGGGTACATCAAGCTACGTTGATATGGAATTGCACGTGGAAGGCATTCGTAAGTAACGATGTCATTTTTATCTGATGTTAAAGCCGAGTGATGATCACTCGGCTTTTTTTGTGTTTGTTTAACCGTCATTGAGGCGTTTTGGTAAAGCGAAGGAGGGTGGTCTAGTCTGAAATTTACAATATGACAATTTATAGCGCCGATGTTGCCCGGCTCTATAAGATCTGGAGTGAGTATGTTTTCAGGTATTAACAAGTCACTTACGATAAAAATCGCATTTTTTGCCAGTACTTCTATGGCTCTGGTTTTAGTTCTGGGGATTGGTGTGATTGCTTTTTATAGTAACGCGGTGAATCAACAAACGAACATTAAAGTAGGAGAAGCGTTTGATAGCTCCGCATCTAGTGAAATTCAAAGCGCATCTGCAACGGTACGTTTTAGTGTAGAAAATCTCCTGACCCCCGTTTTAAAAAATTTAGACGTCATAAAATCTAATTTAGAGTTGTCTAGTCAGCAAAAGCTGTCTGCCGAATTTTTAGTTCGTCTGTTTGATGCCACGATGCAGCCACAAGAAGCCGACGTTTTTTCTGGTTACATGGTTTATGAAAAAAGCACGTGGCCAAGTGATTTTGAGCAAAGTGACATCGCGATGAAAGCCATGAACAAAAATGGCTTTTTGGCCCCTTTTTATTTTCCCGATGGTAAAGGGGGCTACGATTATGTCGCAATGGAATCTTTTTCCAATTCTGCGATGAACGATAATGGCGAGCGTGTGGATGATTGGCATTTAAAACCCTATGAAACCGACAAGCTTTTTTTAATGGAGCCTTATTACTATGAGGTTCCCAGCCGAGGGAAAGAGCTTATTACTACCATTAGTGACTCTATTAAGGTGAATGGAGAGCTAATCGGCAGCGTTGGTTTTGATTTATCTTTAGTTCGAATTCAAAAGTTAGCAGAAGAGATGGATAACAAACTTTATCGCGGGACTGGACGGATTATTGTGGGCTCGTGGAAAGGCATAGTGTTGGCTGATAGTGATGTAGCTAGCAATGTTGGTAAGCGTGTGTCGGAAATCTCCGGTTATGTTTCGTGGGATCGAGCTAAATCGGCGAGTCGAGACCAAGAACTGATCAGTATTGATGGCAAAACCACTGCGTTTTCTCGGGTTGCGACTACAACCGATAACCCATGGATCGTGAGTGTGGCAGTGCCACAAACAGTATTGAATGAGAATAAACAAAGTTTTCATCAGTGGTTAGATGAGGAGTTTTCTCATGCGCTTAATATGGGGCTATTGGGCGGATTAATCGCTTTATTGGTGGGCAGTTTATGTATGTGGGTGATTGCTCGGGCAGCTACTTCTTCTTTAGATGAGCTGATTGTTCGTTTAAAAAGCATTGTGCAAGGTGAAGGGGATCTCACTCAAAGGATTGAGGTATCTCGTCGTGATGAGTCTGGTCAGTTAGGGGATATTATTAATAGTTTTTTAGAGAAATTACAGTTAATTATTCGCGATATTTCTCACATTGGTTCATCGGTTGATGATAACTCGTCTAATAGCCGCGAAGCCGCTTCTGAAGCGCATCAGCGATTAGATACACAAACAGCAGAATTGAACACGTTAACGGTAGCGGTACATGAAATGGCAACCACCGCCAGTGAAGTCGCTAATTCTGCTTTAGAGGCTTCGAAAGCGGCGCAGCAGGCTCAAGAACAGTGTTTAGGTGGCGTTGAACAAATTTCGTCCACAACACGCACGATTGAAAATGTTTATGAAGCGCTGTCCAGTGCGGAAGCTAAGACTCAATCGCTTTCGGATTCAGGATCAAGTATTGAGTCCATTTTGGCTGTGATTGGCAGCATTGCAGAACAAACCAATTTACTCGCATTAAATGCGGCGATTGAAGCGGCGAGAGCGGGTGAGCAAGGGCGAGGTTTTGCAGTGGTTGCTGATGAAGTGCGTGTACTTGCAGGCAGAACTCAGGAAGCTACCCAAGAGATCAAAGCCATGATTGAACAGCTATCTAGTGATACGGATGCTGTGGTTCACATTATGAGAGACAGTCATGAAAAAGTGTCTGGTTGTGTTGATGCCGCTCGTCATGCTGAAGAGTCGTTTAAAGGTATTAATACGCTTATTGATACGATTAATATGCAGAACCATCAAATGGCTAGTGCGGCAGAAGAGCAATCGAGAGTGAATGACGAAATTAATCGTAATGTGACCGTGATTTCTGATATGTCTAACGAAGCGAATGAGATCGTGTCGAAAACGTCGTCACTCAGTGAAGAACTTAATCATAAGGTGGCGGAGCTTCGTGGTCATTTGAATAAATTTGTTGTTGATTAGTCATCGTGTGGCTTGAAAGTACAGACAAAAATAAAGCGCCACGGTTGGCGCTTTATTTTTATTTACCTTCAATAGCAGAGCGTAAGAATCCTTGCTTTTTTTCCAGTAAATTTCGGGCGTCATTAATGTCTAACCCCGTCATTAGCATCATGATGGCGAGCTTGACGTGGTTGTTTGCTTGATTAAGTGCGGCGATCGCTTCTTGCTCTGAGCATTCTACCGCTTGCATTACAATTCTGGCAGCTCGTGCGACTAGCTTTTCATTGGTGGCTTTGACATCCACCATGAGGTTTTGATAGCTTTTGCCAAGTCGGATCATGCTGGCGGTCGTGAGCATATTAAGCACTAATTTTTGTGCTGTACCAGATTTCATTCGTGTTGAACCTGTGAGTACTTCTGGGCCAACAATGGGAGAAATAGCAATATGGGCAATATTGGCAATAGGGGAGCTTGGGTTACAAGAAAGAGAAACCGTAGTGGCACCCAGCTCTTTGGCATATTCTAAACCTCCAATCACATAGGGAGTACGGCCACTGGCTGCGATGCCTACCAGAATATCGTCTTTATTAAATTGAATGTTTTTCAGATCATCGATGCCACCTTGAGCACTGTCTTCTGCGCCTTCTTTTGCTCGGAAAATAGCATCATGACCGCCTGCAATTAAGGCCACAACCATGGTTTCTGGCACGCCAAATGTAGGTGGGCATTCCGACGCATCAAGCACACCCAGCCGGCCACTGGTGCCTGCGCCCATATAGATAAGTCTTGCACCTTTTCTGAACGCTTCGGTGATTTTTTCAACGGCTTGAGCAATATAAGGAAGCTCTTTCTCTACCGCTAGCGCGACTTGTTTATCTTGTGTATTGATTTTTTTTACGATGTCGTGCGCAGAAAGCAGATCAATATCCATGGTTTCTGGATTACGACCTTCTGAGATCAATTTGTCTAGATCGGATATTAAATTGGTGTTGCTCATGGTGGTTCCCTAATATTTTTCTGGAGCTGGATAAATGGCACCTAAACTGGTTAATTGAGAAGCGCCAGTTACTTCTGGCAAATTCCCTGGTAAGCGGTTCATGGTTTGATGTGCCAACCACGCAAATGCCATGGCTTCCATATAATCAAGATCAACTCCTCGTTCGCTGGTGGTTGCGACACACCATTGAGGCAATAACTCAGCAAGACGCTTCATGAGTAGTGGGTTTTTTGCGCCGCCGCCGCACACCAGTAATTCTGGTGCATTGCCTTGTTGATATAATGCTACCTGATCGGAAATGGTTTGCGCGGTAAATTCAGCAAGGGTGGCTTGAACGTCTTCTGCTGAGATTGGCTCTTCGATGACTTGTAGCTGTTGTTCTAACCACGCTAAGTTAAATAATTCTCGGCCAGTACTTTTCGGTGCAGTGCGTTGGAAGTAGTCATGCTGCATGAGTTGCTGAAGCAATTTTTCATGGGAGATCCCAGAAAGAGCAAACTCAGCGTTATCATCATAGGGTTTATCGAGATGTTTGTGTACCCAAGCGTCCATCAGCATATTACCGGGCCCAGTATCATACCCCAGAGACGCTTGATCTTTCTGTAAGACGGAAATGTTAGCTATACCACCAATATTGAGTACGACGCAGTTAGAATCTGAACGGTGATTAAAAACAGTTTGGTGAAAAGCCGGAACCAATGGGGCACCTTGGCCGCCAAATGCCATGTCTTTACGGCGAAAGTCGGCAACCGTTGTGATGCCTGTTTTTGCTGAGATGATATTGGCGTCCCCTAACTGCATGGTAAAAGGGTATTGGCTATCTGGTGAGTGGAAAACCGTTTGGCCATGGTTTCCAATTGCCGTAATGGAAGTGGCAGAAACATTCGCTTTTTTGAGTAGCTGTAATACGGCATCGGCAAATAGGTGGCCCAAGCGATGGTCCAGCTCGCCAATTATTTGTAAATTTGTTGGTTGTCCTGTGCAAACCGACAGTAAGATTTCTTTTAATTCCATATCCATCGGATAAAAATCTGAATGGAGTAAAGTGATGTTGTGGCCATCGGTTTCGACAATGACAGAGTCGACACCATCCATACTGGTGCCAGACATAATTCCGATATAACGTTGCATGACTTTCTGCTCAATAAGGCTTTTGTGTATATTGCCAGTTACTTTGTTATAAACGAATGAGTTTCTGCAATTATCTATGTGGTAGCTTGATTTTCTTCACAACTTTTAGGTGCAATATTTTACCTATTAATTGAGGGAGAAGGGCTTACATGCTACTTTGCAAAGATCTGTAGAATCAAGAAGCTTGGAGTAATGCATGGGTCCGTTATGGCTTGATGTAGAAGGGTATGAGTTAGATGCGGAAGAAAGAGAGATTTTGGCGCATCCAACGGTTGGTGGTGTGATCTTATTTGCCCGCAACTATCATGATAATGAGCAGTTAGTGGCACTCAATCAGTCCATTCGTAAAGCAGCAAAGCGCCCAATCTTAATTGGTGTGGATCAAGAAGGCGGCCGAGTACAGCGTTTCAAAGAAGGTTTTAGCTTGCTTCCTCCGGCACAATCTTTTGCGCAGTTTAATGATGGTGCAGAGGTTGCCAAACAAGCAGGGTGGCTTATGGCTGCGGAGTTGATGGCCCATGATATAGATTTAAGTTTTGCACCAGTACTTGATAAAGGTTTTGACTGTAAAGCCATTGGTAGCCGCGCATTCGGAGATGATATTGATACGATTCTTCGTCACAGCACCGCTTTTATGCAAGGAATGAAACAAGCTGGAATGGCGACAACTGGTAAGCATTTCCCTGGTCATGGTGGTGTAATTGCTGATTCGCATTTAGAGACACCATACGATGAAAGAGACGATCTGTTTGATGTGGATATGGCTATTTTTAAAGCGCAAATTGAAGCTGGCATTTTAGATGCGATGATGCCAGCCCATGTGATTTACCCTCATTATGATTCACGCCCCGCTAGTGGTTCGCCTTATTGGTTGAAGGATATTTTGCGTAATCAATTGCAATTTAATGGCATTGTCTTTTCGGACGATTTAAATATGGAAGGGGCGACAATCATGGGGGGGCCGGCCGAGCGCTCACAACAAGCGATGGATGCTGGATGTGATATGGTCTTAATGTGTAATAATCGTCAATCTGCTATTGAAGTACTGGATAACTTGGCCATCTCTGAAGTGCCGAAAGCCGTCAGTCTGCGTAAGCAATTTTCCACGAATTATGGTGAACTGCAAAGATCACAACAATGGCGTGAGGCGAATTTACAGGTTCAGCGTTGGTTAGAACAGTGGCAGAATCAATAAAGCGTTAATGTTCTAGAGGAACAAATTTACCATTTTTGATTTGGGTGAGAAAAACGGTTCCTCTAGTATCTCCAAACTCATCTATGATGATTTCTCCAAGCACACCATCAAATGCTCTTATTGCGAGAATAGATTCTTTGATGGTGTTTTTAGGTGCTTTTTCAATCGCTGTAATGGCGATGTTTACAGCATCATACGCTGAGTAGGCGGGAAAATTGGGCGTGCTGCGAAACCTCTTTTTGTAATCGGCATTAAATTGCAGAAAGTGCTCACTGGTACTCTTTCGATCGTAAAATTGAGTATGAATGATATTTTCAACCGCCGAACCGCCAGAAGTAATGAAGTTGTCAGAAGCGGTTGACTCTGTGGCGATTAACGTGAGGTGGATATTATTTCTTTTCAGGTATTGTGCAAACTGGATGGTATCTGGTTCATTACTGATCATGATGATGACATCGGGCGATAAGCGAAGAGCATTAGCGATAATAGTGTCATTATCTGGATTGTATAGTGAGTTATAAGCGATGACTTTGACGTTTGCTTTGCTTCTATCGTATGCATTAATAAAGGTATTTTTCCAATCTTCCGTGTAAGAAATATTCTCTTCGTCTTGCAGTATGACGACTCTCTTGCTTTCTCCTTGTTTTAGTATGTACTCTGCGGTGATAGCTGCATAAGTATTGTGGTCAGCAACATTTCTGAGCAGAGCATCGTTTAAGCCTGTGAACTGGTTTGATGTGGCAGTAGGACTGATTAATAGAAGGTGGTTGTCATTCGCCATCGGTAAATAGGTTTCTACATTTGTACTCAGTAGTGGGCCGATAATTACACTCACATCTAGCAGGCGAAATTCATGTAATGTGGCCAAGGCCTGTTCACCTTTGTAGCAATCTCTGGGTACTAATTCATAATGAAAATTATTCTTTTTTTTGCTGTTGGCTTTTTCTAGGGCAAGTTGGACTCCATTTTTGGCTGATAGCCCTAGCGTATAAAATTCACTACTTAAACATCCAATAAAGCCAATACGAACCTGTTCTTGATTGCTAAAACATCCAGGCAATAAGCTAATGATAAGTAAAATAAAGATGGACCTTAATTTAATCATTAGTATCTCCAATCGCCGTAATCTAACAACAATAATGAGGCTATTGGTAGTAGAAAGAGTTGTGTACCAAGCAGACCTTAATAGAAGCGTAGACAAGCTGTTGAGAGTTGCAATGTATTTGTAAGCATATCAGGACATTGCGATGGAGCGATTAATGTTGGGGTAGAGCGATATTTTTTAATAAAAATCAGCTGATTGAACAGAATTAATAGCTATAGAAAAACAATATAGTATACTACGCGTAGATTAAAGGTTGCAGTTATTCTTTGTCTTGTAAAAATATTGTGATCTGAAATTAAGTATAAATAATGGTTAATGCATTCGCGTTCATAATAGGAGAGTTATGTTCCTTAGCCAAAAAATAAAAGATATATATAAATATTCTGAACTTAATTTAGAAATTGTGGGTTTTCTTGGTAGTGCAGCTTTTCTTTTATATTACATCGTGTGGGAGTTTATATTCCCGCAGCCTTATGAAAGTTTAATATTACGACTTTTTTGTTCATTGCTGTTTGTTCCATTAATCATTAAAGATAATATGCCAATGATATTTAAAAAATATCAGCATTATTACTTTTTAGGGGCGATTACAATTTGTTTACCCTTCTTTTTTAGCTTTATGATGTTAAAAAATGAGTGGTCTACGGTTTGGAGCCTCTCATTTATGGTCAGCATTTTTTTGGTTATCCTCTTGCTTTATGATTGGACAATCATAGTAATATCATCATGTGTAGGCTATCTTGCCGCTTTTCTGTCCGTTTATATTTTGGATGGCGCGGTTTCCTATCTGCATTTTGACCCGGCTTTTGTTCCTATTTTTATCCTTTCATATTTTGCGGGTATTTTATTTAATCATCGAAATAAAATCGAGCATGAAGGTAAGCTAACGTTAGCCCGCTCTCTTGGGTCAGGTATGGCTTATGAAATGAAAGGGCCGCTAGACTCTGTTTACAGCTCGATGGAAGTGGTAAAAGAGCTATTACCTAAGAAGAAAGGAAAATCTGCGGCTGGATATACGATCTCCGAAAATGATCTTGAGCAGGTGCTTGCCATAGTAAACGACAGTATGTCAGTGATTGATCGTGGCAATGAGTCGGTAAGTTTATTGCTGAGTTCCATTGATGAGCAGTCAATTACGTCGGAGTCTTTTAAGAAGTACTCTATCAATGGCGTGATTAATGAGGTGATTAATGGCTACTCATACCAATCACCAATAGATAAGCAATGCATAAATTTGACCTCATTGATGAATAAAGATGACTTTTTTGGTAGTGATTTATTGCTGAGAAATGTCATTTCGACGTTATTGAAGTCTGCGTTTGCGTATAAAGAAAGTCCTGGTTTCAATATTGATATCTCTTTATTGAATACAGAGCACAGTAATACCATTAAAATTTATATCACAGGCTTTGGCATCTCCAAGAAAGAGCTTAGATATATTTTTGAAGATTTTTATGTCACAAACCAAAAGGCAGGTTTTGGGGTGGGTTTTCCATTTTGTAAGAAAATCATCACGGCTTTTGGAGGAGAAATTCGTTGTGACTCTTTGCTCGATTCGTGGTTGGAGTTTTCCCTTGAATTACCAACGTACAATTCTGATCAGGTTGCCCAGCTAAAATCAGAAGCGATTGTGAATAAAAAGGTTCTTTACGTAGGAGCCAAAAGCGAATCTTTGTCTATTCTACAAGGGCATGCTTTTTACAGTGGGTACCAATTTGAATCCAAGTCAAGAAAGTCGGTTTGTTCGTGGTTGGAAGAGCAGAAAAAAGTTGATGTCATTATTGTTGATTTAGATAGCTTCGTGTCTGATTGGGCTTGTTTTGAGGTGCTTGAAAATAAACTGCTTTCTGTACAAAGCCGTGTCGTGTACTTATATTCCCAAGTCGTGCCTTCTCAGTATCGTTTAAACCGTATGGTTTCATTTGAATTGGTGGATAAACAGGTAAACAGGCACTACTTTTTGAATAAGCTTGATAAGCTTTTCTTTGAGCCTGCGAAAGGGGAAAGTAAGCAGGCTTTTTCTAACTTCTCGGCGATTCAGCCTAAAGTCATGATAGTGGATGATAATATCTCTTTACGAACGTATTCGGGTATTTTACTTGAAAAACAAGGTTATCAGGTTGTACATGCTGAGCATGGTGTCGCTGCTTTAGATTACCTTGAAAAAGAACATATTGATTTGATTTTAATGGATCTCGAAATGCCATTAATGGGTGGAATTGAAGCCACAAAGCAGATCCGCAATGATGGTCGTTTTAAAGGCAAACAACAGGTTCCTATTATCTGCTTTACAGGGGACAAACAAGAAGGTGTGCTAGAAACTGTTATGGCATCCGGCATGGATGACTATTTACCGAAACCAGCATCAAAAACTACGCTTCTATCGAAAGTTTCTGGTTGGGTTTGATTGCTGTTGTGAATGGCTGAGGGGGGAATTCTCTTCAGCTATTCGTGGTGTTTATTTTGTTTAGTAAAGAATTAAAAAGGAACTTTTTCTCATATCGAAAGACTAATTTGCATACGTTTTCTTTTCTTCGATTTTATGCCCTCATTTCTAATTACAAGCACAATGTTTAAGCGACGCTCATTAGTAGCCAGTCTATTAATTGTATGTTTAGTCACGCTTTGTTCGGTGCTGACGTCACTTTCTTATGTGCAAGAAAGTAGTAATCGTATTGAGACGGTTACCAGTACAGAGCAATTAGATGAAAATATAGGCATAAAAACGTGTTCTATTTCTGAACAATTAGTCCGATTTTGTAGTGATGTAGAAACAAAAGCTTCCCCGTTTATCGCTTATAGTGCTGCGATATTACTGGCTATCGGTGCTTTCCTGTACAGTACCTATCGTATTGTTCGAACTCAAAACGTACGTTTGTATCATAAGTATCGGCCCCATCTGCAATTTTGTGTTTTCTTAGAATAAGACTCCTGTAACGACTTCATTTTCAATATAGGTTGTGCTTACTCGACATTACTGCTCAAAGATAATTGGTTTATAACGGTGATGTGAGTGGTATTTGTGCATGCCTTTTTTATTTAAATATATGAATTATTTACAGGATTTATTTTGAAAAAATCAATATTAACGACGTTAATCACATCAGTATTTTTCTTTTCTGCAACAGCAGCGACAGAAGACTTATCGACGACTCAGCAAGATAATCTAAAGCAGATTAATACGATTTTGGAGGAGAACCCTCAGCTGATTGATGGTTTATTAACAAGCCTTAATATGTACATCAATCAGGAGCAGCAAAGAGCCAATGCAATGACAACGCATCATGATTGGTTGTATAACAATGATGCTCATAGTTCGTTTGGGGCAGAGAAACCAGCATTAACGATTGTGAACTTTACGGATTATAACTGCCCTTTTTGTAAGCGATTAGACTCGGTACTGCACCAGTTAGTAGCTGACTTTCCAATGTTAAATGTTATTAATGTCTATGTACCATTACAACAAAGAGAAGTGGTTGGGTTAGATACGAACTCAGCCGAATTTGCTCTTAATGTTTGGCAAAATGAGCGAGACGCTTACCCTGAGGTTCACAAATATTTGATTGGTAAAAGTGGCCGCCATGATAAGTCATCCTTAGAGCGTGTTGCGAAAGTGACGAATACAGAATCAGAGTTAAAAACAAATGATGAGGTAGAAAAAATCATAAGCATGAACTATCGAGTATTTTCTGAACTTGGTTTTGGTGGCACACCAGCAATGATTATTGGCGATGAAATTATTAATGGCTATGTTCCACTTGATAAGTTAAAACCAATTATTGAAGCTGAACTAGAAGAAAGCGACGCGTAATTCATCGTTAGATAATAGCCAGAGTTTTTTCTGGCTATTATTTATAAAATAAACTAGGCATTTTCTTAAAAGAATTATTAAATAGAAAAATCAGTTAGATGCTGTTTTTGTTTTGTTATTTATATTAATAAAAACTTAAGTAGAAGTAGATTAAGTATATATAATGTAGGGTTATTCGTTGCGTTAATATTGAACCGTTTTGTGTGAAATATGAACTATACTTGCTTTGTTGGCTGTCGATATGAATTTATATTGAACTTAGATAATTATAATAATTCAGAGTGCTTTTTTTTTATCAGTGACATTCGAGGGTATAATGAACAATTCAAGTGCCAATGAAAAAGAAAGAACGTATGGTGAAAGAGATAACCTGATATCTACGACAGATCCTAAAAGTTACATTACATTTTCCAACGATAAATTTTGTGAGATTGCTGGTTATACTCAAGAAGAGCTGATAGGTAACCCTCATAACATCGTTCGCCACCCAGACATGCCTAAACAAGCTTTTAAGAATTTGTGGGAGGTGATTAAAACAGGTAAAACTTGGATGGGGCCTGTTAAAAATTATTGTAAAGGGAATAAAGAGTATTACTGGGTATCTGCTTTTGTAACACCAATTGTAGATGTAAATGGCCGTACTATTGAATACCAATCGGTACGTACTAAACCAAAGCGTGAGTGGGTGGAAAGGGCGATTGAGGCCTATGCAGCATTAAGGCAAGACAAGACCCCATCACGTTTACGTTATCCTCGGTTTAATCTTGGTTTAATCAGCTCAGTATTGAGTGCGTTGCTTGTTGTGTTTGCTGGTATACATCTCGCCGCAGATATGGGAGCTATGTCCATAATGATGCTGGTGGCGTCATTATTGCTGCTTTTATCCATTTTTATGCAACGCTCTCGTTTGCAACAAGTACAAAAAACAGCCAAAGCGGGTTACGATAATCCTTTCATGGAGTTTGTTTATACTTCTAAGTTGGATGACTATTCGTCTATTGAGTTAGCTTTTATTAAAAAAGAAGCGGAGCTTCGTTCTGTGGTTGCTCGTTCAATTGATACGAGTACCGTGGTGGTTAACGACGCTGAAAAAAACTTATCTGATACACAGACGATGAAAGATAATCTGACGAATCAAGTGAATGAGACCACTCAAGTTGCCACAGCGGTTACTGAACTCAATCACTCTATTCGTGAAGTTGCCGACAGTGCAAACGCTTCACGGGAACTGTCGACAGAAACTAATAATATCTCTTCTCAAGCGCAAGAAAGTGTAGATAAAACCATTGAGGTGATCAGTCAATTGAATGCTGAACTTGAGTCATCAAAAGTAACTATTGATGAACTCACGAGCAGTACGAATCAGATTGAATCTATTTTAGGTGTTATCGGCTCTATTGCGGATCAAACGAATTTATTAGCGCTAAATGCAGCAATTGAAGCGGCAAGGGCAGGTGAAGCGGGTCGAGGTTTTGCGGTTGTAGCCGATGAAGTAAGGAGTTTAGCTTCAAAAACTCAGTCTTCTACGGAAGAAATTCGTAGCATGATTGCGAACTTGCAGTCAGCTGCCAGCAAAGCAACAACGACCATGGAATCGGGGTCTGCGTTGTCGGCCTCTTGCCAAGAACAAGCGAAAGAAACTGGTGATCTCTTAATAACAATGAATGAGATGACACTAAAAGTATCGGATGCTAGTTACCAAATTGCATCAGCGGTGGAAGAGCAAGCAGATGTAACTAACTTAGTGAATGAAAGCTTGGAATCTATGCAAGAAATATCTCGCAAAAACAGTGAACTATCTGATATCTCTGTTGAGAAAACAAACGCGCTGGTTGAGCGAGTGAAAAATTTACGTTCCCTCATGGTTCAATTCCAACGTTAGGTTTACTCCAGTCTTAGTTTTGTGATTATTTTTGTGCATTATGGCGGTTTGGTATGCACTGAGCCGCCATGAGATCCCCTTACCACTTCTTGGTAAATAATGATCAATTTTCCCTATAAGAACTGCTGTGCTGTGTTACCTTTAAGTTATTCCCTCCCTCTCTTTAGTAACTAAGGTTGATCTGTGCAATTTGATGAGTTTGTTGATTTATTTGAACATTATCTAGATATATACGATGAACTAAATGAGCTGCCTGTTGAGGCGCGCAATGAACTCTATGAAGTATTGAGTCAGCCATTTACGATGGATTATCTCACGGTAATGGCTTTTATTAGCCCTTATCCAAGCCAAGATAAGCCGATGATCCAGTTGCTGGAATGGTTGGAGTATTCTGCGTCTGAGTTTGTGATTTTCAGTAGGCAATTTACTGATGAAGCAGAAGCCTCATTGCAAGAACTTAATGCTGTTTTACGAGACATTATTGCTGGGCCAGATTTTGCGATTGAGCAGGCCTATCATGCTGTGAAAATTCTGCGTGATAAAAACATCACGATTGCAGCAGACATTATTTCTGCACTGCAAGCCAACCAACTAGAAAATGCGGAATCTTCCATTCTTACAGCAGAGCAGTCAGCAGCGTCATTTAATAATCTTATCCATGAAATGGGCATTACTAATGCGGAAGAATTTGTACTTGAAATGTCCAGCGAGCTTGGCATGTTGCCCATGGGCGGCACTACCGCGATTCTCGGTTTAGTACATCATTTTGAATGGGGGATGGATGCTGGAGTACTGCTGCTAACGCACAACAATGCCATGGTAGTGTCTGAAGCCAGTGACTTTTTGAATACGCAAAGCGCTAAAGAATGGGGGCACTTAAAAAATAAGCAATATTTGAATGTGATCCGTCATTTTGTTGATGATGAACTCAGAAATAGAATTGATAGCTGGTCTAAACATGCGATGAGATATTCCCACCATGTTTTACCTTCCTGTGAAGTGGTGGATATGGTTGCCAGCATTCCAGATGGACAGAATGCATCGTGTTTGGCTGTACTCATTCAAGAAGGTGAAAGCCTTCACATGTTTGCTTGTGTATTTCGTTTAGATTTGGGGCTTGTGGATCAGAGTTACCGTCCAAATATCTCATCAGCTGATTGGGAAAATATGGTGAAGGTGTTGCAAGAACATTCAGATGCTCGCCATGTGAACACCACTTATCTTAGCTCTATTTTGCCTTGGGCCATGAGCATTCAGCAAGAGAACCAGCAACCACCTCACTTTGAAACTTTACAGTTTTTATCTATGTTGCCTCAAGCTTGGTGCATGCCACAAGCCGCTAACTTTTTGGATATTATCACAGCAAACGTAACCGATTTAAGTGAGCAAGAAATAGAAAGTTCAAGACTGATTGGTGATGTATTACCTCGGTATCTTCCTTTGATCAATACATGGACAATACAGCCGCTACCACAAGGAGCTAAAACTGTTCGTAATGTAATCAATCGTGGTTATCTTTCAGAGCGTCATGAAGTAATACAAAAGCTAGTGTTAGCGGGTTTGGTCTCCTCTAGCTCAGAACATGTGGATCAGCACATTACCCAAATTTTAATGCAAAATGCCTATGCCTTATTAACGCAAGACTTAAAACGGAAAAAACTTCCTCTTTTGGAGCATCTGTCAAATTTGTCTATTACCCAAGATCAAGAATTTATCTTGATGAAAAATCAAAATACGCTTAAAGGGCAGAAAGGTAAAGGGTATGTCATCAAAGTAGAGCTGTTAGAGAGCAAGCCTTCAGTGTGGCGTCGATTTACAGTATCAAATCAAATGGACTTGTTGTCTTTCCATATGTTAATTCAAGATGTGATGGGGTGGGAGAACGAACATTTGTTTGAGTTTACACATGGACAGAAAAATTATCGCTTCTCGGAAGAGGGCGATATGACTTTACTGGAAAGCATTCCATTGGGTGCTTTGTTGTGTGAGCCCGATGATAGTATGCTTTATACGTATGATTTTGGTGATTGTTGGGAACATAAAATCACGCTAGAAAAAATTCAAAAAGCGGATTGCGATATTCCCAAAGTAACGGCTGGTCGTAATGCTTGTCCGCCAGAAGATTGTGGTGGGGTTTTTTGTTACGAGCAGCTCCTAAAAGCCAATCGTAGGCGCAATACCGATGACTTAGAGCTTCTAGAAGATTATGGCTGGCTTGAAGAAGAGCTTACACCTTCGGTGTTTAATAAAGATGAAGTGAATGCGGTGATACGGAGCTGTTACGAAGAACTATAACCGGAGTTCGTGTATTACATAGAGGCTGAGAGTGTCGTCTCTCGGCCGATCTAAATTTCATTTACTTTTCTGCAAACTTCATTTTCATGTGCTACCTATTCTTAGCAGTTTTTTGTTTTATAAAATAATTTTTTTTAACGCATGGCGTGTAGTCATCTAAAATTTATTATCAATAGGAATGTAAATAATGTGTTTATAGCCATATAAAGAAAAACAATAATAATCAGATGATTATAGAAAAATAAAAGGTAGCGTATGAGAAGTTTATATCACTGTCTATCATTATTGATCATCTTGGTAACCTACTTTCCCCTTTTTCCAGTGTATTCGAGCGAAGGGCCTAAAAAAAATGTATTAATTCTTCACTCATATCATCAATCTTTCAAATGGACAGATGATATTAATTCAGGGATAGAGCAAGTATTTGGAGACACGTATAAAGATATAAACTTATATGTTGAGTATATGGATACTAAGCGGTTCAGTACTGATGAGCATTATCGATATCTATTTGATTTATATAGAATTAAGTATCAAAACATTAATATTGATTTGGTGATTAGTTCTGATAATAACGCGTTTAATTTTTTAAAAAAACATAATGGCGAACTATTTAATACTGCTCCTGTTGTTTTTTGTGGTGTAAACAATTTACAGCAATCGGATGTGATGGGTTTTACCAACTTTACCGGGGTTAATGAGCTTGCCAATATCAGAGAAAATTTTCTGATGATCAAACGATTTCAACCTAGAGTAAAAAACATTTATATTGTTATTGATTCAACGACAACAGGAAAAGTATTAACAAAACAAGTAAATAATATTGTTTCTGATTTTAAAGATGGTATTAAATATGAAATTATCACTAATGTTACATTAGAGGAACTGACCGAAAAAGCAAAAAACTTCTCAAAAGACAGTGCTATTTTACTCACTGTGTTTTTTAAAGGTCGTACAGGTGAATTCTATGAATATTATGAATCTTCACTGGCATTATCAGAATATTCAGAAGTGCCTTTATATGGGTTATGGGATTTTAATTTTGAGAATGGAATCATTGGTGGGTACTTAACCAGTGGACTGTTCCAAGGAAAAGAAGCCGCTTTGATGGGGATTGAAATACTTAATGGTAAATATATAAAAGATATACCGATAAAATATAAAAGCCCTAACCATTATATGTTTGATTATGAAAAATTAACAAAGTATGGCTTAGATCCTTCAGTAATCCCGTTACAAAGTTATATTATTAATCAGCCTGTTTCTATGTTTGAACTGTATAAGCAAGAAATAATAAGCGTGATAGTTTTATTTGTTTTTTGTATTTTTATAATGATACTTCAGATGTTTAATATAAAAAGAATTAATTTGGTAAAGAAAAGGGTTGAAGAAAACCTTACATTCCAACAAACATTAATTAATACGGTTGATACTCCAATTTATTTTAAAAACACAAAAGGGGTATATAAAGGTTGTAATAAAGCATTAGAAGATTTTTTTTCTAGACCAAGCTCTGAAATAATAGGAAAAACTACCGATGAAATTATCGAAGATCAAGGTATTCATACCAATATGGATAAAGAACTTCTTAGAAATGGAAAAAGTTTACAGTATGAAGGGAGTGATATTGATCATGATGGAGATGAACGTCATTTAGTTTTTTATAAAAATGCATTTTATAATCAAGATGATGAAATATCAGGCTTGGTTGGATCAATTTTTAATGTCACTCAACTAAAAAACATCTCAGAAGAGCTTCGTATTTTAAATCAAGATCTTGAACAACAAGTTTTATCCCGCACGAGAGAGTTAAATTTAGCCAAAGATCAAATTGAAGATGCATTCAAACAAACGAATGACAGCATTAAATACGCTTCGTTAATTCAGCACGCGATTATTCCCTCTGATGATGTCTTTCAGCGCTATTTTAGTGACCATTTTGCTCTTTGGTTACCCAAAGACGTGATTGGTGGTGATATCTACCTATTTGAAGAGTTACGTACCAGTAATGAGTGTTTGCTCATGGTGGTTGATTGTACAGGGCATGGTGTGCCTGGTGCATTCGTCACTATGTTAGTAAAAGCGGTAGAGCGACAAATTATTGCTAAAATATTCAGTGATCCAAGTTTAGAAGTCAGCCCAGCTTGGATGCTTAGCTACTTTAACAAAACCATTAAAACTCTACTCAGACAAGACTGTGAGGATGGCACGAGCAATGCGGGCTTTGATGCGGCAATTGTTTATTACAATAAAGAAAATAATACCTTTAAATATGCTGGAGCGGTGATCCCACTATTTTACGTTGAGGAGGGAGAAATGAACATCATAAAAGGCGACCGCCACTCTGTGGGTTATAGAAAAAGCGATAGTAATTATGTTTTTACTGAGCATACGATTGAGGTTAAAGAAGGCATGCAGTTTTATTTATCTACGGATGGTTATGTTGATCAAAATGGTGGGGAGAAAGGGTTTCCATTGGGTAAAAAACAGTTTAAGAAAACAATTATGGATAACTTAGATCAAAGTATGACTATTCAAAGAGAAGCATTAATTGAACAGCTAAGAGTATATCAAAACAGTGAATCTAGAACAGATGATATTACAATAGTCGCGGTGAAGATATAGATATTCTATGATTATAAACCCATAGGGATAACAGTATTATGGATATTAGAAAAATACAAAATATTGTTGAGAATGAAGGAATCATATTTCTAACATATGGCGGTTTCTTATCTCAAACTTTAATATCAAGCATGACGGAGGCATTAGAAAAAGAAGCTGAACACAATGAATTAAGAATGGGAATTGCAAACGACATATTCACGATATTTATCGAGCTAGCCCAAAATATCATGCATTATGGAAAATCTTCTGATGAAGGAAAAATTCCGAAAAGAGCTGAGGGGTTGATTGTTGTCGGAAAAGACAGCGAAGATAATTACTATATACACAGTCAAAATATCATATCTAAGAATGATGTGGAACTAATGACACCAATATTGAGTGAAATAAAGTCATTAGGTCGTGTCGATATAAAAAAACGGTATCGAGAAATTAGAAAAAATAATAAAAGGGGAGAGCATAAAGGTGCAGGTTTTGGTTTTTATGAAATTGCCAAACGCTGCACAAGTATAGACTATGAGTTTACTCCTTATAGTGATGACATGTTTTATTTCCAATTTAAAACATTAGTTAATTCTAAGAAGGAGAAATAAATATGGAAAATCTTGATATTGTAGAAACCAAATATACACCTAACATTCAAATGAATGTAGATGGCACGATTTCAATCAAAGGGAAATCTTACCCTGAAAATACATTTGAATTTTATGAGCCAGTCATGGCTTGGATGGAGGCACTTTTTGAGCAAGAGAATACGAATATAGTGGTGATAAATTTTGAGATTACCTATTTTAACTCTAGTAGCTCAAAGCTGTTTTTTGATTTTTTTGATTTGTTAGAAGAAAAAAATGACGAATTTGATATTACAATTAATTGGAGGTATGAAGAAGAAAATGAAAGTGCGGAAGAAGCTGGTGAAGATTTTATTGAAGATTTTGAAGAATTAACCATTAATTTGGTTAAAATTGGGAGTGACGATGGATGTTCATGAAAATAAAATTATTTCTGAAATTGAAGCGTTACAGGAAGACTTTGTTAAAGTCACTGAAAAGCTGATTAAAGACGTCCGTCGTCAAGACAAAATCATGGCGCGGAGTGATAAGAGGCAACAACTTGAATATGATGAGCTGCAGCGTAAATTTACGGAAATTGCGGCACTTCAAAAAGAGATAGAAGACACTCAAAAAGAAGTGATTTTTACCATGGGTGCTATTGGTGAGAGCCGGAGTAAAGAAACGGGCAATCATGTAAAGCGAGTGGCGGAATATTCGAAAAACTTTGCTTTGTTTTATGGTTTGTCTCTAGAAGATGCTGAGATGTTAAAGCAAGTCTCACCTATGCACGATATTGGAAAAGTCGCGATACCAGACTCAATTCTAAATAAGCCCGCTAGGCTCACTGATGAAGAGTGGTTGGTGATGAAAGAGCATGCCAACTTAGGATACGAGATGCTCAAGCATTCTCAGCGGCCATTATTAAAAATGGCAGCCATTGTTGCCCATCAGCATCATGAAAAATACGATGGAACAGGTTATCCCCAAGGCTTGAAAGGTGAAGACATTCATATTTATGGGCGTATTACCGCCATTGCTGATGTGTTTGATGCGTTAGGTAGCAAACGAGCATATAAAGATGCGTGGCCAGATGAAAATATCTTTAAGCTATTTAATGAGGAAAAAGGCCGTCATTTTGATCCGAAGTTGATTGATATATTTTTTGATAATATAGACGTTTTTTTTGGTATTCGAATGAAATATAAAGAGCATTAATTGTTTTTGGGTTCTGATGACGTTTTTCAGAGTAATCTTTTTCAATGTCATGGTAATTGATGATTTATGAAAAATCGGCATACATAATGGATTCTGAGGTGCTAATCTGATTGGTGGTTGATAGGCGAGGACAAAATATTCATGAGTTTTATTCTTAATCCGGCAGACGTTGCCAGTCAATTCCAGCAAGACATTCGGTCCGAAATTAGTACGTTACCCGAACCACTAAAAATTATTGGCTTTTTATCTACCGATAATGGTCCATCTCATACTTATGCTCAATATACCAAGCAAGCTTGCGAAGAAATTGGCATTGAATTTGAGCTTTGTACTTTGCCCAAAGAGGATCTGGAAGCGGCGATTTTAGTTGCAAATGAAGATGAATCGGTACATGGTATTTTTGTTTATTATCCGGTTTTCACTGGCGAAAAAGATGAGCGTATTCGCAATCAAGTGGATCCGACAAAAGATGTGGAAGGGCTGTGTCAGCATTGGACTCATAAACTGTACACGAACGATCGATGTGTCAGCCATGATCACGAAGATACCCGCAAGGCGATTCTGCCATGTACGCCGTTGGCGATGATTAAGTTGTTGGAAGCGGTTGGGGCGTATGATAATTCAGTTTCAGCGCCGCTCAATGGTAAAGTCGTGAGCATCTTTAATCGCAGTGAAGTGGTCGGCCGACCGTTAGCAGCCATGCTTTCTAACGACGGGGCACAAGTGTATTCTTTTGACGAAAATGGCGCTCAATTAATCGAAGGGGAAAACGCAAAGGATATTAAAATTTCTCGGGAAGAGGCGCTATCCTTGTCTGACATTGTGATAACAGGGGTCCCAAGTAACGAGTTTCCTCAAATCCATGCCAGTGAATTAAAGCCTGGAGTGATTGCATTTAACTTTTCCTCCTGCACAAATTTAGCGGATGATGTGACCGACTTTGCGGATAAAACCATTTTACGCATCGGCCCGGTAACGGTCACCATGTGTATGCGAAATGCACTGCGTTTGTATCGAAACTTTCACAGCAACCGCGCACTCAATACTTCGGAGTAGTTAAAGCAGTACAGAGAGGCGGCCGAAATTGGAGAGCATGTTGTCTAACGTGTTAACTCTGCGGGTAATAGTTTGAGAGCCACCGTGATGGCTTGGATGCTTTTTGAGTCCCCCGCCATTTTTTCCATTAACAGCTTTGCGGCTTCCAGCCCTGTTTGTTCGTATTGTAAATCGGCCGCAAATATATCGGGGCGAATAAACTGGATTTGATCATTGATCCCCACTGCGGTAAGTGGGAATTGGGTTTTGTTTTCTCGTAACAAATGGATGAGGGCACCAGTTGTTAAGCGTTCAGTACCACAAAGCAGGCCATCGATACCTTGTTCGAGGAGTTGTTGGCACCCGTTTTCACCTTGTTGGTATTTCATGTCGGATAAGCGATAAATAGGACGAAATCCCGATTTTTCACAGCATTTTCTGTATGTTTCGACACGTTCATGACCAGTTACTAAGTCTTCTTCATGCATACCCAAAAAGCCAATACTTTTACAGCCCTGAGCCAGTAAGTGGTCAAAACAGGCTTCAACGGCTTGTGTGTTATTGGTGGTCACAGAAGAAATATTGTCTGGTTTGCTTGCAATCGTAACAATATTGCCTTGGAACAGTTCAGGATCTGGGGTGATTAATCCGGTATAGCCAAAATAAATGAGTCCTTCGACCTTTTTTTGTGCCATAAGGCGAACGTAAGTGTCGAATAACTCTTGCTGCATCTGGCATTCTAAAATCATTACCTCGTAGTTGTGGCTATGAAAAAACTGGCTGAGCTGACTTAGTGCTTGGCTTTCGGCGCTGGATTGTAAGCGGGTAATAATGATACCAATGGTTTTTATTGGCTGATTATTCATAGCACGAGCAACCGCTGAAGGGGTATAACCCACCTCGTTAATGATTTCGTTTACTTTAGCTAGGGTTTCAGGTTTCACATTAGGATCATTGTTGATAACCCTAGATACTGTTGATTTTCCCACGCCAGCTAGCTTTGCTATGTCTCTAATTGTTAATTTTTTCATTAACTTCCGCTTTAAATACTCGTGCTGTAGAGCCTTATTATAACGACCAAATAGAGAAAGACTATTTAGAAAATCAATGTGCCTCTGATCACAAATTCAGCACTACAACTTTATTCTTTCTGATGATTTATGGATTATAAAGGGACCGGTCCCAATGCGAGTTAAATTATAAATCAAAAATGGGGTTGTGTCTTTTTTACGTGGAGGTGGGACTGGTCCCATTATAAATATGGATACAAAAAAACAAATAGAACATCTTATCGATTTGATCGGTGGAAAAGATAATATTGCTTCTGTCACACACTGTCTAACACGCTTGCGTTTTGTGTTAAAAGACACGGCTCAAGCCTCACCGGAGCAAATAGAAACGAAAATTCCTGCTGTTAAAGGCTGCTTTGTTAATGCAGGCCAATTTCAAGTGATTATTGGTACAGATGTTGATCAGTATTACAAAGAGCTGATTGCACAAACGGGATCAAGTGGTGCTTCCAAAGAAGAAGCAAAGCAGGCTGCTAAAGTGAACATGAATTGGTTCGAGCGTGGATTAACCAATCTTGCTGAGTTATTTGTTCCTGTTTTGCCTGCCATTATCACTGGTGGTCTAATTTTAGGCTTCCGTAATATCATGGAAATTGATTTTACGGGGAATGGCGCTTTGGTTAACCAATCACAGTTTTGGACAGCGTTACATCAATTTTTGTGGTTAATCGGCGAAGCAGTATTTCATTTCTTACCAGTAGCAATTTGTTGGTCTACGGTGAAAAAACTAGGTGGCTCGCCAGTTCTCGGCATTATTTTGGGGATCACTTTGGTATCTCCACAATTAATGAATGCGTATGGGATTGGTTCTCAGATACCTGAAGTATGGGACTTTGGGTGGATCACCATTGAAAAAGTAGGTTACCAAGCACAGGTGATTCCAGCCATACTTGCTGGTGTTTTTCTGGCAATGGTTGAGGTCCGTTTAGCGCGTTTAATTCCTTCTTATTTACACCAAGTCACGGTGCCATTGATTAGTGTCACGTTAGCTGTTTTTGTGGCACATGCTGTGATTGGTCCATTTGGTCGTATGATTGGTGATGCGTTTGGGCAGCTAGTGTTAACCGCTATGACGGGTGAGTATGGGGTACTGTTCTCTTCGGTATTTGGTTTCTTGTATGCACCATTAGTGGTAACAGGCATTCACCACACCACCAATGCTGTAGATATGCAATTGTTCCAAACTGTAGGAGGCACTCCGGTATTTCCTTTGATCACGTTATCAAACATTGCTCAAGGCTCAGCGGTTATCGGTGTGCTGTTGGCGAGTAAGAAAAAATCTGAGCGTGATGTTTCTGTTCCTGCGGCATTGTCGGCATACCTTGGTGTGACCGAGCCTGCCATGTACGGTGTGAACCTGAAATACAAATTCCCTATGCTATGTGCCATGATTGGTTCAGCAACAGCTGCTGCGGTATGTGGTTTGTCTGGTGTCTTATCAAACGGTATTGGTAATGGTGGTTTGTTGGGGATTTTATCTATTCAGCCGCAATTTTGGATGACATTCTTATTGGCGATGTTAGTGGCGATTATTGTTCCTATTGCATTAACCATGATGGTATTTAAATCGGGGAAGTTTAGCGCGAAACAAAAAGTTGTTGCTTAAACACTTTTAGGTTATTAACGCCGCCTTGTTTTGAGGCGGCGTTTTTTTGTGTTTATTCGCTAATTTATAAATAAGCTTACGGCTTGTTGTCTATTCAAGTATGCAAATTTTTCTATTTTGGTTTATGGTTGAAGAATACTAATAGGTAAACGGCTAGTGACAAAGGATGGTTTGAATGTATGCATTAGACAGCCATGAAGAAATAGATAACCCCCTTATTTGGCCAATTCTCAGTATTTTGGAAGAGCAACCAAACGATTGGAAAGTTCATACATTAGCAGCAAAGTTGAAAGAACAAGGGCTGATGCATGGGTTAGATAATAATTCAGATCTGGATTTATTCAAGCGTAACTTTTTGATGATGAATGCGTTATATCAGCTCCAAGAAATTTTGATGCCAAAGCAGTGGTTGCAAGTAGAAGCGATGGACATTCGCTTAATGTGGCACGGTCACGCGACGGGTTTTGATGATCATGAAATCGAAGTGGATGATCCATTACGAGAATACTATATGGATTGGTCTCACTATGAGGCGAACCAAGAAGAAGTGAAGCTGTTACTCAACACATTTTGGAAGCGATATAAAAGACACATTGGCAGTAGTGTTACGCCAATTAAACGCCTCAAAGCTTTACGAATTCTTGAACTGGATGAAACGGCAACGTCAAAAGACATTCGTCGTCAGTGGCGAAAGCTGGCGTTGAAATGGCATCCTGATCGCCCTGATGGTGATCCGCAACGTTTCCGTGCAGCATGTGAAGCCTGGAATAGTTTGCGTGAAATGGATACGCAACTTTAACGGTTATTACTTCTTTTCTCTTCGGGGCGACTTTTACGCCCCGTTGTTCGTTTACGGATTTTTATAATGCGCAGCTTAGCCTACGGGTGGGAATGTTATTTCCTTTTCCGTGGCAGTTAAAATAGCAATTTTTGTCGGTTTGCCTTCTTTATCGAGATGTAACTCACCAATGGCGCTTTGATTGACTAGGCGGTTATTATTTGGCAGATCAGGATCTCGCTTAAGAATTTTCAGCCGTTTACGCTTTGTTAGTAAGTTTAAGGGGGAATGCGGACTGTACAGCGCTCGGTCCATCACATCACAAAATCTCAACAAGGCATTGGGGAACTCATTTTTAATACCACTCGATGTGATCTGGAAAATGTTGGGGCTGGATTTTCGAAAACGCAATTTGATGTCGTAGGCAAAAGAATAATGCACATCCCCCGATAAAATCACAAAGTTGGTTGGGGTTTTTGTGTGTGTGAAAATACTAAGTAGTGTATTGGCAGAGCCTGGGTGTGCCATCCAGTTTTCGGCGTCAATGAGCAGTGGGTAGCCTAGCCATGTCATCCCACGTTGCAGCATTTCTATGAATTTCACACCAAACATGGGTGCCGCAGAGATGATGATCACCGCGGGTTCATCCAGTAATTCTTGTTGAAATTCGGTTAGGGCTTCCCAGTCCATTAAGCCGGATGGTTTATTCATTTTAGACTCAGATCGCCAGCGACGGGTGCGAGTATCAAGAACCACCATTTTGGGTGTCGTGTTAATGGTGTAGTGCCACTGTTCAAAGCGATAAAGGTGAGCAATAAAGCGATCTTGGTTTTGGGCGTTTGGTGCTTTGAAGTACTGTGTAGCTAGGGTAAGAAACTCCGAATTAAATTTTTCTGGCGCATTCCCCCAGCCTTGGCATAACCAATAACTTAATAAGCCATTACCGATAATACGGCGTGAGAAATTGTTGTCGTTAGCGGCTTTTTCCCATCCAACCGTTAGGTTCCAATCATCCGTTACATCATGATCGTCGAATATCATATACGTCGGAATATGGGCCAGTAAGCGCTGAACTTGAGCTAAACCAGCCACAAAATCGTCGATGTGCTTTTTCTCTTCATGCCAAGCTTGTTGCCACTTTTCAGGAATGGTTTTACCTGCCCACTGAAAATTTTGATGTTTTAGTCGCTCTCTGTCTACTAGATCCCATAACTGAGGTGACCACATTAATAAGTACATGGCGAAAAACTCAGCAAAGGTAATTAAATGGTTTTCCGATTCACGAGAGCTAAAAATAGGAATGGCATGATTTGGTTTTATCTTACTAAGCCATGATTGAGGGTCGCTGTAATGAGGTAATAATTTATCTCGGCCATAGAAGTTATGGTGATGTTCATAAATCGAGCGGGAATCCGGTAATTCACCATCTGTGAAGTGTTCATCGGGTAGTCCTAGCAGTGAAATCACTTGTTGGATGGCATCCAGTGTTGGCCCTGCGACATGATCGGCATAGATTTGGTCACCACTCATCATTAATAGTGCTGGGCGATCGTTCTCTGGCAGAGTGGCTATTTTGTTGTCTGCTGCCACCAAACTATCTGGGCTGTTGTGGTGCGGGTTTCGGCAGGAGCCGTGTAACACATAATCAGCCGCTGGTTTAATAACAAAGCTTGGGCGCTGTGCATCTGTGTATAGGAGGTGAGGTATTAGCTCAGATAAGGTGCCATCAGGTGTGGTTAACTGGTATTCCAATGGTGTATTTATTGGGAATTGCCCAGTAAAGTGGGCTAGGGTTACCCAAGCGTGAGTACCAATTTGGATTTGTTGTTCATTTTTCATGGGGGCGCTAAAAATGGCACTGTTTGGTTCGTGTTTGCTAAACAGTTCAAATTTTCCGATCAAAGGCTCCGTCGTCACTATCCACACTGTGATTTCAGTGGGAGTGACTTTCCTAAGAATAGGGCCAGCAATAATCAAAGGTAGATCTGTTGTTGATGAAGCAGCATGAAGAAACATGAAACAAATAATCCAATGAAAAAGAAAACAAACCGCATCATACCTCGTTAGAAGAGCGGCTCCAATTGCCTTTGCGTTACTTTATATTGCAGAGTTAGATCAACAATTTTAAGAAATAATGTATAGATTGTGAGATCAATGGCATGAATATATTAGAAACCGAAGAGCTTTAATGATTTGTTGCTACGCTTATTTTGATTTTTACATACACGGAGGTTATAGAATGAAGATCAAAGTAGATGATGATAAAACCCTTTTTGTTAATGGAAAGGAGGTGGACAACAAACCACTAAAAGTATTTTTGAGCTTGATGGCCATTTCCGCAGTGAGTTTACTTGTTACTTTAATTGTGTTTTCTTTTTTACCTCTAGCAACCATGATGTTTTCTGATTTATCGGGCGGAGGTGTATTTGTTATCGCTAGCCTGTTTGTTTTGCTTATGCCAATTGTATTTTTAGTATTGCTCCCAGCCACTTTCTTTCACGGTTTAGGGCGCGTTTTCTCCAAATAGCTTAACTTTAAATGAGTGATGGTGATTTGGAGCTGTGGTAATGAAGTCGGATTACTGTGTGGTACTGACCACGTTTACAGATGATGAAAATGGTCAATTAATCATAAACTCATTAATAAAAGAGCATTTAGCGGCTTGTATTCAAGTACAAGCCATTAAAAGCTATTACCGCTGGAAAGGCACAGTACATTGTGATGATGAAAAGCTGTTATTCATTAAAACTAAGCAGTCACTGTACCTAGAAGTGGAAAAAAATATTCTTGTTCACCATGCCTATGAGACCCCAGAAATTATCCAGTTGCCAATAACTGGAGGATTCATTGGTTATCTTGATTGGATTGAAGACGAGTGCCGATGAATTGCATCTTTAGCTATAGATTTGAAATATTTTGTTACTTTTTAGCTATAGCTTTGAAATATTTTGTTACTTTTTTGCTGTGTGTTAACCAAGTTATTAATATTCGGTGATATTATTCAGCCATACAAATCAAACTGGATTAATTAGGTAATGGCGGGACTGAGTTTATTAACATTATTGGATGATATTGCCACGGTTTTAGACGATGTGGCACTCATGTCTAAAGTTGCGGCAAAGAAGACAGCAGGTGTGTTGGGGGATGATTTAGCGCTGAATGCTCAGCAGGTATCGGGTGTGGCTGCGGAACGTGAGATCCCTGTGGTATGGTCGGTGGCTAAAGGCTCTTTTCGTAATAAATTGATTTTAGTGCCAGCAGCGTTACTTATGAGCGCACTTGCGCCTTGGTTGATTGTGCCGTGTTTATTGCTTGGTGGACTATTTCTCTGTTTTGAAGGCGCGGAGAAAATCATTGAAAAACTGTTTCATAAAAAAGATTCACAGGAAGAAGAAAACGGCTTACAAAGTGAATCTGCGCTAGACAGTGACAGTATTGAGCAATACGAAAAGAAAAAAATTGCAGGGGCCATAAGAACAGATTTTATTCTTTCAGCAGAAATCATTGTGATTGCTTTAGGTACAGTTCAAGAGCAAGCCATGGCTACTCAGGTATTAGTGGTGAGTTTGATTGCGCTCGTTATGACCATCGGGGTTTATGGTTTAGTTGCGGGGATCGTTAAGCTCGATGATTTGGGTTTTTACTTTCAACGTCGAAGTGAAGGGAAAGGGCCGTTAGCGGTTATCGGTACAGGGTTAGTTTCCTTTGCTCCTAAATTAATGCGATTTTTAACTGTCATTGGTACAGCGGCTATGTTTTTAGTGGGTGGTGGTATTGTGGTACACAGTGTTCCTGCTATCCATCACCTTATCGAACCTATACTGTTTGAATTACCGAAAATTACGTTAGTCACAGCCATTGTTCCTGCTCTGCTGAATGGGGTTGTCGGTTTAGTGGCTGGTGCGGTTGTAGTGGGTGTTGTTACTCTGGCTTCTAAATTACGCACTGCATTGTAGGTTAATTTTTTCTCATAAGTAGAAGGGCGATGATAAAGAATATAAAAACCTTATCATCGTCCAAATGCTACCTTTGGGTTCGGATTAGTTCAAGTGGCCTAATCCAAAGCCGTATTCTAATTTATCTGGGCCTTTCCAGTGCTGGTGTCTTTCGTATGTGGCATCAAGCGAGCCAATAAAGTCTTCACGTAATTCGTTTCTGGTGTCTGATAAAACCGAAAAACTGCCCGTCTGCGCTATTTCAACTGCGGGAGAAGGGGATGAGTGATGCGTCATTCGGTAGGCATTTCGAGCGACACGAGCACTTCGAATGGTTTCTTTTACTAATTTGGCTGTAGCTATTTGGCCTTGGGTATAGGAACCGAGGCTAGGGCCTTTACTAGAGCCTAAATTAGAATTAGTTCTTATCAGTGTTGGTCGTTCACTTTTAGGCTTTGTTATTTTATCTTTTGCCATTCTTATGGGCATTCGGGAGTAAAACCCTAGCTTGAGTACGTTGCTTCCAACATTCAGCCCGAGTCCAACTTTAGCGAGGGTTTCATTTTCACTAAAGGTGGAGGCGACGCCGAGGGATGTGCCAACCATATCAGTACTTTCAAGTGCCAGCTCTGCTTTAGATAACCACTTAGCTTTTGATGTTTTTTTCACAAGGCTAGCGGATTTTCCTGCTACTTTAGCGCCATGCTTTACGACTCCGATTCCGCCCAATGCGACGGAGGCAACATCGATAACGAGGCCAGAAAGAGTGGAGGTAGTAGAAAGAGCATTATAAGCGGGATGAGATGTATCATCTATCACTGCCGCGGCGATGCCAGTGGAGCCAGAAACAATCCCCGCAGTGAGTGTAGTTAAACTAAGAGCTAGAGTCGGTACCGTAGCTAAGCCTCCACTCATAATCGTCGCTGCGGCCACCGCGATAGAAAATAACACGCCCAAAATACCACCGACAATCCCACTTACATCCAGCCTGCCACTGGGATCGATATTATTGATGGGATCGTTGGCACCGAAAGCATAACCATTGATGCCTGCGTCGCCAAATGGGGCCATTTCACCATCAAATTGATGGAAACTACCTAATGCTGGGTTGTACGCACGGTAGCCATTGCCAAGGTGATACATGTCTACGGCAAAGTCTTTCGGTTGGCCGTTAAAGCCGATGGGGTTGTCAAAAATCACTGTTGGGTCAACGGTGGAAGTGGATTTAGCCAACAGAGTTTTGGGCATAGAAATGGCCATGCCTGTCATGATTGCACTGTATTTAAAAAACTGTCTTCTAGATAGTCCGTTACTCATGAAGAGAACTCCTGTTTATGGCTTGAACCAAAAGGTGTGTAGGTGTTTAGCGATTGCGTTATTTGATTTTGTGAACGAGTCCAAGTAGACAAAACACTGCCGTTAGTGTCTGTTGCCATGTATTGGTTATGTTGCTCATCAATCACTCTTCCTATGAGTTTGTTATCCACGCCGATATAGCTCGTACTGTGATCTGGTGAGTATTCGTTTGCTATTGAATTATGTTGGTAATAAAGATAAATAGGCGGGTGATTAAAAGGGCGTTGCGAAATTAAAAAACCACGAGCGTCATATTGATACTGATTAATGACATTACCAAAGCTATCATGGATCGATATTAGTCGATTAAAAGCATCGTATTCATATTGATTACCAAACTCATCATTGAGTAAGTTCCCTGAAATGTCATGGCTTATTATGTGGTTTTCGCCAGTCTGAGAGATTTGGGATAGCTGCGTTTTATTCTGGTCATTGTATTGATAATCGACAACAACGTTTTCGTTAATGGATTTGTAGTTGGTTTCTTTTGAATCAATGTTATCGTAAATATCAAAGTGGAAATTTTGATAACTGATTTGGTCAATATGATCACGAGGGGTTAACTCCCCAACAGTCCGGTATTGGGTCAATCTCCCTACTTGGTCATATTCCATATTTTCGGAGGTGTCTCTTTTCCCTGGAATGGTTATTGTTCTTTCTTTAATTTTTAAGTTGTTCAAATAGTGCTGTGAGAGATCAACATCGGCTGAATTAGCGCCGTTTTTATGTGTCGTTTGTCTGCTCTCTATACCTAAAGAGTTGTAATACACTTTATTTGAAAAGGTATCATTTGAATTGCTATAGATATATTCAATTGGCCTGCTGTATACATCATAAGAAATATTAATAGAATTTTGGGATGATCCATTTTTAGTAATAAATTCAGCTCGTTCAATACGGCCTAATGAGTCATAAGTGACAGATTTAGACATGCCAATAAAGTCTGTTTGCTCTAAAAGCACCCCCATTGGGCTATAAGAGTAGCTTGCCGAAAGAGGCGTATTCGAGCCTGAGATATCAACGGTTTCAGCAATCAGTTGATCTAAATTATTATACTGATATGAAATATCTGAATTCGAGTTGCTTTCTTTAATTAAGCGGCCTTGAGCATCGTATTGATAACTGAGTTTACTATTTTCGTCTCCATCGATAATGACTTCTGACTTTTCACCCCAGAATGGATCATAGCTAATTTCAATAATATTATCCGATTCAGTGCGGACTTTTGTTGCTTTCGCGGAAGAGCCTGTGTATTCAAAGTCGAGAGATGTATTGTTAAATTTTGACTCGGAAACTATTCTTCCTAACCCATCATAGTTTCGTTGTCCCATCGATGAGTTATTCACCATTATTTTTGTTGCTAATAATTCATTACTAAATGATGCATAATCAATACGAATTGTTATTTTTTCTTCATTATCATAAAAATATTTTTCTGTTAACCGGTCAGAATTATCATAAGAAAAAACAGTTTCCAAGCCATTTTCATCGACAGTTTTCACTAATTGATGAGCGCTATTGTATTCGTTAGTGGCTTTGGATACTTCTATGTTATCAGAGTCATATCTTATGGTAGAAAGCTCTTTACCTACAATATTGTACTGTTTTACCGTGGAGGTTAACCCTTCGATATAGTGAGTGGATTTCATGGCGACTACATCATTTATCATAAACTCTTTGGTATTATCTGGATGTATGATTTTATATACTTCCCCCCAGTGGTCATACTCACGGTATTCGTGCATAGGCAGTGTTTTTGAATGGACGATATCTAAGCTGGATTGGCGTATAACTTGATCATAAGCATCGTATTCAAATTCGTTAACTTTGAAGACATTGAAGTCGTTATCTTGTTGGTGCACACTGATCAGGTTGTTAGCATTATTAAATTTGAATACTTTTCTTCTTCCTGTTGAATCGCTTATTTCAAGTTGGTTTTTTTCACTTCCGATGCTGTAGCCATAGTCTCTAGATAATTTAGTCACCCCATGATGAGACCAGCGTTCAGTAGTGACTCTGTCTAAGTCATCATGTTCTACGTTTACTTCAATTCCTTGTTCATCATGTGAATACACCATGTTACCTGTGAGGTAGCTAAAATCTTCTCTCTTTAATGTGGTGAGTCCGTCATGAGTATGTAATGTACTGATAATGGAAAGAAGCGAAGTTTCAAAAGTGTACTGATGGTTGATCTGGCTTGTGAAACCATTAATGGTGGTAGACTTGCTCGCAATACGACCAAACAGGTTACGATCACTTACTTCCTCGAAGTAAGACATTGATACGTCGTTATTGTGGTTGAATTGTTTGATAGGAACGATGAATTCCCCTTCATTATTTAACATAGGAAGGGCTTTATACTCGATACGTTTGGAGCGGTAGGGTGAGGCTTCAGTATTTGTATTTGGTAAATAAAAGTGTTCACTTTTTAAGTGTTTTACGATTCCATTCACGGCGGTAGGGCACTTATTTTCGCTGCCTTCTAAAGGGTAGTATTCATAAAAAGTGGAGCTGCCATCTTCGTGGAAATTGGCCAGTAAATTACCGTACTCATCATAGTCATAGCTGTTGGTTTCTGTTCGACTCCCACTCTCACTAAAGAAGGTAACAGTTTGTTCACGTACTAAGCTGTAGTTTTCTGGTTGGTGGTCGATAGTCCAATTTAAGTTAGCAAAGTAGTTGTACTGAATGGACTGATAAAGATAATCATCGGAATAAAATTTTTCTTTATTTATTAGGTGGTATTTATTGTATTTTCGTGAAATCTTTACACTCCCATTTATGATCTCATCACAGGAGTAAGTATAATCGGACAATGCTTTAAATAAGGTATCTTCCCCTGCCTGCCATGATATGCCACTGTTATAGCCTAAAAAGTTAAGAGTAGAATAATTATACTCGATACTTTTCGGTGGTTGGTTATCATCGTAAATACTCTGAAATTTTATAACATATGGGTAGTGACTAATAGGAGAACCAGATGGTGTTTTATGTCCTAATTCTTTATACCATATATAATCTACTTGACCGGTAGAGTGCGTAACAGTGTCAATTACTCTTATATTAAGGTTATATAATGTGGTGTAGTTGATTTTAGTAAATAAACTTTCGTTGTTTGGTAACGTCACTTTATCTAATTCAGAGCCCATTTTGTAAAGTTTGGTCGTTCGCTGTTCTCCATTTAGTGATATTAAGCTGACCTTTGTTAAACTGTTTGAGCTCCAATAATCCGTATTAAGCGTGTTTCCTTCATTATCTGCCACGGTAATTAAGCGGTAGCCACCACTATGAGCAACGTAGGTAAAGTATATTTCATGACCATGTGGAGAGACACGCCGCTCTAGCGTGCCTTTATTCCAGTCTACAAACTCTGTTTCACCATCTTTATAATAAATTTTTATCCCCGGTTTTGATGTTTCTCCCGGTTTGGAAATATTACTTAGGTAATATAATTTTGTGTCTTTGAGTTTTTTATATGGAACCGTAAATTCTTTTAGGTTTGAATTATATTCAATTTGAAAGGTTTGGCCATTTTTTAAGGTCAAATTATAATTACTTTTATCAAACTTAGTTATATGTAACTTCCAACCAATACCATAACCGTAATCTTGTTTATCAAAAGGGCTGTAAACGATCTTTTTTTCAAAATTAGGACCAGATAAGTTATTAGCTAATAATGTACCAAGACTCAATTCTAACGAAAATGATCCGGTACGAATATCGACCCCAGAACTGATAAATTCGTTAAAATTAAATGCGTTACTTACAACATCCATATGACCACCATATTTTATGAGATTTATATAAGAAAGGCTCAATAAATATACTGAGCCTTTGTGATTTACTTAGTAGATAAATAAATCATCATCATCGTTTCCAGTGCCGAATTTAGCGGTAAGAGAATGTGTGGTGCCATAAAAGTCTGTTATGGTGATATAATTCGTTAGCCTGTCTGATTCGCCTTTTTTGTAGATGTCGTTACCTTTATAATCAACACAAAGGTTTCTTCCATCATGGGCTTTACTACAAAGTGCATCTTCAATCATGTAGTGATGGTTATGAATTTGATATAAAAAGAATGACGTAATTAATGATGGCGTAGAAGGAGGAGTTATGGTTGGCAGGGAAAGCGTTCCTATTGTATGGCTCTTTTCATTAATGACCTCAACTTTATCTACTTTTTTTGAATCGTAAGCCCATACGCCAACCCAAGATGAGGTATTTCCTCCTTGATAATCTCTCAAAACATTAAATGCTGAGTTGCTAATGACACGAAAGGGTGACTCTGTCGCTTCAATGGCAGTACTGCTGTATTTAATATCATGAATTTGAACGTGCTCACTTTGAGTATGCAGCTCATACACTTTACCTAAATGCTCATTTTTATCAGTGAACTTTTTCTGTTGTAATTCAAAACCAATCGGTTCTGGCTCTTGGGCTATGATGTGAACACTTGAGGTGCTGTCTCCGATACATGATGTTTTAGAGATAACTTCTTGTTCGCCTTCCATATTGGTTTGGTTACCTGTTATAACCACACAGACTTCTGCCGAGGCTGGTATATTATTAGCCTTTCTCAAAAAACGTGTTTCATGAAACCACGTCCATTCGTTATTTATAACAATGTTTTCATCAGTATTACTTCTATTAGTGGAAGCCTGAGCGGGCAGAATTTCATGTAAATATTGATTTCCTTCTGCATCCACTTTCCATTCTTCTGTATGTTCTATGGGAAGCATTGTACCTAAATCACAGAAGGTAATATCTGTGAAAGAGAAACTATCAAGAGCTTTATAGTTAACAGCCAGTTCTGCCTGCATGTTGCCGTTCGCATAAATGTTTCCGTTACCAAGCACCTCTATTGTTGGAGTTTCTAACGTATCAATAGGGCCCTCTGGAATTACGCCATAACACACATTGTTGGCTAATGCGTTCCCTGACAATAGTAAACTTAAAAATAAAATTGATTTTTTCATGTTATGCATCCTGTTTATCATATTCGACGAAGATATTGCTTTTGCCTTAATCAGAATGCAATTCTGTTATTTTGTTAGTGTGACACTTGTTGCATTTTTGTTGACTGGAAGCCGAGCGCTGTTCTGGCTTATGAGGGGGGGGGATTATCTGATATAGCAGCAATGATTTTCATAAAAATAACTATAGAATTAATGGCTTAGCTATCATTTTGTGGCCAATAATTTGAGTGTAATCTTAACGTGTTGAAAATTATTTATAGAACTCTCGGCAAAATATATATTGCTTGCCACAAGAGTGAGTGGCCAGCTCTATGGTTTCTGCTCATGCGATATTGAATAAAGAAGCAATAAAAAGCGCTGCGTAATGACAAGATAGAGTATGAAAACCAATTCGCTATTTTGTTATCCCTTGTCTAGATTTTATGGGTAACCCATTGTTTAACCGACTTTAACTTTACGCAGTAGATAGAGTTGGCATAAGGAGATGCCGATGCATGAATTACCTCATCTTGATTTAAAAGAAAGTGTGAGTGAACAAGAATGGCAGTTAAGAGTTGATCTTGCGGCTTGTTACCGCCTTGTCGCTCATTTTGGTTGGGATGATCTTATTTACACTCATTTATCGGCGCGTTTGCCCGGCTCGGATCACTACTTGGTGAATGCGTTTGGGCTGACGTTTGATGAAGTCACGGCATCAAATTTGGTGAAGGTTGATCTGGCGGGGAATATTTTGGATGACACCCCATTTAAGATTAATCCTGCCGGTTTTACCATTCACAGTGCGATTCATGAAGTGCGTGAAGATGCCCATTGTGTGATCCACTTACACACACGAGAAACCGCAGTGGTGGCGACTCAAAAGCAGGGGCTGTTGCCTTACAGCCAATATTCTATGTTTTCCCTGCCTTCACTTTCTTACCATGAATATGAAGGGCTCGCGGTAGACGAAGGTGAGAAGCAACGGCTTCAGTCTGATCTTGGCCAAAATAATCATATGCTGTTGGTAAATCACGGGGCTTTAACGCTAGGGCCAACGGTGGGGGATGCTTTTATGCGCATGTACGATTTGCAGCGAGCGTGCGAAATTCAATTAATGCTGCAATCTTCCGGTCAAGAGGCATCACCTGTGCCTCAGCCTATTCTCGATAACATTTATCAGCAAGCCAAAGTGGTGCACACCGGATCAACGGGTGGCCAAGTGGCTTGGCCTGCCATGTTACGTAAAGCTCAGCGATTAGATCCGAGTTTTATGGAATGACTTAGGCGTTAAATATGGATTTATTTGGCATTTTTGGTCTATTTATAACAACGGAGAGTGTAAATGAAAGTAACGTCAGTTGAGGTGTTTGATATTCATTGCCCAGAGCGGCCAGCATGGAACCCTGTTTTTGTGCGAATTCACACCGATGAAGGCATTAACGGGGTAGGGGAAGCCGGGCTGGCTTACGATTTGGGCCACAGCGCCGCAGCAAATATGATCAAAGAAATGGCTGAGGCTTTTCTGATTGGTCATGATCCGTTTCAAACCGAGCAGTTGTGGTCACGTATGCTCCGTGAAAGCTTTTGGGGGTTAGGTGGTGGCCCTGTGGTTTACGCTGCAATGAGTGCGATTGATACGGCGTTGTGGGACATCAAAGGCAAAGCGTTGGGTGTGCCTGTTTATCAACTATTAGGCGGAAAGGTGAATGACAAGCTGAGAACCTATGCTTCTCAGTTGCAGTTTGATTGGGATAAGGAATTTAAAGCGCTGTCTCAACCAGAAGAGTACGCAGAGGCGGCAGTAAAGGCCATCGAGCAAGGTTATGATGCCGTAAAAGTCGACCCTATTATGTACGACAAAAATGGTAATACCTATTATGAACGAACCAAGATCATCTCTAAGGCTGAAATGAAGCTGTATCGTGCCCGCATGCTGGCCATACGTGAAGCGGTTGGTGATGAAGTGGACATTATTTTTGAGTGCCACAGTTTACCGGGAGCGACCACCGCCATTCAGCTTGGGGAAATTGCTGAAGAAGTGGGCTGTATGTATTACGAAGAGCCTGTGAACTATTTAAATCATTCTTTACACGCCAAAGTGGCCGATAAAGTGGCGGTGCCTATTGCCGGAGGAGAGCGCTTATATAACCGCTGGGGAGTGCGCCCTTATCTTGAAGATCAAAGTGTGGATGTGCTGCAACCGGACATTGGGCTATGTGGTGGCTTTACGGAAACAAAGAAAGTGTGCGATTACGCCGATATTTTTGATGTGCGTATTCAGGCCCATGTATGTGGTGGGCCTGTGGCGACGGCTGCATCACTGCATTTAGAAACCGCGATTCCTAATTTCTTGATCCATGAACACCATACCTATGCCATTAAATCGTGGAACCGAGAGCTGTGTTTACAAGATCCGCAACCTAAAAATGGCTGGTTTGAAGTGTCGGAAGAGCCGGGGATTGGCATTGAGTTAAACGATGAAATCGTCATGCGTTCACCAAGAATTGAAATAAAAAACTTGTGAGAATTTTATGAGAAATTAGCGAGAGAATTGCCATTTTTGTCCGCCATGCTGTTGATGTAACCAATAACATGACGGGCAAAAAAATGAAAAAGACTCTCGCATTTCTGACTCTATTAACGGCAATGAACACACATGCTGCTGATATTGATATTTCCATTACCAACGCCACAAAAGGAATATTTTTTACCCCGATATTAATTGCCGCTCACAGCTCCTCTTCACACTTATTTCGCACTGGTGAATCTGCGACCACAGAACTAGAAGCCATGGCAGAAGGGGGAGACATTTCTGGTTTATCCTCCATGGTCACGAATGCTGGTGGTATGGTCGTGTCTGATCCTGCTAGCGGTATTTTAAACCCGGGCATTTCAGCCACCGCTTCAATGAATACGGGCTCTTTAGATCGTTTGTCGATTACGGCGATGTTATTGCCCACCAATGATGGTTTTGTTGGGTTAGATAGCTGGGAAATTCCATCTGCCGCAGGAACCTATACGTTTACGTTAAACAGTTATGATGCGGGAACGGAAGCCAATGATGAGTTGGCAGGCAGCATGCCAAACCCGCCTTTTATTACGTTTGGTAGTGGTGGTACTGGCGTTGAAACGGCGGTTTCAAATAATAAAGTGCATATTCATCCGGGCAATATTGGCGATAGCAACGCAACGGGCGGGTTGAGCGATCTTAGTAATACCGCTTACCGTTGGTTGAACCCTGTGGCGATTGTTACCGTAACAGTGAAATAAGGAGGTTGCGATGAAACTTCGATTACTTACTATTGCAGCCAGTGCACTGATGCTAGTGGGTTGCCCATACGATGACGATGATTCAAGCTATGAGCGGACTTACACCATCAGCGTTACGAATTTAACGGCGAATCAGCCGCTTTCCCCGTTAGCGGTCTTAGGGCATAACAGTCACTACCAGTTGTTTACTCTTGGCTCGGCTGCAACACAAGCATTAGAAATGTTGGCCGAAGGTGGTGATAACTCAGCCGTGTTAGCTATTAGAAACAGTTCTCGAAATGTGAGTTACAGTGCATCGGGAGGTGGTGTTATTCTGCCCGGTTCCAGTGACACTGTGACGTTAACGATGAATCGATTTTGGGCTTCACGAGTCTCTGTCGCAAGCATGCTAGTGAACACCAATGATGCGTTTGTTGGTGAAACTAAAGTGAAAGTGAGCCAGTTAGGTGTTGGTGAAAGCGTTACCATGAACATGACCGTGTGGGATTCAGGCACCGAGGCGAATGCAGAAACCGCAGCAACGGTTCCGGGCCCTGCTGGTGGCGGGGAAGGGTTTAATAGCACCAGAGACGATAGTGATAAAATCTCGTTTCACGCAGGGGTAGTAAGCCAAGATGACGGGTTAGCAACCTCGGTGTTAAAAGCGAATCACCGTTTTTTAAATCCAGGCGCTAAGTTAACGATCACCAGAACTCAATAATGAGTTGTGCCTGAGTACCCTTAGAAAGTAAAACCATGGGATCCTGCGACAGCACCAAAAACAGCGATGAGGCTTAATGTGAGCAACACTTTGTGCATGCGATGTAGCCACAAAAAGGCGTTGTCGCTGTTATTAATTGTTTGTCGATATTTTTAACACTTATATCAACATACAAACAGTTTTATAAATTACGGTGAAAGAAAGTGCTCAATGTCCGGTCTGGTGATTAAGTGGTCTAAATAAGGTGAGAGATCCATGTTGGAAAGATCGGTATCGAACCCAGTGGTGCAATCCAATATTTTGATTGTGGAAGACGACAATGATTTAGCAGATTTGATCAGCATGCACTTAACCCTGCAAGGGCACCAAATCGAGCGCGTGGACAAGATCCAAGAGGGTAAGCAGCAGCTCTCCTCCCAGCATTATGATTTGATGATCTTAGACCGAGGGCTAGACGATGGTGATGGTATGCATCTTTGTCATGAACTTCGCCAAAATGAAAACTGGCTACCAATTTTAATGTTAACCGCAAGAGACAGTGAAAAAGACAAAGTAGAAGGGTTAGAAGCCGGAGCGGATGACTATTTAACAAAACCTTTTAGTGTGCTGGAATTTCAAGCGCGAGTCAGGGCTATATTGCGCCGCCGGACTCATACTAATACAAAAGAAATTCAGCCCCAAGAGCTTACCCCGAACCTTGAATTTAAAGGGCTGGTAATACGGCCTCAATCTCATCAAACTGAAGTCAATGGTTCACCAGTTAAGTTAACCGCAACGGAATTTACTTTATTACACTTTTTAGCTCAAAAACCGGGGCGAGTTTACAGTAAAGACGATTTGTTAGAGCAAGTGTGGGATACCCAATTTTCTGGTTATCACCATACCGTGTGCAGCACCATCAATCGGCTTAGAACAAAGCTAGAATCGGTGCAGCCCTCGGGCTCTGTGCATCAATATATTCATACTGTTTGGGGCGTTGGCTATAAGTTTGAGGCCTAGCGGCGAGGAACTTTGATATGAACTTTAAACTGCGATTGCTCATCATCACGTGTTTATGGTTTTCTTTGTCGGCACTGCTGGTTTGCATGTTGTATAGCGAACAGCAACAAAAAACAGAGCAGAGAACACAACAAATGCTGCACAGAGATTTGGCGGCTCATATGCGCGACGACAGCCCACTGATGCAAGGAACCGATTATAACCCTTCTGCCCTTAAATCTATTTTTCATACCCTGATGTTATTAGGCCCTGATTTTGAAATCTATTTTCTGGATCAGCAAGGTAATATTCGAAGCCACGCCGCTCCTGATGGCAGAGCGGTTATGGGGAAAGTGGATCTTAACCCTATTCAACAGTTTTTAACGCAAGAAGAGTTGCCTATTTTAGGAACCGATCCTCGTAACCCGCATTTGAAGAAGGTATTTTCTGCCGCGCCGATTACTCAGTTTGATTCGGTAATTGGTTATTTATACGTGGTGATTGGTAGCGAACAACGAGGGGTGCTAGCCAGTCAATCCAGTTATGTGCCTTTGCTCGCTATGTTGGCATTATCATTTGGGTTGATTGTGAGCTTTAGTTTTTTGGTGTACCTGCTGGTTAAGCGGACGTTACTTAACCCCATAGAGAGCGTTACTTTGCAGCTCCATTCTCAATCGAAAGAAGATTTTCGCTTGCGGCCTGATTTTGTAAAACAAGTGCCTGAATTAAAGCCCATTGCTAAGCATTTTTATTTAATGTCCCAGAGAATCCAGCAGCAGTTTCTGCAATTACAGCATGAAGAGCATCATCGCCGAGAATTATTAATGCAGCTAAGTCATGATTTGAAAACGCCGTTGTCCAGTATTTTGGGTTATTTAGAAACCTGGCAAATGCAGCAAAAAAGCCATGATCCTTTGATTGATACAGCGCACCGTAATGCGAATAAGTTAGCAGAGCAGCTGAAACAACAGCTGTCGTTGGCAAGGGCACACCGTCCTTCTCCTGAGCCGCATTTTGAGCCAGTAGAACTTGCACCGATCATTGCTGAAACTGAAGAAAGTTTAGCCATTGATGCCAAGAGAAAGAAAGTACTTTTCCATACCGATATTCAGCAAGAGGAACGAATCATAGGAGATAAGCAGTTGTTATTGCGTTTATTTGCTAACTTATTTGAAAATGCGATTCGTCATTCCCCATGCGATCACAATATTTCGATGACGGTCAGGAAAAAGGGGAAGTTTCTGCACGTTGAGATCGTAAATAAAGTGGATAAGAGCGCGCCCAAAGGCCAGTTAGGAGTTGGCATTCGAATTATACAGTCTATTTTGATGTTGCATCATAGCCAGCTGTTTACTAAACAAGATAGTGAGGTTTATAGCCAATCTTTCCAATTGGCTATGGCTTAATACGGTGACAGAAGGGTTTAAGAATTCAGTTTATTTTCCAATAGCCTATCGAGGTCAAATTCTGGTGGGTTTGCCATGATTTCCTCATAACTTGGCCCTTCATTATTAAGCACCCAGCTAGGCATATAACGGGTTTCAAAGCTTAATTTTCGGCCTGTTCTGTCGAGGTACACCGCCACAATGGCCATGATTTTATCGTGAATAATGGCATCAGGATCACCTAGTCCGTGCGACTCTGGGCCAGTTTTATCTCCTGGAGATGGGTACACATAAGCAAAATAATGATAGTTTGCTTCCATTGCCTTGATGATGGCGGCCTCTATGGCTGTATGATCATCACGCCAAATTGCTTCGACAAGGTGATAAAGAGGCGTTGCTAAGGTATGAATACGCTCTTCAGGTACACCGCCACAGCGCTGGTTAATGAGCCCGGGCTCAAGCATGTCACGTACGCGTGCTAATGCGTTTTCTCTGTTTTCAGGGTTTTGTTCATTCAAGTAATACAGGCGGAAAACTTGGTAATAGGCATCTTGCATTTCTCGATAAGGAGTGTCGTAAGTACGATTCATGGCTTCAGGATTTACTTGGCATAACTCTTCGACTGCTGAATGTCTGCGTAACAGAGCACAAGAACTGATGGCATTTAACCAGTCCCATAGCCCTGCGGATAAGCCTTTCGGTACAAATTCAAGCTCTAAATTGCCGAGAGTAACCACGGTTTTGTTAGTTCGGCTGCTGACAATATGAAAGCCTTGGTAGCCTAATTGTGAGCTGTAAGCTAATAGAAACTGGCTATGAGCCTGTGGCCATTCCAGTAGGTTAGAGATATTCCAGCTACTTCTATACCCAATACTTCGAGAGAAAATGGCATTTTCGATTATTTCGTCAGTCCACATTTTTTGTACAAAACTTAAATGACCTTCTATGTCTTCGACAAGGAACTCACTTTTTATGGCGTAATTTTTTTTATATCTCTCATACATATGATGAACTTGAATATCTAACATGGGGATCCCTTTTTCGTTATTGTTTTTTTTGGTTGTTGTGTCATGGTTAAGAGGACTAGTCTTAGAGCAGCATATTTTACATATAAAAATTACTGAAATTGTTATCTTTGTTGGTAAAGTTCGAGATTATCTTCGATGACAAAGTGGTGCAGAACCGGAAGGTATTAAACAATAGGGTGAAAGGTATGAAACTAAGGTAGTTTGGCTTTCTTGGTAGCATAGCTCTGTATGACGTAGAAGACGGTTAAGCGATCACATCATACAGAGCGAATAATATTTTTACGTTATAAATATTTCTCTATTGGCAGCAATTGTAAAAAGTGCGATTTAATTCGCTCCCAGCGGCCTGTTTCTGGTTCTTTATCCCAACTTTTTTCACCAGAATGCCAGTGCACTTCGCCTTCGTTGAGGCTCAGTCGCCAGCTATTCTCGTCGTTCATTGACTGATCCATAGCGTTTGCGAGGCTTTCAGCGACGTTTTGATCTTCGAGTACGAGAAGTGACTCGGTATTAAGGTAAGTTGAACGTAAATTGAAGTTAAATGAGCCGATGGCCGCAATTTTTCTGTCGAAGACAGCAGATTTTGTATGCAGACCGTAAGGTGTTGTTGGTGCACATTTAGACTCATCTCTGGTCGACATTTCACAAAGGCTTGTGTCAGGTTTCATCTCAAATAGTTTCATGCCGTGTTCAAGCATGTCATCGCGTCGACCCGCATAACCAGAGTGATTGGTGAGCAGATCATTCGAGACCATGGAGTTGGTCAGGGCTTTTACCTGAACGCCATCGTCTGTTAATTCCTGTAGCCCTTCTAAGTGGGCGTCGTCAAAGATCAAATAAGCTGATTCTAATAGAATTTCTTGCTCTGATTGGCGAGCCAGATCAGATAAAAAGACGGCTGTTCGTTTAGGTTCATTGGTATTGCTAGCGTCGTCTGGTACGGGTTGATCAGATATATAGCTTGCTTGAACCCAAGTCATTTTATCCATTAATTCTTTTAAGAAACGTTTGGCTACCGCAGTGCCTTCCGGTAAGGCGGGGTAATGCTTGTATTGGGGAGCTGTGATCTCATTTAACATGGGCTGCTCGGGTGAAACCTCTCCACCCAATAGGTTTACAGGGTAAGACCAGCGACTATCCCAGTATTCTCTGTAACTTGCTTGGATATCGGCAACCACAGAGCCCATGACCAGTACGTCACGGTCACGAAAGTTTATTTCATCAGAAAGGTCAAAGTATTCATCGCCAATATTACGCCCTCCGACAATAGAAAGAGCACCGTCGACAGTAAATGATTTATTGTGCATCCGGCGATTCAAACGGGAAAAATCGCCCAGAACATTCAGCCATTTCGCGACCCCACGACGAGTTGGAATAGGGTTGAATATGCGGATCTCAATGTGTGGATGAGAATCAAGGGTGGTGAGCAGATCCTCGCGTTCGTTAAGGTTGATATCATCCAGCATGACCCGGACTTGAACCCCGCGGTCTGCTGCTGCGAGTAAACGGCTTGCTAGGTAATGCCCTGAAGCATCGGAGTTCCAGATGTAATATTGGATATCGATACTGTGTTCAGCGGTTTCGATCAGTGCCAATCGCTGAGCGAGTGCGTCCCAGCCCGTATCTTGCAACAGAACCGCACTTTTTTCTTGTTGAGGCTGTTGTATCCAATAAGTGTTGCTTAATTCGAGCAGTGTACTGGTTGATTGGCTGACGACAGGTTCAACCGGATGCTGAATTTCTTCAGGGAGCGACGTACACCCAGTGATAATTAAGCCTAACAGTATGGCTATACTAATGCGTTGGAGCATAGGCATGTATGGTATTTCCTTTTAAAATTTGAATAACCAAGGTTGGTTTTATCTTGTTAATTATTTCTGGTTAATGGCTTGAGTCAAGGTGCATTATCAAAGCCTCCTCCCAATGTTTTACAGTATATAGGAATTGAATGTCCAAAAGGCATTGTGGTGAACTGTTACTGGGTGGTTTGTTGGTTATTTACTCTGTTCGACCTGCATTATTGCATTAATAACGGCTAGTTTGTGCCTTTCAATTATTTGAATCATCGTTATAGAGAAAAGTTTGGAGGAACAAATAAAGTGTTGAGGGAAGGGAGGCTCTTTTCAAAAGATTTTGTGTTATTAGTACTGGTTTGCTTCTAAGGCTATCAGGTGGGTGTTTTTTGCACAGTACGATTTCAACAATTCTTTATGTAGTGGGCTAAAGGGAAGGTTTTTTCATTGTTCTGACTGAAAATAACGTTTGAGATGATACCAAAATAGTCACAGGTAAACCCTAGATACGAAAGCCTATTTGGTACATCCGTAGTTATATAATAGGAGCAGGGCTAAATGAGTATTTAGAAAACCTGAGATAACCCCATAGAGTTATCTCAGGTAGTATTAAGCTTATTAATTTTAACTCGCTGTTAACCTCTTATATAAGAAATTATCTAAATAGAAGCTATTAATTTAAGAGGTATCTCTAACACTAATAAAAGTAGCGACTTTTCTAAAAGGTGGATAAAAAATTAAAAGATCGCAGCTAACATATATTAAAGATATCGAATTCTAAAATGAGATACGCGTATTACATGCCATACATAGAGCAGTGCGGATTTAATGTGGTTCCTGTTGCTTTAAACGTAATGTGACTGTCACCATCTTCTTTTGTTATTACTGGATCACAGTCTCTGCTCGTGCCCCAGAATGGGTGAATAGTAACTTTGTATTGAGTACCACTTTCAAGTGGGCTTACATCAATACATTTAGTTTCACCTACGTTAAATCTGTCGGTGTTCTGAGTTTTAAAGTGCCCGTCCACAGTTTCAACATCAAACGATGCCGCATAACCAACCCCAAAAGGAAGAGTGACACACACTTTGCTTTCAGCGAAAGAAGACGTTGACATAAGTGTGCTAGCGACAAAAGCGATAGAAATCAGTGCTGTTTTATTTTTCATGATAATTCTCTATTTATTTAAATACATTATTAACGAGTAAATACATCCATGTGCATAACAAGCTCCTTGCGGAAAGAACAATATGCATAAAGTTGCTTTATGTATATTGAGTTGTGATTGTTTTGTGATATTCATCTTATTTTGTGTGGGTTTTGTGGTTAAAGTAACTGCAAAATATCATTTTTATGGTTTTAGTGTTTGTATTTTTCTATTTAATTGGTTTTAAATTCTTTTTTGTTATGGGTTTTAACTATATTATTCAGATCTTGAATTATTAAGTTTGTATTGGGTATTTATTTTTGTGTATTTCACTCTGTTTGAGTTACAGCCTAGCGATACCCATGAGTGTTGCACTTATTATTTGAATGCAAGAAGAAAATAAAGGATGAGAGGGGGGGAGTAAGTGGTTGGAACAAATCTAATGTATTGATGTTAGTATATGGCTTATTAAATTGATGCCATTAAGTTAATCAGCTAGGGAGTAGTAATGAATCAACCAACAATAAATATAAATAATGATGACTGGCAAGATGTTTGTTGCGATATTAGTGTCCAGAACCTCGACTCTTTAGATAATTTGAATTTTATCGCTGATGCTTTGATTCAGTATTCTCAAAAAATTGATGAGAATATAGAAAAATACGATGTGGATTTGGATTGTTGTTCTGGCCCTACTTATAGCGTAAATGTACTTACGCCGAACGAAGATGATCTTGAAGATGTTTTTCGGATGTTTTACGGGCATCCGATATTAGAGTCCAAGTTAGTTACCTTTACTCAAAACTTGATTCAATGGTGCAAAGCTAACGATAGTGTGATTTGGCAGTGCGATGAAACCCTGTTAGCAGAAACTGCCGCTTATGCTTTATGTATTCAAGACTCAAAGTATCTAAATCTCTATTGTGAAGCATTAGAAGAGAGCCGAAGAGTTTCAGAAGCTGGGCAATTTGATCATATTGATGCACTCATACACCAACATGGCTTATGTACCGATATTATTAGACTTCTCGGTAAAGAGTACTCAGATCATGGAATCAAGAATGAGTGGGAAGAGGTAATCAGATCGGATAAGGCAATGAGGCATACTTATCTTGATTCTTTAGCAAGAGTTCAAATGAATGTGTTAAAAGAATCGGATAATCATGACTCTATTATTGATGCTGTGAGCGAGGCTTCTGAAAAATTTATACTTGATGAAACTGAAAGGGAGGAATGGTTTGTTGCTTTGGCTGAGAAGGTAAGAGTTGAATTGAGAACGTATCTTGAGATTAGTGAAGGTAACCCTTATACAATCACATTAGATGATGTGGCTTTTGATCATAATACAGGTGAAATTACACGCTACTTTGCAGATTATAAAAATATAATTATTCCTGATGTTTTGGGTACAACGCCAGTCACTACTATTGGTGATTATGCATTTTATGATCATGGGTTAACGAATGTCGTTATGCCTTGTCATGTTACTGTAATTGGAAGAAAAGCCTTTGCAGATAATGCATTAATAAATGTGGTTATTCCTAACTCTGTTGACGTTGTTGGTTATTACGCGTTTTACCGAAATACGCTCACAAATGTGACGCTTCCCGATGCGGTCACGTTAATCGATGATGGTGCATTTTCAACTAACATGCTCACTAATATAACCATTCCACATTCGGTCACTTCGATTGGAAATAGAGCATTTTTTGAGAATAATTTAAAAAACGTACTCATTCCAAGCTCTGTCATTTCAATTGGAAGCGATATCTTTTGTAAAGACTCAGAGGAAGAAGAGATGAGCTATTCGGAATCTTGTTTAAGGCAGAGTGAGCAAGATAAATCTAGCCATATATTCAGTGATGAAGATTTTGGTGATTTATAATTCATCTTTTCCGGATTGGCTTTTCTTATCATTTCTTTGAACCCATTAAATATTAATACGACGATGAACATTAACTATTACCTTACTCCGTTATACTTAACATTGGCTGTGAGTTTCAACGCCTTTGCTGCTCAAAATGACGTATCAACGAATGCCTCTGTAACGACAACTTGTGATGACAGAGAAGTCGGCGATACCTTTACAGTTAATAACAAGCTTTATTTGGTCGTGGATAACGACACAATCCGCGATAACGGACAGTATAGTGCCTTTGGGAAAGGCGAGTTACGCTTTTGTACTTCTCATGTTGACGATATGAATAAGCTATTTTTTGAACGCTATTCTTTCAATGAGAACATTGGTGACTGGGATACCTCAAAGGTAACGAATATGGAGCTAATGTTTTACGGTACTTCTAAATTCAACCAAGATATCGGACATTGGGATACGTCTAGTGTCACGAACATGAGAGCAATGTTTGCTTTAACAGAGGCGTTTAATCAAGATCTTAGTCATTGGGACACATCCAAAGTGACGAATATGATTTCTATGTTCAATAAGGCCTTGTCTTTCAATCAAGATATTGGACATTGGAATACATCAAATGTCACGAGCATGAAAGCAATGTTTGCCTTAACGGAAGTGTTTAACCAAGACCTGAGTCATTGGGATACTTCCAAAGTAACGGATATGACTTCTATGTTTCATAAAGCATTGTCTTTCAATGGAAATTTGAGTGCGTGGGATGTATCTCAGGTGACGAACATGGAGAAAATGTTTTTTTGTGCCCGATTCTTTAACCAAGATATTAGCAAGTGGGATATATCTCAGGTGACGAACATGAAAGATATGTTTTTCGGTGCCTTTGCATTTAATCGGGACATCAGTAAGTGGGATACATCTAATGTTACGAATATGGCTTCAATGTTTACTGATGCGAGGTCATTCAACCAAGATATCAGCAAATGGAACACATCGAAGGTGACGAGCATGCAAGAGATGTTTTTAAGTGCTTTTGCATTTAATCAAGATATAAGCAAGTGGGATACATCTAATGTCACGAACATGGCCGTAATGTTCGAAGAGGCCAAAGTATTTAACCAAGATATTAGCGAGTGGGATACATCGAAGGTGAAGAGCATGGCGTTTATGTTTTCGTTTGCTAAAGTATTTAACCAAAATATTAGTAAATGGGACACCTCGGAGGTGCAAGACATGAGTTATATGTTTCAGGGGGCCACAGCATTCAACCAAGACATAAGTAAGTGGGATACGTCGAAGGTGAGTCAAATGTGGGGGATGTTTTCTGAAGCTGCATCTTTCAAGCAAGATATTAGTGAGTGGAATGTATCCAATGTGAACCACAGCGAAGAATTTGCCGACGGTACTGGTTTAAATAAGAGCGACTTACCTAAGTTTACACATTAAATTGTTTGGTAATTAAGATGGGATAGGGAAGCGTTCTTTCTCTATCCCTTCTCTGGACCCTGTAAATAATTCCGTATGCTCTTTGAATAAGGCTCATACGGAATTATCATGAGTCTTCTATCCTCTACAACATAATCACTTCGTGTTCTATTTCATTGTGCTCATTTTCGAAATACACAAGATAACCAAAGTCATCCGTTTTTTCTGTTTTAGTGTGGTTTTGGTGGTTAAAGCCGACCCACGAACTCGGGCAAGAAATATACTCAATGTCGTCTTTCTTAATCTGAAAATAAACATGTGAGTGGCCAAAAATAATATGGCTGTTTTGTTTGTTAGTCTGCACGGTTTTAATAAAGTTATCGCCATTGGTTAAGCAGATTTTTTGAAACCAATCGGCTCCAAAAGTAACGGGAGGGTGGTGAATGGCAAAAACAGAATTGAGCTTGTGAGTATGCTTGATGCGTTTTCGTAACTGACTTAGTGCAGACTGCGGAACATAGCCTGAACCTAATACCGTGCCTTCAAATCGTTTACTTGAGTCAATCAGATGGATTCGGGTGTGCTCTGTAATATCGATATATTCTGGGGATGAGAAACGTGAATGAGGAGCAGTTTGCTTTAGTAGCTCCACATCATCATGGTTACCGGGAATGGAATAAACGTTAATATCGTTATTTAAATGGGTATCAAGAAAGTGATACAACTCCGCATAATTTTGTGTTGTGGGCTCTAACACTAAATCACCACTAAAAATAACATGGTGCACGTCTTTTTTATTTATATCGTCAATGACGTTCTTAAGGCGTATTTCTGACGTTGAGCCTTTTGAAAAATGGCTGTCGGATATTTGGCAAAATACAGTCGTTTTATTCATGATTTTTATATTTATATGGTTGTAATTATGGGCTGTTTTCCTTCTCGTTATGATGTCATGGCCTCAGGAGCTGTGTAAAGAAGAGGCACGGTGAACGGCCTCTTTTTTGTGTTATTGGCCAAAGTTAGATTGAATACCAATAATAAAGTCTAAATCTGCAATATCTTGGTTGGTGACTTCAATAGGGCTTAGGGCATTTAACGTCGGGTAGCCGCCACATGCTTCCGCGTATTGGCAGAATTGTTGGTCGTTATCAATATCGGAGCTGCCAATAATACGGTAACTGCCAGCCACAATATTGCTAAAACGGTAGCTAAATTGGCCATTGCCCTGATCGGTAGGCGAGATTTTTGAAATCACATTGTTATTGCTGTCGAGTAGCATTACATAAATGCTGGCGGTTCTTCCGGTTGTATCCAGCTGTGCTACCTGCATCGAAACATGAACACTGACGCTGCTTCCTGTTGCTAGATTAAAAATGATGTTGCTTTGATAGGCGGCATCACTTAATCCCGCACGATTTATTTGGACTCGGTATTCGCCTAGCCCGTTTGCGTCTACGTTGGTGGCACTCACATTCAACCAGCTGGCTTCGGTGTTGATGCTGGTGATAGAAGTGGTGGTTTTGCCTTCATTGGTTATTGTTAGGGTACTTTCACTATTTAGCCCCATGCTGAGTTGGGTCGGGGTTGCCACAATAACAGGAGGCAGATCTGGGGTTGAGCCTCCGTTTGCGAGCTGTTGTGCTTGCTGAGTGGCTTTTAACGCGTCAATTAATCCGTAGCCATAGGTATTGTCTCGCCCAGCTGTACCTAGATCGGTTGTAATGGCTCCGGCAGCCAATAGATTATCCACATCATCTGGGGAAAGAGCAGGGTACAGGGCGCGCATTAAGGCAAACACACCTGCAACATGCGGTGACGCCATGGAGGTGCCTTGGTAAAAACTGATTGACGACTCACGAATACCTGTAGAATCGTCCACAAGTGTGCTTAATACGCCATCGGCAGAACCGTCGCCATTGCTGTCCACACGCATGTCTCCACCGGGTGCGGCGACGTCTACTCGGCTACCAAAGTTGGAGTAATAAGCTTTGTTGTTCGAAAAATCGGTAGCGCTGACGGAAACTACACTATCAAAAGAAGCAGGGTAGAAAAGTTGGCTACTGTTGTTATTACCTGCCGCTGCTACAACAATAACACCTTGAGCTCTGGCATCGGTATAGGCTTGCTGTTCCGCTTGGCTAAAGCAGTTCGCACAACCAAGGCTAAGGTTAATAATATCGGCTTTTTGGGTGGGAACTGTGTTGCTGTCGTTGCTTAACCCTGAAGCAAAGCGCACTGCCTGAATAATGTCGTAGCTTGTGCCTCCATTGAGCCCTAACACACGGATAGGCATGATCTTAGCGTGCCAAGAGACTCCCGCAACCCCATTATTATTGTTGGTTTTGGCGGCGACGGTGCCAGCAACATGTGTGCCGTGCCAACTGCTGTTGTTTAATTGGGTGCTGTCGCCGGGATCATCAGGGTTGTTATCAATACCATTACCATCCCCAGCGTTTGAGCTACTGGAGATAAAGTCGTAACCGCTGACAAGCTGCCCAGCCAAATCAGAGTGGGTGAGGAACACGCCAGTATCAATCACCGCGACGATCACATCACTGCCAGTGCGGCTGCCTGTGGTAATGTCCCAAGCTTGAGGAAGGTTAATCGCAGGGTAGTGCCATTGGCGTGCATAATAAGAGTCGTTAGGCACAAGCAGTGGTTGATAAAGGTAGTTTGGCTCTGCAAAAAGCACATCGGGTTGTTGGTTTAGCTGTTTGATGTGTTGCAGTGTTTTGACCTTTTTAAAACTGGTTGGGTTGGCTGCGGCTAACACTTGATCAAAACTGAGGGTTTCATTCGGTGTTCCAGAGGTGTTGTTTTTTGCTTGGCTGACAGGGACAGCAGAAACAGAAAAAGTCGCCAGTGTGCTTCTTGCTGCATTTGTATTCAAATCAGCCGTTAGATCTTTGTTACTTGAGGTAAAGCGGCTGATATTAGCCGTGGGTTTTAGCTGAATAATGGCTTGCTCAGTTTGAAACTCTACCGATTGAGAAGAGTGATTTTGTTGGCTGACGGCATTCAGCGACAGTGTATATTTCGAAGTACCAGAATAGGCATGCACCACAATGTAATATTGGCCATCACTAGGCACAGTAATGTTTTCAAATTCTGTGACACTGAGTGAAGACCCAACTAAACGTCGGTTATTGTCATAAAGATATAAATCTAAATCGCCTTTAAATACATCAGCGCCTGCAAAATCGACCACTTGTAAGCGGATGGACTGATTTTGCTGCAAGATCACTTGGTACACATCGTTCGGATCTGGGTTGTAGGCAAAGCGATCGCGCTCAACTTGTCGGCCTGTGGCAACGGCGGTAGCAAAACCTTGAATTAACACCAAGTTTTGTATGGCCTGAGGGGTATCTAACGTGTTGTTGTTACCGTTAGGCGCGGCACTTGGGTCATTAATGTCGTTGTCTAATTGCAATAATGGGGTAGTTTGGTAGCTGCCTGAAAGCGTCACGGTCGGTGTATTACCAGTACATAAAATGGCGACATTGGTAACGTTAATATTGTTGATTTGGCCGTTTGCATTGCTGACAGAGCACATTTGATCTTGAGGCTGCTGACTTACCGTAATGTTGTAAATATCACCATTATTGAAGAACTGGGAAAACTGATAATTACCATTGGTGGTAATTTGTAGCGATTGAGTGGCAGCACCATTATTTTGTAGGGTGAGTGTGCCCGTTAATCCACTTACGGTGCCACCGACAGTCAGTTGATTTAAGACGGTGACCTTTAATGTATCGCTGGATGTGGCCCCTTCATTGTCAGTCACTGTTAGCTGAAAGGTCAGTGTTTCATCGGTATTAACACTGGGAGCGGTAAATTCTGGTGTTTGGGTGTTGGCATTATTTAATACCACACTAATGCCTGTGGTCTGTGCCCATTGGTAACGCTCAATGGTGCCGTCTTGATCGGTAGCAGAGGCAGAAAGAGTGGCGGTTGCATTTTCATTAACAGACTGATCGGAACCTATCTGAATACTAGGCTCTTGGTTGGTAAGCGCAGGCGTGACGGTAGTTTCCCCTTTGCAAGACACCAAAAAGACACAAGTTACGAGTAAGAAAATCGCCAAAGTAAGAGGCTTTTTGAATAAAACCATTTAGCTACCTTTCGTTATTGAGGTGAGTATTTTATTTCATCATGCTGTTTTACGTGGTTTCGCTTCTATGTGTAATTGATGGGATTTATAAAATAAGTGTAGTCATTACCTGATTAGTCAGTGTGACTAAGGTGGTAAATTTGAAGGGCATTATCATAAATGAGGCGTTTTTTTATGGACTCAGGTATGGAAAGGTTCAGGTAGAGTTTCCATAACGCGGCATAACCCTGACTAAAAGTGCATAAAGGAAAGTTACTTGCGAGCATCACTCGTTGTTGGCCAAATAAGCTTAACAGCTCGCAGACAATGAAATTAATCCAGTTGGCTGAGTAGCTGCGATTGATCATTTCCCAGCCAGAGGCTTTGATGGTTATGTTTGGGCAGCACGATATATACTTCATGTTGGCCTTCCATACCTCAATTTCATCATCACATTGCGGTGGAAAAGCACCATGATTGATGACGAAATGCAGTGTTGGCTGAGCCTGAGCAAGGTGGACTAATTGCTTAATACCTTGGGTATCAGATCCGTTGACTTGGGTTTCAAACAATAAAGAGTGGTGGGCCAGACACGCAAAGTTTTCGTAGACATCAGGTGAGCTTAATATAGCTTGAGCTTGCTCATCGAGGATATGCCTGACTCCGATGAGCGACGAATATTTAGATAGTTTATTGATGTCGGATTGAAATGTTGTTGGATCATTAGTTAGGTTAATGGTTGCGACGCTTTTAAAAGGTAAAGTTACTGTATTTTCAAGCCAATCGATTTCACGCCATGGCCGCTGGTTATCAAACCCAGCTTCAATATGCACAAATCCAGATAATTGAATTGATGAAGGAAGCGATAAATCGTGCTCGGTATATGAGCGGTGAATAGCAGCCTTATCGGGCCAAAATGGCGGATTTTGGGGTTGTAGCCAATGGTAGTCACCGCACTTCAGATTAAAAAAATGTAAGTGCGGATCAATAATTTTTATTAAAGGAGAGGGCGTATTCGGCATTATTGGGTTGTGTAGCCGCCATCAATCATTTGTAGACTACCTGTTATAAAGCTGGCTTTATCGCTGGCTAAAAAATAGGCCAGTTCAGCCACTTCTTCTGGTTGTCCGACTCGGCCTAATGGCTGCATGGCCGCTTCTTCTTTGTGTACTTGCTCTTTATTGGCTCCAGATTTTGCGCAATAGTTGTCGATGGCATTTTGGTACAATGGTGTGTCAATAGTGCCGGGGCATACCACGTTGGCACGGATATTATAGGCTGCGTAATCAAGAGCTGTCGTTTTCGCAATGGAAGCTAATGCATGCTTGCTGAGGTTATAAGCAAATGAATTGTGTTTCGCGATCATAGATTGATCGGAGCCAGTGATTACAATCACCCCGTGTTCTTGCCGTTTCATGATAGGAATAGTGGCTTTGATTAAGGTGTAAGCACCTTTAACATTAATGGCGAACACGCGATCAAAATCGGCTTCAGAGGTTTCTTCAATCGTACCAGAGTAATGTATTCCAGCGTTACAGAGTAATACATCAATGCGCCCTTCTTGTTCCATGATAGTGGAGATAGCATGGTCTACTTGTGATGCTTGGCTTACATTACATTCAACAAACTCACCATGTGGCCCCTGCTCTAAGTCAAGGTTATAAACCCGGTAAGATTCGCTTTCGAATTTGTTAATAATGGCTAAGCCAATTCCTTTTGATCCACCTGTAACGACTGCAACTTTCTTTACCATAATGCTCAGTATCCTTATTGCTCGCCTTTTATAATCATAATTAATATGGCGACAATGTAATTGTAATAATTTGGCCTAAGTGTAGCTGATAACTAAATAAAATGCATTTGGTTGCATATATTTAATTGAGCAAAAAAGGGAACTGTTCTAAAAGCTATTAGGTTAACTGTACTACTTCAAATCGGCTTGTTTGTGGTTCAATAAAAACACGTAGCCGCGAGAGCAGCAATGCGTGCATGAGGCAAACAATATGGCTGTTATTTGTCGTTATGCATTGTCCTATGGCTGACTTGATCACATTTGCCACAGGTTGTTCTTGGCTACGTCACCTCCCTATTTTCTATATTCTATTCTTATGTCTTAGGGCATGTTAATTGTCTCATCAAGATTCAAGATTAACATTTGGATCACCCACGTCAATTTGACGTAATACAAGCTTTCTTAGTTATTTTTGTGAGTGATAATCACGATTTCCTTGGTATGATGAATTGACCTGAGTGCTTAGTATACATTCATGGCTTTTAGTTATAGCTTCTTACATCATGTACATCAATTATTCATTTGAGTGCATATCAAGTATATTGGTTAGACTGTATTTAACTGAATTTTTCTTATGCCTAAACAAAATACAAACAAAGTAAGCCCAGAGAGCAAAACCAGACCAGCAGGTAAAGTAAGAACAGCGGGTTTTAAGCCTCAATGGGGAGAAAGCAGTTCTAACCCGACCAAGCGAGGCCCACAAACTAAAAATCGTGTTGGCACAAGCCAGGTTAAGTCTACTTCATCAACAAAAAGCAGTGCCGCTAAAAGTCAGGGGGGTAGTAAGGTGAAAGCGCCACCCGTTCAAGATCTTCCCCCGGAAAAAGAGCCTAAATATGAATGTAATGTTCAGGTGCTTTGTTCAATGTCTGAGCTTCCTCAATTACAAGTGGGCTCATGGATTCTGAGTGATCCTGAGAAAAAAAGTAAGGCTGTGACAACATGGGAGAAGTCATGCGACGAAGAAGGTTATATTTTATATACTGCAAAATGCTTGGAAGAAAGCTTAACTGAGTTACGTTATGAGCTCTTTCCTAAGGTTGGCAACACAGAGAATTTTCAATCCATAAAGCCTCAGTTAATTGGAAGTAAGAAGGTTAACGCCAAATTCATTCCAGTTAAGTTAGCAGTACAAGTAGATAATAAATTAGGCTGGGCTAAAACTGGGTATTTTTATCATTTTATTGATGGAAAATTATCTCGGGAATATAAAATTATTGGAGGGGATAATTGGAATTTTCAAGCAACATTATCTACCTCAGAATGTTTAGACTTAGACGATAGGTTATTATCTGAACAGCATTGTTTATCTATCCTATTGCCCCTTGAAGTTGAAGGTAACCCACTACCGAGACAGCATATATTGTATCAGCCAGATAAAATTACATCTGAACTTCTCTCAAAAATATCGGAGGATAAGGGGATGGATTGGTTGGATACAGAAGCGTCACTAATAGATACTAATGAACTAACGAATGCAAGAGAGAGGGAGTTAATTTCTCGCAAAGGGGAGGGAGGTGATGATTCTCCACTAAAAGAATTGTGTATAAAAGATGCCTACCCTTATGGAGATACATATGAGAAACAATATGCCCGTGATTTAATGGTTGGTGTAGGTAATATTACATACTCAAAAAATATACCCGAAAAAGTTCCGGTAATTAATATTTCAAATGTGACAGAAAAGCTCATTGGTAATAATACCGAACAAAGAATTGATGAAAATAAGTCAATCAAAGGTAGGGTTAAGAAATTACTGTATACACATAATACAAGCTTGAATGGAATGTTAGGTATTCTATCCAGTAGGATGATTGGTAGTGTTGAGCGTAGTGTTAACTTTAGGTATGGCATGGACTCTCGTTATGCTGGAGGAATTACTTTTGTAATGAAAGATAATTTCGAAACCAGTTACAAGGATATTCGAGAACATGATCTATATAAACAAAATAGAATATTTTTAAGTGATAAAAAACCAGATGATGCGATGACGCCAGAATTATTTAAATACGTTGAAAGCATCTCTGACTTTAGGTGTTGTCAGTTAAAAAATATTGTAGGTCATAATGGTAAGTTGAGACCTATTTACAAAAAAAGTTCAGGGAAAAAGATAAAAATTTTTGAAAATGAAAAGCTAAACTCTAGATTAAGCTTGGTAAATCCGCAAGTGAGAGTCGAGTGGAGCAAGAATAAGATAACGAAAGAATCGATAGATATTATAATAATAACTAGGTTTCTTCATGAAAAAATATCTGAATCTAAAGAGTTTAAATTGGAAGTTGCTGATGCATTTCAAGCATATTCTAAAAGAATATCTTCATTAAAAGGAGATGCAATAGAAAAAAAAGTACGAGAAGAAGTCATTAAATCTTTAAATTCTTTTAAAGCGATTCAAGAATATAAGCGTTTTTATAAATCTGGGCGAGTTAAGGTTATTGAAATAGACCATGATAATATTTACTCTCACCGTGCAGGAAGGATAGGTAAGCGCGGTAGAGCCGGTGAATTAGAAATGGAAAAGGCTGCGGAAATAGCGCTTGAGATACATGATAACTATTTTGAAGAAAAAATGAATAACTCTCCCGCTGCATTAAATATGGATGCCCTAACAAAGTTTGAGCAAGAATATTTTAAACATCTACTTCACTTAGGGAAAATTTCGCCTTAAGAGAATAGTTCATATCTATTGCTCCATGTAGCAAAAAGAAACGCACCTAGACTTTGGTGCGTTTTAGTTAGTTTTAACTAGTTTTTTGATTATTTAGCCAATATCGGGTAGGTAAAAAATAAAAGGTGGGATAGGTTAAATAAGAAGTGGAACAAAACAGCCACCCAAAGGCGAGAGCTATAGTGGAAAGCGAGCCCGTATCCAACTCCTGCAAGTGTTGCAAAAGCGATTAATAATGGGCCGCCTGCAAAATGCGCCAAGCCGAATAAGAGGCTGGTAATGATAAGCCCTGGTATCCAGCCAAATTTGTTACTGATCGCTTGTTGTAAAAAGCCGCGGAATAGTGCTTCTTCAGCAACACAAGTAAACAGTAGATTATTGACCATAAATAACCACCACCATGATGGGAGAGACAGCTCAGGTTTTAATGCACCCAGCCCCCATGCAATGGGTAATAAACTAAACAATAAAATGGCGGTTAGCGATAAAACGCGTTTGTTAGTATGTGAAGCGTTGCCGAGCAATGGTGGCCATGCCAGTAACAAGAGAAAGAAAATAAGAGGTTTATCAAGGTTGAGGTACATAGTGAAAGGAGCGCTGCTTGGCCCAGACACGACGCCATCAAGTACTTTGGCATTACTAAAACCAGGGATCCAATGCATCATCAAAGCAAGGCTTCCAAGAACAATTAGCCCTAAAGAGAGGTGTCGCCATGGCTTGTTGAGTCTTGGGGTTTGATACGCAAGGGCCAGAGAAGCAACCACGAACAGCATTGTAGGGAGTTGAAGCCGATCTTCCAAGAATCCACCGAGTAAAGCGATAGCGAGCAAGATGAAAGCCGCTTTAGTCTGTTTGTAAAAAGCAAGTAAAATGGCAATGGCGAGCGGCAACCAAATCCAAATTGATGGTTCAGGTATCATAATATCCTTGTTACTAAAATCTGATTATTTGTATGGGCGCTAACTTTACCTGCTGAATTGAATGTTTTGCAGCCTTTACTTTGAATTACTTACTTTATTTCAAAAATATGAACAAAGGTTTTATTAAAGGGTGTCATGATATTTCCATTGTGAATCTATTTGAGTGGTGATTGCGTTCTGAGGAATGCTTCTGGCTTAGGTGTTTGAATTATTAATATTCCCCATTATGATAACCTTTTGTTATTAATGATTGTAATGGCAGCCCAAAATGCTGAATCCTCTATGGTTACACACTTTTAAAACGCTTATTGATGTTGGCCACTTTACTCAAACGGCAGAGAAGCTGTATATGACTCAGCCGGGTGTGAGCCAACATGTGAAAAAGTTAGAACAGGCGTGTGGGCATGCGTTGATTAAACGTGAAAACAAGAGCTTTGAGTTAACAGAGCAAGGCCGTTTGGTGTATGACTACGCGGTGAAAGTAGCCGTAGAGGAAGCGGCTCTATTAGATAACTTAAACTTTGATGATCCTTTTTCTGGTGAGTGCCGTTTATCGTGCTCAGGCTCTTTAGCGTTGCGTTTGTATCCCCAGTTACTGGAACTTCAAAAGCAGCACCAAGGGCTGACGATTCACTTAGAAGTTGCCCCAAATGATAAAATATTGCGCGATATTGAGAATGGGGTAGTGGATATAGGTGTAGTGACTCATCTGCCTAGCTCTAGCTTGTTTTACAGCGAAGAACTTGGTAGTGAGCCGCTGTGTTTGATTTTACCTAAATGCCATGAAGGTAAGATTGTGACGGCTGAGTTATTAGTGCGCTGTGGTGTGATCCAGCACCCTGATGCCGCACATTATCTATCGCTGTATTTCGATCAATGTGATGATCCAGAGCTAGCCAGCCTCAATACACAGACACTGCCCACGGCAAGCTACATTAATCAATTACACCAGATTTTATTACCAGTATCCCAAGGGATTGGTTTTACGGTATTACCAAAAAGCGCGTTAGTCAGTTTTCCACACCGCGACCAACTTTTCATCCATACACCAAATAAAATAGTGGTTGAAAAGCTGTATTTAGTACATAAAAGAAATCGTGATTTACCTAAGCGTTATCAAGGGATAAATAAAGTCCTATTTAATTGATGTCACATTATGAGACTCAGTTAATTAAAATATGGTTTTTTTAGTTTTAATTAATTTAATTGGTTTGAAAGTGTTGAAATTGATAAATAATTTAAATTTGTAATTAACAAATATATCTCTAAATTATTAATCTGTTTTGTTTTTATAAAATTTTAATGGTATCTTAACTGGATTGGTATTGCAGATATATTTATCTATAATGTGTTTTAAATTTAGACTTATATTCTTACTTCAATTTAACTGACATGTTTTTTTACAAAATTAGCTGTTTCACTTCATTGTTATAAGAATGTGTTTCTTATCGCACTTATATTATATTTATATATTTGTAGATATTGTTTATATAAATAAATGGTAGCCTTCTTTCTTAGTTTTTTAATATAAGGCTAAATAAAGTGTCTATAAAAATACTCCCTTTAGGGCTGTTTGTATTTTCTTCAAGCAGCTTTGCAATGCTTTGTGAAACAGGAAATTTCTCTGCAACAAATAAATTATGTGAGGTGGGTTCGGGGCCAGCATCGTGCCCTACGTTACCACCAGATATAATATTGCCACCAGATGTTATTCATCCGCCTACGCCATGGCCTGAACCATGGCCGGGACCAATTTGTATATCATGTCCAGAACCAGGCCCTGGCCCTATAGGTCCTGGGCCGATTGGTCCAGTGGGGCCAATAGGGCCAATGGAGTTTGCAAGTGTTAGTCAGTTTTCTCCTTCAGAGCCTGCGTCATTTTCGGCGGGGGTACAAGTTTCTGCAGAAAAGACATCTGGTAGTTTCCGTGAAGCCCGAACTTTTAGCACACCGGCTGCGGTTGAATATCAATTTGCAAATGAAATAGATGCTTCGCAAATACTAGTAGATGGTTCGCAACTACAGATAGATGGTTGTAGTTGCCCCGATGGTGGTATGCTTAACCCTGCGACTAAAATGTGTGTGGGCTATTATACGAGTTCGTTGTATGCGGAACGGCTATTATATCCATCTAGCTCAAATGGTATGGTAAGTGAGATAGTTGGCCCTTATGAGTTGAGTTCAGATTTGGCTGCGTTTGGCTACCTAGCTTCTTTATATGAGGGTGGGACAAGTCCTAGACTTTCGTTTGAAAAATTGAATGATTCTACGTATGCGAATATTCTAAGCACAAATGATTATAACAGAATCAATGAAGCAAAACGCACGTTGAATAGCTGGCTGAAGACTTTGAAAAACAAAGTAGGTCCAGTTGACCCTAATGGTAATATCATTACCACATCCGTCGATTTGATTAAAGTAAAAGACCAAATCTTGAATGTGTATTACTTCACGGCGGCTTCTGAGCAACTAAAAGCGACATATTGGTTAAATAAAGTTCATACTATCCCTTATGAATCTGTGTCATTGAAAGAAGAGCACGCTTTCTTAAGCAATGCTAAAGATATATTAACTAAATCACTAAATGAATATTGGAATCTAATTGATACGCACAGTTCTGTTTTTGTTGAACGTGTACCTCATAGTGCGGGGGATTATTATAACCTTCAAAGAAATAACAATGCAGATAACCTCGTATTGGTATTTGAAGTGATGGCAAAATTGGCTGAAGTTGAGAATAAACTGGCTAAGAATGCGATTAAAAATAATGCTTCATTTTTTGAGAAAGAGCAACTGAAAACACAAGCCGATCTGTTGCATAAAAACCTGCAAGGTAAATCTGATCAAATTAAGCGTTTACTCGGAAGTCAGTATAATTCTATTTATAAGGGTAATTATCTTCTTCAAAATGCGGAAACTGAATTTGTTAATTCGTTGGAAAACTTAGATAAATTAAGGCATTTAAATTCGGATGACTATGTTATCTACGGTATAGAAGGCGACTTTGTTCCTTTTAATCAGTATGGATATCAAGGCCATCAAGAATTTGATACCTTTACTGAAATTAAGGCTTTTCTTGATTCTCCTTCGGGGTTAATTCAGCAAGCAGTCCGGAAATCTACGGAAGCAAAAACAGCTCTTCAGAACAAAATTGTGAGCCAAGAATCATTGGCAAACTCAATTCGACAAGAAACACAAAGTTATCGTACTCAGTTAATGCAATTAGTAGGTAACCTGAATTGTCAAAGTAGTTCATGTGAAGTTACACCTAGTACCGCTTCTCCTGGTAGTGTTATCGATACTCAGCGTAATTTGATTGCTAGCAAAGTTCAGCAACTTGAATTGGCAGAAATACGTTTTGACAACCTTAAGCAGAATATTGAACTTGAAATTCAAAAAGAGATTCAATTGAACGATTGGGTACAAAGTCATGTTGATATTATTGAGGATAATGGTGCTCAGCAAACGGATTATATGGAAGAGTTGAAGAATATTGCGATAAACAACATTCCTGAAAATTCACCATTAAGTAAAAAAGAACTAACAGAGCAGTTGGATATTGAAATTCAAAAAGAACAGTTAGTGGTTAGTGAACGTACGGAGATCCTGCTTAAAGAGAAAGAAAGAAATGAAATAGAGAGTTCAACATCAGTAGCTAGAATGAATTTAGAATTAAAGGCATTAAAATTAGATATTGATATTGAGAAAATTAGTTTGGTAATGGAAAACAACCGTATGCAAGCGCTTCTTGCAATGGCTAACTATTACAACGATCTTATTGCAGCACGATCTGTTACCGACTACAGTCTGTATTTCAATAACCCTGCTTATGGTTTAGATATTCGATCTAAAGTGCAGCTGGCAGAACGCTATATGTGGGATGCACAAAGCTGGTTGGTATACGCTATTAATGTACTCGAATATAAGTGGAATGAGCCCTTTATTTCTCGCTCAGGAAAAACAAAACTCGATGTTCTTGCTATTTCTAGTGCAGCTGAATTAGAAGAGTTTTATGCTCAGGTCGTTAACTATGATGTATTTAAGAGTAATCAATCTGGCAACAAGGCACTGAAAAATTCAGTTCTTTCATTAAAAGAAGATATTTGGGGCTTTGTTCCTGAGTTTGATAGATACGGCTATGAAGTCTTTAGATATGAAGATCAGTATGGAAACCTGATTAGTGCAGATGATGCGTTTAGGTTGAAGTTAGAGTCTTCACGTCATGCGAGTGTACCTTCTTATATTTCAATTCCATTTAGTACGGTGAAACCTGTACCTTCTGAAATGCTTTTTGTTGGTCCGAAAGTGATTACCGATCAGAGTGGTAAGCAGTGTATTGTGGATGGAGGAACTTATGATAATAAGCTCCACTCTATTGGTATTGATGTTGTGAATTATTCGCAAACCATATCGGGTAATTCTATTCACGCATATCTGACGTACGGCGGTAACAGTTTCTTAAGGCCTAAAAACCCAAGCTTAACAGGTGGTTTGAAAGTGGTTTCTGCTAAGTTCTGGGAAGGTACGTTTGATAAGTTAGCATTTGAAAACCAATATAGGGAAAATATGACGGCAAGGATCAATAACTTTGTCCAATTAGCACCAACCTATGCATTTGCCGAGAGAAGTGTAGCAGCATCAAATTGGAGGCTGTCACTGCAAATTGGTGAAGAAAACAGTTCATCGTATATCTCCACGCAAGATATTGATGATATTCAGCTTCATATCGTACACAGCTACCGTTCAACAAACTACAGTGATTGTAATAACGGCCCTTTGTTAACACCTCTAAGTTTAGGTTTAAGATAACTCTCCACTAATCGCTGCCAGCACTCCGCTGGCAGCACTTTATTAAGATACTTTCTATGAAAAATGCTTTTATTCTTACTTTGATAGGAAGCATTTCCTTTGCTTCTTATTCAAATGAAAAATCAGCGTTGGAGCCAGCGCTGATCAACTTGCCTTCTGGACCCGGAACCATTGAAGGTTTGGGTGAGTCTTTTCAACCCAACTTATCCACGGGAATGAGTACCCACAGTTATTCTTTGGCGTTACCTAGTGGTCGCGCGGGGCTGACGCCTTCAGTTACTCTTAGCTATAACAGTGGTTTTGGTAATGATATTGCGGGCCTTGGCCGAAAATTTGATTTTCCGTACATACAACGCAGAACGAACAAAGGGCTTCCAAATTATACTGATTGGCCTCATGGAGACAGAAAAGATAACGATAATGATGGCATTGTCGATGAAAATGACGAGTTTGATACTTATATTACCAATAATGGTGTCGAACTTATTCATATTGGAAATAATCAATATCGTGCTAGATACAGCGAAAATTTTGCACGTTATGAGAAAAAAGGCGATGAATGGTTAGTTAGTTGGCCCGATGGACTGACTTATCGATTAGGTAACTCTGTTAATAGTAAAGTGTTAACTGAGTCTGGAACGTTTCGTTGGAATGTCGGAGAAGTTAGAGACACAAATAACAATGTTATAGTGTATCGCTATCAATCTTTAGACTCAGGATCTCAAAGGTATCTTTCTGAAATAGAGTACAATCAGCTAGGCTCAAACAGCATTTCGATGCAATTTACCTATGAAACTCGCCCTGATCGTTTAGTTAGTTATGTCTCAGGGTATAAGATCGATACTGCTTTTAGAATTAAAACCGCTGCGGTAGATGTTTCGGGAAAACCAGTTAAACAGTATGATTTTAGTTACCTCCCGACTTCAGAAAACCAATATCAGTCGATACTAGCCTCTGTCGCCACACGAAGTGGTGATCGTTCTGAATCTTTGCCTCCGGTTTCGTTTACTTATTCTAAGCCAGAAGTGCAGACTGAATCTCACTATTTACCCTCGATGCAAAATATCCCAATTTACTCTCCAGACGTAGATATGGTGGATATTAATAGCGACGGGCTTCCAGATGTGATTGATACCAGCCAAAGCCAGCATAAGTATTGGCTGAATTCAGGTGAAAACAGTAACCATGAAGTGGACTGGTTGCCAATGAAAAAAATGGCTGTCCACACTCGAACTCGACTGTCACATCCAGCAACGAAGTGGGCAGATATTAATGGAGATGGCAAAAGCGATCTCATTCAATATAATTCGAGAAGCACGAACTATTTTACATTAGACAGTAATTTAAACTGGCAGCATAACGGCCAATTAAAACAAGCTAGATTACAGCTCGATTCTCCAGATGTTCGTCTTGTGGACATTAACAATGATAAGCGTATCGATGCTCTACAGTTATTGACGTCTGGAGGGCGAGTTACCTCACATATTGTGTCTCTTAACTTACCTGATGGTTGGAGTAACCCAATACGCTTGCCATTAAATCGTGACCTTTCTTCCCTTAGTTTTAGGGATAACCGCGTACATTTAGCGGATATGAATGGTGATGGCCTACAAGATTTAACGTTTGTGGCACCGGGTGTAATGCGCTACTGGCCTGGCCGAGGGTTAAATGGTTTTGGCAGTAAAGTGGAGTTTTCGCGAGTTCCTCGAACGATTGATAGAGGAGAAATAAAGGTTCAGGATATGAACCAAGACGGTTTTGCCGATTTAGTTTATTTGAGTGGTAAACAAGTACAAATATGGTCAAATAAAGGTGAGACTACTTCAAGTGCTGCTTTAAGTTTACCAATTACCTTACAGAATCCGCTGGGTATATCACCTGATTTAATCCGATTAGCAGACATGAACGGTAACGGTTCTACGGATATTCTCTGGTACAAGCGCGGCCGACGTGCAATGACGTACAGTTATACAGATCTGTACCCGAATACGCCTCCTTCATTATTAACCAGCTTTACGAATGGAATTGGTGGCCGTACCGATATTTCTTACGCCTCTGTTGCTAATGAAATGGTGACCGACGCGAAAGACAATGAGCGCTGGCTTCATACCGTTCCTATTGCTATGCAAGTGATCAAGCAAACGGATCGTTTTGATGGTGTTTCTAATATTCCAAGCACTAAAATATTTGATTATGGCAGTGGTTATTACGATGCAGTAGAAAAGCAGTTTGTTGGTTTTGAACGTGCCAGTGTCAGAGACTTAGGCGATAGCTCTATTCCAGATTTAGTCACTTCATACGACTTTTATTCGGGAGAAACCACAAGGGCGCTAAAAGGACATACCCGAAAAGTGGAAGCCAAAGCGGCAGATGGTCGTGTTTTTTGGGTGGATGAATACCAACGCCAGGTTAGGGATATTGCTAAAGGTTCTGTGCCTAGTTCGGAGCCAGTACAGTTCACGGTTTTGATATCTAAAAAAAGAACGTGGGAAGAGAAGGGAAGTGCGGACCCAGTTTCTATTGGCTGGGAATATGATTTTGATGATTACGGCAACCAAACCTATTTAAACGAGAAAGGCCGTTTGGATGAAGGGTGGAATGACGAGCGCGTTACACGTTGGCGTTACAGTGGAAATTTCTCTCAAAACCATTCGAGTTACATGGTTGGCCTGCCCGTGGAAGAGGAAGTAAGAGACGGTAAAGGCAATATCATCGCTAAGCAGCAGTGGCTTTATGACGATGAAAGTTTTTCTGCTTCTCGGTTGGGTTATGTAGAAAAAGGCAATTTAACCGCAGTGCTAGATTGGTATGAGCCTTCAGATAAGACGGCTTTTAGATATCAAATACGTCAGCAGTTTGATGGTGCTGGGAATGTTATCTCAAAGTTTGCTCCTTTGTGGGGAAGTGAGCCGGGTCACGCCATTTATTTTGAATATGACGTTAGGTTTAATCACTACCCTGTAAAAGAAACATTTGACTTAGGGAGTCACCAGCTGACAGTCAATGCATCTTATAATTACGATTATGGAAAGTTGGAATCTTTTAGCGACTTTAACGGCCATCAAACTCAATTTGGTTATGACAAATTTGGCCGTTTAACTCGTTCTGTATTACCTGAAGACAGTCATCAAAACCCGAGTGTTGCTTATACGTATCAAATAGCGAAGAACATTGGTGGAAAAACACTTAACTGGGTTGAAACGAAAACATTGCAAGATGATTCGGGGAATAAGTTAAGTAGCCGCCATTATTATGATGGTAGTGGTCGTTCACTGATGCAGCGGCAAGATGCTGAACATGAAGTTTCTGTTACTAAGCATCATGTCTATAACCGTCGGGGAATGTTAAAAACCAGTTACTTGCCTTATTTTTCATCTGGGCTAGCTTATAGTGCTTTAGCTCCAAGTTCAGGGGCGGACTATGAATATGATGGATTAAACCGAATAGTAAAAACTACTCAGCCACACAGTGTGCAAGATGGAGGAAGGACGTTTAGCTTGGTTCATTATGAGCCTTTAGCGAAGTGGATTGAAGATGAAGCCCAAACGTCAGGAATCACTGGGTACTCAGGGGCTAAAAAACACCTTGTTTATGATGGGTTAGCGCCAGAAAGTGAGTTGTACGGTCGGATCAGACAGGTCTCTGAACATACATTAGTGGATGAATTTGGTAGAGCATCGGGCACACAGGTTTGGACAAGTAATTATCAATTTAATTCGTTAGGAAACTTTACCCAGTATACGGATGCGAAAGGTAATGTTCGGACCATGCATTATGATGGCTTGGGTCGACAAACGTACATTAATGATCCAAACCGAGGTGAGTCTTGGCATCATTATGATTTAAATGGAAACCTTACTGGAACACGTGATGCAAGAGGGTGGGAAGTACACTATCGCTATGACGGTCAAGATCGCAAAGTGGCAGAGTACTCACAAAAAACTAGTGAGCAGCTTGCATCTGGTACTAAGTGGGCACCTTCTCTTAAAGCAACAGCAGCAGATACACGCTATTTTTATGACAATGTAATCTCGGCAGGTCAGCAGAATGTTCGTGGTCGATTATCACAAGTAATAGACCTTTCAGGAAATACGAATTGGAGTTACAGCCCTCGTGGGTTAATTGTTGAAACAAATAGGAATATACAAGTCCCTAACGTTTTAAATCAGCAATACAGCACTTCGAAGCGGTATGACAAAGTAGGAAGAGTCGTACAACAAACGTACCCAGATGGTGATCAAGTTAAGTTCCACTATAACGAAGGAGGTTTACTCGAAAAGGTGGATGGCGTGTTAACCAATATGGATTATACTGCCGCAGGTTTACCAAAGCAGCGTACACTATCAAATGGTGTAAATACACGTTATCACTACGACAGTCGTCACCGCCTGACTGGAATCGAATCTTCTTTACCAAGTGGTGGTGAGCTTCAAAACCTCGCATATCAATTAGATCCTGTTTCTAATATAACGCGTATAGACGATGAACGTTCCCACAGTTCATTAATGGCGTTGGCCAAGCAGCTGGCCACAACACCCGCGACGTTAAATCAAGACACAAGTCTTGAATATGACAGTTGGTATCGTTTAACTAAATCGCAATTTGAGAATCATGACTTATCTTATCGGTATGACCCAATTGGTAATTTATTAGGCATTACTGATACGAATGCATTTAATACTTCTGAGTTGTCTGTTCGGTATGGAGATAGTGTTGATCTAACAAATGCAAATACATGGAATAACATCGGCCACTCAACAAATAGAGCGGGCCCGAATGCGCTAACGTTTACCACTTCTGAGATCAGTTATGATCTTTCCGGGAATCGCCTAAAAGATAGCAAAAACCAATATCAATGGGATGCTTACCAAAGGTTGGTTGAATCAATATCTGCTGAAGGTAGTGTTACTCGATACGGCTATGATTCTACGAATAAAAGGCGCTTTAAAGTTGTAACTCAGGCCGACGGAACCAGAGAGCATGTTATTTATATTGATGACAGCTCAGAAATTCGTAATGACCAGTTGGTTAAGTTTGTCGCTATTGGTGGGCAGAGAATTGCGGAATCTAGGCAGCGTAGCGGAACGTTTAAAGCGAGCCGTTATTATTTGCATCAGCACCTTGGTTCTGTGGAGTTAGCGCTGAATGAAAAAGCGGAAGCGGTAGCTGGCTACAATTACGAACCTTACGGCAGTCTTAAACAAAGATTTGGCCCTAATCAAGATTCAGCGTATTTGTTTACCGGTAAGGAAAGAGATAAAGAAACAGGTTTAGGTTATTTCCATCACCGTTATTTAGATCATCGCTTTGCTCAGTTTATTACGCCTGATCCAGTGTTTGCCATGGATGCCAGGTTCACAGATCCACAGCAATGGTCACCTTACGCATACGCCAGAGGTAACCCTGTCATGTATGTTGATCCTACAGGCGAATATATCGGTATTGCACAAGTTGCAGCATTTGCTATAGGAGCTGCAATCACAGGGGTTGCTGAATATGCAACTAACCCGAGTCAAGGTTGGGCAAATATTGGTAAAAAGTCTTTAGTTGGTGGAGCTGCTGCTGCATTGTCAACGATACCTGGTGGAGGGTATGTAACTGCAGCAGTTACAGGTGCAATTACAAATACAGGAGCAGCAGTAATAAATAATGGTGTCATTGATGGTCAAGAAGTAACACCAGAGATGGTCGGTGAAGCAGCGATTGTTGGTGGTGTGTTGGGGCCTGCTGCAAAATTTGCTACTCAACAGACCGCGAAGCAGGTTGGTGTGTATGGTGATGTAACCACAACCATGGCACAGCACAACATGACGGAGTCTCTTTCACCAAGGATGTTGGCTGGCAGTAAAGCGTTAAGCGATACCATGTCACCAACAGCGAATTCTATGGCTGAAACTGCGATCGGGACAACTGGTGGTGCCGTGTGGTCTGGGGGTAAAGCTGCATATAATGAATATAGTAAGGGGCAAGGGAATGATGGAAACGATAACTCTTCTCCTTCGTCTGGTGGTTTTGATTTTGGAGCACAGTGTACTTTTTAGTAGCCAAACCAATGAAATGAGAATGGAAAAATGAAACATGTATACTCGTTAGAGGCGGACACTCTATTTAAAAGATTTGTTAGACATCTTTTCTTGATCCCGGTTTCCTTTAGTACCGGAGCGGTAGGTATGTTGGCTATGCATTACCTTTCTATTGTTATGGAGGTCGATATCAAGGGCCCAGCAGATGAAGAAGGAGTGAAAGGTTGGATTGTATTTGTACTGGCGATGGCTGTAGCTTGCGCCACCATGATGTTTGGGCTACATATTAGCTCAAAAATTTGTCGAGCACTTGGCGTTTAACGGATTAGCTATTATGTATTCGTTACTCTGTAAATAAGCAAAACAGGCCGTCGATTTGACGGCCTGTTTTATTTTCAGTCTGAAGACTTTGTAGCCGAAATAGCGGTAAGTATCACGTAAATAGAAGAGGAAGCATGGTGTTGCTTGCTGTTAACACCTCTTAATTGTATTGGATGAAAAATCACGAGATAAGTGAATTATTTCATTTAGTTATAGTGATTACGCAATGTGTTTTATTCGTGATAATGAGCGCATATTTTTACTAAATCGCTTTCAATTGGTTAAGTTGCATATAGAGTAATAACTCTAATATTGATAGAGGTTATGTATGTTTAAGCGTTCAATTATTTTAACGGCAATGTCACTTGTTTTTTCATCAAATGTTTTGGCAAAAGTTGAAACATTTCCTGCAGCATCCTTTTGTGGTGAGAATATTACGGCGAGAAATGCCGCTTTCCAAAATTTATTAAAGGAAGAGGGAAATGCTCAGAAGGCAATGCAACGCCTAATGACAGAGCAAGTGGGGCCAGACGCGAGATCATATTCATTCATCTATAACCCTTCATTTGAAAGAAGTAATCGTCAGTTTACTTGTTCGATCCCTTTGAGTGATGAAATTGGAAAGTTTAAGGTTAATGTTCATGCACAGCTTGAAAACATGAACCCGGGCCGTCCTGGAGGGTGTGAGTTTTCACGAATTCGCCGTGTGGATGACGGACAGGGTTGGAAAGTATTTTCTTTCAAAGAGCAGGGTGGCTTTTGGTGGACAGATTTACCAAAAAATGGCGGCTTTGTGAATTATTCTCAATTTATTGATAATCAATACGAGCGTTCATCATCCCTTCAGATCACGTGCCGTACAACTTGGGATCAAGGAAGTATTAAGTTGCATCACATTGAGCTCGAATACTAATACAAGCACTTGATATGAAGAATAAAAGGATTCTGCGGAATCCTTTTATTTTTTTATCAAATACATTTTTTTAATCTTTCATGTTTAAAATCAGTACTGCGGCAAAGGCAAGGAAAGCGGTCATCATTAAAAATACGTCGTTGTAAGCCATAATAGCGGCGTCGCGTTGCATGGTAGCAAGTAAGCTCGCCTGAGCTTGGTGCATTGCCGTTGCTGCATCACTGCCAGATTGCATAAAAAACGCTTGTTGCTGATGTAATGTATTCCACCCGAGTTGGCTGACGGAAGGGAGTGATTCTTTAATGTGAGCCAAATGTTCACGGGTTTTGTTATCCAGCAAGGTAGCAATAATCGCGATACTGAACGCGCCACCTAAGTTGCGCATGACGTTAGTTAATGTAGAAGCATCAGGCGTATCCATATTGCTGACGTTCTTCATCGCTACCAGAGATAATGGCACCATAATAAACGGGCTACCAATAGCACGAAGCACCATAGAGAGGATCAGCTGCTGGCCACCAAAATCAATGGTCATATGGGTATTCACGTAACAGCTGAGGCCAAACATGACAAAGCCAAACGTCACTAAATATTTCGGTTTAATAAACTGGGTCAGCTTAGGCACTAAAGGGAAAATGAGCAGTTGCGGAAAACCCATCCACATTAATACTTCGCCAATTTCCATCGCGTTATATTGCTGGATCTGAGTTAGGTACATAGGCAATACATAAATCGAGCCAAGCAGTGCCATACCTAAAATCAAATAAGCGATACAAGACATGGCAAACTGTCGATCCCTAAGTAGGCGTAAATTTACCAGTGGCCTTTTATGTTGCAGCTCGTTAATTACAAAATAGACCAAGCTCACCGCAGAGAGAATACTTAACCCGATAATAAGGCTAGAGCTAAACCACTCTTCGCGATTGCCTTCTTCTAGCACCACCTCTAAGCAGCCTAGTCCAAGGGCCATGGTAATAATGCCCAGCCAGTCCGCCTTTTTGAGTGTGTTTAAACTGAGTTTTTCATCATCGAGCCCATACCGGATCATCGCGATAACGAGAATTGCAGGTGGGATGTTAATGTAAAAAATGTAGTGCCACGATAAGTTTTCAGTTAACCACCCACCAAATGTAGGGCCAATGGATGGCGCAAAGGTTGCGGTTACCCCAAACAGGGCCATGCCGACAGCGCGTTTATTAACGGGCAAAAGTTGGATCACCAATGAAAAAGCAAGAGGGATTAACGCCCCGCCGCTGAATCCTTGCATGGCACGGAATGTGATCATTGATGTCATATTCCATGAGAAGGAGCATAAAAGGGACGAAAGGGTAAAAACAGCGGTTGTCCATATTATGTAGCGGCGCTTACCCAATGCTTTAGAGAGCCACCCACTGAGAGGAATGGCGATCATTTCTGCGACAAGATACGAGGTTGAAATCCACGAACTTTCATCCAATGTGGCAGAAAGAGCCCCTTGAATATCTTTGAGTGACGAGTTGGTGATTTGTATGTCTAAAATCGCCATAAAAGCACCAATTAGGCCACCAAATAAGGCTATCCAGTGGCGTCTTGGTACTTCTGTCTCTTCTGGGTTTGAGTTTATTGCACTAGCGCTGCTCATGGCTTAGCCTCGTGTATCTATGGTTGCAACAACAGATAACCCCGGCAGTAAACGACCTTGAAGTGCTTTTTGATCAGGAATGATGATCTTTACTGGCACACGCTGAACAATTTTGGTGAAGTTGCCCGTCGCGTTTTCTGGTGGAAGTAGAGCAAACTTCGCCCCTGTTGCTGGAGAAAAACTATCGACAACACCCTGAAGAGGCTGATCAGGAAAGGCATCTAATTCCACTTCAACAGTTTGTCCTTTATGAATGCCGTTAAGTTGAGTTTCTTTAAAGTTGGCTTCGATCCACACTTCATTATTAGGTACTAGGCTCATCAGGGGAGCACCAGCCTGAACAAGCAATCCTTCTCGGACGCTACGCTTTCCTATAATGCCATCTGCCGGGGCGTACACTTTGGTGTAATCAAGATTGAGTTGTGCTTGTTCTTGTTGGGCTTGAGCCTCTGTCACTGAGGCTTTTGCTTGCTCGATTTCACTGGCAATTACCAAGAGTTGATCATGGCTAGCAGCAAGATTGGCTTTGGCTTCTTCTAAGGCGGCTTGCGTCATTTTCTGTTGCGCTAGCATGCTGTCTACTTCGTCTTGTGAGGCGTAGTTGCGCTTAAGCAGGCTGCGAGATCGAACAGCTTGCTGAACAGCGCGATCGTATTCTGCCTGAGCCGAATCGACACGACTTTCTGCTTGGGTTATTTGGCTGTGTTGCAGTGTTTGTTGTGCTTCAAGGTTATTCACATTGGATTGAACGACAGTTAAATGAGCATTAGCTTGATCGAGAGCGGATTGATAATCGCGATCGTCAATTTGCACTAGCAGTTCGCCTTTTTTAACAAATTGGTTATCGCTAACGTTGGATTGGACAATATAGCCAGAAACCTTAGGGCTAATATTCGTAATATCCCCTTGAAGGTAAGCATTGTCGGTAGATTCAAAATACTGGCCGTAACTAAACCAGTAAGCGCTCCCTAACAGGCCCAATGTCAGCATAATCGCAGTGGCAATCAGTGGGGCTTTGTTGCGTTTTTTATTATTGGTTACCTGCGATGTGGTGTTGTTCTCGGCCATTTGCTTACTCATTCATGTTATTGCCTTAGATGTAACGAATTGTAAATGATTACCATTGATTGATAAGATAGGAAAAAAAGGAAACACTGTTGTAAAAATCTTACTAATAGAGCGTGTGGAGAAAGTGGATGGACTTAAATGCTGTGAGCGTTTTCACTCAAGTGGTTGATTCTGGTAGTTTTACTCATGCAGCTGAAATACTGAAGATGACGAAATCTACGGTGAGTAGAAAGCTGGCAGAGCTTGAGCAGCATTTAGGTGTGAGGTTGATCACTCGTTCAACTCGCAGTTTGGTGCTTACGCCGGAAGGGGAGCGCTTCTATCAATCCAGTATTCAAATGCTAGAGATCATGAATCAGGCGGAGCTTGAAGTGTCTGCCAATCAAGATTTGGTAAGAGGTCCGTTAAATGTCGTGTTGCCAGTTGAATTGGGCCATCAAGTGTTAGCGGCTTACATTCATGGCTTTTTACACGAATACCCAAACGTGACCATGAACTTAGAACTAACGAATAGGGAAGTGGACATTATTGGTGAGGGGATCGATCTCTATGCTCAAATCGGTGAGCTGGTGGATTCCAATTTAGTTTCCAGATACCTCACGGCCTCTAAGCGCGCTTTAGTGGCAAGCCCAGATTATTTGAATCGATTTGGGGAGATTCAAACACATTTAGATCTTAAAGCGCCGCATCAAATGATTGAAGTGTTTAACAAAGCGGCTCGTTTGCCTAAATGGCACCTTCAGCCGGAAGGAGGGGAGTCGGTACAAATTGATATGCCATGTCAGCTGAGGGTAAACACCATTACCGCTTGCCTTACGGCGTGCATTGATGGCTTAGGGATCGCCGTATTGCCTGAGTTTATTTGTCTTGATCATTTCAAATCAGGCAAGCTCGTACGTTTGCTGCCAGAATACAAAATGCCAGAGGTATCGGTGAGTTTAGTGTATGCAGATCGGCAATTAATGCCTAAGCGTAAAAAGGTATTTATTGATTACCTCCTTACCGCTTTTAAGCAACGTGGTTAGACTGTTCAGTAATCGATATTTAGTGAATTACTTCTTTAGGTTCTCAATCATAAAGTCGACAAACGTACGAGTTTTAAGTGATAAAGTTCGGCTTCTAAATAGAATATGAATAGGTTTAGGAGCTGGTTCTAAATTAGTTAGTATTCTTATTAGTTTGCCCTGCTTTATGTCATTTTCGATGAGCATTTCAGGTTGCAGAATAATCCCTGCGTCTTTAAGTGCTACGGCTTTCAGTACGTGCCCGTTGTTAGAAGCCAGTCGAGCATTATTTTTATTAAATGCATCGGTATCTAATTTTAAACTTTGCAGTGTTTGCCCTTGGCTGAATACAAAGCCTAAACAGGCATGGTTGTTGAGGTCTTCTAATGTTTCAGGTTCACCATTGTGTTTTAAGTAATTGGGTGAGGCGCAAAAGTGCACCTGATAGTCTCCGATTTTTCGAGCGATCAACGTGGAGTCGTGCAGATCACCAATGCGAATGAAAACATCTGCGTCAGATCGATACGGATCAATGATTGAGTTATCAACGGTCATCTCTACATCGAGTAAGGGATTCGCTTGCAAAAAATCGGCAACGGCTGGGGCTAGCCATTCACTGCCAAGTGTGACAGGGCAGTTTATTTTAATGGTGCCCATTGGTGTATTTTCTAATGTTTGGATGCGGTTTTCAGCGAACGTAATATCACTCAATATTCGCTTACATTCTTCATAATATATTTGTCCGCTTTCAGTGAGGGATTGTTTGCGGGTTGTTCTATTTAACAAACAAGTTTCAAGGGACGTTTCTAAGAATTGAATGTGCTTGCCTACCATGGTGGCAGAAAGATCAAAATGATCGGCAGCGCTGCGAAAGCTTCCATTTTCAACAATATAAATGAAAATTTGCATGCTCTTTAGCTTGTCCATTATCAACTCTAGGTTTATTAAGAATGAACTGTAGTCTAGTTTATCCACTATAAGGCTGCAATTATATTGATGGTTTACAAAATAAGTAGACCGAAGCAATAAGAATGAAAAATCAGCAAGTGAAATTATCCGTAACGGCGGAAATTAGGATCAAGGAAGAGGTGGCTCTTGCAGAAGGCATCTCAGCCATTCAGCAGTTTTGTGTCGATATGAACAGTGAGATCGGCTGTGATCTGGCCGTGGCACACCAAAGTAAAGACGATCCGCGTAACATCATTTTGTGGGAAGTGTATAAGGACCAAGAAGCATTTCAAGCGCACTTTGAAGCAGCTCATACTCAAGCGTTTTTTGAAAAAGGTATTACCGAGTTAAATTGGGCAAGTGAGTCTTATCCGTTAGATAAGCAAGCAGTAGGAGCAGTGGCATGAAGTGGGCAATAATAGGGACGAGCTTTATTTCCGACGTCATGGCTGAAGCGATTAATGGCGATGACAAAAGTGAGCTGTATGCAGTAGTCGGACGATCAGAAGCTAGGCTACAAGCGTTCGCACAAAAACATCACCCTCAAAAAATCGTCACTGATTTTGATGTGTTACTTCAAGATCCCGATGTTGAGATGGTGTACATCGCGCTTCCTAATCACCTACATCATGAGTTTATTATCAAGGCCGCTCAGGCAGGTAAAGCGGTGTTGTGTGAAAAGTCTTTGTCTATTGATATGGAAAAGACCGAGCAAGCACTTGCAGCAGTGAAAGCACACAATGTGTTTTTTGCAGAAGGGTTAATGTATTTATGTCATCCACTGATCAATAAAGCCTTGAGTCTTCTTAATTCAGGAGCAATTGGCGACATTCAACATGTACAAGCTTCTTATGTCGCGGCGATTTCACAGTTTGTAAATCCAGGCAGTAAAGGCGCACTTTATAATTTGGGCTGTTACCCATTGTCTCTGACTTATTTAGTCTTGAGCCAAATGATGACGAACCAAGAGTTAATGGATTTTGAACTCTCTGCTTATGGAAAAGTAGGGAATGATGGCAATATTTGTGAATCCAGCGCCACGTTTCGTTTTGCCAATAAAGTGACTGCGCAGCTGCATACTGCCGAAACTTATGGGCTAAAACATGGTTTTACGGTATTAGGCAGTAAAGGTTGTCTGACATTTATTTCTAACCCATGGCTACCGGGCGAAGTGAATGAATTAGAGCTTGAAATTTACGAGTCGACCAAAGAAACCGTTAAGGTTGAAGCGTCTGGCGATGCTTTTTATTATCAGGTAAGAGCAATCAGAGAAGCGTTTAAAAGCGGAAGAAAGTCGTTAGAGTTTCCGAAAGCAACACTGGAAACATCTGAGTCGGTAATGCGGTTATTAACGGCTTGGGAGTCAGCGACTAAACTGTAGGTAAGCTAGTCTAATTCTGTCCCTTTCCTTAAACTGGCGTGTATTTTTAGTATTTACTCGCCATTCTTATTCTCTACTTCATTTAGAAAGCAGCTCAGTTAATAAGCTTCACTTCAAAGCAATGCTTTTTTGAAATTTCGATGCATTGCTACTTATTATAGTTTGACGATCTCACTTGTGAACAAATCTATTTCTTTATGTTAATTATATAGATTATCATTTTCACAAATGTATACTTTTGTTTTCATGGTTGTATTGAATGTTGTGCTGTTTCGATGAGCTAGATATTAAAAAGACGGTGGGGTATGTCGTTAGTAAGTCTTCGATTTGGCTTTAACCCATAACATCTTTAGCTCATCAAACCTGATTTACAACTGATTTTGCTTCTGCTCTTCAGGTAATTAATCATCTTATGTTAAAAAAATTCAAACTAAAAAAAGTGGCTATTCTGCTTTCCACGTTAATGTTGGCGGCCTGTAATGGGGATAAGGACTCGACTGATAATGAGAGCACTACTTCTAATGTGCCTGTTACCACTGTTTCTGGGCAAGTCTTTAAGGGGCCATTATCAAAGGCGAATGTTATTGCTTTGGATGCCCAAGGTAATGAAATAGGGAATGCCGTTACCGATAATGAAGGGCATTACTCATTATCTCTGAAGGAAAATTATCAAGGTGTTGTTCGAATCCAAGCTAGTGGTGGTGAATATATTAATGAAGCGACAGGCCTTTTAACGGCATTATCTCAACCGCTTCAAGCAATGAAGCAGATAGAAAATATTAATGAAGTGGTTAACGTTACTCTGCTTACGGAGATGGCCGTCCGTGATTTGCAGCTAAATAACGCAGAATTTAATGCAGATACCGTTAAAGCATCGAATGAGAAAGTTGCCAATTCAATGGGGCTGAGCTTTGATATTGTTGGTATTGCACCGTTAGATCTTCTTAATGCAGATAATCAAGGGAAAACAGGCGCGCAGGTTGATTACGCATTGTTGATTGCAGGTATGACTCAATTAGCTCATACCGATAGCACGGATATTTCGGATGTTATTTCCGTAATCAGCTCAGACTTATCTGATAATGGGGTGCTAGATAACGTTGAAAAGCTAAATGACTTGCACTCTGGTATTAATGAGTTTATTGACTCTGATAACAATAAAGTGATTGTTGATAAAGATACAACATCAATAGATGAAGATTTTTACCGTAATACACCTCCTACCATTAATACACTGGATCAAAAAACGCTGTTTGAACGCCAGCAAGTAATCCTTGCCCCAACAATTAGCGATGATAAAGGTTCTCTTGTTTATCTGTGGCAACAAACGTCGGGCCCATCAGCTCAACTTAGTGGTGCTAGTACTGCGGCATTAAGTTTAATTCCAGCCGACACCAATCAAGCAACCGAGTTGCAGTTTACGCTTACAGTTACCGATCAGGGTGGGTTAAGTACCCAGCAAGCTTACAGTGTGTTAGTAAACCCGGCTCCTATTATTCACGGCGTGGCGTTTAAAGGGCCGTTAATTGGCGCATCAGTCATTGCATATCAACAAGATGGAACTGAAATCGGTCAATCTACAACGTCTGATACGGGTGAATATCAAATTAAAAATTATGGTTTATATCAAGGATTAGTAACCGTTGCCGTTACTGGTGGCAGCTACATTAGCGAAGCGACGGGTCAGAGTGAAAACCTTGCTCAAACGTTGCGTGCTGCTTCTGAAATGGCGCTTCAAGATACGGCTATTAGCATTACGCCATTAAGTGAGTTAGCGCTCCGTCGTGCTTATGCTTTGGCAAATGTATTAACGGTTGAAAATGTCACACAAGCGAATTCAGAAGTTGCTTCGGTGTTTGGCTTGTCTAGCTTGATTGATGTAGAGCCAATTAACCTTATGGACAGCAATAACTCTGGTATGGTTGGTACTTCAACCGATTATGCTCTTGCACTTGCGGGGGCATTGACAGGGATGGAAGCAAATGGTCAAACGCTAGCACAGTGGCTTGATAGTGCTACGGTGGATTTGAATGATAACGGTCAGCTTGATGAAGTGGCTTTACTAAATACGTTAAATAAAGGGGTTAATGATTTTATTAGCTCTGCTTACAATGCGGCTAATATTGTAGCTGATAATACGCAGTTGGATACGTTGTTCTATCGCAATACCCCCCCTACGATTGAGCCTATCGCAAACTCAAACGGATATGAGCGAGAAAAAGTAAGCCTTAGTGTTGTTGCGAGCGATGATGGTGATCAACTGAGTTATCAGTGGCAGCAATTAACGGGAAGTAGTGCTAGCCTTTCTTATTCTTCTTCCAGTAACAGTGTTACGGTAACATTACCTGATGTGACAAGTGCAGAAGAGCTGACGTTTAAAGTAACAGTGACGGATAAAGGTGGTTTGACGGATACTCAAGTAGCGTCTGTTTCTGTTACTCCTTATGCGGAAATTAATTTAGATTCTATAACCGATGCTAACCTAAAACTTTGTATATCATGGAATTTACGCGGTGCAACAGACGTTGGAGCTGTGAGTAGTTTTAGTTGTGGTTACGGCTACCCAAACATTGCTAACTTAAATGGTATTGAGCAGTTTGTTAATCTTAACCATTTAAGCCTTATTGCTCAAAACACGTTAACGGATTTAACGCCGCTGCTTTCATTAAGTAAACTAAAATCGTTTTATGTTCGTACAGCGGTTATGGGTGATTTTAGTATTTTGAAATCACTTCCTGCTTTAGAAACTTTAAGCCTTACGAATAATCCTTCTCTTACGGATTTCAGTTCATTACCTGAATTTCCAAAACTTAAGAGTATTGATTTTTATGGTACCGGATTTAGTGATGTCAGTATTCTTAAAAATATTCCGTCTCTGACAAGGTTGAATCTAGGTAAAACTTCGATCAATGACGTAAGTTTTGTAACGGACTTACCTCAGCTTGAATCTTTGCAGCTAGACCATTCGAATCTGACCAATATTAGTCCAGTATCAACACTCAAAAAGTTGACGTGGTTAAGCCTTAATTATAATCAAATTGATGACATCACCCCTCTAAGAGAGTTGAATACATTACGAACTGTTTGGTTGTATAATAATCTAATCACTGACATTTCAGATCTTACTAATCTAAATAACCTATTTACGGTTGGTTTTTCGGGTAATCCTATTTCTAGTATTTCTCCTTTGAGTGGCCTGACAGGTATTTCTAATATTTACATGGGCAATACCAATGTTAGTGATCTTTCTCCGCTTTCTAATTTAAACAGTTTAAGCACAGTCTTAATAGACAGTACAGAAGTGACTGACTTGTCTGTGTTCTCTAATAAAAGTAGATTGAGAACTGTTTATTTACGTGGTTATAAAGGATCCGACATTAGTCCTTTTATTGATTTAAAAAATTCATCAAATAGCAGCCTAACAACGGTGTATATGGAAAGTGCGCCAAGTGTGCCGTGTAGTCAGGTAACGGCTTTAGCTGACTTAGGGGTTCAAACTGCCCTAACAGTGGAGGTTGGGGTAACCTGTGCTGCAAATTAGAGTCAGTGATTGTGATTATACTTAACTAGCAAAATAAAACCCTTGGGTGCTACTCAAGGGTTTTTTGTTTTGGGTGTTACTTATTGGGCTTTTTTATCGCAAAGCCCTATTCAGTCGCTAAACGTTCGGGTTCCACTGGCTTATTTTTTGCGGCTTTTTTCTCAACTTTAGCGAGCCAAATCAGCGGTAAAATAATAAATAAAGTACCAATCACCATGCCTAAATCGGGCACTTCATCAAACCAAATAAGGCCAACACCAACGGCACCAAGTAGGCCGCTGTATTCGGCACTGGCGATTTTATTCGCATCGCCAGAGCGGTAAGCGACCACACACATACCAGCATAAATCAAAATAAAGGCACTCGATCCGGCTGCGGTGAGCAGTGGAGCCCAATCCCAAGGGAGGCCTTCCCATAATGCTAACCCTAAAGAAGCAGGCATACCAACCAAGTTAGTTAACAGCAAGGTTTGCGCAACGGTCTGATTTTTAGGTAACTTACGGATTAACAAGTTGTTTGCTGCTAGAGTAATCGCCACAATAATGGCGGCAATAGCAGCCCAGCTGATCTCGGTTGGTCGAATAACCACAAGCACCCCGATAAAGCCGAGTATACCAGCAGCAATAGAATGTTTACTTAGGCTTTCACGGAAAAAAATCATCGCCATTGGTAGCATAATGAGAGGGGCAGCATAAAAAATAGCATTGGCTGTCGCTAGTGGCATGGTGCTGATAGCAACCACCATAAAAATAGCGCCAATTAGCCAAATATGGCCACGCAGAGCATGCCATTTTAGCCCTTCAATTAAATTACTTTTCGAGGCTTTTAAACAAAAAGGAAGCAATATTAATACGGCCGTTAACTGTCGGAAAAACACAAATTGAAAAACAGCGATGTCTTCATCAAGGGTTTTGATTAATGCATCGGAAAATACCGCAATAATATTTCCGACAATAAGAAGAGTCATGGCTAAGCCGACAGACATATTTGGCATATCGCCGCTCCTTATAACAAGTGGGTAAAGCTTTCAATCGAAGTGATGGTAAAGCGTGAGGTGGGCAGAGTATGAAATAATCATGATGAAGTATAATGATAAAAATTATCTTAGTATGAGTTAAATTAATAATGAAATTACCCCCTCTCCGGGCAGTGCAAAGCTTTGAAGCGGTGGCTCGATTCAACAGTTTCTCAAAGGCTGCCGACGCATTGAATGTGACTCAAAGTGCGGTAAGTCATCAGGTGAAGCTATTGGAAGAATATTTAGGGGAAAACTTGTTTTACCGCCAAGGGCGCTTGCTTTCTTTAACGCCCGTAGGAGAGCGTTACTTTGAAGAAGTCAGCAATGCGTTAATCAATATTTCCAATGCCAGTCAGCAGATCCGAGAAGGGGAAAGTGGTAAGGTTAGGCTAGCGTTATACAGCTCGTTAGCAGTGAAATGGTTGATCCCTCGGCTAGATAATTTACGTCAGCAGCACCCTGAAATTGATTTAACGCTGAACATGGTCGCCGATGAACCGCAATGCAGTGATCAGGTGGCCGATTGTTTCATTACAGTGAACCCACCTAAACGTAATTTTGTTAGTCAATTTCTGTATAAAGAGCAGCTTTACCCAGTGTGTAGCCATAAAATTTGGCAGCAAATACAAGACAAACCATTACCAGATGCGTTGTGGGAACACCCATTATTGTCTGTACAGTCAGTGTACCCAGATAAACAGCTTGGGCAAGATTGGCTGGAGTGGAGCAAAAAAGGAGGTTTCGAATTGCCTTCAAATGTGCGAATAAATCATTTTAGTCACATGTTGTTAGCGGCTGAAGCGGCCCGTTATGATCAAGGAATAACCCTTTTAAATCACTATTTTATGACGGACCAAGATAGGTTGGATCACTTTGTTCGGATTCCTATGCATGACTTGTTTACTGGCGACAGTTTTTATTTTGTTTATAAGAAGGCACGTGCTTCGCAGTCGGAAATAATTACCTTAGGGCGGTGGCTACAGCAGCAATGTTATGATTAAAAATAGATAAAAATGATCAAATATTATAACTATATGAAAATAAGTAACTAAACTTCTTACTATCGATAAATGGATGTCAATTAATTTAGACAAGTAAGTAAGGATGCTAGGTTGAACAGTACGGTTACTATTTCGTCGGTTAATATGAAAACCGTTATAGGGGTTACAGTCGGAGTTTTTGTTTCATTCTATTGCACTCAGGTGTTATCGGCTGAGCCTCTGTTAATGGAACAATTAGATCTTTTTTATCGTAATAACAGTTATTTCATTTGGGCTTTTATGGCTGGGCTCATTGTAGTGAGTGCCGTTGCTGTTATTACTTTGATCTTGATGTTGCTCCGCAGAACAGCATTGGAAGAGGAATATATTCAGTCTCAAGCTCAGTTGGACTCTTTAGTGGAGAGGCGAGCAGCCGAACTTACCGCAATCCCTTTAGCCTGTGCAGAAGCATTACGAGGCAGTGAGCGGCAAAAACGGCTTATTTTAGAAACGCTTCCTGATCTCATTTGGCTAAAAGATCTGGATGGCGCTTATTTAGCGTGCAACCCAACCTTTGAGCGTTTCTTTGGTGCTAAGGAAGCAGATATTATAGGAAAAACGGATTATGATTTTTTGGATAAAGCACAGGCCGACTTTTTCACCAATCATGATCGAGCGGCAATGAAGACAGATGAGTCAAGCAGTAATGAAGAGTGGATCACTTTTGCGGATACAGGAGAGCGAGCCCTATTGTACACAACGAAAACACCCTTGAAATCGGAAGATGGGCGAGTGGTTGGTGTGTTAGGTGTTGGGCGAGATATTACTAAAATTAAACAAGCGGAAGAAAAGTTAAAGCAAACGGTTGAGGATTTACACCAAGAAAACCTGACACGAAAGAAGGTAGAAGACAAAATACGTTATATGGCTCAACATGATCCGTTAACCCATTTATTCAACCGTCATCAGTTTTATGAATTTGGGGAGTCAATTTTAGGTGTTGCGCAGCAAAATAAGCTAAAGCCTGCGTTATTGTTCATTGATCTTGATGGTTTTAAAGCGGTCAATGATACTTATGGGCATTGTGTCGGGGATTCACTTTTACAAAGTATTGCTGTTCGTTTAAAAGCCATAGTGTCCGATTCAGATATTTTAGCTCGAATTGGTGGCGATGAATTCGCAGTCTTAATTGTTGAAGAATTAAATGATGGTTTTATGTGTAAACGCGCGGAGCAAATTGTCTCGGCGTTTTCTGCACCATTTACGATCGAAAACCATAGCATTAATATTGGTGCCAGTGTCGGGGTTGCTTTTTATCCACGTCACGGTGAAGGATTAGATGAGCTCTTAAAATACGCTGATATGGCAATGTATTCGGCAAAAGATCAAGGGAAAGGCCGCTATCAAGTGGCGGTGAATGATGCCAGATAACGGGCTATCTGGCACCTTACTTAAGTTACGTTGAGTTCAGATGAACTTACGTGTCTCTTTATTGCTCTTGCGAGGTGACGTTTACGCTTAATGCATCCCAGTCAATGGTGAAGCGAACTTGTGCTTCAGTGTGGTGAGTTTTAGTGCCGTAATCTGTCCAAGTACAAGCGCCTCTTTTAAACCCTTCCTGTACTTCTTTCATTTTTGCTGTCGCAATCAGTGTTGTTTGTGTTTGTTCTGCAACGTCCACATCAGGTGTGAATACGTATTGGAACTTTGGTTTGTAACCATAAATTAAACGTGGGAAGTTTTCTTCCGGGATTAAGTTTGTGTTGTAGCAATCGGTGTAATGGTAAACCCCAGCCCATTTGTTGTAATACTGGTAATCATTGGTATAAAGCTGGCTTAGTGATGTTTTCCATTTCACCCCAGTGCCTTGGTAGGCCGCTACTTTTGGAATAACTGCTGTCACGTAGTCTTTAGTGGAGAAACGCGTGGTGTAGCTAACTCCGAGTTGGCTGGTTACGTTCAAACCTGCACTTGGCGTCACACCGCCACCTTCTGCTGGGCTCAATGTTAAGCTTAAGCCAATAGACGGTGATACAGTTGTACTTGAAATAGAAACATCAGTTGCTTCATTTTGTGGAGAATAATCTTCACTGAAAATAGGGTTACCACCTGCCTGATGAACTGAGAACTCGAAGTCGGTAGGGTAGGTTTGGGTAAAGCGCGCTAATAATGGGGCATCATAAGTCTGTTCTACGCCTGACTTACCCGGTATAAAACCGTTACCTAAAGTGATAATCCGCGCGGCTTTTTTATTGTTGTGCTCATTATGGAACAACTCGACCAGCAGCTTCATTTGAACCTTACTGCCTCTGAATGCGTAAGGCTGTGCATACCACTGAGAATCTGAACCTAATACCACTTGGTAGCTGTATTTTTTATAGCCATCAAGCTCAACTTGATCAATGAGATTGGCTGGAATAGCGTCATTGATGGTGTCTTGAGCGTAAAGTGATGTGCTGCTTAAACCAATTAAGCCTGCAAAAATTGCTGCGGATAGACTTAATGTTTTTTTCATTTTAACCCCTACTACTTGTATTGATAATTAGTATCACTCGAAACTAAAAGTGCTTGATGTTATTGGCAACTTAATCATTTAAAGTTGGGGTCCATATCATGTATTTTATCAATAAGATGATTTTGGGGTATTTGTCATATAAATTATTTGATACATTCGAGGGTTGATTTTACGTCAGTTTCTTCTTTTTTAATCGTTCTTATGTGACTTTGATCACTTAGTGATCAAAGTTGTCCAGCGGATGAATCTAGTGTCGAAATGCGAGAGTGATGGTCACGATGGCATGATCAGTACTGTATCCGTCTCGTTCAAAATACGGATTAATTAAATGCCTATCGTAGGTATGATACTGGCAGACTTCTAACAAGCTGGTGGTGTGTTCTGCGTCAAATTCTGATGAGAGAAGAATATAGTCGAGTACAGAGCCTTTCGATAAAAAGTAATGTGTCGGGGCTCGTGTAAAGTCATTGGGGCAATGGCTGGTGCGTTGGTATAAATCAAATGCGTCTTTTAATCTATATTTGGCAAGATTGATGTCACCGTTATTGTCATTGGTATTTCGCACAGATTGAGTAAGTAATTGAGACACAACACCGTTTGCTAAAGTGTCATTAAAATCTCCCATTAATACCATTGGTCGATTGCTTTGTTCACGCTGATTTATCATCGCAAGGTAAAGTAGTGTTGCTTCTGTGCCTCGTTGTAAGTCAGAAGCCCAGCGGCCAGCAACTTCTGATTGTATGGTATTTAAAAGAGTTGCTACGGGCATCTGTTTTTCATTAGTAGCCGGATTGAGATCTTTTGGGCGTTTAGATTTAAGGTGAACCACATAGCAGTCACATAAGCCAATATGTGGTAAATCTACTGTAGCCCGTAGCGGAGGTCGGCTAAATTGAGCGTCGCTACTTAGCCCCATCGTCGTCGCTAACTCGGAATGAAATGGCACCGCTTCGATTTCTGTGATGGGGTAGCGAGAAGCAATGGCAACCACTGGGCTTTGGTAAATGTAATCATCAATCACTTCTGGTTCTGCCACGACGTTAAAGTAATCGTACCCTTCAAGGCGAACCAGCTCTTTGAGTGATTCAGGGCTAAACACTTCTTGAAAACCAATCACATCGGGTTGGTACTCTTTTAAATATTCACGTATCCACCGTTGTTTTTTGTGCCAGTTTTCATTGCTGTAAATGTTTTCAAAATCATAGAACGCAAACGGAGGCTCTAAATAGTTAAGTAGGTTGAACGTCGCGATTTTCAGTGTCTCAGACGAAAGCTCAGGAGCGGAAAAAGCAGATGTATTTAGTGGCACAGGTTGATACTCAATCAAGGGCATTACTGATAAGTGTATCATGTTAAAAAGAAAAAGTAGGAGATTCAGTTTATGGTAAATGAAGGGCTATTTTTGCGACTCAACATCACTGAATCCAGTCTGAGTGACAATAAATGTAGTAAATTGTATACAAAAACCAGTAGTATGACGAATAATTGTATTTAGTAAGCTGGGTAGAGGGCTTAACAATATTATGTCTAATTTAAGTAAATCTGTTGGCAAAAAAACAAAACCCAAATCGTCTAATCAAACCCAAGATGACGTAGTGTATTGCCATATTTTTGATGCGATTTTGGAGCAAAGGCTACCACCAAGTACCAAGCTTAATGAAGAAGCGTTAAGTGAAATTTTTGGCGTGAGCCGTACTATTATACGCCGTGCTTTATTGCGTTTATCTTTAGAGCAAGTGGTTGTGATTCGCCCTAATCGTGGTGCTATTGTTGCGGCTCCAACTGTGGAAGAAGCGAAACAGATTTTTAAAGCTCGTGAAGTGATGGAATTGGCGATTACGGAACTGGCTGTGGAACATGCAACGGCAGAACAAATCAAACAGTTGCGTAAATTAGTGGTTGATGAAAATAAAGCGTTTGATAAAGGTGATTATGGCAGTGGGATCCGTTTGTCTGGTGAGTTTCATTTAAAACTGGCTGAAATGGCCAATAATGCGCCTTTATTGAATTTCCAACGCAGTTTAGTTTCTCAAACTTCGTTGCTGATCGCTCAGTATGAAACGGGGAACAACGCGAATTGTTCGCTCGATGAACATACGATTTTATTGGACGCTATTGAATCGGGTGACAAAGAAAAAGCCCTTGAGTTAATGGTTGAGCATTTACATCATATTCGTTCTAAGTTGAATCTAGATAGTGAAACCGCATCGAACGACCTGCATGTTGTTTTCTCTAACGTTATAAAAAATAAAGCTTAGAGCAATAAAAACACCAGTCATGGAAGGTGACTGGTGTTTTGTTTGTAATGAATATTTTATTCGTGCTCTGTTAGCTTAAGAGCTTCACTAATGGCTGTATCAAGTTGGCGATCAATGCCATTAATCACATCTTCCGGTTGGTTGTGAACTTCAATATCAGGGATCAGTTCTAGGTTTTCGTATAGTTTACCGTCACTGCGTTTTAAAGGCAGATATGGGAATCGATAGTGGATACCTGGGTACACGGTTGAGCTGACGTCCATTACCGCCGTTCCTGTACCTGGAACTGGTTCACCAATAATAGGGCCAACATTGAGATCTTGATAATACTGACCAAATGCTGAGCCTTCCGAATAAGCCGATGCATTAGTTAATACCACTGATGGTTTGATCCATCTACGGCGGTTAGCATCGGCAGCGGCCTGACCTTGCTTAGGCTGCACATTGGCTGCGCTTTTTGCAGTCAAAAACTCAATCAGGGTATCGGCTAAGAAGCCTCCACCATTAAATCGAATATCCAGCAGTAAAACGTCTGTGTTTCTAAAGCGGCCAAGTGCTTGAGCAACAACGTGCTGATAGGTTTCATTACTCATGTCCGGCAGATAGATATAGCCTACTTTGCCATCACTTTGTTTTGTCACGTAGTTCCTGCGTTGTATTTCCCAGCGTTTTACCATGAGTTCTTGCAGTTCAAACTGACTTATTGGTGTAACACGTTCGCTCCATTTTTGTGTGCTGTCACGACGGAAGCCAATTTCAACTTTTTTACCTTCTTGGTGGTTCAGCGCTTTGGCTAAACTGGCGAAATGATTGACTGGCTGGCCATTAACGGAAACCACAACATCTCCGGGGTGGATATCGGTCGCGTTGGTATCAAATGGACCGCCTGGTAAGATCTCGGCAATCACTAAGTTGTTATTTTCGATTGGGCTTTGCGTGTTGGTGTCAAAAACAAGCCCAAGCTCTGCGGTTTGATCAAACGTCATCTCCGAATGAGAGCTGCCGTAAGCACCTGTGTGCGAGGCGTTGAGCTCCCCCAGTAATTCCGACAAAATAATGGCAAAATCTTTATCATTATTTATGTGCGGTAAAAAACGAGCATAATTGTCGCCATATAATGTCCAGTTAACCTGACCTAAATCACTCAAATAAAAGTTGTCTTTTGTAGTATTGAGGACATCTAAGTAAGCCGATTTCTTACGCGCATCGCGGTCAAAATTGACGGGCAGTGTGAAGTAATGTGAAGTTTGCTCGCCACTTTCTAGATCGATTTGAATGATCTCACCATCAAGAAGCAAGTAGGCAAAAGGCGCGATGTCGCTGATATAGCTGGCTTGTACTTCTGGCAGATTAGAAAACAGGGTTTCCGTTTCTTGTGTACGAATATTATAAATGTACCCGCTTACCGTGACTTCACCTGTCGGCGTGGTGTCGTTGGTAATAAAGGCAAGATGATCCCCCGAGGCTTTAAAGTCAATGATTTGACCTGTATAAGGAAGTTGGAAAGTATCGCGATATTCTAAGTTTTTCCCTGAAAATGGGTATAATTTTGGTTCTTCCGGTAGTTCAACGTTGTCTCGGTGATCCATTTGTGCGGTTGTGTTGGTAAACATACCTTTTACGGAGAAGTCGATATTGGTGCCATCGGTGCTGGTTAAACCAAACTGATTGGTTGCCCACGTGAGTAAGCGGCCATCCTGACTCCAGTTAGGAAAGACATCATCAAAGCCATTTTGAGAGACATTTACCGGCTCTTTCTGGCCCTTTGCATCAACAACATAAATTTCAGTGCTGTAAACATCTGGGCTGACTTGAACCGCAAGCTGGCTAGAATCTGGAGACCACTGGTAAGACACTTCATTTTTGTTACTGACCCACTGAGGCTTAATCAATTCACGGCTAGCGGGTAAGCTGCTTGTTTGTGCTTGCGGGGTATTAATGGTGTTCTGCGCCGCAGAGATATTGGCATCAGCAAGAATGGATTCCGCTTCAAACTCTGAAGGCTGAACGGGAGTGTATTCTGCAACATCAATCACGTGTACAGCTCGGCCATCCAATACAAAAGCAAGTTGTTTACCGTTAGGCGCGAATTGTGCTTGGGTAATGTCATGTCCATCTAACAGATAGTATGGAAATTCTTCTATTAATGGTGCTTCAGATAAATATTCCTCATCAGCAACGGAGCGAGAGTAATATAACCCCCAGTTTCCATTTCTAAAGGCTGAATAAATAATACCAATGCCATCAGGGGTATAAGCTGGATCTTTTTCCTCACTAGCTGTGCGTGTTACTTGTCGAATCACTTCTTTGTCGCTGTCAAACGCGTAGATGTCGCCATAGCTGGTAATCGCAAACTCAATACCGTCGTTTGATGGGATAAAATCATCGGCATAACTGTCCTCAAAATACGATACATTCTTTGGAGAGAAAGACGCGATGCGCACGGCTATCTTTTCTGGCTGAGGAAGATCTGCGGTAACGATGGCTGTTGTGTTTTCAGCCTTGTCATCTGTTTTTGTAGGCAGTGTGAGTCGGTACAGCTCACCATTATAGGAGTAGCTGACAGTATTGTTTTGGGCTACTGATAAATGACGGACTGGGTGAAATTCGTGCTTAGTGAGCTGGGTGCTTTGTTCGTCAGCTAAGCTATAGAACCATACATTGAAGTTACCACTGCGTTCACTTAAATAATAGAACCCTGTTTCATCTTGATTCCATATTGGTGATTGAGCAGCAACTCGTGGTTCTGTGATCTGTTTGTGCTGTTCTGTTGCGCTATCGTACAGCCAAATCGTTGGTACAGCCCGTGACGTTTGGTGTTTACGATAAGCCTGATCTTGGTGTGGAGTATTATAGATAAGCTTTGTTTTCCTTGGACTCCATACCGCATGTTTGGCAGGTAGCGGTAGTATTTGTTTTGTTTGATTACTTTCAAGATCAACAGAATAAAGCTGATTACCATTAAACCCAAAGTAGTAATAAGGCAGGCTGTAAAAATCTTGCTTTTCGGCTGTTAAACGCGATGAGTTAAATAAAACAGATTGGCTGTCAGGGCTAAAAGAAGCCGGGGTATCATCGGCAGAATCCCAAGTTAATCGGGTTAGGCTGCCTTTTTCTAGTGACATGACAAAGACATCATCGTTGCCATAAGGGTTAGCGGCAAAGGCTATTTTGTCGCCATCTGGTGACCAAAGCAGTGAATGCGGGTAAAAATCGCCAGAGGTGATGGCATGTGCTTGTCCACCTTCGCTGGGCATTAAGTAGATCTTACTTTGGTAAGTAAAAGCGAGAGTTGTGCCATCGGGTGATATGGCGCTGTTTCGCAACCATAAAGGGTCATTATTAGCTAAGGCAAGGTTTGGCACAACTACTGCGGCTGTTAATGCCGTAGTGAGTGTGACCGTATTGATGAAAGAGCTTCGAGAAAACAAGCTTCGAAAAGGAGAATGCATTTAAGTGGGTCCTTCCTGAATTCAGGCAATAGTGATATTTATGTTGTTAACAGCTTTATAATTGATTGTAGTGTATGGCGTTACACAAGTAGCTGCGTAAGTAAGTGATATTACGTCGATAGGAAGGATTATTAAATCAAAAGTTGCTTATTTTTATGTGCTTAGGTCTTCGGCACGCAGCATAGCAGTATAAAAGTGTACAAGAATGTTTGTTTTTATTTTCAAACTTTCTTTGTACATTTCTTTTATTGTACAGAGTTTATCTGCGTTAATGTCAATATGATCGGATAAATCGAACGAGCTCATGTTCCAATCTGAAAACGCTCTTTTTTCAATAGGCTCGTAAACAATCCTAATAATGTTTTTATGGCGAGGATCCGACTCTAAAATAGACATTAACTCTTCTAAATCGTTGTCTTGTCCTTCAAGGATTTGAACAAAACTGCGTGAGTGATAAAAAAGTAATCCGGTAATATTATATTGGCGGTTATTTATTTTTGAATATCTAATAATATCCTTTAAAACGTTATTTATGTCTTCATCTTTCCCGGTGTATTCACTGGTGTATACGAGCAAATGCAAAGGGGGAGTATTCGCAGCCTTGGGTTTTTGTGGTACGGGAGGGGGAAACAGTTCTAAAAGCTCATTAATTTGATTGAATTGTTGTATGACTGCATTTTGAAACTTTTCGGCAGGGATGGGCTTAGTTAGTACCATATCGGCCCCGAGTCGGCTGGCAATGTCTAAGTTCACATGACGATTACTGGTAATAGCAATGATTTTTGTGGTGGAGGTATGCTCTTTAATGTAGGAGATGAGTTGGAAGCCATTCAGCTCGGGGAGATTCATATCTACGACGGCCATGTCTGTTTTTACCATATTTAAAAAAGACACCGCATCTGTACCATTTTGAACACAGAATGTGTTGTAGCCGAGTTTGTTGAGCTCCCTTGTCATTTTTTTTCGAATAAATTCGTTATCATCAGCAAGCAGAATTGTTTTCATTATTGAGCCAAGCATCTCGGTTAAAATTATGTACAGGGTAAGTGTAGCTGATAAGTAAAATGGCTAAATGGTATTTTAGATAGCGATTCATAATAAGTTGGGCATTAAGCTAGGGTCTTAAACCCAAAATATCAGAGTGTTTAGTTCGCTTCTGTTGCTACATCTGGCTCCATAAATTGAGTCATTATCTGTTGGTAGCGGCCGTTTTGTTTCAATTCATCCAATGCTTGTTGCCATTTCATCACGATCTCTTGAGGGATGTTATTCGATAGCCCTAAATAACCTTGTGAGGCATAGAGAACAAAAGCGCTGGTCACTTCATCTGGGGCAATTTGGGTTATGGTCAATGTTTCATGGAGGCTGGTGTTGGCAACGACAGCAAGCCTTGTGTGACCAAGCTTTAAAAGTCGAAAGCAGTTTTCATAACTGGTGCCGGATATGACGTTAGTAAAGTGGTTTTTCTTCAAAAATTTTTCATGGCTGCCACTACTTAGTACACAAATACTAGGCGCTTTTTTGGCCGTTTCCAGATCTGTTATGTCTTGCGGTGAACTGGATAATTGATAGGCGATAATGGTATCGGTTTGTAAAGGGCCTACCCATTGTACTTTTCCTTCTCTGTCTGGCCTGCGTGCCATATTAAAGAATGCGATGTTGTTGGTGTTCGCAACAGCGTTAAAGCCACGTTTGAAAGTGGTATTGTGGATGATCTTCGGACTGTGATTAACCAAGTCCATCATTTCTCTAATGAGTTCAATATTAAAAGCCCGTCGACCTGAGTGAGCAATCCCTCTTAGCTCTTCATTCTCATCAATATAAAACTTACCCTCTATGCTATGAGTATAAAATGTAATTTTGCTACTATAAGAAAGCAGTGGCCAAAGCAGAAAGAAGATAAGCAAGGCAGGTTTGATGGGCATGTAATCACCAGTTTTACGTAGATACTATTAATACATTGGCATTTAACGTCGTGTATTTACTGGTTAAGTATAGTTAAGGCTTGGTAAGGTGCCTCTGCTCAAGAGGGCGGTAGGATGAGAGGTCTCTCAAGAGCAGAAGCCAGTGTTGTTTATGTTTTTAGGCGGGTATTTTTAACCTGGGTGGCCATCGAGTCTTGGTTTACAAAGCATTAAGCCAAATTGACAAACATACAGCGCAAAAGCCCCACACCACAGCAAAGCGGCTAGCGAAATCAACGAGAATGTGTATTCAGGCCAGATGACGATCCCAATACTGCGCACAATGGCAGCCAAGAAAATAGCGAGAAAAGCAGGCCACATTCTTGGGCCTTTGTAAATCTGGCGGCCAGTATGCCCCATGGTCACGCGAGCAATCATAGCAAGAATTAATCCTCCAATACTGCCGACTGCAAATAGGTGGATCATGGTGTGATTAACAAAAGCGTCATTGCTCAATCCACGGATCAATAACATCACCGGAATACACAAATAAGCCGTATGCAGCGACCATACGAGTGGTTCACTTAGAGTGAGGTAGGGTTTCCAGCGTGCAAAGCGCACCAGTTGTGCTAAACCTGCAAATACCATAAGGGAAGCAGAAAGATCGGCGGCAGCTAGCGGGAAAAAGCTCAGAAGAAACAATAAACCAATAGGAAGATTGGCCGCGATATCTAACCAAAGTTGAGGTTGGGCTTTTTCAAAGTTAAATTTACGGGCTGTGAAAAATGGAATAACACGCGCCCCCATGACTGATAATAACAACACAAACCACCACAACATGGCTTGCCACACTGCTGAGGCTGGGAATGGTGGTAGTCCTTTAATGGTGGCGTAGCTAGCAAAATTAGCGATGAGTGCTAAAACAAACAAAGGCACAAAGAATAAATTACGCCAGCCTTTGGTTTGGAAAACACGAAAGCCAATCTCAAAAGCGACGGCGGCTAAAAATAGGGCTTCTATGCTGGCAATAAGCCACAGAGGAGTGGGCGTCCAGAATAGAAGCCGTGGCAATAGCCAGAGGCCAACAATGATTGCCAATCTTTTATCGCTCGTGCCTTTTACCCCTGTCCAGTTTTGTACGGCGGTTAATACAAAGCCTGCGACAATCGCCATGGCAAAACCAAACAGCATTTCATGAACGTGCCACCACAGTGCAGGTACGTTTAGGGCACTTGGCTGACCATGACGAAACGCCCACACCCAAATCACAATGGCAATAATGGCGTAAATGGAACCTAATAAGAAAAATGGACGAAAGCCTAATCGTAAAATGGGCGGAATACGCTCTTCAACGGCACGGTCAACAATGTTTATCATAAAAACTCCTTTATCGTTTCTTTTGATATATCAAGATATGTGCCGACTTTTAATTTATTGATTTATAAGCTTTTTCACTTTTGTATAAATATTGACGATGTGAAAATAACATCGTTTCTGGTAGGCTAAATAAAGTATCCTTACAAGAAGTAAGCCTATGACCGCTTCAATAGAACAAGTTTTATTACAAATCGCGTTAGATCTGAACGTGAATTTACCATCAGGGCATCATTATCAACGCTTAATCGCATCGTTAAATCAGGTGCTTCCTTGTGATGCCAGTGCGCTGTTTATTCTTGATCAAGAAGGTTTTTTAAAGCCAGTGGCGGTGAGTGGGCTGTCACAAGAAGTGCTTGGAAGGCGATTTTTCCCAAAAACACATCCAAGGTTAGACGCGATTTTACAGAGTAAGAAGCCTGTAAGGTTTCCTGCTAGCTCAGACATGCCCGATCCATTTGATGGTTTATTAGAAGAAGACCCAAATCGCTCTATCGCCGTGCACGATTGCATGGGGTGTAGTCTTTATGTAGAGGATAATTTGGTGGGGGTGTTAACCTTAGATGCCATGGAAGTCGGGGCTTTCAAGAAAGTGGATGATATTACGGTGGAAACCTTTGCAGCTCTCGCGGCGGCGACCATTCGTAACATTACAATGATGGATGCCCTGAAGCGAACGAACCGACGTCAGCAAAGCATCAATAAGTTATTGATTGAAGAGGCCAGAAATAAAGGTGGTCAGCTGGTGGGAGTGAGCCCAGAAATACAGCGCCTTCGAGATAGTATTCGTATGGTGGCACAATCTAATTTTGCGGTGCTCATCAGCGGTGAAACGGGCACAGGTAAAGAGCTGGTGGCTCATGCGGTTCATGCTCAATCTCAACGCAGTGATAAGCCCATGGTGTATGTCAATTGTGCGGCATTACCAGAATCAATTGCAGAGAGTGAACTGTTTGGGCATGTAAAAGGGGCGTTTACTGGTGCGAATTCACAACGGGCGGGTAAATTTGAATTGGCCGATGGTGGTACTATTTTTTTAGATGAAATAGGTGAGTTACCACTTCTGCTGCAAGCTAAGCTATTGCGGGTGATCCAGCAAGGTGAAGTACAACGAGTTGGGGCCGATAAAAACCTGTTGATTGATGTTCGGATCATTGCTGCAACGAACCGAGATCTAGAGCAAGAAGTACAAGGAGGGCAGTTTCGTTCAGACTTATTCCACCGCTTAAATGTGTTCCCTATTTCTGTGCCACCACTTCGTGAACGTGAAGGAGATATTGCGGTTCTTGCAGGGCATATTTTAGACAAGGTTCGCCATCAGTTTAATGTAGATGCCCTTCATATTCATCCTAAAGCTTTGTCGTACTTAGAGTCTCAACCGTGGGTGGGGAATGTGCGTGAGCTAGAACATACTTTGATGCGCGCTGGGCTAAGAGCCATTCAGGATCAGCAAACGGTGATTACATATGGCCATATTAGTGATGATGTCACCGCTGCCTCTGAGCCAGAGCTGAGTCAAACCAGCAAATCGGCCATGCCGAGTGAGCCTATTGTGATGCGTGAAGCTGTTGAGCAGTACCAAAAACAGCTGATCGAGCATGCGTTAGCTCAATCGGGGGGCATATGGGCTAAGGCTGCAGAATTTCTGAAAATGGATCGTGGTAATTTATACAAAATGGGTAAAAAGCTAGGGATTAAGTAGTTAGTGTAACGTTACGAATTGGCGAGAAATATGTTATTAATATCTTTATAAACAATTAGTTGTGATTGTTTTGATGTTTTTTTTACATCGCAACCTGTTGTTAAAATAACATCAAGTCAAGCAAGGGTAAAAGATAAAAACCTTATAAAACAGCAGGTTAATTTTTGGCACATAACCTGCTCTAGGGCTACCAACGAAATAAATTCAAATAAGCGAATTTCAAATATAACAATAAGTTGGAGCCAATATGTTCTGTATTCAATGTGAGCAAACTATTCAAACACCTGTCTCTAAAGGGTGCTCTTATGCAAAGGGGATGTGTGGTAAAACCTCTGAAGTTTCAGACTTGCAAGATGTACTTGTTTTCTCTCTTCAAGGGGTGTCTTTTTGGGCTGAGCTGGGCCGCGTGATGGGGATTGTGGATCCAGATATTGATCGCTGGGCACCAAAGGCGTTTTTTGCCACATTAACCAACGTGAACTTCGATCCTGAGCGCATTGTAGAAATGGCGAAGCAATCGCAAGAATATAAACAGCGCTTAGAAGAAAAAGTAAAATCGGTGGCACTGTTATCAAATCAAGAGTTACCTGAGCTGTCGCCTGCTGCGAAGTTCGAACTTCCTCAAACAGCCGAAGCCATTTTAGCTATTGCGGATCAAGCGGCTGTAAACCGTGGTCACGAAAGTGTAAATGAAGATGTGATCGGCCTACGTTTATTGTGCTTGTATGGCTTAAAAGGTGCGGCGGCATACATGGAGCATGCACGAGTTCTGGGCCAAACTGATGAGCAGGTGTTTGCTGAATACCACCGTATTATGGCTTGGTTAGGCACTGAACCAACGGATCTGAATGCGTTGCTGGAAACCTCCATGCAAATTGGCCTGATGAACTATCGCGTTATGGAGATGCTGGATGCGGGTGAAACCAGTACGTTTGGCCACCCAGAGCCAACTCAGGTGAACGTGAAAACCGTTGCTGGTAAATGTATTTTGGTGTCGGGCCACGATTTACATGATCTAGAGAAAATTCTGCAACAAACGGAAGGTAAAGGCATTAACGTGTACACCAATGGTGAGATGCTACCTGCCCATTCTTACCCTGAATTAAAGAAATACCCTCACCTTGTGGGTAATTACGGCAGTGCTTGGCAAAATCAGCAAAAAGAGTTTGCTAATTTCCCAGGCGCAATTGTGATGACATCGAACTGTTTATTAAATCCAAACGTTGGCCAATATGCGGATCGCTTATTCACTCGTAGTATTGTGGGTTGGCCGGGTGTTGCACATGTGGAAGGGGATGATTTTAGCGCTGTGATTGAGTGTGCGTTAGCTCAAGAAGGCTTCAAACATAACGAAATAGAGCACATGATCACCGTTGGCTTTGGCCGAAACGCACTGATGGCAGCAGCTCCTGCTGTGGTGGATCAAGTTAAGCAAGGCAACATTAGCCATTTCTTCTTAGTAGGGGGGTGTGATGGCGATAAATCTGAACGCAGTTACTACACCGAATTTACGGAAAAAGCCCCTGAAGATAGCGTGATCTTAACCTTGGCGTGTGGCAAGTTCCGCTTTAATAAGAATAGCTTTGGCGACATTAACGGGATACCTCGTTTGCTGGATGTAGGCCAATGTAACGATGCTTACTCAGCGATTCAGCTTGCACTTGCCTTATCTAAAGAGTTTGATTGTGATATTAACGAATTGCCTCTGACTCTGGTGTTATCGTGGTTTGAACAAAAAGCCATTGTGATCCTACTTACCTTGTTTGCACTTGGTGTAAAAGGAATTTATACCGGTCCAACGGCGCCTGCATTCTTAACTGACAATCTGCTGGCCATTATTCAAGAGAAGTTTGATATGCGAAGCATTGGTAATGTGGACAGCGATCTCGCGACCATTCTAGCGGCCTAGCCTTTATGCGGTAAGTGGGTTTTGGCGCACTTATCGCTTTTTATTTTCTTCATTATAAGAGCAAGTTATGTACCTATCTGAATGTTGGGAACCAAGCATGCCATTGGTGTGTGTAGAGCGTTGGATGGAAACCCCCGATACCGCCAGTTTTATTTTTCAATCACAGGGTGACGATGGCCTTCCTCGCCATTTTGAGTTTAAACCTGGCCAGTTTATTACCCTTGGTGTCGATATTAATGGACAAAAAGAGCACCGTGCCTACTCGATCAGCTCGTTACCCAAACAAGATCGATTACAGCTGACAGTAAAACGAGTTGATGGAGGGATTGTATCGAATCACCTTATCGATCACTTTAAACTTGGCGATTCTGCTGTGGCTTTGTCTCCTGCGGGGGAGTTTAACAGTATGGATTGTCAGCATGGTGATAAGGTTGTGCTGATCAGCGCAGGTTGTGGGATCACTCCGGTTATGTCGATGGCTAAAAATTGGTTAGAGAATCAGCCTAATATCGACATTAACTTTATTCATGTCGCGCGTGATGAAGATAACCTCATTTACTTGAAAAATTTACTAGAGCTTGCGGATAAACATCCACATTTTCATTTAAATGTATTGTTGAAAAACACCACTAACAGCCGTTTTCAGCAAGGGCGAATGGATCAAGATTGGCTGGAATCTTTATGCCCAGATCTTACACAAAGAACCGTATTCTTATGTGGTCCAATTGGTTTTATGGAAGACGTAAAAAGTTACATAGAAGTGACTGGCTTCGATATGACGCATTTTTATCAAGAGAGTTTTACGCCAGCGTTAAAACCTCAAAACTCAGACGTGACCGATGAAGAGCAAGGAGAAGACACGGGTGTGGTATCCATCTCTGTACCAGACTTTGGTTTCTCAGACAGTGTAGATAAAGGCACCGCATTGATTGATGCCTTGGAAAAAGGCGGGATCCCTGTGATTGCAGCGTGCCGTAGCGGTGTGTGTGGTTCATGTAAATGTAAAGTGAAAGTGGGAATGGTGGAATCGAGTAGCACTGAAACATTAACCCCAGAAGAGATTGAGCAAGGGTTTGTATTAGCGTGCTCTAGCCGAGCATTATCTGATGTAGAGATCAGTTTGAACTAATCAGTTTTGCAGGCTGTGTTTGTCTCTTCATATGGATAGCATGTCTTGTTTATTGCGTGTTGATTGAACATCTACGTAGCACTTACAAGAATAGCCACTGCATTTAAACACAGCCTGTTTTTTCGTTAGCTTAACTTCACTAACTGGTGTACTAGTTTATCAATGCCACTTGCTGCTTGCGAAATGGTTTCAGCCAGCATATAAGCAGGGGTAGAGAGTACATGGTGGTTGTCATCATATACGATCTCATCAACACAGCAGTTAATGTGCTCTCCGCCTAATTGGTTAAATGCCGAGGCAGTAGCTTCATCTTGGCCAATCGTGCCTTTTACACCAGATCCATAAATAATCGGGATCAGCGCTGGTGCAATGCATAAGTAGCCAGCTGGTTTGTTCGCTGTGGCAAACGCTTTACATGCTTTTTCTACATCTGGGTGAACCTGACATTCAGCACCTTTAAAGGCAAAGTCGGATAAGTTCTTCGCAGCGCCAAAGCCACCTGGTACTAATAGCGCATCAAACTCGGCAACGTTGAGTTGGGCAACATCTTGTACATTACCACGGGCCACGCGAGCTGCTTCTACTAAAACGTTGCGTGTTTCCGACATTTCTTCGCCAGTAATATGATTGATCACATGGTGCTGATCTACATTTGGTGCAAAGCAGTGCCAGCTTGCGCCTTCTTTTTCAATAGCGTGCAATGCCAGTACCGATTCATGAATTTCAGCACCATCAAAAACACCTGAACCACTTAAAATTACGGCAATTTTTTTCATTATGAGTCCCTTTATAAGTAGGTAATTAGCCACTGATATAACTAAGCACTCTTTTCGGCATTAGCTCGGCTTTTTAGTTCCCTTAATTGTATAGATAAGTGGTACAGGGTTGCCTTCTTTTAAAATACAGAACCGATTGGGCTCGATTTCTACCATATTATCAAAGCAGTTATAGGGGCTGTATGGGTATTCATTAACATGGTCTATTTGAATGCCCGCTTGAATAAGCGCATTGATTACATCACTTAATGGGTGAGCCCAAGAAGCCATCGTGGACGTCTCCCCAGTGCAGTTTTCAGTGTAAGTTCCGCCTTCTTCTACATCGGGTTCGCTATTATGAAAATATGAATAGCCTTCCAGCGCATCATAAATAGGATGAAATTCTGCAATGTAAAAGGTGCCGCCATCTTTTAAGCGATTGGCGACAGTGTGAGCCCATTTTTTTAAGCAGGGTAACCAACACAAGGCCCCATAAGACGTAAAGACAATATCAAATTGCTTATCATCAGCATGACCAAATTTATACACATCTGAACAGATGAAGTCGGCGTTAAGCTGTGCTTGCTGCGCGATGTGGTTGGCTTTTTCTATGGCGACAGAGGAGAGGTCGACTCCAGTGACATGAGCACCAAGGCGTGCCCAGCCCAATGTGTCTAAACCAAAATGGCATTGTAAATGGAGTAAGCTTTTATTATTTACATCGCCAAGTTCTTCTAGCTCGATGCTGTTAAGAGGGTTATTGCCTTTTAGAAAACCGGCAACATCGTAAAACTTTGATTCGACATGAACTCTTGTTCTTTGATTCCATGCTTTTTTATTGATTTCTAAATAGTCCATTTATTTAGTTTCCTATTGGGATATGTATTACAGACGTAAATATTACATTTATGAGTTCAGTTCAATAGCTGTATGTTTTTAATACGAAATCCTTGTCTTTGTAAATTTTATGTTAACCACTTATTTGATCGGGAATAAAAGCTGCGATATAGCTATAAATTAAGTTGATATACCTGTTGTGTTTATAAATTCAATCAATAGAATACAGCTCGATTTCATATCAACTTTATAAATGGAATAAAAATGAAAAAAGCAGTTATTTGTAGTTTGATGATGTTGGCTGTATCAAATTCGGCTTTGGCTGATTCTGAAGAATCTTTATATGAGATTGATCGTAGTGGTTTTTATATAGGTGTGGATGCTGCACCGACTGAACTTAGCACACCTAGTGTTACAAAGGATTTGTCAGGTGGTTATACGTTGCAAGCGGGTTATGACTATCAGTTAAATGAAAGTATTGTGATTGCACTTGAAGCTGAATACCAAAATTTAGGTGAAGGGCTTGGTTTAGATTTTGATGGATTGGGTTTAAATGTAAAACCTAAGTATTACTTTAATCTTGATGACCATGATGGCTTTTATGTTGCTGGTTTACTCGGTATGAAAGAGTATCTGATGAATGCAGCCGTTGGTTTTATGAATACACGTGAAGGATCGGGATCTGTATTTGGTATAGAAATTGGTTATGAATTTAGTAACGGTTTTATGGTAAAAGCTGGCCATAAACAAGGCGATACACGTTTTGATAATGTAACAGAAGATGCTGAATTCACCACTAACTACATTGGCGTTGCGTATAAATTCTAAGACGCTTAGATTCTAATCAATAAATAGTGATATTGCCTGCTTTTTATACACAAGGCAGGTATTATTGAGAAGGAGATTGGGGTTACTAAGCGCTTTTGTGATGTAGGGCTGTATACCCTAGTTTTTGATATGATCGTTAATTGGTAATCGATAGAAATGGGTAACGCTATACTAGAAGCTGTGTTTATATTTCATAGGTTTGTATCGTATGAAAAAAATCATTTTCTGCTTTCTCATTTATTTTAGTTCAAGCTCAGTCGTTTTAGCGGCACAAGAAGTGAAAGTGTCCACGTCTGATGTATTACCTCCGTTTGTATTTAGAGATGTACAGGGGCAATTAACCGGGGTTTATATTGAGATAGTAAAAAAAGCGATATCTCGAATGCCGGATTATACTGTGTCCTTCAACACAGCTCCTTGGGCTAGGGTAAAAAGAGAGGCAGAATCTGGGGTCGCGTTTGCAATTTTGCCACCGTATTTTCACGCTCATGATTGGTTGACAAAATCGGAGCCTAAACGCCCTTATATTTGGCCGTATTCACTTCCGCTTTTTACTCAACATGATGTAGTGATCTGTAATGAAAAAGTCTTGATTAGACCACGATCTGTATATCCAGATGACTATCAGGGGCTGAGATTCGTTATGTGGCGAGGTGACGGGAGAGCGGGTGAAAAATTTGCCCGGATGGCAAAAGAGAAAAAAATAAACTTACACCTTTTTAATAGTATAAAAGGAACGATCCCTTTTCTACTGTCGGGAAGAGCGGATTGTACCGTCACTTCAAGAATACCTTTCGCTTGGTATTTGAAAAAAATGAAAGAATCGGGTGAGTATGATGAATATAACCAGAGCGAAATTACTTTAAAAGAAATCGCTGTTATTTCCAGTAACGAAGGGTACTTAGGGTATACAGATATTAATGCAGAGAAAAATTTCCCATTTAAAAAAGATTTTTCAATCAAGTTTGACATTGAGATTTACAAAATGAAGAAAAGTGGAGAAATTCAAAACATTGTTAACAGGTTTATTCGGTACTGATCTGTTTTTCCACCACTTTTAATGGCTCTGGTACTTTGTTAAGTTGCTATAAAGAACTTCTCTCTTAAACGTGCTCAAAAATGTTGTCGCACGCTTCAGTTAAGTATTCCGAAAGTAACCTCATGTGGTTAGATTGTTGTTGCCCAACATGAAGTAATAACTCCAGTGGTGCCACCTCAGGCAACCCTTGCTCTTGTCCCAAAATGCGGTGTTTATCCGTTACTAAGCGTTTTGGTAATAGTGAAATACCTAAGCCAGCTTCTACTGCACATCCCACCCCTGATAAGCTAGTGGTAATGTAAGCCATGCGCCATTTTTTCCCTAATGAGTCAAAGGTATGAGCCATTTCGCTGCGATAAAGCCCTGTGCTGGGTAGGCCCACCAGAGGAATGGTGTCTTGGTCTAGGTTATTTTCTTGCTGGCTATCAATCCAACATAAGGGTTCAGGCCAGTTTGCTATGCCTTGCGCGCTGCCTAAGCGATGCTTGATTAAGGCGATATCTACGTCTTGGTTTTGAAATTGTGTCCAAATATCGCTGCACATGCCACTTTTTACTTCCAGCCGGACATTTGGAAATTCCTTGGCAAAGCGAGTTAAGGTTGGCATCAATTCATGAGTTGCAAAATCTTCAGGAACGCCAAGACGAATGGGCCTTTGCTCGGCATTGATTGCGGTTTGCGTGATGGCGTCTTCCATCATGGCTAAAATTCGACGCGCATAAGTCACCACTCGTTCGCCCTCTAACGTTGCCGTGGTATGGCGCTTTTTTCTGGTTAGTAACTCACAGCCTAATTGTGCTTCTAGCTTGCGGATTTGCTGACTGATTGTTGATTGCGTTAAATGAATACTTTCTGCGGCTCGGGTGAAGCTGCCGGTATCCACCACCGCCACTAAACTGCGTAACAAAACCGGATCTAAAGTGTGCTGCATTCCATTGCCTCTAACTAGTGGTAATTCCACTGATAATAATTAAATTATTTAAATTATCAATCATTATACTTTGGTGCATACTATTACTAGCTCACCAAATTACGCATATCTAGGCAATGGATTCAGGATGCCAGCCTATTATAAATAACCTCTCTTGTATTGAAGGATCACAAGATATGACTGATAAACACAAGTACTATTCACCACAGGGGGGCCTTCCTCCGCAAACGCAATTGCTCTCCGATCGTGCGGTATTGACTGAAGCTTACGCGATTATTCCTAAACGTGTTATGACCGATATTGTGACCAGCTTTCTGCCATTTTGGGAAAACATGCGCATGTGGGTGATTGCTCGGCCACTGAGCGGATTTTCTGAGACGTTTTCACAATACATTGTAGAGATAGACCCCGCTGGTGGTTCAAATAAGCCAGAGCTTGACCCAAATGCAGAAGGGGTACTGTTTGTGGTTGCTGGTGAAATGGACATCACCATTGAGGGTGAAGCACACCACATGACAGAAGGTGGCTATGCGTTTATTCCACCGGGTTGTAACTGGACGGTTCATAATAATGGTGATCAACCTGTGCGTTTTCACTGGGTGAGAAAGGCGTATCAGTTTGTGGATGGCTTGGAAGTGCCAGACGCTTTTGTGACCAATGAAAATGACCTCGACCCAATTGCCATGCCCGATACCGACAATGGCTGGGCTACAACACGTTTTGTGGAGCCAACAGACATGCGTCATGACATGCACGTTAACATTGTTACGTTCCAGCCAGGTTGCGTGATCCCATTTGATGAGACTCACGTCATGGAGCATGGCTTGTATGTACTGCAAGGTAAAGCCGTGTATCACTTAAACCAAGATTGGGTAGAAGTGGAAGCTGGCGATTTTATGTGGCTTCGCGCATTCTGCCCACAGTCTTGTTATGCCGGTGGCCCAGGCCCGTTCCGTTATCTTTTATATAAAGACGTGAACCGCCATATGCCTTTTATCCGCCCGAGAAATTAATTCTTTCTATCATAAAATCCGATATCTATTACATGGGATAGATATCGGATTTTTTATATCTGAATAAAGTAATGGCGTCTGCGGTGATACCAAGATAATTACGCTAAGCCTTTACTGCGGTGTTTTTCTCTGGAATGAAAACAAATAATACCGAAGTTATTGTCAGCAGCATCCCACACATTACCCAGTTGATAGTAATGCCATAATGCTCTGATACATAACTCAGCAAGAGTGAGGCAATAACAGCACCGCAAGTAACGATAAAAGAGCTAATCGACAACATGGTAGAGCGATCGCTTTCTTGTGTATTGTCATTCAGTAAAACGCTCTCGGAATTATTACCAACAGTAAATAAGAAGAAAAAGGTAAGGTAATAGAAGGTAAAGGAATACAAATTGTCACTGAAAGCTAATGCAACGAACACAAGGCCAGATAACCCACGAGTGGCAAACATAAGCATTTTATGTGAATCATCAAAGAGGCGGAGTAACGGTACAGATACGAGTGATGAAGCGGCAGACATAAGGAAATACAGAGCCGAAATTACTCCAAATACAGCCACGCCATAGCCAGTGTTATTGACGATTTCTGATAAATAAGGCTGCCAAAAATTCTCTGCACTGCTTAATACCATCCCATAGACAAGGGTGGTTTGCATTAGCCTTTTTAATACAGGGTGAGTAAACGACTTTTTGATCACATTAATACTATGGCGAACGAGGTTATTTGATTTACTGTCTACAGAAGTAGGCTGAGAAGCACTTTTCTCATTAATGATGAACAAAGTAAGAGTAAATAACATGAGATTAGCAAGGCCAACTAAAATGATATTCAAATCATAAACAGTGCCAACTTCTAGCGAAGCTCTGGTAACGTAATCCGGCAGTAACCCCCCAATGAGTGAGCCGGCTGCGAGTCCAATCGTGACCATTACATTGACTTTGGCAACAGCGTTGTAAAATGCCTGCTCTCCCGGAAGACTCTGGAAACTATCGTAAAACCAAGCATCTAGGGTGCCTGAGTAAATGGCGCGGGCGCTACCCAGTAAAAATGCAGCGCAGAGTAAAAGCTTAAGATCCGTTGCAAAGTACAGAGTAATGCAGCCCGATACATTAACCAATAATGAGAATAAATACGTATTTCTACGGCCGTATTTATCTGCAACACCACCGAGGGGAATTTCTAATGCGGCGGTACTGCCAACCCATACCGCCATGACTAGGCCTATTTTTTGAAGGTTGAGCCCACGAGATTGGAAGATTAGCACCAATACAGGGATGGCAATGCCGACAATTAACCAGTGCAGAGCTTGGTGAAAGCCATAGCGGAGCGTGAGCGCATTTCTATCCATGTATTGTCTCTCTATCTATTTTTATAAACATGAACAGTCTCTCACCATGATTCTTTTGCTCAATGGTTTTATGGAAAAGGTAGTATATTGATACTTATGGTGTCGATTAGAGTTATGGTGGGGAGTTATGGAGAGCAGATTGGCACAAGAGGTGTGCAGTATTCTCAAAAGAGAGCTGAAGAAAGAGGGGATGTCGTACCGAGAGCTGGCAAGTCATTTGAGTATTTCTGAGGTGAGCATTAAGCGACTGCTGAATAACCATCAATCACTTTCAATGCAAAGGCTCATTGCTATTAGTGCTTTCTTGAAGTTGACATTATCGAAACTGCTGGAAGAGGCGGAGCGCAATATCAACACCGTCCCCTTGTTTACCAAAGAGCAAGATCAGGCATTTTTTGATTGCCCAGCTCTACATACTTTTTGGATTGAGTTAACAGAGCACCGAACAGCAAAAGAGATTGCAGAGCGTCACCAGTTAGACAAAGCATCAACGTACTTATATTTAAGGAAGTTAGAACAGGTTGGCCTGATTAAGCTAGGGCTTGATAACCAGTGTAAGCTTTGTGTGCCCACACATACCTCTTTTGAAAAAGGCTCAAAATACCCGATTTATTTTACCAGCCAAGTACTGACTCGTTTGCAGGAAAGGGTGATTGATTTACCAGTCGAAGATGATCAGGCGTTTCTGATTACATTAAAAGCAGAGCTGACCCATGAAGAGTTTTTGGACATCACTCACAAGCTGGATGATTGGATGTTTAACTTACTTGGCCACAGTCAGGATCGAAAAGCGCGTGAAGGGCTGGTAGTAAGCCCCTATACTTTTGGTTTTATGGCGGCGAAAGGTGCCTTTCATGATAAATTTCCGGAGATCCATGTTTTGGATGAAGAGTTTTAAATGTTAAATAATAGGGCATTATTGCGAATGGGTTTTATTGCCCGTTTTCCACTTTTCTAATCCTTGATTGAAAATGGAAAGGATTTCAGGGCTTTTTTCACCTATTTTAGGAATCAACAGATAGTTAGCATTAAGTAGAAATGGCATAGGATGATGAGTGATCTGTCGCTGGATTTTTGGGTCTTGCTGTTTAAGCATGTGGTAAGCGACATGTATTTCTTCGGGTAATAAATCAATTCGCTTGTGTGCTAAACGTAGTAAATTCTGTTGGAGCTTATTAACGCGGCTCATTTTTACGTCTTCATTTTCGATCAGTTCATTTAATTCTTCACCGTAGCTATAGCCTAATCCACCACCCAAATGCATGCCTTTAATGTCTTCAATTTCGTGCCAGTCAAATTCACTATCTACATGATAAAAAAAGACAAACTCCTCATTACTCACGGGATCGCTATAGATGAAATCCTTGGTTCTTTCTTCGTCGTACATCCATATTGCAGTGGCATCGTAGTTACCTACTTTGGCTTCGTGATAGGCTCTCGACCACGGCAGAAAATGAAACGTAACCTGATAACCTTGCGTTGCAAATACTTCTCTGATGATTTCGGCAATAAAGCCATTATTTTCAAGGTTGGGGCCAATAAAAGGTGGCCATTCACCAGCACTGATACGAATTGTATGGCTCGGTGAGAGAGTAGTTTTTGGCAAAACACTGTCGTCTGCAACAGCCAAGGCGCTGGCTATGAAAAGACTCGCTAACACTAATGCTTTTAGTTGTTGCAACATAATAGAAGCGCCTTTGAAATTGCTTATATTATTAATCGTAGTGCTTCAAAAGGTTAATTCAATAACAGAGACGATCTCAGCCTGCTTGTGAGTACAAAATTTTGTTTATATTGCATGTGCTTAGAGTTTCATTGAGCAGAGTGGAAGAGATATCACTATAGGGTGTAATTGCACCTGCTTTAGATGCAATTACAGTGGTGTTTTTAACTCGCTAAAGCCTCTTATTTTTGTTCTTGAAACTGGGAATGAGCCCGTTCAAGAGCATCAATATTATTACTGCAAATAACATCTCGTAAGGCTTCAAATTTTGTTTCTGGCCAGTCATAAATCTTCATAGCGAGTAAGCGTTTGATATCTTCTTCAGGGAAACGTAAACGAATTTTCTTTGCAGGGCTTCCTCCAACAACAGTATAGGGTTCGACACTTTTTGTGACGACGCTGTTTGCGGCTACGATGGCCCCTTCACCAATGTGTACGCCGGGCATGATCATAGCTCGCATTCCAATCCAGCAGCCGTCTCCTAGTATTGTATCGCCTTTTGATTCATACGCTTGTTCGATGTTATCCATAAACGGGTAGAGGGAAATCCAATCTGCGCGATGTGTGTGGTTTCCACCCATTAAAATCACGGCTTCGGCACCAATGCAAACATAGTCACCAATGGCTAACTTATCTATTTCCCACCTAGGCTCCCAGTGCTTACTGATCTCATCGCCATGAAGGTAGCGGACTACAGATTGCTCGAACCCATTGTCGTAGGCATCGCTGTAGTAGCTGTGTGTCCCTTTAATTGAGATATTTTTGTTTTTGACTGTCTCATGGAGCATTTCCATTTTAGACCAGTGTTTTACTGTCATCGCTGTGACTCCTGTTCGCTTTAATGAACCTGTCTGTATTGCGGAATGGTTCAGTTCATTAGCTTATAAAGGCAGCGCATCCAAGAGGTATTTCGTTTAAGCCCATATCATTCATTAGTACTTAAGCCGCAGTATTATATAAACAGCTATATTACTTAAACTATGAGTGCCACTTGGAAGCGCGCTATAAAATGACTTCAATAATCGAATTGAAGCTTTTCGCATGAAAAAATCACACAGAACTCACCAGTAAAAGTTCTGGATTAATGTGAAGTGATGAGTTTGTCATGCGGCAGTGAATTAAAATGTCTTCACTGCCTCAGCTAAGCGAGCAGGGGGCGCTTAAGGTAGGCGATCAGAAAGAAGATACATTGCTGCATACGCTTGATGGAAGTCATATGGTGCATCTCCTTTACGATTATGTGGGTTAGAGAAGTGATGGTACACCTTAAAAAGTGAGAGTCAACATGATTACACCCTTAATGGGATTTATAAAATCAAGTTGTGTGTATTTTTAAAAAATAAAGTCATTCTTATTCAAGTATATATCATATATACCTGTAAATTTTACAACTTCAATTTTATTTAACTGTTTGACTTTAAATGATTTATGTTGAATTTATGTCTTGTTATAAAGGCACTCGTGTCATTTTTTTTACATTTTAGATTAGTTTAAACATTAACTTGTTGAAAATTAATAGGGGTATGAATTTTGCTATCCTTTGAATTTTATTAACAATGATGTAAATTAGATATGGAATACTACAATATAAAAAATCATATAAGAATGATCGAGTTGATATTAAATAATATTGATGACGATTTATGTGTGATAAGAAGAGAGGTGGAATTAGTAGAAGAAAAAGTCCGTAACTTAAGTTATGTGGATGAGATTAAAGAAAAAAACATTATAAGTTTTAAAGATAGAATAAATGAAATTAATATTATAGAGAATATAGTGTTTCATAAACTTTCGACTAATGAGAAGGTAATTAGAGAGATTGAGGCTAGAAGTGAAAGCATTAAGTTAGAAATAACTAAATCTAAAAGAAGAGCAATAGATTTAATGTATTATATTAAATCATGTGAAGAGTTACTATGTAAAGATCTTAGTTTTTTTTCTATTAAATTAAATGAATATGGTAAGTCTTTTGTTAATTTGTCGGGTGTAGTAATTAATATAGATAACGGTATTAATTACTATAGTGACAATAAAGAAATCATAAAAATAAAATTAAATTATTACTTTAAAGGTATTAAAGAATTACTCTACGAAGATAATCAAGGTGAGGTGAAAAGGAAGAAGATACTTATTGATTATAAAAAATTCATAAAGAAAGAAAAGTTTTTTGAAAAGTTTGTTGATTGTAAATTAAAAGGAATAGTTCATTATTTCAATAGAGAGGTTAAAAAGGAAGATTTTTTTCAAGGAGAAAGTTACATTGAATCTTTTGATGAATATTTTAGTGATATTATTAAAAGGTTAAATGGATTGAAGGAAGAAACAATTTTTGAAAAAAATAGCCTAGATAATAAAATGATAAAAATAAAAGATGAATTATCATCTATTGATTGTAAAATTATTGATATTAGTAATAAATTGAATTCATCAGTTAATTTATTAAATTATTATGATATGAAAATATTAAATATCTCTTTAAGTTTATTTAATCGTACCTCTTTTAATAAAAACAAAAATGAAATAATTAAGAAATTAAAATTTGAAGAAGAAGCAAGAAAATTGATATCCTTAGCTCAAGAGAAGCAAGATGATCTTAGTTCATGGATTGATAGGTTGAAAGAATCAAAAATTTTAGAGAAATCAAATTTCATTTTATGGGTAGATACATTTAATCTGGGATACCCGACATTGTTAGTTTCTATTGCATATGTATATGGGTTTGTTAATTATTTATTTTTTTTTGACGTAAATTTTTTTGAATGGTATAGATATATATCTCAAGAAGATGTATTTTTATTTTCATTTACATCAATATTTTTCTACATTATTTTAATTATATTCTATTTTTTATATGTACTAGTAAGACGTTTAGTAAGAAGCATTTTTTTTACTCCTCCAGGTTATGGGGTTAAATCAAAAAGAACCAGTAAAAAAATAACTAACCCAAAGAAAGTATTAAATATCTTTTTCTTTATTTGTATGACATTTCTAGTTTGGATTGGATTGGATTGGATTGGTTTGGAAATTCAAAATGAAATCATGCCTGAATTTAATGAAGTTGTTTATACAAACTGGAACGATAAGTATAAATTGATATCTATATTTAGTGGTTACTATTTAGTTGATGAATTAGACTCTACAGAAATAAATGTAAATAGTATGACAAGAAAGTGGATTCCAATTAAAAATGTCAATTGTATATCAAAGAACAAGTATGATGATTGTAAAAGTATTAATAGTAGCAAACAAAATTTGACAAATAATAACTCATTTTATGTGTTTTATAATAAGGAAAATATCAATGATGGGCGTGATTTTTTGGGTGACTATATTAGATGTTATGATAAAGCGAAAAATGGAGAACCGGGGTCATATTACCTAGAGGCTAGTTTTGAGAATAATTCAGATAATGTAGTTTTAGAATATAGCTTAATTATTGATAGGGATTTTATTAGCTTTGATATAACTAAAGACTTTTATTATAAAGATAAAATAGGTGATGTAAGTGAAGTTACTATTTTTTTTGATAAAAGAGAAGTTGATATTAATAGCAAAAAAAGTGTGTTTGGTATTGATATGGGGGAAATTAATACTGATATGAAAAAAAACGCGATAGGTAAATATATAAAGAGGCGGTATGACGATTACATAGAGAGATATGGTTATGAACAAATAGATGTCTTTGTTTCTGGCCACGCTAGCATTGATCATGCTTACCTTAGGAATATTGAACTATCGCATGAGAGAATGGATTATGTTATAGGTTTAACTAATTCGGATAAGAAATATATTATAAGGCTACCATTAACTGAGTTGTATCCCCAGTATGCTATTAAACCTGAAAATCAGAGAGCTGCAATAATAGTAGCTTGTAAGAAGAGGTAAACTCCAACCATGATCAATGATTTTATTCGCCTTTATCATTTTAAGCCCGCATTCAAAAAGATACGGGCTTAGTACGATTGAGTTTTTTACGCTTTATTTAGACTTACTACTATACGCTTGTTCACCATAAACATAGGTTTCAGCGATGCTTCGGTCATCTCCTAAGCTCATCAAAACAAACAGCTGTTCTTCAAGAGTTTTCGCTTGTTCCATTCTAAACGTCATCAGTGGGGTAGAGTGAAGGTCCATCACTAAAAAGTCGGCTTCTTTCCCAACTTCTAAGTTCCCTATTTTATCTTCCAAGCGTAATGCTTTAGCACCACCCAATGTGGCTAAAAACAGAGATTTAAACGGGTGCAGTTTTTCTTGTTGCAGCTGCATGACCTTATAAGCTTCACTCATGGTTTGAAGCATGGAAAAACTGGTCCCCGCACCCACATCGGTGCCCATGCCCACGTTCACATTGAATTTTTCTAGTTTAGGTAGGTTGAATAGCCCTGAGCCTAAGAAAAGGTTGGATGTTGGACAAAAAGAGATGGCTGAGCCGGTGTCTGATAGGCGTTGGCATTCGCAGTCTGATAAGTGAATACCGTGGGCAAATACAGAGCGATCGTGCAGTAGGCCATAATAGTCGTATACGTCTAGGTAGCTGTCGCGGTCAGGGAATAGATCCAATACCCATTCAATTTCTTTCTTGTTTTCAGAGAGGTGGGTGTGCATGTACACATCTGGGTATTCTTTTAATAAGCGTCCTACCGTTGCTAGCTGCTCATTGGTACTTGTCGGCGCAAAACGTGGCGTTACTGCATACAATAGGCGATCGTTGTGGTGCCAACGTTCGATAAGCTCTTTAGAGTCGTAGTAGCCCATTTCAGGCGTGTCGGTTAAATACTCTGGCGCGTTGCGATCCATGAGCACTTTACCTGCGATCATTCTTAGTTTGCGTTTTTTGGCTTCGGTGAAAAACGCATTGACAGACTCTTTATGCACAGTACCAAAAACAAGGGCAGTGGTTGTGCCGTTGCGAGCGAGCTCATCTAAGAAGATGTTCGACACTTTCGTTGCGTATTCTGGATCTTGAAAGCGCTGTTCTTCTGGGAAGGTGTAGTTTTCGAGCCAGTCGAGCAACTGCTCACCATAAGAGGCAATCATCCCCGTTTGTGGGTAATGGATATGAGTATCAATAAAGCCTGAGGTGATCAGCTTGTTGGCAAACTGCTTGATCACAAGATCGGTTGGCTGTCGGCTCAGTACGTCTTTGGCAGCACCTATATCGGTAATGTGGCCGTTTTCAACCACCATGATGCCATCGTTAAAGTATTGATAGGAGTTATCTAGCCCCACATCTTTTGGATCGGCGATACTGTGCAAAATGGCAGAGTGATAAGCAACTTTCTCGGATGTCATTGTTCTATTCCTTTTCGTGTGGGTTACGCAATCTTATTGATGGCTTGTTGCGTTTGTTCCAGTGTTTTCTCGGCGTTTTCAGTGCTGTTGTGTTGTGCATTCTGGTAATGAGCGATCAGCTCGCCAGCAACAGAAACAGCTATTTCAGCTGGGTGTTTTCCTTTCACTTCAGCAATACCGATAGGGCAGATCATGCGCTCTAAGGCGGCTTGATCGTAACCTCGTTCGGTTAGACGATATTCAAACTTTTTGCGCTTGGTGTTTGAGCCAATCACGCCAAAGTAGGCGCTGTCGTTGCGGTTCAAAATCGCGCGGGTTAACTCAAAATCCAGCTGGTGGTTGTGGGTCATGACCAAATAATAGCTGTTGGTTGGCATGGATTTGATTTCGGCGACGGGATCATCACTCACCAGTTTGGTGACGCTGGCAGGCAGAGAGTCAGGAAATTCTTCTTCACGCTCATCTACCCAGGTGACTTTGAATGGAAGCGTCGCCACAATGTGCAGCAGTGCTTTCGCAACGTGGCCTGCGCCAAATAAAACAAGGTGTTTCTGTTGTTGGCCAATAGGCTCAAAGCTTAATGTAGCCATGCCGCCGCAACATTGGCCGAGGCGAGCACCTAGGTTAAATCGTTCTATTTTTAAGTGGTTATCGCCCATTAACAGCATTTCACGGGCCATTTTTGTGGCTAAATGCTCTAAATGACCACCGCCAATGGTGGCAATTAATTTGTCACGAGTGACCAGCATTTTAGTGCCAGCATCGCGGGGGACTGAGCCTTTGTCTTCCAATACCGTGACCATGACACAAGCTTCGCCTTTTTGTTCTAGTTTTGCTAGCTCATGGATCCAGTTGTCGTTGAACATAATAAACTCCTTGTAAGTTGCTCTTTGCCTTCAATAAGTCGGGGGAAGGCAAAGAGCAAGGGGCTCGGTACTCAATTACTCTTTATTCAGCTCTACAGTGGCTTCTTGCTCTGTTACTTCCTCTTGCTGAACGGCTTTTACTGCCCACAGTACGCGCTCTGGGGTAGCTGGTGTATCTAGCTTAGGAATGGCGCCATTGTCTGCCACGTAGGTGATGGCATCTTTCATTGCGCTCCATACCGACATACCCAACATAAACGGTGGCTCCCCAACGGCTTTTGAATTAAAGACGGTGTCTTCAGGGTTGCTGCGGTTTTCTAACAAGTGAGTGCGAAAATCGATTGGCATATCGGCAATGGCTGGGATTTTGTAACTCGCCGGACCATTAGTGGTTAATCGACCTTGATCGTTCCATACCAACTCTTCCGTGGTTAACCAGCCAACACCTTGAATAAAGCCACCTTCAATTTGGCCAATGTCGATAGCTGGGTTCAGTGATGCGCCCACATCGTGCAAAATATCCACGCGTAAGATTTTGTATTCGCCCGTTAAGGTATCGATGATGACCTCTGAACAAGAAGCGCCGTAAGCGTAGTAATAGAACGGGCGACCGCGAGCTTGTTCGTGATCATAGTAAATCTTCGGTGTGCGGTAGAAGCCCGTACTCGATAGGGACACTTGGTTGAAATACGCGAGCTGAACGAACTCTTCAAATGTCATCAATGTGTCGCGAATTTGGATCATACCGTTGCTGAAAGTGACTTCTTCTGGGCTGACTTTAAAGTGGCTGCTGGCAAATTCAATAAGGCGACCTTTAATGGTTTGAGCCGCATTCTGTGCCGCTTTACCATTGAGATCCGCCCCTGATGATGCCGCTGTAGGCGAGGTGTTTGGCACTTTGTCGGTATTGGTTGCGGTAATTTGGATGCGCTCAATATCAACTTGGAACTCTTGCGCTACAATTTGGGCGACTTTGGTGTTCAGCCCTTGCCCCATTTCAGTACCACCATGGTTAAGGTGAATACTGCCATCCGTATAAATATGTACCAGTGCGCCAGCTTGGTTTAAGAAAGTCGCGGTAAAAGAAATACCAAACTTCACTGGGGTAATTGCTATGCCTTTTTTTAGAATCGGACTGATTTTGTTGTATTCATCAATGGCTTTGCGGCGTTCATGATACTCACTGCTTTCCTCTAGCTGGGCGGTAATATCATGAATGAAGTTATCTTCAACGGTTTGATAATAATGAGTAACGTTACGTTCGTCGTGGCCGTAGTAGTTCACTTTACGAACTTCTAAAGGATCTTTTTTTAGGTAATGGGCAATTTCATCCATCACATGTTCAATGGTCATCATGCCTTGTGGGCCACCGAAACCACGGTAAGCAGTGTTGGATGCCGTATTGGTCTTACAGCGATGACCGGTTACTGTAGCGTTACCTAGGTAATAAGCATTATCAGAATGGAACATGGCACGGTCGACAATCGAGCTGGACAGGTCTGGTGAGTAACCACAGTTACCAGCGACGACAATATCAATCCCTTCAATACGGCCGTTGTCATCAAAGCCCACTTTGTATTGATTGTAGAAAGGGTGGCGTTTACCCGTGGTGATCATATCTTCGGTACGGAACAAACGCATTTTGGTTGGCTTACCCGTTAAATGCGCCACAACGGCGGATAAACAGGCAGGGCTGGCGGCTTGGGTTTCTTTACCGCCAAAACCACCCCCCATACGACGCATGTCGATCACGACTTTATGCATAGGGACGCCAATCACTTCCGATACCAGTTTTTGCACTTCAGTCGGGTTCTGAGTGGAGGTATACACGATCATACCGCCATCTTCCGTTGGCATTACACTGCTGATCTGTGTTTCAAGGTAGAAGTGCTCTTGGCCGCCGATTTCTAAATCACCTTCTAATACGTGGGCCGCATTTTGGATGGCAGTATCAGAGTCGCCACGTTTTTGCTGGTGGCTTTCTGTGACAAACAGTTTTTTCTCTAAGGCTTCTTTTACATCCAGTACCGCAGGCAGTGGTTCGTATTCGATAATCGCGGCATGAGCGGCTTTGCGTGCGAGTTCAATATCGGTTGCCGCAACGGCAATCACAGGCTGGCCATAGTATTCAACTTTTCCATCAGCAAGGAGAGGATCACCCGGTAAGATCGCACCAATATCTAGTTGTCCTGGTACGTCTTTACTGGTAATGGCGATTTCAACACCTTCAAATTCATAACACGGGCTAACGTCTATTTTGGTGATGTTGGCATGGGCGTGAGTACTTAAACGTGCGTAAACATGAAGCTGATTAGGAAACTCTAAACGATCATCAATGTAGATGGCTTCGCCCGTCACTTGTTTGGCAGCACTGTCGTGTTTAACACTTTTACCTACACCCGTTTTTAAATCCTTTTTATACAGCGTGAGCATGTCGTCATAGCTCATGGCTGTTTGATTATGATTAGACATAAGACGTTACCCTTGTTTCAATTTGGTTGTTGGTATTTTGCTGTTCAATGAAGAAACGGTAGAGCAGGTTAGCGGCGGTTGCACTGCGGTACTCTTTACTGGCTCTGAAATCTGAAAGTGGTTCAAAATCAGACTCTAAGCTCACCATTGCTGCTTTGACCGTGCTTAAACACCATGCTTTACCTATTAAGGCTTGCTCACATCCTGAGGCACGTTTTGGGGTTGCTGCCATGCCGCCAAAAGCAACTCGGGCAGACACCACCGTGCCTTTATGAATTTCTAAATTAAACGCACCACACACCGCAGAGATGTCATCATCAAGGCGTTTGGATATTTTGTACGCTTTAAATTCTTTGTTTGTTTCTGGTTTTGGAATAATGATTTGTTCAATAAACTCAGAAGCTTGCTGAGCCGTTACTTTATAGCTGATGAAATAGTCTTCAATTGGAATAATACGGCTTTGCTTACCACGGCGTAATTTCAGCTTTGCATTCAGTGCAATCAGCAGTGGTGGTGCGTCACCAATTGGGGAAGCATTGGCCACGTTACCGCCGAAAGTACCTTGGTTACGAACCTGTAAAGAGGCGAAGCGATGCAGCAACTCCCCAAAATCGGGGTAATATTGACTGAGCATTTGATAACTATCACTGATTGGCAGGTTTGAACCAATCACGATCTCTTTGTCTGTTTCTTCCAGCACTTTCATGTCTTCAACGTTGTTAACGCTGATTAAGGTTTCTATTTCACGGCGAAATTGCGTGACTTCTAATGCTAAGTCAGTACCACCAGCGACGATTCGTGCTGAAGGATGATCTTGAAGCAATTGAGCTAGCTCATCAGTACTGGTTGGTGAAAAACTCTTTAAGTTATTGAATTCAAGGGTTGCTGGCTCATCACTTAAACTTTTTAGAGCGGCAATGGTTTTCTGCTCGAGTTGGGTGAACTGATCAAGAATCGGTTTCTCTTGGCTTAACGACATGGCCGCATCCACGATTGGGCGATAGCCAGTACAGCGGCACAGGTTACCGGCAAGAGACTCTAAAATTTCTTCTTTATTTGCATTTGGGTGGTTTTTACCCAGAGCAAACATTGACATGATAAAGCCCGGTGTACAGTAACCACATTGTGAGCCATGAAACTCAACCAGAGCCTGTTGTACTGGGTGCAGACTTTGACTGTTTTGCAGATCTTCTACTGTGATCAATTGTTTGCCGTGTAGGGCAGAAACAAACGTTAGGCATGAGTTCACAGAGCGATATTGTAATTGTCCATCTACAAGTTCGCCCAGAACCACGGTACATGCGCCACAGTCGCCAGAACCACAACCTTCTTTTGTTCCCGTTTTATTCACTTTCGTACGCAGGTAATTCAACACCGTCATGTTTGGCGAGAGTTGATCTTCTTGTTGCACTGTCTGGTTGAGTAAGAACTTAATCAAGAGACCTCCTTGTAGGCTGTAATTTTTCTGACTCTTAGGTCAATAATTGTTCACATTGACTTAAAAGTCAATTATTCATTCACACTTTTGTAACACAATTTTTGATAAATATGATATTAAACAAATGATTAATAATCAGTATGTTATTACTGCATGAGATTTTGTATCAGACATGACAAAGCGCAAGTTGTAATTAACTTGTTGAGTTTTATTCGGATGTGAGATAAGGCTTAAAACGGAGTGCTGTAAGCCTTTATTTTATAGAATTTTAATTTTCAGGTGACGTTGTCACATTTTATGTTTTTAGGTATAGAACTACAGTTCATCAGAATATAGATCGGCGTGTTGAATACCTTTTAAAGCGCAGTTTTCATCAAGATCAGACAAATCTCCACTGACGCCAACAGCGCCAACCACATTTTGTTCACTGTCTTTAATTAATAAGCCACCCGGCACAGGAACCATATTGCCATTAGCCAGTACGTTTACTGCCGAAATAAAGGCGGGTCGGTTATCGGCATCTTGCGCCAATTTACGAGAGGAGCAGCCAAGAGCGAGGGCACCCCAAGCCTTAGCAATAGCGATATCAGGGCGCATCATGCTAGAGCCATCTTGTCTTTGAAGGGAAATAAGTTTCCCACCACTGTCGAGTATTGCAACGGTGAGTGGGGCGCTTTTCTGAGATACGCCGGCATCAAAAGTGCCGTGGGTGATCGCCAGAGCTTGCTGAAGTGTCAAACTGATCATGTTATCTCCTGACTGTGTCTCTCGTATTACACATTTGCTGCCATTTACAGTGTAAATAACAGCAAACAGAGTAAGTGACGTTAGGTTAATTTATGTTTATCTGTTAATAATGAGTAACTTGGTAAGGTTAAAAAGGCCGAGAAGTCGGGGGAGGTGGAAATCTCATCAAAGAGTTTCGCAGTTTCTTCGAAACGACCGTTGTGATAACGGGTTTCACCAACTTCGGATTTAATGGTATCCAACTCTTGGTATAGCCAGTTACGGAATAGTTCTTTAGTGAAGACTTGGCCGTCATCGAGATGAATGCCATGATGGATCCATTGCCAAATGCTGGCACGAGAAATTTCGGCGGTGGCAGCATCTTCCATTAAGCCGTAAATCGGTACACAGCCGATCCCTTGGATCCAAGATTCAATGTAATACAGGGCAATACGAATATTTTTACGCACCCCTTCTTCATTACGTACACCATCGCTTGGAGCTAATAGAGTGTCTGCGGTGATTTCGCCAACATAGCTTGAATCGAAGTCCAGCTGGTTTGCTCTGCCGGTCAGATTTTCGTTAAAAATGTTCATGGCGGTATCCACTAAATGTGGGTGAGCAACCCAAGTGCCGTCATGGCCGTTAAGGGATTCGCGTTGCTTATCTTCCACTACCTTAGCCAATACTTGTTTCATGACTTCAGGATCTTTGTTAGGGATGAAAGCAGACATGCCTCCCATCGCCAGTGCACCACGCTGATGACACGTACGAACCAGCAGTTGGCTATAAGCATTTAAGAAAGGTTTGTCCATGGAAACGGTGTGGCGATCAGGCAAGATCTTGTCTGAGTGATTATTTAAAGTCTTGATATAACTGAAAATATAATCCCATCGACCACAGTTCATGGCCACAATGTGATCCTTCATCGCATGAAGAATTTCATCCATTTGGAAAACAGCCGGTAGGGTTTCAATTAATACTGTTGCGCGAATGGTACCTGTTTCAACGTTGAAGTAGTTTTCAGTAAAGCGAAATACATCATCCCACCATTGTGCCTCTTCCATACATTCTAGTTTTGGAATGTAGTAGTACACACCAAGCCCTTGTTTAGCTCGGCTTTGGTAGTTGTGGAAAAAGTAGAGAGCAAAATCCATTAAACAACCTGCAATAGGCTGATTATTGAAGTGAATATGATCTTCTGGTAGGTGAAGACCACGAGGTCTGGCAATCAGTAGAGCGGGATCTGAGTTTAATGTGTACTTTTTAGATTTGGCTTGATCGTAATAGCTGATGGTTTTGGCATTGGCATCACGTAGGTTAACTTGGCCTTCAACCATGTTCTGCCATGTTGGAGCAGAAGCATCTTCAAAACAGCACATGAAGACTTTTGCACCAGAGTTCAGAGCATTGATCACCATTTTTCGATCAATAGGGCCGGTGATCTCTACTCGACGATCTTGTAGTGGTCCTGGAATATCAGCAATTTGCCAGCTTTTGTCATCCCTTATATGGCGTGTATCTTCACGAAAATTCGGAAGTGCACCATTATCGTAACGACGTTGCGTCTCTTCACGTGCGGCTAATAATTCATCACGTTTCGACTGAAATTGGCTTACTAAGCTATCTAAAAAAGCGAGTGCTTCAGTGGATAAAATTTGTTGATACTCATCTCTACTTGTATCGCCAAGTACATCAATCCTCATTCCTTGTTGCTCCATTGTTCTTTGATTTGAAATCATATGTTTGTCTCCTTTAAAACAATAATAATTTTTATTGTGTACATTTATTGTTGTTATCTATTGATGTTTATATCTCTTTACTTTGAATAAAGCAAAAAATATTTAACATTTTGTTTTCATTGTTCGCTGTTGATAAAAAATTAATTTTTTATTATTCGTTTGATTTTTATCGTTTTCATTGGGTTTTGTCGGAAATGTAATACAAATATTGTTGTTTATTTGTAAATCAAACCTTGCTTAATTTTCATAACAATGCTTAGAATACAATCATGATTGAAATTGTATACAATCTGTAAATGGAGTTTAGTATGGCGAGAATGAAAGCGATAGAAGCAGCAGTTGAAGTGTTAAAGCGTGAAGGTATAGACATTGCGTTTGGTGTGCCGGGAGCGGCGATTAACCCTATGTATGCTGCAATGAAAAACTTAGGGGGGATTGATCATGTTCTGGCCCGCCATGTTGAAGGGGCCTCTCACATGGCTGAAGGTTATACACGAACCACACAAGGGAATATTGGCGTGTGTATTGGTACTTCAGGCCCCGCGGGAACCGATATGATCACCGGCCTTTACTCGGCATCGGCAGATTCAATTCCAATCTTGTGTATTACAGGCCAAGCACCTCGCGCAAGATTACATAAAGAAGATTTCCAAGCGGTAGATATTGAAACTATTGCTAAGCCAGTGACGAAGTGGGCCACCACGGTACTGGAACCTGCGCAAGTGCCAAGGGCGTTTCAGCAAGCATTTCATCTAATGCGCTCTGGTCGTCCGGGCCCGGTGTTAATTGATTTACCTCTGGATGTTCAATTAGCGGAAATTGAGTTCGATATCGACACTTACGAACCATTAGAAGCGTATAAACCAACAGCAAGTCGCAGCCAAATTGAAAAAGCACTTGGTATGCTGAATGACTCAAATAATCCTGTGTTGGTTTCAGGTGGCGGTGTGATTAATGCTGGCGCGTCTGAGTTGCTGCAACGCTTTGCAGAAATTACGAATATTCCCGTGATCCCAACACTCATGGGCTGGGGCTCGATCCCAGATAACCACGAGCTAATGGCGGGTATGGTGGGGCTACAAACGGCGCATCGTTATGGTAACGCAACACTGCTTAATTCTGATTTTGTATTTGGTATTGGTAACCGCTGGGCAAACCGTCATACCGGTTCGGTAGATGTTTATACGGAAGGGCGTAAGTTTGTTCATATTGACATTGAGCCAACCCAAATTGGCCGCGTATTCTGCCCGGATCTCGGTATCGTGTCTGATGCGAAAGCCGCGCTAGAGCTATTGGTAGAAGTGGCCACTGAATGGAAAAACGCAGGCAAATTGAAAGATCGCAGCGATTGGCTAAGCGAATGTCAGCACCGTAAATCAAGCATGCTTCGTAAAACACACTTTGAAGAAGCTCCAATGAAGCCAATGCGTGTTTATGAAGAAATGAACAAAGCGTTCGGTGAAGATACGTGTTACGTGAGTACCATTGGCTTATCACAAATTGCCGCTGCTCAGTTCCTGCATGTGTATAAGCCGCGACACTGGATCAACTGTGGTCAGGCTGGCCCGCTAGGTTGGACCATTCCAGCAGCGCTAGGGGTACGTTCGGCGGATCCAGATCTCCCAATCGTTGCTATTTCGGGTGACTATGACTTCCAGTTCATGATTGAAGAGCTAGCTGTAGGGGCACAGTTTAACTTGCCTTATATACATGTTGTGGTGAACAACTCCTACCTAGGTTTGATTCGCCAAGCTCAGCGCCAATTTGATATTGATTACTGTGTCCAGCTGGCGTTTGAAAACCAGAATGCTCCAGAGCTGGATGGTTATGGTGTTGATCATGTGGCGGTGGTTGAAGGTTTGGGTTGTAAAGCCATTCGAGTAACAGAGCCTGAAAATATTTCAGTGGCTTTCGAACAAGCCAAGACTTTGATGAATAGACATAAAGTGCCTGTTGTGGTTGAGCTGATCTTAGAGCGTGTGACTAACGTGTCGATGGGAACAGAAATTAACAACATCAACGAATTTGAACCGTTGGCAGAAGGCAGTGAAGACGCGCCAACAGCCATTACATTCAATCAATAATTTTAAGCCAATAACAAGAAGGGACATAGGATGCCAAGATTTGCAGCAAACTTATCCATGTTATTCACAGAATACGATTTTTTAGATCGTTTTGAGCTGGCGGCAGAAACGGGATTTCAAGGGGTAGAATACCTTTTCCCGTATGCTTTTGAAGCCGATGCGATTAAGCAAAAGCTAGAGCAATATAACTTGCAGCAAGTGCTGTTTAACCTGCCGGCAGGCGATTGGGATGCAGGGGATCGTGGCATCGCCGTTGACCCAAGTCGAACCGCTGAATTTGAAGCAGGTGTACCAAAAGCCATTGAATACGCAAAAGCACTGGGTTGTAGCCAAGTGAACTGTTTAGCGGGCATTGTGCCTGATGGGGTAAGCCAAGAACAAGCAACCGCTACGTTTGTACAAAACTTAACGTTTGCCGCGAATGAGCTTGAAAAAGCAGGCATTAGCTTGGTGATTGAAGCCATTAACACACGCGATATTCCTGGCTTTTTCTTAACCAATACTCAGCAAGCGCTGGATGTGATTGAGCAAGTGGGCAGTACAAATTTGCGTGTGCAATACGATATTTACCACATGCAGATCATGGAAGGGGATCTTGCGCCAACCCTTAGCCAGAATCTTAGCCAAATACAACATGTTCAATTGGCTGATAACCCTGGCCGCCATGAGCCGGGAACTGGAGAGATTAACTACGCTTTCTTGTTCCAACATCTTGATGATATTGGCTATCAGGGCTGGGTGGGCTGTGAATACAAACCAAAAACCACCACTCAAGCAGGGCTTGGCTGGCTAAAATCATTTAATCAAATTTAAGGAGAGAACCATGACGCAAGCAATAACTTCAAACACAGCATCAACCATCGCTTTCATTGGTACTGGTATTATGGGGAAACCCATGGCTGAAAATTTGCAAAAAGCGGGTTATCAGTTGGTTCTTTCTGAGCATCACAATGCAGCTCCGCAAGATCTGGTCGATGGCGGTGCAGAGGTGTGTGCTACTCCTAAAGCGGCCGCTGAACAAGCCGACGTGATTATTTTAATGCTGCCAAACACACCACAAGTGGAAGAGGTTCTGTTTGGGAAAAATGGTGTTGAAGAAGGGGTAAGTGCGGGCAAACTGGTGATCGACATGAGTTCAATCGCGCCAGTAGAAACTAAGCAGTTCGCGAAACGCGTGGAAGAGTCTGGTGCTCAATATTTAGATGCTCCGGTATCTGGTGGTGAAGTGGGTGCGATTAACGCAGCGCTAACTATTATGGTCGGTGGCTCAGAAGCCAGCTTTGAGCAAGCAAAACCGCTGTTTGAAGTTATGGGCAAAAACATCACATTAGTGGGCGACAACGGTGCGGGCCAAGTGTGTAAAGTGGCGAACCAAATCATTGTTGCGCTAAACATTGAAGCCGTATCAGAAGCTCTGGTATTCGCCTCAAAAGCAGGAGTCGATCCGTCGCGTGTTCGTCAGGCGTTAATGGGGGGCTTTGCCAACTCTAAAATTTTAGAAGTGCATGGCGAGCGCATGATCAACGGCACGTTTGATCCGGGCTTTAAAATTGCGCTTCATCAAAAGGATTTAAACCTGGCCATTTCAGGGGCGAAAGCGCTGCAAGTGAGTTTACCAAATACGGTAATGACCCAAGGTTTGTTTGATCAATGTGTAGAAATGGGAGGTGAAAATTGGGATCACTCGGCACTGATTTGTGCTATCGAGCAATTGGCTCATCATGACATCAGAAAATAGGCTCTGATGCTTAATTTTATGATACATGATTTGATACATAGCTATTTGATACATAGTTAAACGTCATAGTAATTTTTCTTTAGGTAACACGGTAATACTTCAAGCGTATATTTAAATAAAACGCGTTATTTAGTCTCCTTTACGCGCGTTCCCGAAGCAACTGGGTGTAAGTAGCTGCTGGTAGACAGCTTACTTAATGTAACAGGCCATCGAGTTCTGCTTCGGGATTCTTTCTTTTTTATACTTATTTTTTGTTTTTAAGACGAGATATCACCAGTCGCTCTTGTTACGGCTAATAGACCACAACGGCGAATACACTCTGATGAGCAGGGAGCTTATGCATGAATATTGAACCAAGCCAATTATTGTTATCCCTTTTTGAATGTGCTGTCGAAGAGGCACTGCCGCAAGGCCATATTGCGCCGTATTTACCCGAAGACACAACAGGAAAAGCAGTGGTGATTGGGGCAGGCAAAGCAGCAGCGTCGATGGCTGCCGAGCTTGAAGCAGTATGGCAAGGGGAATTAGAGGGCGTGGTGGTGACCCGCTATGGCCACACTACGCCATGTAAAACCATCGAAGTGATAGAAGCGGCGCATCCAGTGCCAGATACGGCGGGCAAAGAAGTGGGCGAGCGTATCTTGTCGTTGGTTTCTGGGCTGACAGACAAAGACGTGGTGATCTGTTTAATGTCGGGGGGCGGTTCGGCGTTATTGAGCTTACCGGCACCGGGCATCAGTTTAAGTACGAAGCAAGCCATTAACAAAGCGCTGCTCAAATCAGGGGCAGCCATTGATGAGATGAATTGTGTGCGTAAGCATTTATCGGCCATTAAAGGTGGGCGATTAGCGAAAGCCGTATTTCCTGCCAAACTCATTTCTCTGGCAATTTCGGATGTACCGGGTGATGACCCGAGTGTGATTGCCTCTGGCCCGACGGTGGCGGATCCGACCACGCGATTTGAAGCATTAGCTATTCTGGAGCGTTACCAAATTGATATCTCTCCGGAAGTGTTTTCATGGTTAAACAACCCAGAATCTGAAACCGTGAAAGAAGGCGATGCATGCTTGGACAATAGCGAATTCCATATTATTGCGACGCCTCAATCGGTATTAGAGGCTAGTGCCAAAAAGGCAGAAAGTTTGGGGATCCCTGCGCATATTTTAAGTGATTGTATGGAAGGGGAAGCGAAAGACGTAGCAAAAGTGCACGCTGCCCTTGCTAAACAAATTGCAAAATATAATCAACCGTTTAGTGCACCTTGTGTGTTGATTTCTGGCGGGGAAACCACAGTAACTGTAACGGGTAATGGCCGTGGTGGTCGAAACAGCGAATTTCTACTGAGCTTATTTAATGAATTGAAAGGCCATGCGCAGATTTATGCATTAGCAGCTGATACGGACGGGATCGACGGCGTAGAAGACAACGCAGGTGCGTTAATTACGCCAAGCTCTTTTCAGCAAAGCCAAGTGCTTGGGCTAAAAGCGCAAGACTTCCTCGATAATAACGATGGTTATCACTTTTTTTCTCATTTAAACGGATTGGTCACCACAGGCCCGACACTCACCAATGTTAACGATTTTAGAGCGATTTTAATTTTGCCAAGCTAATTTTTAACCCCGCGATTTAACTCCTTGGTGAGTAAAGCGCTGACAGAAGTTCATGGTATGACTTTTATGGTGTTCATGCCTTTTGGGAATAACAGGATAGGTATTGCTTGTTATTCCCTTTTTTTATTCATATTTTTAATGTAATAGAAATCGAAGGCTTTATCCCTTCTTACGGATACATTACTATGCGTTAAAAGGAGTTCAGAAGGTAACCTAATGTCACGGATTAGAGCAAAAAATCAAGACCTTATTATTGATGTGGCTTGTCGATTATTTGCACAGCAAGGTTATGCGGCAACCAAGATGGCGGATATTGCCAAAGAAGCAGATATCCCTAAACCAAACGTGTATTACTACTTTAAAGCCAAAGACGCTTTATACCGCGCGGTGTTAGAAAGCGTGATTGAGCCTTTGTTAGAGGCGTCTAAACCTATTGAACAATTAGACGATCCGGCGGAAGCGCTAACGGAATACATCAAAACGAAATTGCGTATTTCACGAGATCACCCATACGCCTCTAAAGTGTTTGCGAATGAAGTGATGTCGGGAGCAAAATACCTTCCCCAAGACATTGCTGATGAGCTGTTAGCCCAGTCTAAGATGATCATCGCGAAATTCGAAAGTTGGGTAGAGCAAGGTGCCATTGCCAAGTTATCACCACAACATTTGATGTTCACCATTTGGGCATCGACTCAGACGTACGCCGATTTCAGCTGGCAGATCTGTAACGTGATGGACAAAGACGAGCTGGATAACGAAGATTACGCAGAAGCCGCTGAGTTCTTAACTCAGTTTGTGCTGAATGGTTGTGATGTTAAAAATAGATAGAACTATTAATTATATGACATGATTTGGTATATGTATTTGAATTATAAATTCTTTCATCCATTGCGCTTTTCTAGTAAATAAAACAAGCCAGAATAAATACTTTAATTATTCTGGCATATCATGCTGAGTCTAAAATAAATTCTCTTTAAGTATCCTCTACACCTTTACTGACTTCATTTTTGTTCACCTATGTCTTTAAATTTGGTCATTCATGAAGGTATTACTACTATTGACTTTATTGTTATTACTGTGATGGTACTTATCAAAGAGGGTGGATAGATGAATAATAGTAAGAAAAATTCGGGTGAAAATATTAATGATAAATTGGAATTAATTTGCACTCGATTACAAATTATTGAGCGTGAAATGAAAGCTAGGAATGAAAGTAAACATGAATATTGTTGTCACCAAGATCAAAATAATGATGAGGATGGTTCTTCTGAGTGTTGTGGACTCCCTATCGTTCCCGTACGTGAACTGGACAAGGATATAGAATTTGAACGAGAAAGTTTAATTCGAACAATAGAGAAAAAATGGGTCAATGGAACGGAGCTAAAATACTGCTTTTTCACAAAAGGTCCATGGAAAGGGGATCTTGGGCAGCAAAGGATAGTAGAAGATGCGTTTGATGAATGGAAAAATGTAGGTATTGGGCTTTCATTTACAAAGGTAAATCGTCTTGATGAAGCGGACATAAGAATAGGTTTTGAGCAAGGGGATGGAGCTTGGTCTTATGTTGGTAGAGATATTTGGGGAATTCCTAAAAGCAAAAGAACAATGAACTTTGGCTGGAAGCTAAATGGTCAGTCAGGAATGGATACAGCCTTACATGAAATTGGGCATACATTAGGCTTTAATCATGCTCAGCAAAATCCATTTTCAGGTATTGAGTGGGATGAAGAGGCTGTTTACCGTTATTTTATGGGGCCACCAAATTATTGGTCACGAGAAAAAACCTTTCATAATGTACTTCGCACTCTTAGCCCTGAAAGTGTTGAAGGGTCTGAGTGGGATCCAAATTCCATTATGCAATACAGTATCCGTGGAGGGTTAATATTGCGGCCAGAGCTATACCAAAATGGTCTAAATCCCGAGCCGGGTCTATCAGAAAATGATAAGGAACAAGTAAGGCTATTTTATCCGGAAGATAGTTCACCATATGATGAACTAAGGTTTCTTGAAGCTAGAAGGTTAAATATTAACCCATCAGAGCAGATTAATTTGGCAATTAGACCTGAAATAACAAGAATATATCAAATTCAAACATTTGGGTTATCAGATACAGTTATGGTCTTATTTGAAGATAATAATGGTACTCTGGAACATGTAGCCAGCGATGATGATAGTGGTTGGAGTAGAAATGCCAGTTTGAAATTACGTCTTGTTGCGGGGCGTGAATATATTTTACGAATTCGCCTCTACTATAGCCATGTTAGAGGCGAAAGTGCGGTGATGTATTGGTAATAGTAACTTGAAGGTAGTAAGCATGAGGTGTTGTTTCTACTCTGCTTACTATCTAATTCTTTTAAAACTATCGTCATGTCATTTATCAATTTATCTCTGCGTACATATCTTTTACTATCGGTTTATTCACACTAGCTCGGATAGTAAATGAAAGCACTTAACGATCTTAATATTTTTGTCGAAACGGCAAGGCAGGGCAGTTTTTCCAAAGCGGCCAACAGCATGGACATGACGCCAGCGGCGATCAGTGCCTCGGCAAAGCGCCTTGAAGAGCAGCTCGGTTTTCCTTTGTTTGTGCGCTCAACACGCAGTTTGAGGCTAACCAGTGAAGGCGAAATATTTTTAGATAAAACTTCTCTAGCACTGAGTACGTTGCAAGATGGTTTAGATTTGATTTCTTCATCGCGTGGTGAATTATCGGGGAACTTGCACCTTGCAGCGCCTTCGGATTTTGGCCGTAATCTCTTGATCTATTGGATCGATGAATTTATTGAAGATCATCCGCGAGTATCGGTAAAAGTCGAACTCTCTGACAGCCTGACAGACATGTACTCTAAGCCTGTCGATATTGCGATTCGCTATGGTGAGCCTGCGGAATCGAACCTGATCGCGATTCCATTGTGCGGCAGTAACGCGAGAGTACTGTGCGCTTCTCCTGATTATGTTGCTTCACATCCAGAGCTAAAGATTCCAAAAGATCTTCTGGCTCATAACTGCTTGTGTTATATGACATCAGACAGTTTATACAACAACTGGCGATTACTTCCGAATATCGAGAAAAACGGTAGGGAAGAAGAAACTATTCTTGCTCAGGGCAACCCATCGAGTAATGACAGTGATGTGATCCGTCGGTTAGCGCTTAATGGTCGTGGGATCGCTAATAAGTCGTTAATGGACGTAAGCCAAGACTTAATTGATGGAAAGTTGGTAAGGGTGTTACCAGAATGGGACGGAGAGAATGCTCCGCTTTATATGGTGTGTGCCGATCGCCGAATTTTAAGTCCAACCATTCGTAAGTTTCAGCAATTCATTCAAGAAAAATGCTGTCAGCAAAGAGCCAAAGCATTGCAAGAAATTGATGAGTAATCCTTGGCAGAACTATTTTCTTTAATCGTGAGATCGCTGAGGATCGTAGTTGGTAATACTGAAAAATATTACTTTCTTGGAGCACTAGCAGAATATTGCTAATGATATATTTGTTATTTATATGTAATGATAATTAATTATTGAACGTAACTGTTATTAATATCTATTATTTATAATGCCCAACTAAATATACTGATGTGACTGTTTTTATTGTCTTCATTCAGGTTTTTAGATATGTGATGAATTGGAAATTGTTACTGCCTAGGTGGACGATTATGTCTGAAAAATTAACTAATAAAAGCTATCGGAATTATTTAGTTATTGTATGCATGGGTGGAGTCTATGAATAAAATAGCGATGGTAATAGTGCTGAATGCAATTTTACTTTTTGGGTGGATTGCTCCTGCAATAGCACAAAATTTTCAATATACAGCATCTAACCAACCTCCGTATCAATGCGGTTCAATAAATGGGTTAACACACTTCCCTGATGGTGTTTGCCTTCCTAAGCCAGCAGAGCCTAATATTCCTGCTGAAATAAGATTCCGCTTATATGCGACTTGTGCTAATGGCGTTAGCCGGCTGGGGGCTCAGCGTAACTGTTGCGAGCATTTAACTGACGCTCAAAAGCATGCGATAAACGCAAATTGCCCATCATTTGGAGGAAAAAGCAATATCCCGTGGGAAGAGATATTACGTGTAGCCATTGCCCTCTATTCGGGTAGCTAGTTAAGATAAGCTCTAATCTTTCGTTTGAAAGAAGAGAAGAATCCACTTTGATTAAAAGGTGCTGAATACATACGATAAGTGTAGGTCGCCTGACATAGCTGCCGCACTTAGTTTGTAGAATTTGTATCCTCTAACAAGCTGCTTAGATTAGCATTATTTAACATGAGGAAATTATGGTCATCACGCGGGAGAAGCAGCAAGCAATTCGTATGATCGGAGTTCTACTTGCTATTGGAGTCACGCTAGTTTTTAATTTTTTCAAAGTTCAGGGAGACGATGAGACTATTGCCGTTGATATAGCTGAGATTACCACTGGGCAGCCTGAGCAATCGGTACTTAAAAAGTTTTTTCGTGGTGCTGATTACGTAATATTGAATGTCAACTTTTCAAATATGCCTCAGTCACCCGATGAGTTCAGCTCGAAAACGTTGTTTTACACTAATAAGTTAAAGGAATACATCTGCACTACCCCTGTGGTATTTGATTACTTTCGAAAGTACAAACGGGTGGAAGCTAATATTATGAGTATTAACCCAACTAGGTCTATGGGGCTCTTTAGCTTAACGAAAGATGAATGTGAAAAGATAAAATGATAAAAATCATAGGGTCAGTGATGTAGCAGGGCTGTATATGACTTGGATTTTATAAGCTTAAAAGCATAGTTAGAGGTAAAACTAGCATTTTGGCTTTGAGAACAAAAAACTCTGCAATCGCAGACAGTTTGTAAAGATAACGCAGTTTAACGTTATTAGCGGGCTATTTTTCACAACGTACATTTTGAATATGTAGTGCAAGTCACTAATAAATCGCTTCTTTTTCTCTCGTTGTTTTGCTTTTTTATAAGACAATATCGCTATATCTACTAATGAATATGGCGGTATATGAACACATTACCCTTAAAAATTGGTTGCTACACCGATTCTTCGAGCAAGAGCCAAGGCCTTTATCGAGTACAGTTTGATCTCAGCAATGGAAATTTGACGAAACCAGAGCTTATTGTGCCTTGCAGAAACCCTTCTTTTGCAATATCTACCGATGCTGGTTGCTACTTTATTAGCGAAGTTGATCAGTGTTCTGGTCCTGAGCTGTATTTTTTATCTCATTTAGATCAAAAAGCGGGTAAAGCTGCGCAGTCGGTAGCGATTTCTGGTGATCACCCTTGCCATATCGCAATGGATCATGAAAACAAATTTATTATTACGTCTCAATATTCATCAGGCAGCTTTGATGTTTTTTCGTTAAATACTGATGGCCGTTTAGATAAGAAGATAACCAGTCTCTTTTCGTCGGGAAGTGGTCCTAATGCTGAGCGACAAGCTGGTCCGCATGCCCATCAGTGCCAATTTCTTAAGTCAGAATTACAATTTGTCACGGTCGATTTAGGCTCAGACAGCATTAGCTTTTATACCTATGATTCAACTCAGGGGGTATTTCAGGATAAGCCAATGCAAACTTTGAAAGCACCTGTTGGTAGTGGCCCTAGGCATTTAATATTTAATCAAGATGAAACCGCCGCTTATGTGATTTGTGAATTATCAGAAACGATTCTGGTTCTGGAAAAGAGTGAAGTAGGGTGGGGAGTAATACAAGAAGTGGCAGCTCTGCCAAATGAAGAAAAAGGGGAAGCGACAGCAGCGATTAAGTTTTCTCCAGATGGTCAATTTTTATATGTCTCTTGCAGGCATCAATCAAAAATTAGCTGTTTTGCTATTAGCCCAAGATCTAACAAGATCGAATATCAATCTTGTGTATCGACTGAAGGGGATTTTCCAAGAGATTTCATGATCACCCCTGATGGGAAATGGCTCGTTGCTGCCAATCAGCATTCACATAATTTAACGACGTTTCAGCGTAACCTCGAAACAGGAGAGCTCACATTCAGTGGTGTTTCTGTAGAAGTTGGTTCGCCTGTTTGTGTTACGTATTAACCAATTATCGTTCTTCAGTTCAGTGTTTCGTAAAGGAGCGGAGGGCTTAGGCTCTTCGTTTTTTCTTTTCTTTCTTCTCATTCACAACTAAAAGTTGCATTAAAAATGCATGTTATGTAGCATGCATTGATATTGAAAGCGGCGACATTTCAACATTGACTGACAATACGGACATACAGCCAGTAGAGAAAGCGCCTAACTCTCTGACAAAACCCATCACTTGCAACGGGGCTGTATATGCGTTCACTTTTTATTCGAATGAGGTTTATTCACTGGCTAGGTGCAGCTGCACTTTTGGTGAATGCGACATTTTTCACAGATGTTCTCCTTTCACAAATTATCCAATATGTTGTCGTTGTATTTCTGGTCATCCATGACATAGATGAAAAGCTGTGGGGTGTGGATTCATTAGAAAATGTCACAGGCTACATGAAGCACTTTGAACGAAAAGATCTCTCCGTTCCTTGTGAAATCAATAGCCAGTACAACAGTGAAATGGGTAATGTGCTTAATGTGATCAATACGTTCAGAGAGAATGTGAAAAATGCTTTAATAGACATACAGCAACAGGCCAGTACGTCTGATGAAATCTCAGATTTACTGAAAGTTAAAGCCCAAGATATTTCGGCAAGGATCCAAGAGCAAGATGATCGGGTTGGCCTGATTACCAATCAAGTTGAAACGTTAGATAAAACGTCATTGTCTCTTCAAGCTAAAGCGGAAGAAACGCGTTCTAAAGTGGAACAGACCCGAGAAGATTTACTGGCTTCAAACAACACCATGGGCGTAATGGTGAATGACATTGGTACTTATATTCAAAATAACGATGCTTTGCACAGTAAGTTTCATCAGCTTTCTCAGCAAACACAATCAATTGAAAAGGTCGTTACCGTTATTAATAACCTAGCGGATCAAACCAACCTTTTGGCGTTAAATGCAGCCATAGAAGCAGCCAGAGCAGGAGAACACGGCAGAGGGTTTGCGGTGGTGGCCGATGAAGTCAGAAACTTAGCAAAATCCACTCAAGAAAGCTTGGATGATATTAACGAAATCATTGCTGGAATTTCTGAAGCGGTTTTGGATGCGGGCGAACAAATGAAAGTGCAATCAGCGGCGATCGCATCGTTATCTGAATACACTATATCCAGCCAGTCAGGGCTTGAATTGGCGTGTGAAAACATTAATGAAATCCTTCCTCTGATAGGGCAAGAAAGCAAAAGTGATAACGTGGATATTTTGTACGTTCATAAGTTGGTGGAAGACATCAGTAAAGAGATTGAAGCTTTAAAAATGCTGTCTAGCTCTAACGCCAATGACTGCACTGAACTTCAGCATCAAGGACGCTACCTTAGCGAAGTAACAGACAATATTGTCGAGCAATTAGGTACGTTTAAAACCAGTTAGCCTTTCTCTAAATTTTTTAAAAATGTGGCGTAAGTCTTTGTAAGGCTTACGCCATTTTTATTTTTGAGCAAATAGTTTTATTATTTTTTACTTTATCATTTCTGCGTGAATGGCTTAGTGGGCATTTTGTCTATTGCTCATAGTATAAGGTGTTCAATTTTAGGGAGTAATGGATGGTCGCTTTGTGTGGGACTGTATATCACCTTGTGCTGATATACATTTATATTCAAATGGAGAGCAGCAGAGAGTTCTGTAGTGGATCTGGCACGGTGCTTTCCATGGGGATTACGTTTTACCTTATTGCCCTGTTGACTCTTCAGTCGCATTTGACCATGAAAGGGAAATACGACAGTGGCATGCGTGGAGAATTTATTTGGTGCTATGTGTTAGTTGTTTTACAAGGCATCGCTGCGTTTTTTGCAACCTATGTGTTTGCGTTAGGGGCAGCAATGGGTAATAGCGCTATTTGTAGTTAACAGCTTTAAAGCCATTCACTGCGCTGTTTTCTTGCCCCTGTGAATGGTAATAATGCTAAAGGGAGGCGAACTATAAATCACCAGAACTCGCCTTATTTGTTACCCTTGGCAAGGAGATGTAGTGCCATTTTTGATACGATTTTTAAACTCTTTGATAGAGTCTTTTCTGATTTTATCCAGTTCAGGTGTTCTTACCGTTACCTTCATTTCTGCTTTGGGTTTTGTGGAACAGGCGTAGCTTTTTTGGCCATCTATTTCCACAAGGCAGGCTTTACAGCAGCCATCACGTCGTTTGTTTTGTAAACAAGGAGCGGGAATATTAATTTTTAGCTTCTGTGCGACTTCAACTAGGTTGTTATCGCTAGGGCTGATGATGATGTTTTTCTTATCAATTTGTATGGCTGCTAGTTTAAAGCTCTTCACTGTATTGCTCTCTTTTAGTGTCTACTACAAGTAAGACGTTGAACAATGAAAAAAGACGAAAGAAAATTGGATGTTTCAGAGTTTTATTACCTCTATCTATATAGAGCTTGTTAATACTGGTGCAATAGAAAGCAAGATCATCACCGCCAGAATGAAATTAAATAAATGCTGTTTGAAAGGACTATTGAGATAGATGCTGAGCTTTTTTCCAACCCATGTCCAGAATAGGTTGGCTAACAGCCCTACCGTAGTAAACACGAAAGCAATAAGAGTGATAGACAGCCAATAATGAGAGGGAAGGCTATAACTAGTAATTAACGCAAGAGAGCCCATCCAAGCTTTTATGTTGCCAAGCTGGAAAAGAGTTGCTTGGGTTACATTCAGTGGCTTACTTTTGGTGCCAGTTCCTGAAAATGGGTTGGTGAATAACAGTTTAATGACTAACCACAGCATATAAGCAGAGCCGACAAACTTCATTGCTTGATACCAGCTAGGGTGAGATTGCAGAGCAACAGCAACGCCGCATGCGCAGAGTAGAATCAAGCCAATAACGCCAAGGCGAATACCAATCAGGTGCCGCCAAGATTTCCTGAAGCCGAATTGTGCCCCTGAGCTGGCAAGTAAAAAGTTATTTGGCCCTGGTGTCATTGCAGTGACAAAGGCAAACAAACTCATCGCTGGCATAAAATCCCATACTGTGGTCATTTTCTTTCTCCCGAACTGGTGTAGGCTTCGAGAATAAAGGCATTGGCTGGCTTAACCCTATTGTTTATGCGTCACCATGACAATTCTTTCATTTCATTCTTGTTAGCCCTTATTTATCCTGTACTCAAGATTAAATTGTACCCCTGCGGAGAGAGACAATGTTCATTCCAGATATATCTGGTCGTTCTGGGCCTAAGTTTATTGCACTGGCTGATGCGTTTGCAGAAGTGATTGAAAGTGGAGAGCTGAAGCCAGAAACCAAGTTACCACCGCAGCGAATTCTTTCTTATCGGCTTGGTGTAACGGTAGGAACAGTAACTAGAGCCTATCAAGAACTGGAGCAACGTGGGCTGACAGAACCCAAAGTGGGCAGTGGCACTTATGTTCGGGACAGAGAAGCAGAGCATGGGGATTTTTATCATCCGGCTTCAGAGCAAGAAGGCATTGATTTAGCGTTGTGCCGACCTCTGTTGTTGTCGCAACCTAAGCATCTGGCCAGTGCGTTAGAAGAATTATGCCATGAGCCTGTCGCACAAACGGCGGTGCTGGGCTATTACTCCGCAGACGGTATTGTAGGCCATAACCAGACGCTTCAACAGTGGTTGATGACGAAGTTTGATACCGACATTGATGCTCGGCGTTTACTGTGGACATACGGTGGTCAACATGGGTTATCAACCATTATTCATGCTTTAACTCGCCCTAAAGAAACGATTTTGTGTGAAGGATTGTGTTACCCCGAATTTATTCATGCTTGTCAGCAGGCCGAACGAAAACTGGTGCCAGTGAAAATGGATGAGCAGGGGCTAGATCCAGATGATTTGGTGCTTCATTGTAAGCGGCATCGTCCAAAGCTCTTGTATTTGACCCCAGCGATTCAAAATCCGACGGGAGTTCAGTTAACAGATAGTCGAAAACTGAAAATTATTGAAATATGCCGCCGCTATAAAGTGTTGATCATTGAAGATGATGTACTTTACTGCCCGCCAGAGCACCGAAAGAGTCCGCTGGTGGCCATAGCACCAGACATCACCTTATACGTGAGTAGTTTTTCAAAATATTTTGCTGGTGGGTTACGGGTCGGGTTTATGATTTTACCTTTGTCTCTGACAGAGTCTCTTCAACGTTCATTACGAGCCAGCTGCATGCATGTAAGCCCCTTAATGGTGGATTTGGTTTGCCGTTGGTTGACGAACGGAGCAATGCAGACGGTAGATGAAGAAATTGCGATGGAGCTTAAGGCTCGCCATCGAATATGGAAAGCGGCTTTTCCTCAGGTTCCTATTGGCGTCCCTGCTTACAATGTGTGGTTACCTTTGCCTGAGCCGTTAACAGGCTATCAGTTTAGTCAATCTTTACGAGAGAGCGGAGTAAGAGTAAGAGAGGCGGAAATGTTTGCAGTAGGGCGATATGAAGTGCCTGCTGCTGTTCGAATTTCGTTAGCAAGCCCATTAAGCCGCCCACAGTTACAAACTGCGCTAGATATCGTCAAGGAGCATATATCTCGGTTAACTTAACGGTGATGATAGAATAGCCCCCAAATCTGCATAGGTTTGGGGGGATCTGTTAGCCAATAAAGTTAAGCGGCCTTAGGTTTACGTATTCCAGTAGCCCTTCCTCTTGGCTTTGTTCGCTGAAACTTTTTAAATGTTTACTTTCTAAATGCACATCCAAATCGTCTTGTGATGACCAGATCTCTTGCATAATGAACAGGCCTTCAATCTTTTGATCTTGATACAGTTCATACTGGCAACAGCCTTTCTCTTCACGTGTTGGCGCTAACAGTCCTTTTAATAACTCCTGAACTTTGGCTTCTTGGCCTGATGTGGCTTTAATTTCTGCAATTAAATGGATCATGGTTTAGCACTCCGTAAAGACGCGAGATTCAGACCAGCGTGATTTTGGTAACGTGGCATTAAAATCATCGTCACTACGGTAACCAAGAGGAACAACAACGGCGCTGGTAAAGCCTTGCTCACGCAGACCAAATTCTTCATCCAGTACTTGCGGGTTAAAACCTTCAATTGGCACGGCATCAATGCCCATGGTGGATGCACCAAGCAGCAAGGTACCCACGTTAAGGTAAAGTTGTTTTTCCATCCAGTGGTTGGCATCTTTTAAATCAAAACGGTGCATGTTCACAAAAAATGAACGACCGCCGTGCATGCCTTGTTTGCTTTCTTCGTTATCAAAACGGCCTGCTTGATCTTCTGATTCTAACAGCTCCATTAGGTATTGATCATCAATCGTAGTTTTTGCCGCAAATACCAATACATGAGAGGCATCCAACACTTTACGAGTATTAAACTCATAACCACCTTGTGTGGATTTCGCAATACGCTCTTTGCCTTCTTGAGTGCTTGCCACAATGAAATGCCAAGGCTGAGAGTTCACGCTTGATGGGCTCATGCGAACCAGATCTTTAATGGCTTGAACATGTTCTTCAGACAATGTTTTTTGTGGGTTGAAAGCTTTCGTTGAGTAACGTGTTTTCGCGTTTTGGACAATATTCATCACGGGCTCCAGAAATAGATTTAAGCAGTTTTGCTGTTGGGATGAACAATAAAAGAAATGACTCAGGTGAAAAACCACCACTTGGTTGAATGATTTTCAAATTTTTTTTGAAGATAAAACCAAAGCGATCAAAAAATCGGTGGGGAAATCGCCTTTTTATGGGGCTAACTAGGCATATTCATCATGCTGTACCGCTGCGAAGATCCTTTGATTGGTGAAGCTTAGATTATAAAATAGTGGTTCAAAAATAAGATGGAAGAAAAATGAAGGGTATTACTCAACACCACAATCAACATCGTTATGTGTCTGAATGGCATGAGCGATCGGCAGCTTTACTTAAAAAGAGCCGAAATAAAAATAACACCTCTCTCCCGATGCTATTTACGGAAGAAAAGATCGAACATGCTTGCAGTTCTATTGCTTACCAGTATCTCGACTTTTTTACTTATGCTTTGTTACTCGGTTGGCCGAAAGAGCATTGTGTGTGGTTGCTTGCGCATTCTGCAGAGCTGCATGCCATGGATTTACGAATGCTGATGAATGCAGGTAAGCCAACGCCAATCACGTTAGCAGGTCGTGAGCTCTTTATTATGCCGAGACCACGAAGGTACAGCCCTTTTAATGTATGGCTTGATGCCGTAAGTACCAATTTACTGATTGATGATGATCAATCTGTGCTTGAGTTGTGTACTTATTCTGAAGGTTATATCACGGACAATGACCCAGATAACGCATTTTATGAGCCGCAGACCGCCTTTTTCCACCTGTTTAAGTTATACGTTGAAGGTGGTTCAAGTTCTGAACAGAAAAAAGCAGCCCTTGAACGTGCATTGGCTTTGGTAGAGCGGGGGGCGATTGAAAAAATAAATTGCATAGAAACTGAGATTGCGTTCCAGTTTTTGTTTGTGCCATTCATAAGTTTTATTGCTCGCGCTTGGGGAGTGGAAGAATCAAGCCTTGATGACATCGTGATGGATGTATTAAAGGCAAGTTATGAATATCATGCTGATTATGCCCCTTTACCGGGAGAGCCGACGGGGGATGATTCTCACGAGCTGTGGGATTCAAGTGCGTTAATACCTCGGCATATGTTGGCGTGTTTGCGCCTTCATTATCGTCGTACAGGTGAAACCATTAGCTTTGATTCTCCATATTTACCTTTATGGCTAATCAAAGGGGAAGGCCCAACAAGAAATGAGGTTCTTTTCGATAACCCAGTAACTTTTGATGAAGAATCTGTAGGTTTAAAAAAGACTTAAAGTGATTCAGTTATTGTAAATATGTCCATCAGATGGCTTTCATTCTAATTTCTTGCAATCTATTTGGCCCTAATGTGTGATGTTTGAAAACGCAGTGGCGTAACAAACACCACTTATATTTGAATTTAAGAAGCGCTCGGCCATCCAATTTACCCGACTGAACCATTACACCAAGCGCTTCTTAAAAAGAGAGTTTGTTTACAACGATTAGATATACACTAACTTCGCCACAAAAACGGTCGTTAGAATGTACATGCTGATGGAAACATCTTTCGTCTTACCTGTGGCCACCTTCAACACGGTGTAAGTGATAAAACCTAATGCAATACCGTTCGCAATTGAGAAAGTCAGTGGCATCATTAATGTTGTGATGGCCGCTGGGGTTGCATCCGTAAACTCGCGCCAGTTAATGTGCTGCATGCTGCCCATCATAATGAAAGCGACATAAATCAGTGCACCAGCGGTTGCGTAAGAGGGGATCATCGCAGCCAATGGAGAAAGGAAAATTGCAGCCAAAAACAGCAGGGCAATGAAGACCGCAGAAAGACCCGTTCGTCCGCCCGCTGCCACGCCAGATGCACTTTCAACGTAACTGGTTACTGGTGGACACCCCACAAAAGCCCCTGCCACACTTGAAACACTGTCTGCTTTTAGTGCTTTACTTAACCCTTCGATTTTACCTGTTTCTTTGTTCATTAGGTTGGCGCGATCAGCAACACCCATGAGTGTGCCAGCCGTATCAAACATGTTCACAAACAAGAAAGCCAAAATAACGCTCACCATTGAAATATTCAGAGCACCTTGAATATCCATGGCCATAAAGGTAGGAGCAATACTTGGTGGCGCAGAGAAGATGCCTTGATATTGAACTAAGCCCAGTCCCATACCAATTAAAGTAACACTAATAATGCCGACTAAAACAGCGCCAAAAATTTTGCGCTCACTTAATACCGCAATGATCAGAAAACAGATGGCTGCAAGTAGGGCATTAGGCTCTGCAAAGTTACCTAGAGACACCAGTGTTGCTGGGTTATCCACCACAATGCCTGCTGTTTTTAATCCGATCAGACCCAAAAATAGACCAACCCCTGCCGTCATGGAGTAGCGCAGGCTTTCAGGAATACTTTCTATGATCCATTCACGAACTTTGTAGAAACTCATTCCCACAAAAAGTATGCCTGAAATGAACACGGCTCCCAGCGCCACTTCCCAGCTGTAGCCCATTTCTCCAACCACAGTGAATGAGAAAAATGCATTTAACCCCATGCCCGGTGCAAGTCCGACGGGCCAGTTGGCAAACAGCCCCATTAACAGAGAGCCGATGGCCGCACCAATACAAGTTGCGACAAATACTGCGCCAGCATCCATACCAGAAGCTGCCATGATGCTGGGATTAACAAAAATAATGTAAGCCATGGTAGCAAAGGTTGTGATACCACCAATGAGCTCGTTTTTGACGCTGCTGCCGTGCTCTTTTAGTTTAAAAAATCGTTCTAATAAATCGGATGAATTACTTTCCTTGCTATTGAGCTGTTCTGCTTTGGTGTTGTTCATGACGTTAGTCCTTTCTATCGTCGTATTACTATAAATACGGTGCTGTAAAATAGTTAACCAGTATTAGATTGGTGAGCAGTGTTGCTTGTTTTAGGCATGCCTCATCCCCTACACATATCGTGCAGCAGATGACGCCAGTCGTTTTAGTGGGTGTTGCTTAAAAGTACCTAGGTGTTGCGAAGTACTGCTAGCTGCCTCGGTATGTTGAAAAACTATACGGTGATACCAGTAATGGCACATGATAGTGAGCACTTTCATCAGCGATGCCAAAACGAATCACCACATCGTCTAAAAATGGCACGTCGGGTAGTTCTGTCCCTTGTTGTGCAAAATAGTCCGCAGTGTGAAATACCAGCTGATATTTGCCCTTTTTAAAGTCATTACTGCTCAAAACTGGTGCATTTGTGCGCCCATCACTGTTAGTGGTTGTGGTTGAAATAAGCTGAGTTTCAGCACCAGAAACTCGAAACAATTCAATTTTAATTTCAGCACCAGGAATCCCGTTGGCTGTATCTAATACGTGTGTCGTTAATTGTCCCATAATGTCATTAGCGGTATACGCTTCCTTTTAAGTCATTTTAAAACAAAGGCTTACTGATGTTTTGTTTCTTTATCACTAAGCAGCTTTCAGGCCATGTTTACAAACTGAATAGATATAATTGTTCATTACCTTTACTAACTATGTACACAATTAACCTTGTTAGTAAAGTGGGTTGTGAATTATTTGTTAATCTCAACGCGGCTCTTTTCCGTCATGGATTGCATCTGTCGTCATATATAGCAAGGGATTATGATGATTTTTGTCTTGATAATTTAATATTATAAACAAAAAATTTACATTTTAAGTTTGGATTGTATACAATTTGTGGTACAACATTGAATTATTAGGGGCCAATAAGAACATTCATACTCAAGGACGAGCATTTTATTGGTGATATGTTGGCGAATACCACTCTGTCAGCGGTACGTAAGAGCGGTTTATGTGCACATAAGGCAGATTGGTAGAAGGAGCTTTAAATGAGTCAAAATTATCCACGTGATCTGATCGGGTATGGTGAAGTGCCACCACATCCTCATTGGCCAAATAACGCCCGAATAGCGGTGTCGTTTGTTCTTAACTATGAGGAAGGCGGAGAGCGCTGCGTATTGCATGGCGATGCTGAATCTGAGGCTTTCTTATCTGAGATTCCATCAGCTCAGCCTCTTGCGGGCGAGCGTCATATCAGTATGGAATCCATCTATGAATACGGCAGCCGTGCCGGAGTATGGCGTGTTTTACGTTTGTTTGAAAAATACGACATACCACTGACTGTGTTTGCCGTTGCTATGGCCATTGAGCGTCACCCTGAAGTGGCTAAGGCGATGGTAGCAGCAGGCCATGAGATTTGTAGCCATGGTTACCGCTGGATTGATTATCAATACATGGATTACTCCAAAGAGCGTGATCACATGTATAAAGCCATAGAGATCATCGAGAAGGTAACGGGTCAACGCCCAGTTGGTTGGTATACCGGCCGAACTAGCCCAAACACCAGAAAGATCGTGGCAGAAGAAGGCGGGTTTTTATACGACTCTGATGCCTACGATGATGATCTGCCTTATTGGCATGAAGAAGGTGAGAAGCCCCAACTGGTGATCCCTTACACCTTAGACGTTAACGACATGCGTTTTTCAACGGTACAAGGGTTTAACTCAGGTGAGCAGTTTTATCAGTACTTGAAAGACACTTTCGACACCCTGTATGAAGAAGGGGAAACCGCCCCTAAAATGATGTCGGTTGGCTTGCATTGCCGTTTGATTGGTCGTCCGGGCCGGATCGCCGCACTAAAACGATTTTTAGATTACGTAAAACAACACGATGATGTTTGGTTATGTCGTCGTGTTGATATTGCCAACCACTGGCATGAACATCACCCACACCCAAGTATGAAGGAGTTTTAATATGGCACGTTTTGCTTTTTGTCAGCCAACACAAATGAGCCGTGAAGAGTTTGTTGCTCACTTTGCAGACGTGTATGAACACAGCCCTTGGGTGGCCGAAGCGGTGTTTGATTCTGGGCTTTCTGATCAAGAAGATCACATCGAGGTGTTGCATCAAAGCATGGCAAAAACCTTATTAGAATCCAGTAAAGAAAAGCAACTTGCGTTAATTAATGCTCACCCTGATTTAGCGGGCAGAGCGGCTGTAAACGGCGAGTTAACCGCAGCCTCTACTTCAGAGCAAGCTGGGGCGGGCATTGATCAGTGTTCAAGCGAGGAGTTTGAACAGTTTACTCACTTTAATAATAGCTACAAGAATCGCTTCAACTTTCCTTTCATCATGGCAGTGAAGGGAGCCAATCGTTACCAAATTCTTGAGTCCTTCGAGATGCGATTAGGAAATGATAGTGAAACTGAGTTTGCTAGGGCGATAGAAGAGATCAATAAGATCGCACTGTTTCGCCTGCGGGATATGTAAGTTGAGGCAAGACGACTATTCCGTTACTTAGCCAGTCAATAGGCTGAATTTAGATACTTATTCTCATTTATTCGTTACTTAATTGAAGGGTTATTTTATGGATCAAGCACCGAATTTTTAGTCATACACAATGTTTTCGAATGCAAAAGAGAACGTTGAGAATGACAGAGCTGAATTAATGGAAAGAGCAAGCTGCAATTATTTTTAAGGAAGGGCCATGATAACGTCAGAGCAAATAAAACAACTTACGATTGAACCACTTACTCAAGAAGCATTTGCGCCTTTTGGAGACGTGATTGATAAAGAATCCAGTGAGTTTTTTATGATCAACAACGGTTCAACTCGACGTTATCACCGTTTAGCTGAGGTAGATGTAAGTGAAGCTGGTGGAGAACCCATCATCAGTATCTTCCAAGCCACACCTTTGCAATACCCACTTCAAATTCAAATGATGGAACGACACCCGCTAGGTTCACAAGCCTTCATTCCTTTATTGGGGAATGTGTATTTGATTGTGGTTGCTCCAAAAGGAGAATCACCACAATCCAGTGAACTGCGTGCTTTTATCAGTAATGGTAAACAAGGGGTGAATTACCATAAAGGGGTTTGGCATCATCCGGTTTTGGCATTGAGCGATAAAGATCAGTTTTTGATCGTTGATCGAGCAGGCCCTGGTAACAATTGCGATGAAGTGTATTTTGATGTGGATGATCGGGTAGAACTCTCTTTAGATAATGTTGATCATGGAATGTGGGAGCAGTCACATCATATCAGCGCATAAAGCAGTAAAAATGGATAAAAGGTACTCAACCTAGGTGATGTTGGTTGGGTACTGTGAACAGGAGTTTATTATGGAACCACATCTAACAGAATGGTTGAACTTAGCAATACGCTGGGCTCACATGATTGTGGGGATCGCATGGATTGGTGCGTCATTTTATTTTGTTTGGCTGGAGAATAACTTAAACCGTGTAAACCCAAAAACGGGGTTGTCTGGAGACTTATGGGCGATTCACGGTGGTGGTATTTACCATCTCGAAAAATACAAACTTGCACCGCCAACCATGCCTGAAAATTTACACTGGTTTAAATGGGAAGCGTACTTCACCTGGATCACGGGGGTCGGTTTATTAGGGGTGGTGTACTACCTTAATGCTGAAATTTATCTGATTGCGCCGGGCTCGGGTTTGGATGCAACAACCGCAATTGCCATTGGTATTGGCTCTTTGGTTGTAGGCTGGTTTATCTACGATTTGCTGTGTGACTCACCATTGGGGAAAACCCCATTGTTGCTCGGTATTGTTCTGTTTGTTGGTTTAGTTGGTGCCGCTTACGGACTGAGCCAAGTGTTCAGTGGCCGTGGTGCTTACATTCATGTTGGTGCGATCATTGGTACTATCATGGTGGGTAACGTATTCCGCGTTATCATGCCTGCACAGCGTAATCTGGTAAAAGCAATTGAAGAAAACCGAGAGCCAGCTCCAGCGCTACCAGCAAAAGGGCTGTTACGTTCGCGTCACAATAACTATCTGACGCTACCAGTGCTGTTCATCATGATCAGTAACCATTTCCCAAGCACCTACGGCTCTGAATACAATTGGTTAATTTTGGCGGCTTTAGCGGTGTTTAGTATTTTGGTTCGACACTACTTTAATACACGTCATGGCAGTCAAAAGTTTGCATGGACGATCCCGGTGGCAGCATTAGGCATGATCACATTGGCCTTTGTGACGTCTCCTACCACTATAAAATCGATGCCAACACCAGTGGCTAGCCATAGTTCAGTAGACGGTGCAGCAGCGGGTAAGAGTGCGGCAGCATCAAAAAGTAGCACTTCAGAGCCTGTACAAGAAAACGCAGCTGCGATATCAGATGAGAATAGGGTAAGTTTTGCACAGATTAACCCTGTCATTCAGGAGCGCTGCACGGTTTGTCATTCTTCCACACCAACCCATGCTGCATTTGCAACAGCGCCGGGTGGGGTAATTTTAGATACGCCAAACGACATTAAAATTAATGTTCCGCGCATTATGGCCCAGTCAGTTCAAACCAAAGTGATGCCATTGGGGAATCTCACTCAAATGACCGATGAAGAACGTAGTTTGATAGGCACTTGGGTAGAGCAAGGCGCTGTGATTCAGTAGTCTTATTAAGTTCAATTGGCAAAAGCCCCGCGTATTATTTTGTACGTGGGGCGTTTGATTTATGGTTGCCAGTTTACGAAAGAAAGCTGGTGCTGACTTTTTCATAGAACTATTGAGAACTATGATAAAAAGCATTGCTATTCATCTGGAAAATTTCGGTATAAGTGCCATCAATGATCATGTCGGCCACAACCGTGTTAAACGCTTCCATCAGTTCTAAGCTTTGTTGTGAAGGGTGGAATCGATATGCAGTGTAAGCAGCGTGGAGTTCGTTTCCGTGGTGTACTTCTGTTAAGCCTAATTTTTTTAAGCTTCTATTGCCTTCAGAAATTACCTCGATTACGGCATCGATTCTGCCTTGCTGGAGCTTTTTGAAGTTTTGTTCGAGCTTGTTTACTTCGTTGAAAATAATTTTTTGATTGTTTTTTAATTCTTCTGGGTAATAACGGCCAAATAATAGGCCAACTTCTTTTCCTTCTAAGCTTGTAAAAGAATGGAGCTTGGGCTGTGTTGTGAGAGTATAAATAGCATAGCCTGGAATTCGAGTGATGGGCATACCTGTTATTCCTTGCTGGGTTCTATCTCCTATTACTTCTGGAAATAGCACATGGACATGACCATTGTTAAACAGGTTATTGGCTCTTTTCCACGCATCAATGAACTCGTAATCAATAGAATAACCCTGATGTCGAAGGCGCTTTACTATTTCTTTTGTAAATATCGTACCGGGTTGGCTTGAAGCTGATATTGGGTCTAATCCTGTTAAGTTTGCAACTGGGCCAATAATGACTTTGAGTGTATTACTTTGACTAAAACAAGAATAAGAAGGGAAGAAAAATACACCAATGATAATCAACAGCTTTTTCATAAATATCCTTAGTATACTCATCATATAAATTCGTAAACAGAACATCTCCTGATAAGTTATGTGTACAGCACAATTGTTTTAGTTATCAGAACACTTCATGAGTATAGTTAGTATAATTGCCCTTTAAAGCCTCATTATTATTTTGTATTCATTCATGGCTGATTACAGAGGAACTACCCTTAAAGTAATCGAGAATATTGATAAAACGATATTGGATTTTGTTTAGGGTTGGCTTGGTAGGTAAAGCGTATGGAGCGTGAAGCAAACAGAGTCACTGTTTTCTATGATGGGTCTTGTCCTCGCTGTGTGAAAGACAGAGAGCAGTATGAAAAGTTAGCGGGTAAACACGCTGAAACCGTGGAGTGGTTTGATATAACTCATCAAGATGAACATCTTAAGTCGTTGGGGATTGAACCCAGTAAAGCATTAACAGAGCTGCATGTGAGAACCAAAGAAGGAAAGGTGGTATCAGAGCTTGATGCTTATATTACGCTTATGGAGCCTGTGCTCGTATTAAAACCCATTGCGTGGTGTTTGCGTTTGCCTATTATTAAACCAATGCTGTCTCGTTGGTATCGCCGTTCGGTAATAAAGCGTTTAAAGCGAGAAGGGCGATTACCAACCCATCTGTAGGACTATTCGATCGGCCTGTTGAACACTTGAATTATTTGTTCATGAATACGAACGGGATAGGTTTTAATTTTCTCTTCGGCAGGCTCACATAATGCTTTTCCTGTCTTTAAACAAAAGCGAGCCTCGTGTAAAGGGCACGTGATTTCGCTATTTTCTATTTCACCGCCTGCCAACTCAAAGCTTTGGTGACTGCATAAATTTTCTACGGCGTAGACATCCCCTTCGCTTTTGATAATAAGCAGCTCAGTATCTGGTAATTCAAGGGTGGTGTATTCACCTTCGGGAAGTTCATTGGCGGAGATCACATTTATCCAGCTGGTCATCGTTTGCTCCTCTATTTATTGCCTGTTTTTAGCATAGCAGAGTTAAGAATATCGTTGCTAATTGTACCAATTGCACAATATGAACTAGGTTTATAAAAATTCGAAATACGACGTGCAGTGAGTACAAAAAGGGGAAGGGAATGAGTGAAGGCTTGGTTAAAAATATACAAACAATTCTATTAACAGGAGATAATGCTGAAAAAAAGAGAGCGGAATTAATACATTACTTTAACCAGACATGGGAGCTTTATGAGTCCCTATTCGATTTAATTAATAACGATGCCGCGTATTTTAAAAAAGCAGAGCCTTTAAGACATCCACTGATTTTCTATTTCGGTCATACGGCTTGCTTTTATGTAAATAAATTAAAACTTGGTAAATACATAGAAACACGCATCAATAGCCATTTTGAATCTATGTTTGCTATCGGTGTTGATGAAATGTCGTGGGACGATATTGATGACAGCCACTATCAATGGCCAACAGTGACTCAAACACGTGAATATCGAACCCAGGTTAAAGCGTGTGTAAATGAATTCATAGAAAAAATGCCACTGGAGCTGCCGATTACTCAATCAAGCCCGGCTTGGGTTATTTTAATGGGAATTGAGCATGAAAGAATTCATTTAGAAACTTCATCGGTGATCATACGTCAGCTTCCACTGACGGATATAACCCCAAGTGCCAGTTGGAGTGCCTGTAAAGAAAGCTGTGAAGCACAACCGAATGAACTGCTTCCTGTCATAGGAAAATCGATAACGCTTGGAAAACAAGCGTCAGACGCGACTTATGGTTGGGACAATGAATATGGTTCTCGTTTAACAGAAGTTGAAGATTTTAAGGCGTCGAAGTTTTTAGTATCCAACCAAGAATACATGGCGTTTGTAAAAGAAGAAGGCTACTGTAAGCCTGAATTTTGGTGCAGTGAGGGAAGGGCATGGTTGGCCTTTTCGGGGGCGTCGGCTCCTAGATTCTGGTGTTATCGTGAGGGAGAGTGGTTACAGCGTAACTTAACAGAGGAAATCCCTCTGCCAATGAACTGGCCTGTCGAGGTGAATCAGTTAGAAGCAAAGGCGTTTTGTAATTGGAAAAAGCAAAAGCTAAATGCGCCTATCCGGTTGTTAACGGAAGCTGAGTGGATGATTTTAAGGGAAAATATACCAGAACACGCCCCATTGTGGCCTGAAGTGCCCGGTAATGTTCAGTTAGAGTACTTTGCCTCTTCATGTCCTGTAAATCGATTTGAGCATAATGGCTTTTATGACATTGTTGGTAACGTATGGCAGTGGACTGAAACCCCAATCGATGGCTTTGATAATTTTGAAGTTCACCCTCTGTATGATGATTTTTCTACCCCGACTTTTGATGGCAAACATAATTTGATGAAAGGCGGCTCTTGGATATCGACAGGGAATGAAGTTGTTACCTCTTCTCGGTATGCATTCCGACGACATTTTTATCAGCATGCTGGTTTTCGTTATGTGGAATCAGAACAATTACCAGATACGGATGTAAAAATAAACGTGTATGAAACGGACGAACTCATTTCTCAGTATTTAGAGTTCCATTACGGCGCAGAGTATTTCTCTGTACCTAACTTTTGCGTCAATGCGGTGAATCAATGCTTACAAGACATTCAATTACATCGATACGGTAAAGCATTAGATATTGGCTGTTCCGTTGGTCGGGCAAGCTTTGAATTAGCACAGTATTTTGAGCATGTGGATGCCATTGATTTTTCTGCTCGTTTTATTCAACAAGCTTATGCATTGTCAGAGCAGGGCGAAAAACGTTATACAATTTGCACTGAAGGTGAGTTAGTTGAATTTAAGAGCGTGTCATTGCAGCAATTTGGCTATCAGCATTGCGCTTCTAAGATTGATTTTTCTCAAGGGGATGCTTGCAACCTCAAACCTCAATTTTCGGGGTATGATTTAGTGTATGCGGCTAATTTAATTGATCGGTTAGTGGATCCTGGTTTGTTTTTAAGCTCGATTCATGAACGAATCAACCATGGTGGCTATTTGGTTATTGTGTCACCGTATACTTGGTTAGAAACGTATACCGATAAAGAAAAGTGGGTGGGTGGCATTAAAGTCAATGGTGAAAATTTCACGACATTGGATGGCTTAACCGAAACGCTCATCGGTCACTTTGAATTGGTGGCTGTGAAAGAAATTCCGTTTGTTATTCGAGAAACAAAGCGCAAATTCCAGCATACCATTTCAGAAATGACAGTATGGCGTAAGCGTTAGCCACCCTCAATATCATTTGGGCTATTCAAAGATGACTTGATTACGCCCGTTATCTTTTGCTTGGTAGAGCCGTTCGTCGGCTCTATTGAGGAATTGATCGTAGTTTTCCCCTTTCACTCGCACGGCGATTCCAATAGACACCGTGAGCCCCTTAGGGACAAAGCGACGGAGCTTTTTACTGTGTTCTACGTTTTCTCTAATTCGTTCGGCAAGAATTTGTAAAGATTCGGTTTGCTCACCTAGGCAAAATACCTGAAATTCTTCCCCGCCAAATCGATATATCAGTTCGCTTTTTCGGCAGCTGTCTCTGATGATTTTTGCCACTTCTTCCAAGACCTGATCTCCGATTAGGTGGCCGAAATGGTCGTTAACGTGTTTGAAGTGATCAATATCGAGAGCCAATAGGCCAATGTTGCTGACTTTCTCTCGTTCGTGCAACTGTTCTAATCCTTCAATGGATTTGTAAAAATGATTCCGGTTGTACAGCTTTGTTAAAGGATCAATATAAGCAAAGGTTTTTAAGTTGTAGTGATAGCGAATAAAGCGATCAAACAAGAAGAAAATAAGTAAGGTTAAGCTGATTTTATAGATGCCATGTAACAGATCTTGTTTTAATTTTGAAAATACAGAGAGTCGATTAGAAAAAACCAGTAGCTGCCAGCCACCGTTAGCGACTTTCCTTTTGCTGACGAGAGTAAGGTTTTTATTTTCTTCAGAATCTAAGCTATAAAACTCAAGCCCATATTTATTATGTTGAATCAGTTTTATGGTTTGTTCCGGTACAATACCGAAGGCTTGTAAGCGTTCCTTATCTGTAATGTCAGCCTGTGTTTCGTCGTTTTCAAACGTAAATTGAACTGGCTCTAAGTTGCCGACACGAAAGCCCGTATTATATTTATTTAAAAGGTAAATTTTCGAGTTGGAGTCAGCCAAAATGTGTTTGGTTAATTGGAGAGGGAAATCCATGACGAGGTAATACTTTTTCCCTGAGTCTTCTTGGAATTCAGTTTTAGATAAAAGTGACGGACCTAAGTCTCCATGATGCCAAAATACTCTAGGGAAATCATGATCAGGCGCTCTTTTAAATAGAAAATCTAGGTTTACCTTTTTATTTTCAATATAGCGTTCGAACAAAGTGTCGTGGTAAACAATTGTGCCATCAGGCTCAGTAATAAAGGCAATTCTTCCGTTGGCTAAATTGAGAATTTTATCCAGCTCGTTTTTGTCATAATCTTCATTAGTGGATTGATTATGAAGAAATTGAGGGTTTCTTGTCAGTAATCGAGCAACGAAAATGGCCGAAGTTTCAAACGCTTGCAGCTGCATTTTTATAATGCCATTGGCGCGTTCAAGCGCTGAGGTGGCTGTTTGAGCCGCGATACGGTGCTGAAGTGCCACTTCGTTTTGGTAGCTTTGGTATTGGTTGTATAAATGAAATAGCGACAAACCAAAAGCTAATAACCAACAAACCACAAGAGCCCATTTTTGATTCATCAATATTTTCCTTATAACTTAGCCAGTTAAGTAAATAAATATAGATGAGTTCAGAGTGAATGGCCATTTTATGACTGAAAGCTTGCCTTAAATTCCTTTAATTTAAGGCAAGCCAATCATTAGTGTTGAGAAGCGAATGCCAGACGTTTAACTGGCTGTGCATTAATTGGTAGGTGAAGCAGAGCAGCGCATAAAGCGAGTACTACCGTGGCCCACCAGATAGGATCATAAGATCCATAATAATCGTAGATGCGCCCTCCAACCCAAGCGCCTAAAAAGCTACCGACTTGGTGAGTGAAAAACACCAAACCATATAAAGTGGATAAGTAGCGAGCACCGAAAATTTGACGTACTAACCCTGAGGTAAGAGGAACCGTTCCGAGCCAACAAAAACCAATGGCAGCCCCAAAGATGCTGGCCGTTTCAACATTGAGTGGGAATAGGACAAAGGCGGCAATGACAATAGAGCGCATGACATACAGCGAGGTCATGACATAACGTTTATCGAATTTATCGCCCATTACGCCCCAGAAGTAAGAACCAAAAATATTAAAAATACCGACGTAGGCCAGTGCTAAGGCGGCAGTTGTGCCGGGTAGACCTTTGTCAGCTAGATAACTTGGTAAGTGTGTCGCGATGAACATGACATGGAACCCACAGACAAAAAAGCCCGCATGAATGAGCCAATAACCTCGATGGTTGAACGCCTCTTTTAATGCTTGTTTCAGTGTTTGTGAATTCTCACTTGATGCAGGGCTGGTCTGATCGTTTTTACCTTCTGCTGGTTTTGGAGCCGCTTTCATAAAAAATGAAAAGGCGATGATGATGCTACACAACAGCGCAAATACTTGCATGGCGGTTTGCCAGTCTGAATGAGTTAAAAGCGACTGCGCCCCTGGGATCACCGCAAACATGCCGAATGAACCTGCAGCCGTGGTTAACCCAAATGCTTTAGCTGTATGTTCAGCAGGCACAACCCGAGAAACAGCACCAAGAATAATGACATAGCTGGTGGCACTTAGCCCAAGCCCTATGAGTGCGCCTAATGTTATAAGAAGCATGCCCGATTCTGTGCTGATTGAGGTTAAATATAATCCCGCTGCGTAAGAAATGGCACCAATGCTGATAATTGGCCGTGAACCCCAGCGATCGGCAGCCATGCCAACAAAGGGTTGAAATACGCCAAATAGTAAATTTTGTAGTGCAATGGCAAAACTAAAGAACTCTCGTCCTGTATTAAAGGTATCTGAAATCGGCATCATGAATATGCCAAATGATTGCCTGATCCCTAGGCTAATAATTAACGTCCCTATGCCCATCCAAACTAAAAGTGGAAAACGGAAAATGCTCATGGGTGATTCTCGGTATGGTCATGGTGAATGGTGTTTTGTTGGTGACAGCCGCCGCTTGTTGCATGCTGGGCCAACGCATTGAGTAAAGGTGGGTAATGATGCACACCAATAAGAGTGATGATCAGCAGTATTAGCATACGCAGTAGCTGTGCAAAAAGTGATTGTGAAAACATCGTTTATCCCAAACTCGTTTTGATTACATAACTAGGATGGTGTCCTAGGGGTAAAAGTGAGGGCGCATACTAAAGAAAGTGGGAATATGAAACAAATGAAGAATAGGAAAGAAGGATATGCATATTATGCATGTGGCGAAGATATAAGCGTAAAGACGCCAATAAAGTGGAAATTGGCGTCTTTGATAGCCTAGAAGTTAGAAGTTAGAAGTTAATTAAGTCGTACAGCCTAATACTGCGAAATTAAGGTCTAACTTTTCCCCTAGCCATAAAGCTTCAGTGGAGTGGTCTGCTATTTCGTTTCCTGTTAGTGGATGAATAAGAACAGATAACCCATTTCGATGTTGATCCAGCCATTCAATGAAGCCTTCATCGTTATTCTTGAAATTAATTTCCAGCATGGGCTTTGTATGTGGGCCAACGTTTTTGGTGACTAAAGGGTAAGTTTTCATCTCAGTAAAATCAGATTGAAGCAGTTTTTGGCGAATATCTTCGGCTAATTGTTGTTGGTGATGGGAAAAATATACGTGAGCATGGTACATAGCAAGGTTCTCTAATTATTTGTTTTATTAGATTTTAACGGATTTAGGTGTAGGAACAATCACGCTTTTTTGGTTAACTCATTCAAAAAAGTTGATGAAACGGTGATGAAATAAGGGAAGTTTTCGTTAACGGCCGTGAGTTTTTGTTTTGAGTTTTGTCGGGAAAATAGTCTTAGTTTTGAATAATGTGCAAAACAGGTTTGGATAGCAGACAGTATCTATGGCGCACGCAAGTATTTTATAGATGTTGTGCGAGTACAAATCAGGCAGTTTATATTCGTAAGAAGCTAATCTAACGGATATTGATAATGTAAGTCCGAGTTTAGAAGTAGTAAATAGGTGATTTTTTATGCATGAATGACATGAAAGTTAGCAGTTAATGACCGGAAATATTTTTAATAAAACTGTCATTTAGGTCTAAAATTAGTGGGTGTTTAGCGTGATTTTGGAGGTTAGTATGGAAGTACTCATCCAGTTTGATCAAGAGGGTTTGTATCAGAACCACCCATGGGATTTGCCAATTCCATACAACAAAGGGGAGATTCTGTCTGTGAATCCATTATCCGCTATCGTACTCATTGATCGAAACGAAGCGCATTTGTACCTTAAAAATCAAGACTTACGTATCAGTACAGATAGTTAGTGTTTGATTTAGTTATAAGAGTGAGTGCTCGTAAGTACTCACCCTAGGCTGTGTTTTTTCATTATTTTGGCATCATCGCAGCAACCAATTTTAAGTGCAAAACACATGGGTTTAAAAACCAAAAAATTTGGCCCATTGGCACCATACGTCTTGCAGTCCTGCTAAATCTCCTTGAACAAATCTGACTTTTTGGCCTGGTTTTGCTTGAGCTAACCGAGGCAAATCAATGCGGGCGATACAACCGAATTTAGGGTATCCCCCCAAGGTTTGCCGATCATTGAGCAAGATGATTGGTTGGCCATCAGGAGGGACTTGTATCGAACCTAAAGCTATTCCTTCGGACACGATGCCTTTTTTCTCACAATCAATTTTTGGCCCTTCCATACGATAGCCCATGCGATCACACAGCTGGCTGACCGTAAACTCACTGGAATAAAACAGAGCTTGGGCGGCTTTATCGAAGAAATTATGCTGATAAGATTCAATAACACGCAATGTGAGCGGTAAATTATAATCAGGCGTGTATCGGAATGTAAGATATCGCGGTTTTCTTAAGCGTTGAAAGTCGGAGAAGTGCAGTTCGTCTCCTGCTTGCAGTGGTTGCCCATCCTGATTTAATCCGCCGAGTTTGTTTCGTGTGACGGTAGAAACACTGCCAAAATGCTCTGGTGCTTCGAAACCATGCTTTACGGCTAAATAGGCGCGCAATCCATTTTTAGGTAAACCAAATTTGAGGGTTTGCCCTTTTTGAACTGGAAAGCATGACCAGTTTTTCACGGGCTCACCATCTAGGGTTGCACCTAAATCACCGCCAGTAATGGCCATCATACAGTGATCATGAACATGGAACTCGGCTTGACCTAGAGTAATTTCTAGCACTGGGCAGTTCATTTCGTTACGAAGCAGTTGATTAGCCCAACAAAAAGAAAAGTCATCAAGTGGTCCGCCTTGGCTAAGCCCTAAATGAGCTAAGCCGTAACGCCCAAAATCATGCAGCAGTGTTAAATTCCCCGGACGGATGACTTCTAATCTTGCCATAGTTTACCTCCAAGATTGATGAATTCTGTTTTGGTGATGGGGTAGAAACGAACGGAATCCCCAACTTCGAAAGGCGTAATAGGATCTTGGTCTGGTTGGTAAAGAGGAATAGGGCAATTACCAATAATGTTCCAGCCTCCGGGAGAATCATTGGGGTAAACGGCGGTTTGTTGATCGGCAATACCCACACTGCCCGCAGGAACAAGTTCTCTTGGTGTGGTATGGCGCGGGGTGGCAATGTGCTCGTCGACCTTGGCTAAAAAAGCAAAACCGGGGGCAAACCCAACCGCACATACTAAGTATTCTTGATCTACATGGCGCTCAATAACTTCACTGATGGAGAGGTTATTTAAGCTGGCAACACGTTCAAGATCTGGGCCTGTTTTGAAGTCATAATAAATCGGGAGATCAATGTATTTACCTTTGGCTTCAATGCCATAACTTTCAATGGCAGCCAAAATGTGTGTCAGTGAGGCGATAAGTTGGTTGTAGCTGATGATGAAGGGGTTATATTGAACCAAAATTGACGTGTAAGATGGAATAACCTCAACAATAGACTCACCAATATCGGTTCGGATTTTGTCGCATATAGCCCCAATGATGGGGACGGTTTCAACTTCTATTTCTTGATCAAAATAAATAATAAGATTGGTTTCAGAGACAGGTTTTATCTTTGGAAAAATCATTCTTTCAAGGCCTTAGCAAGGTGCTTTACCATTGCAATAGAGTCAGGGTTGTCGCCATGAACACAAATTGTGTCTGCTTGTAAATGCAGCGTTTTTCCTGATGGTGTTGTAATCGTTCCGTGATTAGCCAGTTGTAATACCTGCGTTTGAATTGCGCTGGGATCATGTAAGACAGCATTGGGTTGCTGGCGGGGCATTAACGCGCCATCATCGGTGTAAGCGCGATCGGCGAACGCTTCAAACAGCAATTCTGCTTGATATTGTTCTGCTAATGCTTGTTCAATCTGGTTATTGACTCTAGCAAGTAACATAAGGGGAAGCTTAAGTTTCGCCGCCGTTTTTATCATTGATTCTAAAATCATTGGGTTACTCATCATGTCGTTATACAACGCACCATGAGGTTTAATATATTCAACTTTAGCCTTATAGAGACTGGCAAGTGCCTGCAAAGCGCCAATTTGGTAGCTAACTAGGTGGGTTAATTGTTCTGCGGTATGGGGAATTGAACGACGGCCAAACCCTGAAAGATCTTGATAGCCCGGATGAGCCCCAATACGAACGTTGTGTGTTTGAGCTAAGGCAATTGTTTTTGCCATGACATCGGGATCTGAAGCATGAAACCCACACGCAATATTGGCCATATCAACCCAAGGCATAACGGCTTCATCATCACCCATTTTCCAGTTACCAAAACTTTCTCCCATATCGCAATTGAGTGTTATTGTTCTTTTGCTCATTGCTGCCTTCTTTTTATATTTAAGTTTTATTTATTTCTCATAAAAAAATATACCAACTAGAGAAAAGTGTCTGATTATTTTCTGGATTTTTTGAATTAAGTCATAGCAAAATAATAGTATAGATATGAAAAGAGGGAATATACGCATGATCGTGCCAAAAGGGTTAAAAAAAGGAGATACCATTGGTTTCTTTTCGCCATCATCTCCGGCTACTGTATTTGCTCCTAAAAGGTTTGAAAGAGCAAAAACGTTTCTGAAAAATAAAGGCTTTCTATTAAAAGAAGGTAAATTAACCGGGAATCAGGATGGCTACCGTTCCGGTTCGATTCAAGAGCGAGCTGAAGAACTGAATAGCTTAATTCGGGACCCGAATGTTCGCTGTATTATGTCCACTATTGGTGGCATGAACAGTAATTCTCTCTTACCTTATATTGATTACGAAGCGTTAAAGCGTGATCCTAAGATCATCATAGGCTATTCAGACGTCACAGCGCTGCTACTCGGAATCTATTCTAAAACAGGTTTAGTTACTTTTTATGGCCCTGCGTTAGTGGCTTCTTTTGGAGAGCTTCCTCCTTTTGTTGATGGCACTTATGATTCATTTGATGAGTTACTCTGCAAGCCTTGTTCGGGGCTTTATCAGTATGAATTGCCTCAATTCTGGACTGATGAGCGGATTGATTGGGAAATTCAAGACAGGGCAAAAGAAGGTTACCCTAATAAGTGTGAGTTTTTAGGACAAGGAATAATTAAAGGCCGAGTGGTGGGCGGTAACCTAAATACCATGGGCGGAATTTGGGGCAGTGAATACATGCCTGTTATTAAAAAGGGCGACATTCTTTTTATTGAAGACAGCCTGTTAAATGCCGCAACGGTGGAAAGATCGCTCTCTTTTTTAAAAATAAATGGTGTGTTTGATAACGTCTCAGCGGTTATCTTAGGTAAACACGAACTGTTTGATGATCAGGGAACAAAACGACGACCAATTGACATTTTGCTCGAAGTGCTTAATGGCCAAGCGCTACCAATAGTGAACGATTTTGATTGCTGCCACACCCACCCAATGCTGACGCTACCTTTAGGTGTTGAAGTAGAAATCAACTTTGATAAAGAGAAAGTATCCCTTGTTCAACCGTGGCTTCAAGGCTGATGGTGTTTGTAAGATTGGTTTATTCCAATCTTACACATACGCGGTTAGGCAACCAAAGTGTACCGTCGTTAGTTAATCGCCTAACTCATAATTGGAGAAATCTGAGTCAGATCTTTTGCTCTATTGTCAGATACTTACATTAGTAAATTCTGGGGTTACACTTCGGATAAGTGCAGGCTACGTGACACTTACTTTTATGAGTTATATTATTTTTTGTTATTCAAAACAAATAACAAAGTCTCATTGTCATATGTTTTGTTGCACCACTTATGCTTATTAATAACGGTTTCTGGTATGCCATCACCTTTATCTGCATCTGTAAAACCAAATTTGCTATAAAACTGATTCAAGTGGGAAAAAGGCAAACAATACACTTTGTTATATGAGGCTGAATTCTCAACGAGAAAATCTACTATTTTTGAGGCTAAACCTAACCCCCTACATTCTTCATTTACATAAATCCCTCCTAATTCTGCATCCAGGTCATTTATGTTTTGTAATCGTCCAAGTCCCTTTCTAACACCAGCAACTTCAGCTATGGCAATTAACTCACGTTCAAAGACCGAGTGCTTGAAACCTACCGAATCATACTGTTCATTTATCCACTGAATTTCTTCTTGTTTTGCTAACCTAACATTTATTTCAGTATTCATGTGATATCCATTTATAAAAAATTGCAACAAATCACCATACCACGCTTGTTATTTAAATAAAGAGGGGGGAGTTATGTCAGTATTGGAGAACTAGGATAGAAAGTATTCAATTCTTGAACCTATCCTCAATAGGTTCAGCACCAAAGTGTGTTTCAATTTGTCTGTTTAAGTCGTGGTCAAATCGCTGAGGGTCAACATTTTCTTACAGCCCTCAGCTACTCAAATAGGCGTAGTCTTGATGCGCTATTATTATTCTACTTCTCTTAAAATTCATGTTGACCTGTCTAATACTTTACAGTTTATAGTGCGCACATCAGTTGAGAGGAACAGTTCTTATATATCGAATTTCTGAATTAGCCCAACGGGTGCGATTAAGCTGTTCAACCTTACTTTATTACGAGAAGTTTGGATTAATTGCAGGCCAAAGAAAAAGCAATGGCTCTTGGAGTTATTCAGAAAAAGATCTATAGCAAATCAAACTTTTACAAGAGCTGAAAGCAGGAATACTAACTCTTAAAGAATGTCAATCCTGCTTGGAAGGTAAATCGACCAAGGCTACAGAAGAGACTGTAGATACACGAACAATACTTAGGTCAATATGGTTACCAAGTATTTGTACTAGAAAACAAAGGTTAAAACATGAAAATTAGAGCTGAAAATCACTCAGACATTACAGAAATTGAAACACTTATTTATCGAGCGTTTGAGAACCATCCACACCATGAACCAGGTGCTAAACCAACAGAACACTTGATCGTAAATAAACTACGTGATGCAAAAGCATTATCACTATCTCTAGTTTGTGAAGATCAAACTGGCATCATTGGTCATATTGCCTTTTCACCGATTCTTATTAATGGCGAGGAGTCTGTTTGGTGTGGCTTAGGACCTGTATCAGTGATGCCAGAGCGTCAAGGTGAAGGTATCGGTGGTGCACTTATTCGTGAGGGGTTATCACAACTTAAAACACAAAGTATTGAGGGTGTAGTGTTACTCGGCGAACCAAAATATTATGGCCGATTTGGCTTTGAGTCACAGCCAAACCTTACATTTCCAGGCGTTCCATCAGAGTATTTCCTAGCTCTATCGCTAGCCAACAATATTCCGACAGGCGAAGTTGCTTATCACTCTGGTTTCTTTGACAATTAGAGGTAAAGATAAATTATGAAACGTTTTATTCTGACAGTTACATTCCTGGCATGTATGTCATTAAATAGCGCGAATGCTTTAGAGAATAACCCAGTATCTAAATTTGGTATTGCTATATCGAATGATGCTGAAAAAATCGCATATAGCGTTAACGGGAGTGGTAAAACATCACTAATATTTATTCACGGTTGGAGTCTGGATAGCAGGCTCTGGCAAAATCAAATCGGTTATTTTTCAGAAGAATACCAAGTTATTACTATTGATTTAGCTGGTCATGGAAATTCGTCATTCAATCGAGAAGAGTACACCATGGTCTCTTTTGCAAATGATATTAAAGCAGTCATTGAGAAAGAAAGTATAGACTCTGCCATCTTGGTTGGACACTCTATGGGTGGCGGAGTCATCGCAGAAGCTGCGAAGTTAATGCCGAACAAAGTTATTAGTATTATTGGTGTTGATACTTCACAAAATGTGGCATTAAAGTTCTCACAAGATGACCTTGACTTAATGACGAAGCCTTTTGAAGACGATTTTCAAAGTGGAATTGCGGCATTTGTAAAAGACTCATTACCGAAAAACGTAGATGCAGAATTGCTCTATTGGGTTAGAGAAGACATGGCGTCAGCCCCTAGTGCTATCGCGATAAACCAGTTTCGCCATTATTTAGGCCAATATGTCAGTGGTGAGTCATATCGTGTATATGAGAGTATCAAGGTGCCAGTTGTACTGGTGAATGCCCGATTATGGCCGACTAACTCTGCAGAAAACAAGAAACATATTAAAGATTACAGCATTTACTACATTGAGGAGTCTGGGCACTTTCCGATGTTAGAGCAACCTAATGAGTTCAACAAAATCCTTTTGGAGGCTGTCAAATCTGTTGAGTAGCTTGGTTGTTTAGGCTTATTTCTATCAACTTTAAGTTACTTTCCTTTATATGAATCGAATGAGTTAGAGTCAATTCTCTAACTCATTTTTTATCTATTTCTGAAATGTGACTTCAAGTGGCTTTGCAAAACCATGCACTATATGAATTCGGATATTAAGATGTCCTTTCTGCACAGTTCTGGAAGTTTTCAAACATCACTTGCAACCTTGTCTTTGCGTTTTTATAAGATGCTTTCCTCACGGTTTGTATTTAGGCGTTTATTGCGAAAATGCCAGCAACTGCCAAAGCCCAGTAAAAGTAACAAGATGCTTTCAGGCTCAGGGACAATGGCCGCAACGGCTTCTAATGCGTTAATGTTTTCCGTTTCAGTGCCAAACGTACCCATTATGTCGAAAGCGGTATCCCATGTATGGCCGCCGTGCACTAAGAAGCTAGCGGCACCGCCAATGGCTCTATCCCAAATAAAAATCTCACCACCATCAAAGGCGACTCCGGGTCCAGCGGGGGATAAGGTTAGGGGATCAATACTCCACATGATTTTTTCGCCGTGAGTCATCATGGCATCAAGGTCCATTTCATCTTCAAGTAGTCCTAAATCGGTAGGGCTTAGGCCATATAAACCACCAATCGCCATGGCGAGTTCCGATACTGAAAAGGCGGTAGAGCTGGTGCCCGTTGTGGGATCATAATCAAAGACGGCGACACGACCACCAAGAGCGGCATCGATGACAGGGTCAAATTCAAGTGAATATCGATTGGCGTCGTCAGCAAGGTCTGGGCCCCATACTTCAAGGCCGTCCACATCCATTACATTGGTTACGGGTGTTCCTACACCATCAAGAGCAATGTCTTTGTCGGCATCAATATCAATCTCAGGGCCCGTTGCCCAAATTCCGCCTGTTGTTGGCCCTGCTCCTGATGTTGGGTCTTCGTAGTAAATTTTTCGATCAGCATCGGTTGAGAATAATAGCCAAACGAGATCGCTGGTGACTTCATCGAATAAGAGATCGTGATTGTTAGCAAGGCCATCCACTTCTCGATCTTCGCTGTCACTGTAATTGGCGATACGTGAACCGCTGTAGTCGAAGGTATCGACTCTACCACCACTACCATCCCAGCGTAGGTTTTGTTCTGGATCTAATGTGGAGGTTGGTTGAGTGTCATTCACATCGTAATGATTAGAATACTCTTTACCCATGGTACTGGAAGGGGAGGGGAGCATACAGCCAGGGCTTTTGTGATCAAAACAAGGAATATCTCGTGGACCTGGTGCAAAAGGTGTGGCTGAAGTTGTGGCACTCATTAATAGAAGGACAGGTGTAAACAATAACGCTGTCACTGAGTTGTTGAGGGAAGACATTGTGTTATCCGCTTTGTTATAAGGTAATTGAGATAACGCAATAGTGGTGCCATGAGTATGATATTTAATCAGCTAATCTTACGGCATTAAATGTAGCCTTTAATCAAAGAGTTATATTTTTAGATACGAAAAGTGTACAGAAGGTGTCAGTTTTTTTGGGCATAACTGTAAAAAACGGATGAAGTGGCGATAACTGCTTCATTTTATCTTCGACATCGAATGTACTAATAAATTAGTCATTTAGGTCTGGAAAAATACATATTAGACACAAATAGTCCTTTTTATCTGGCTTTGGAAGTGTAAAAAATACTGACGCTAACTTTTTCCTCTTTATGTTGAATGTCGGCTTTCAACATAAAGAGGAGAGGCTTCTGCTGTTATTATTGAGACTGTTCTTGTCTCTAGGTTTGCAGTTTGTAGAGTCGGTCTCCGGCATCACCAATACCAGGAAGTAAGTAACCATCGTCGGTGAAAGCGCGTTCTTGGCAAATCGTAATAATTTCAACATCTGGATGGAAGTGATGAACCTTGTTTACTCCCTCTTTTGAAACCAGCACACAGATCATTTTAATGCTTCCAACATTGTACTGTTTTAATCTGTCTAAACAGGCAATGGCGGTATCACCAGTGGCTAATAGTGGATCAGCTAGGATGACTGAGCGACCTGTCGGTTCATCGGGTAGGCGAAAGTAGTACTCCACGGTATTTTGAGTAAATTTGTCTCGGTAAATGCCAATATGGCCGACGGAAGCGAAGGGCAGGATGTTTAAAATGCCATCTATCATGGCGTTGCCTGCTCGCATAATGGAGACCACCATAGGTTCTTCGTTGACTACTTTTCCTTGGGTTTTTTCTAAGGGTGTTTCGATATCGATGGTGGTGACAGGTAAGTCTTTTGTGCATTCATAAGCGAGTAGTCCGCTCATTTCATTAAGTAAGCTTCTAAACTCACTGGACTTCGTTTCTTTTTTACGAAGGATCGTAAGCTTATGTTGTAAAATAGGATGCTCAATGATGGTGAGTTTCGTCATTATTCTTCTCTCCTATGTCTGCCTTTTAAATAGAATTAAAAAACAGTGCCGTCACTGGCTAAAATAAGGGGTGGCTCTCCGTTGGGCCTATTTTCTCGTGCGGCTTTTCTTCCTGCCCACCACGTCCCCCCTTCGAGTACTTTTGCTAATGGAAATTCAGTTTCATTACGGTGTAATTTAGCTCGAATCTGCTCTGCAATTTTATCGAGTAACACAATGGTTAATGCTCGCCACTCAATAATTAACGCGCTGTTTGGCTGGTGGGGTGTGGAGAGCATTGCTTCATCCTTGAGTGTGAGTAATCCCTTATCTAATAACAGTCCGCCATTACGGTATTCGGCGAGGCCAGTTAGGCATTCGACACCACTGACAGAGTTCCCCGCCTCGGTAATGGGTTCAATGAGCGAATAGGTGAGCCATTGAGACAGTTTATGGAATGGAATGAGAGAATTAATGGTATCTGGTGAGCCAAGCAGCGGATGGTGCCATACATCACCCAAGTTGGTTTGGTTTAATGTGATGCGGCTTGGCCAAATGGGGCCGAGTTCTTTGAGTAGTATTTGTAGAATATGTTCGGCTTTAAAGTGGTTTCCGTGAGCTGAGAGCAAAGCATCTAAAAGGTTTCCTGGTCTTTGTTCAGAAAAAACAGGCGATTGCTGTAAGCACTTTCCTAAAGATTTAAGAAGGTGAACTCGGCCGCTAACCCCAATTAAGGGATTATTGTTTGTCACTTGAAACCCTGCTTCTAATTGATGCTCTGTTACCTTGATAAGGGCTTGGGCATCAACTTGGAACTTATTGTGAATGTTAGATGAGAAAGCGCCGTTTAAAAACATCTCTAAGCTGGCAATGGCAAGCCCTTCGGAACGAGAGAAATGCTGCTGGCTGCGGTCTTCATAGAATGTCCATTGTTCGCCAGCTCCTGCATCTAATAAAACAGAAACGATTGCTAAGTCAATTTTAGAGCGTGCTTTTTCAATAGGGGATAGATGGCTTAGTGCTTGGTTGAGTGGTGTTAACCGATCAATGTTACCAACTTGAAAATGCCCCCAGCGCGAGTGAAAAGGTATGTTTAAGTCAGGATAATTTTGCTCGATGACGGCCAGTACGTAGTCACATACGGCATCGAGCTGGGTGATATTAACAGTAAAATGCCCTTTTCCTTCGAGTGTGAGCGCATAAAGCCGGTAAGCGCGCTCACGAATCGCTTGCGGGGACAGTAAGTAGTCGATGTCTTTGTTGGTGGCTGAGTGTATTGTCATTCCAGATCCCGCCCTTTAACGTTGGTGAGATCATCCCCTTCAAGCACTTCATCATCTGTGAAGTATCCTGCGGCTTTTTTCGCTTCTATTTCAACTTGAGCATCGGCTGGAATTAGCTCATCAGGAATGGAAACGCGATGGAGCACTTTGATACCTGATTTAACAATGGCGTTGTATTTCATGTTGCTCATGGAAACCAGATGATCGATTTTTTGAATACCAAACCAATGTAAAACATCAGGCATGAACTCTTGAAATCTCGCGTCTTGCACGCCTGCAACACATTCGGTTCGATGAAAGTAGGTTGCTGCACTGTCGCCGCCTTTTTGGCGTTTTCGAGCGTTATAAACCAATAATTTGGTTACTTCCCCCAAAGCTCGGCCTTCTTTTCTAAAGTATACGATTAATCCAACTCCGCCATTTTGAGCGGTTCTAACGGCTTCTTCTATGCCATGCATCAGGTAGGGTCGGCAGGTACAAATGTCAGAGCCAAAGACATCGGAGCCATTGCATTCGTCGTGAACGCGGCAGGTTAGCTCTTTATCTGGATTGGCGAGGTCTTCCATATTGCCAAATATGTAAGCGGTGGTACTGCCTATTGGGGGCAGTAAAATCTTAATATCAGGGCGAGTGACAAGTTCTGGGAACATGCCTCCGGTTTCTTGGAAAAGAATGTTTCTAAGTTCACCTTCATCAATGCCAAATCGTTTGGAAATTCCCGGTAAGTACCACACTGGCTCAATGGCTACTTTGGTAACAAAAATGTCTTTGTTGTCTTGTAAGATTTTTCCATCGGGTTTCAAGCGGCCTTTTTCCATGGCATCGTAGATTTCTGGCAAGGTTAAGTGTGCTTGAGTAATGGCGATGGTGGGTTGAATGTTATACCCTTCTTTTAAGTAATTATGGAAAACATGATTAACACTGGCTCCCCATGGATCGAGAGAAATGATTTTGTCAGGGGACAACCACGACTCTTTTGGTTGGCATTGAACCGTAGGGCTTGTGTTCGTGAGATCTGGAATGTGAGTTTGTGGGAAAGAGCCCGATGCGATAGATAAAGCGCGATAGACAGTGTAGCTGCCACTGTGAGATCCAATGGCATTTCTGTTTTCTTTACTGGAAATGGTCGCAATCACGGGGCCGCGTTGTAGAGCATTTTTCGCTCCCCAATCGATGGGTAATGATTGATTGCAAGTCTGATTCGCATGAGAGGTTAACACAACATGCGATGATCGTTGATATTCACTCATATCACATTCCTTCCATTGAATGAATTAAGTGCCGAAATACCGATCCCCAAAGTCACCGCATCCGGGAACAATGTATTTTTGGTCATCTAAAATAGGATCGACAACCTCGACATTAATTGTTACTTCAGGGTATGCCCCATGTACTTTCTGGACGCCTTCTAAAGCCGCAAAGATGGATACGATCTCTACCTGTTTTAAATCAAAACCGTGTTGTTGGAGCATCTTTAAGCTGTAGCACATGGTGCCTGCTGTGGCGATCATCGGTTCTAAAATGATCAGTTTTGCATCCGCAGCGTATTCTCTGGGTACTTTGAATAAATAAGGCTCTGGCTGAGCGGTAGCTTCGTTTCTTTTTACACCAATGGAGCACAATCGAGACTGTTCAATTCGAGCCATAAACACAGGAAGTAGACTCAACCCTGCTCGAAAAATCGGGGCTAAGATCACTTCACGATTTGACCAGTTTGGAGCCATGTCGTCCGCGATTAGCTCAAATAACTTGTCGGCACTGTGTCGAAAGTGCGTATATGGGCGCTCTCGATCGCGCAATTGCTCTAATCTTTCGTACCTTTCATGGATCACAGGAGTGCTAGTATGTGGGATCTCTTTTTGAAAACAATGGACATTATCAGGCAGTACCATGTCAGCGAGAGAAGGTGGCTGAGTTGAACCTAAATTGGAGTGAGACATATTTGACATGAAGTACTCCTACTTATTGAAATGGAAAGAATTAGATTAAGTTAATAATTAACCTTAGTATCGGAAAAGCCATCAGAGAAAATGGATGTTTAATGATTAAAGCATAGCTCACCCTACATAAAAGAACGTAGAGTGGGCTTTGGAAGGCTTTAAAAAGGGCTAGTGCGACGGTAAGGCGAGTTTTTTCTCAATGAAGCGGACGCATTGAGAAACAACAAGAATAAGAACTAAATATTCCAAAACGAGGAAGGTATAAATTTCAAGTGGTAAGTATTCGTTTACGACCAATTCATTGGCACGACGAGTGAGATCGCTAAGGCCTATCACACTCACCAGTGATGACATCTTTAAAATATAAACAAACTGATTGCCCAGTGGCGGCAAAATGCGACGTAGAGCTTGCGGTAAAATAACCAGTCGCATCTTTTGCCAATAGTTTAGCCCTAGGGATTCTGCTGCTTCATGCTGCCCTTGTGAAATAGACTGAATGCCACCGCGAAATACCTCTGCCATGAATGCACTTTCTGCAATGGTTAAAGCAATCACCCCTGCCCAAAAATGATTCAATGAAATATCCATTAATGTTGGTAAACCGTAATACACCCAAAGTAAAAGGACCAGCACAGGAATAGAACGGATTATTTCAACATAGATACGGTTAAGGGCGCGAAGAGCTTTGTTGTCAGACAAGGCGGGTAGAGCAACAAATAACCCAATCAGCATGGCAAGCAGCATACTGAGTAAGGAAATAGTCAGAGTGTCTTTAAAGCCAGCGACCAGAAAGGCAATGTTGGTTGCCCCTTGCTCTGTGGTTGGATCCAGTACATACCAACCCCATTCATAGTTGGTGCATCCGGTCAGTAGTAACGCGATTAAGAGTATGGTGAACTGTCTGAAAAACAAAACTAACCCTTTAAATTAACTAAAATAATTAACGTTCTGATGCTATGTTATTAGCGGTTTTTTTGCAAAGTTTGTTTATATGATTTAAGGAAGAATAATGAAAATAAAAAGTTGGCTATTGGGGTCTTTAATTGCTTTAACATCGATTTCAACGGCGATGGCTGCGACACAAAGCCGTCTACATCAAATTTTAGATAGCGGGGAGCTACGAGTGGGTACAACGGGAGATTGGAACCCAATGACCATGAAAAATCCAGCGACGAATAGCTATCGTGGCTTTGATATTGATGTGACGACAGAGCTAGCAAAAGACTTAGGTGTGAAAGTAACCTATGTTGCAACGGATTGGAAAACGCTAGTTAGCGGTGTAACGGCGAATAAATACGACATTACAGGCAGCGCGTCATTGAATATGTCTCGTGCGAAGGTGGCGGGATATAGCCAGCCGTATTTTTATTTGGCATTTGTGCCAGTAGTACAGAAAAAAGATTTGGAAAAGTATTCAGAATGGAGCGACTTTGATAAAGCTGAAGTAACGGTTGCGGCAACGTTGGGTACGGTTCAAGAAAAAATGGTGAAAGAGTTTTTCCCAAATGCGAACCATAAAGTTATTGAAGCCCCAGCTCGTGATTTTCAGGAGTTATTGGCGCGCCGTGCTGATGTTTCTGTAACCTCGAATGTGGAAGCGGCTACGTTGGTTGAGAAGTTCTCTAAGTTGGCTATTGTGCCCGTTAAAGAGCCTCGCCGCCCGACGCCAATTTCGATGCTGCTTCCTCAAGATGATCAAGTTTGGATCAACTATGTAAATCATTGGGTAGAATTGAAAAAAACACAGGGCTTTTTTAAAGAAACCGCAAAGAAATGGGGCTTAACTAGCCTGTAATTGCATTTTTCATCATGGCGTAAGTGGTTATAATATGCTGCTTAGAAATGGCTTTTTTTAAAGGTATAAATCATGACCAAGGCAAAAATTGGTATTGTGACAGTAAGCGATCGTGCAAGTGCAGGTGTGTATGAAGACATTTCAGGCCAAGCGATTATTGCTACGTTGAATGAGTATCTGACTTCAGAGTGGGAGCCTGTGTACGAGGTGATCCCTGATGAACAAGATGTGATTGAAGCAACATTGATCAAAATGGCAGACGAGCAAGGTTGTAGCCTGATCGTGACTACTGGTGGAACGGGGCCTGCAAAGCGCGATGTGACTCCAGAAGCGACGGAAGCTGTGTGTGATCGTATGATGCCAGGCTTTGGCGAGCTGATGCGTGCTGAGTCCTTGAAGTTTGTACCGACCGCGATTTTATCTCGTCAAACGGCGGGTTTGCGTAAAGACAGTTTGATTGTGAATTTGCCAGGTAAACCAAAATCTATTCGTGAATGTTTAGATGCGGTTTTCCCTGCAATCCCATATTGCATTGATCTTATGGAAGGGCCATTTCTTGAATGCGATGAAGCCGTGATCAAACCATTTCGCCCGAAAGCGAAATAATAAATACCTAACGTATTGAATTGATGTAGATAATAGAGAAAGGGAAGGCGCATTGCCTTCCCTTTTCTATAGTGCAAGCGAAGTATTGCGTTGGTTTCCTTTACTTCATTGAGCAAAGGTAGTTATACGTTGCGATGTTGTGCTTTGTTACAAACGATTACATCTAAAAAAGCCTTTCATAAATGTGATCTAGATCATTTTTTATGTTTTTTGAAGAGAAATATGTGTATTTCGTCTGATCCCGCTGGTTTATATCACGTAATCAACATAAATATTCAATTTAAATTGGATTCCTAGTTTATAAATTCGCGTAACGTTTATATCTCTGGATATTTGGCTTTTTTCTTCAAGTATTTTGGTTATCGTTATGAAGGTTTTACACAGTTGGGTTTTATGGTTGCGTATTGTGGTAAGCGTGTAAGCTCTGCTTGTAGATCACTAATTCGGGTATCGTGGGAAGGGTGAGTGGAAAGCAGCTCTGGTGGTTGTTGGCCTCCTGATGCTTTGGCCATGTTTTTCCACAGTTCTACACTCTGTCTTGGATCGAAGCCAGCTTTAGCCATAAAATCGAGACCGACAATATCTGCTTCAGATTCTTGAGTTCGACCATAAGGCAACATAACACCGTATTGTACCCCTAGGCCCAGGGCACCCATTGCGATGTCGTGGTATTCCGAGGTCTGTAAGGCAACACTAGAAACTTTCAGGCCCACGTTGGCAATTTGGCTACGAGACATACGTTCATTACTGTGATGAGCTAAAACGTGTGCTACTTCATGGCCAAGAACGGTGGCAAGCTGGTCAGCATTTTTTGCGACATTAAGTAACCCTGTATACACACCAATTTTCCCACCAGGTAGTGCAAAAGCGTTGACTTGTTCACTATCGAATACCACCACTTCCCACTCTGAGAAACCACTTTGAACACCTACCTGACGAGTAATGGCTCCAGCAACACATTGAACGTATTGGTTGATTTTTGTATTGGTGCTGATTTTTTCTTGTTGCTTGAGTTGCTCAAAAGATTGTGCACCAAGCTGAGACATGTCGCTTTCAGAAAATAAAATAACTTGGCTGCGACCAGTTGGAGAGGTGGAACAAGCCGATAATACAGCTGTGCACAATAAAGCTAGGGCAGTGGTTGGTTTGAACATTCTAACTCCTTATAAATGTTTTATTTTTATTATTATATCGGATTGAATGATTATACTTAAATAAACAAAAAGAATAGTTATTGATTTGTTTAAATATTCATCGATTTGCTAAATGTATTCTTTCAGTGCTAGCGATTTCTATGCTCTGGCAGTATTCTAGAACAAAAATTAGCATAGTCATCTAAAAGTATTGCTAACTAACGGTTTTTTATGCGCCGATAGCGCTTTCACTAAATGAACAGTGCATGTTTTTAGATGGAGTGAATATACACCTGAGGCAGCCATGAGTATTTGGAAAAAAGAGTTTGATTTGACGTCGTTAAATGAGTCATCGGCGAACACGCTGGTTGAGCATCTAGGCATTGAATATAGCCATGTAGACTCGGAAAGTTTAAGTGCGACGATGCCTGTAGAAGCAAAAACTCATCAACCTTTAGGTATGCTCCATGGTGGTGCTTCTGTTGTTTTAGCTGAAACATTAGGATCAGTGGCAGCCAATATGTGTGTGGATGATTCACGCTTCTGTGTTGGTCTAGACATTAATGCTAACCATATTCGTGCAGTAAGAAGTGGAGTCGTCATAGGGAGAGCGCACCCTTTACATATTGGTACTACAACCCAAGTGTGGCAAATCGAAATCACAGATGAGCGAAAACGTTTGGTTTGCACAAGTCGATTGACTGTTGCGGTTGTAAAAGATAAAAAACGTGTTGAATAAAAATAATATTCCTAAGAGTTCATAAGATCGGAGTTTAAGGTATGGAAGTTGGAAAAATTTTAAGCCGTGCTCATGAGTTACCTAAGATCCCTAAGGTTGTACGTGAGCTAATGGAAATGGTAAATCGTGATGATGTTGAAATGTCTGAACTATCACGCACGATTTCATTAGAACAGGTTGTTAGTGCCCGTGTTATTCGCTTAGCAAACTCGGCTCATTTTGGTCGTGGACGTTCAGTTTCTTCTGTTGATGATGCCGTGATTCGGTTAGGACTGGAGCCATTAAGAACATTGATTGTGGCTTCTGCGTTAGTGAGTGCTTTTCCTTATGTTGAAGTGATTGATTTAGGGAAGTTTTGGGAAAAAACCTTTGAAATAGCCTTATTAAGTAAAGGCTTAGCCCAGTCGTGTAAAATTAATCCAAACGACGCTTTCACGGCAGGCATGCTGCATAACATTGGCGATTTGATGATCTATACCATCATGCCTGATAAAGTCGCTGAAATTGATGAAAAAATTGAGCAAGGTATGCAAAAACCCGATGCTCAAAAAGCCGTTATAGGTGCTAATAGTGCAGAGCTTGGTGCTAAATTAGCAGAAGGTTGGAAATTCTCTCCTGAGCTTGTTCATGCGATTAGCGAACAATATCACCCGAAAGTCGATAATATTTTTTCACCGTTAGCTGCAACAATTCGTCTAGCAAATGCCATCGATGAACAGTGGGATGATTTGCCGAATGAAGATGCCAAACCGGTATGGATTGCAGAGCAGCTTGAATCCACGATTTTATCGTTAGATGATCGTGTCATTTTGTTTGTGGATGAGATTCGAGGCAGTGGTAAAGAAATGGCTCAGCTGGTGATTTAAGCGGTGGTTATTTCATTTTCAGGCGGTAAAATTATCGCCAATATGCACGAATTGGTGGTGAAGTTATCAGATCCTTGCTCTGGTACCTTACAGGCACAAATCGATGACATACAGCTTATCCGCCAAGCTCATGTGATCACTGCTCAAGGTAGTGGAGTGACGTGGTCAATTCGTTTAGATAGTGAAGCCCAGTTAATGCAGTTGTCTGAAGCGGTAGGGGTTGCCCCACTTTAGCTGGCGTATCATGATAATTTGAATCATCGTTTGACCAAAATTTGAGATAATGAACAAGATCCTAAAGGAAAGAGTTAGTCCCTTTTCCGGTATTTTTCTTTGTTAATGTCAATTTTGGTCATTATCTCCCAGGCACAGTATTTTCGGTGCCGCTGTGGCTTACAAGTCCTTCATTTAGTTTACTAAAAACGTATATTCCTTACTTCTTCTTCTCGAAAAGTCTCTTTCCACAATGCGTAATTTCCTTGTCTTATTTTATTCTTTAAATCTATAGTATTTATTGTTCTTTCCTCTATGCATTCTTATATTCACCATACTTTATGGTTGTATAGCCTGCATAATTAAGGTTTGAACGCCTGCTGCAATTTTGGGCTCTACCTCTTGCAAGAAAAATGTTTCACAGTATCATGGGTCGATTATAGTTTTTTGCAGGTTTCCCCATGGGTGAGTGGAAAATTTCAGCTCTATTGGGCGTTTTATTTATCATAATGTCTTATGCATTTCCGGGCTTTTACATCGCAAAATTTTTTCTGTTTATTGCTTTAGTGATGCTGATTAACGCTACGCGTCAGTTGGTAAAAATGCTGAAAAACAGAGATTACTCGTTGTAGGTTGATCTGGTTGATAGATTTAGTTTTCTATCATTTATTTTTAGGGGTAGCACTTTTTAGAGTCACCTGATTTTTCCAAGAATCATGTAGTTACCCCTTAATTTTACTTCTTTTCTTTGTGCTTATTTTCTCTTCTAATTTGTATATTTCACTGTTGTTCTATTTCTCTTCCTAATAAATTTTTACATTTTGTTGATTTCTTTTGTTGCAAATTATAAAAAATGGGACCACAATAAAACGGTGTTCAATTATTTCTGACCAGTATAGAAAGTTAAGGAAGATGAAATGAAAAAGTTCTTATTAAGCATGATTTGTGTGTCTAGCCTAGTTGCATGTGCTGCGCCAAATCAAAGCGGCCCTAGCCCTGCACATGGAATGTCATCTGCGTTTATTGGTCTCGCTAATTTGGTTTTATCGCCTTTGCAAATTGCAGCAGGGGTATTGGAAGGGGTCGCTGCCGTACCTTACTACATGTCATCTGGTGTACACGAAATTAATAAAGGGCTAATTGCAGCCCAAGCGCAGATCACATTAGATGATACCTACGAAGCTGCTTATGGAACTCGGTTATCTTCGGTGCAGGAAAGCGGTGACACGGGTGAAGTGTTCCGTCGCATGAAGCACGCGAGTACCCATTTTCAAACAGTTTTGAAGCAATATGGCGTACCTAAAGCAGAGAATTATATTTTAACTAGCATCGATACAGCAAAACGTGATGGTTATATCTTGCTCGCAGTGGTTTATCGCCCTATGGATAATATACAAGTCATCGATAAATACGATCACCGAAGTGTACGTAATTTTGAAAGTGCAGATCGTTTGTTTTATGAACCATATAAAGTAACGATGAATGGCCGACGTTTAGATACTGTTATTGATTGGGCGGCATATCCAACGGATGTGATTGCCACGCAAAAAGGGCAGGCAACATTAATCACTATGGCTGCAAACTCAGTGGTGAATGGTAAACGTGCGGAAGATTATTGGGGAATCGAAGGTCGTTGGGTTTCGGGCGAATACCGAGCTATTGCTCAGCAGCAAGTGAATAGCGTTGGAAAAAACTTGCACCTTTAAAGCTCAATACACTGAATGAAAACGGGTAGCTCTCTATAGTTGAGGGTTACCCGTTTTCTGTGTTTTCCTATTTCTCAAGTGAGTACTTATCCATTAGTGCGTAAAGAGTCGGACGAGTAATACCCAATAAATTCGCGGTATTGGACATGTTACCGTCACTCACTGTGAGTGCATTTTGGATCGCTTCTTTCTCTGCCTCTTCTCTGACTTGGCGTAAATTTAATGGTGTTGTTGTTGCCTCTGCATTAGGGAATAGCGCTAAATCCATTGGTGTGATGTGTTTTCCGTCGGCCATGATCACTGCTGATTTTACTTTATTTTGCAACTCTCGGATGTTGCCTGGCCATACATGACTGCGTAGGGCTTGAACGGCTTCTTCATTAAACCCAGAAATAGAGCGTTTCAACTGGTGGTTAAAGCTGTGTAAAAACGCTCTGGCTAGGAGCAGGATGTCTTCACCACGCTCCCGGAGTGGTGGAATATTAATGGTGATTTCACTAATACGGTAGAATAAATCTTCACGGAATGCTTTTTCTAACACCATACCCTGTAAATTTTGGTGAGTTGCACACACGATTTTTACGTCGATCCGGATTTCTTGGCGACCGCCAACACGTTCAACGACCTTTTCTTGTAAAAAACGTAAGATTTTTGCTTGTAAGGGGTAGGGCATATCACCAATTTCATCTAAAAAGAGTGTACCTCCATCGGCGCATTCGATTTTACCCATGGTGGTTTTATGGGCACCAGTAAAGGCACCTTTTTCAAAACCAAATAATTCGCTTTCTAATAAGTTTTCGGGGATAGAAGCACAGTTTATGGCGATAAACGGTTTGTCTTTTCTTGGGCTTTTATCGTGAATGGCACGAGCAAGTACTTCTTTACCAGTACCACTTTCGCCGAGTAATAATGTGGTTACTTCCGTTGGAGCGATGCGATCAACCATTCGACATACTTGCTGAATTTGTGGGCTGTTGCCGATAAAGCCATTATTGTCTAGTGACGCACTACGTAAAATTTCATTTTCTTTTTCGATGTTGGCGACAAAGAAGGCACGGCTAATAATGATAGAGAGCGTGTCGTCATCAATGGGTTTTTGATAGAAGTCGTGCGCTCCCATGGAGATGGCTTCTAAGGCGTTCTCTTTATCATCATTACCAGTAATAACAATCACTTTGGTACTGGGTGCGAGCTCTATGATACGTTTTAAAGTGGCCAAGCCTTCACTGGCATTAGCTTCATCAGGTGGTAAACCTAAATCGAGTGTGATCACTGAGGGTTCATGACGTCGTAAGGCATTAATGGCTGACTCTTGGTCGCCAGCTAAAATAACGTCGTAATCACTTAACGTCCATTTTAGCTGTTTTTGAATGCCGATATCATCTTCAACTACGAGTAAAGTATCCATGACGTAATAACCTTTCCTTGGTTTATGTGTAATTGTCGTCCTGCCGTTAGTAAGTATAGTCGCTGGATCTGGCTTAGTCGTTATTGTGCAATAGTATGTTTATGATTTTCTGTAATGGGAAAGTGCAATTTAAAATGTGTTCCCTTATCTATTTCTGATCTGACTTGTATATGACCGTGTATTTCTTCGACTAATTTTTTTGCATCATATGCGCCAATTCCCATCCCGGCATTACCTTTGGTGGTGTCAAAAGGTTTAAATAAGCGTTCATTAATAAATTCTTCGCTCATACCTGAGCCTGTATCACTGATGGTAACAATACAGTGCTGGTTCTCTTGTAATGTGGAAACGGTAATAGAACCATCGTTATGAGTGGCATCCTGCGCATTTTGAATTAAGTGCGACAACATATTGGTTAAGCGCTCTTTATTGACGGTGACTCTAGGCTCAAAGTTGTCGTCTAAGTGTAATTGTGGTTTGGGCAAATCACCGGATCGGGTTTTGCAAGCTACCGCTAAGGCCTGATGTAAATCCACCGTTTCTGTTTGTATGCTAGCGGTGCGTTTATTTCGCAGTTGATCCATGACTTTCGTAAGTCGGTTGACGGCGGAGTCGACGGTTTCAAAGGCATCATCAATGAACTCTGGGTTGTGTTTGTGCTTTTGCGCATTTTTAGAAAGTAGGTGTAATTGGGCAACGACATTCTTGAGATCATGCACAAGAAAGGCAGACATTTGATTAAAGGTATCGAATTGTTTACTTTCGGCAAGAGCAATATTGGTATGGTATAGATGCAAATAAGTGGTGATTTGGGCACTAATGGCACGCATTAAGTCACGATCCTCCCAGTTTATGGTTTCGGTTGACGTGGGATGGGAAAGCAGACAAACGGCATTAAAGCCTTCGGCATTAGTGAAAGGAATAATATAGGAAAATGCAAGATTATCTGGAATTAGGTTGGTATTAAACGCAAAAGGCTGCCATTTTGATTCATTTTTTAATTCATGAATATCAACGATCCAATGGTATTGGATTGCTAAATTTGATAGCTGATCAAGGATTTCTTGGGTCATTTCGTCTTGTTCTGAGACATTTACTTGAGCCTTAGTGACAAACGTACTTCCTTCCTTTAAGGCGATAAGACCTGAGCTACAAGCAAATGGGTGCATTACTGCATTGAGGGCAGCAATATAAGGAGATGCTTGAGGTTCGTTTAAAATCGAAGCAAAACGCATCCACTCTTCACGGTATTCATATTTGTTCGCGAAAAAATGTTTGGTGATAAATACCTTCATTTTTCGACGTAGTGGCTCAGACAGAAAAAGGCTAGCGAGAATTAAGCCACTCATGGCGAAGAAAACATTCTGAAGGAGCTGCCCCCAGTGGCCGTTAACGTATTTGATGTAATAGCCAACCAACGCCATAAATAATAAATACCCCCCAGCGGCTAACAAAAGTGTGCTGTGGTAAATGACGTCTCTAGATACATAGACTCGAGCAGACCAGTTTTTTACTCGTCGGGCAGTGAGCACAATAAGTGGAATTGTCATGAGTACAACCCATGAACGAGCGTACCAAAATGTGGCTGAAAAAGACGTGGTTAATAGGCTGTCTGCGTAGTAAGCAAAATCATAGGCATAAAAAAGCCCAAGGCCTAGACAGAGTGGCTTTACTGTCCAGCGGGCGCTTCGTTCAGTTTGGCGATATAAATTTTCAATTAACCATAAACCAAGTACGGATTGAGCTAAGTGAATGAGTGGCATGTATTTATTGACCGTACTTAGTAACCAATAACCAGAAAAAAACGCGCTGAGTAATTCACTAACCATTACGATTAAGAGCAGCGCTGAAATGGTTTTTGTTGCAGGACTTGCAAAAATGACGTCACGTATTTTTTTATAATCTGACAGTGCGCAGGCTAAGAGCAAAAACCAGCCAATATTACGAAGGGTTTCTAGGCTTAGGTGCAGTTCAATGGGGTATTGAAAGTGGATCACAATCATTGCACTGAGTGCCCACACTAAACTAATGATGCTGGAGATCATTAATATTTTCTTAGGCAAACTGTGCTGTCGTGTGGTCAGCAGTAGCAAAAAGAGAAAGAGGTAGCCAAGCCCTGTTGCGCCATAACCAACGATGCCAATGAATCCATTCAATGCTGTTACTCCTTTATTGGGTTTACCTTTTAACTCTAATCCATGAGTTTATTGGTTTGTGTGCGCGTGAGGTGGCTCCTTGGTAAATAGGTAAGTGAGCATAGGAACCACAATTAAGCTAGATAGGGTTGAAGCTAATAATCCACCAATAATTACCCAGCCAAGCGGTGCCCATAAATTGCCACCATATAAAGTCAGAGGGATCAAACCGCCAATGGTGGTTAGTGTCGTTAATGTGATCGGTGGTAAGCGCCTTGAGCTAGCATTACTCACCGCGTCAAATAAGCTTTGGTGCTGATCTAAATTATGATTTACCGTATCGACCAAAATAATGGCGTTATTGACCACAATACCAAACAAACTGATCATGCCCACAAAGGCCATAATCGAAAAAGGGTAGCCTGTGGCATATAAACATACTGTAGCACCACCAATGGCAAATGGCATGGAAGTAAAAATAACAATAGGTTGAAAGAAAGAGCGAAAGCGCAGTACTAAGCAGGCAAAAATGCTGAATACGGCCACTAGCATGACTTGACTAAGTCCTTCGAAGTTCTCTTTCCTCGCTTCTTCTTCCCCACCAAACTCGTATCTAACCGAAGCGGGTAGATCTATGGTTTCTAGGTGTTCGGCCAATTGCACTGTTAGCCTATTCACCGAGTACCCTCTGGCGGCATCGGCAGAGACTTTGGCGGTGCGAATTTTTTGGAAGTGGAAAAATTCTGGCTGACCTTCTTGTAGTGTTGGGGTAACAAATTGCTGCAAGGGAACCAATTCGTTATCGGAGTTCGGAATACGAATAGAATCAAGTTGACTGATGTCTTGAGTTGGGCCTTTTACAACTACAGGGTATTGATTTCCTTGGGGATCAGTTAGATTCCCGACACGGGTTCCAGTCAGCCATGCTTTCAATGAAGAGTCGAGATCGGTGACGGCGATTTGGCTCATGGCGAGTTTTGAATAATCAATACTCAAGTTCACTTCAACTTGAGGTTCTGAAATCACATTACGGATGTTAACCATTCCCTCAGTATTTCTCATGTATTGCTCTATTTGGTCAGCCAGCATGGCCAGTTCATCTAGGTTTTCACCCATTAAGCGTAATGTGATTGGAGGATCGGTGACGGGGCCTTGCTGCATTTCTCGGATCTGCACGGTGGCTTCGGGCATGGTGGCAAATTTGTCACGTAAGTCGGCGATAAGTTGGTTTACGCTATCGGCATCGTAATGGTTGAGCTGCACCAGTATTTGACCATAGTGTGGTTGGCCTCTGCGTGGGATCTCATTGTAGTAAATTCTTGGGTTGGCATTACCAATGTTGAGTGCAGTGGAAGACACTAATGGTTCTTCTTCGATTTGCTTGGCAACAGAGCGCACAATCACATCGGTTCGGGCGATAGAAGTATTTGGTGGTGCTTCAATATCAACCAGTAAGAAAGGCTTTTCGGCTTTTGGAAAGAGAGCCAACCCTATTTTCGGAAAAAAGGACAGCATTCCGACTAGGCACACAATAGCAATAATGATGACGATAATAGGATGGCGTAATACGCCGTGAATAATGGTTTGATAACCCGTATTAGCAAACCAGCTGATGAGATGTTGTAGTGTCCATTTACTCTGTACTCCAGCTTTTAATATGCGACTTGCCATCATTGGAGTAAGCGTAAGAGACAGCAGCAACGAGATGATTAAAACAAAGCTGACGGTGACTGGCATAGAACGCATAAAATCGCCACTGGAGCTTTGCAGCATCAGCATAGGCAAAAAGGCGAATACAGTGGTGAATGTGCCTAAGGTGCTGGCCCAGCCGACTCGGCTTGCTCCTAACATGGCGGCTTGTAAAGGGGAGTGCAAATCAAACGATGAAGATTGAATATTTTCAGTCACGACAATTGCGTCGTCCACTAACAAGCCTAAAGCAATGATTAAACCCACAATGGACATTTGCTCTAAACCAAAGCCAGTAATATCTAAAAATCCCATGGCGATAACAAACGAAAGGGGCACGGTAAAAGTGATGAGTAAAGAGGCACGAAAACCTAAAAACAATAAAGACAAAAGGGCGACCAGAACTAGGCCTTGGATCAGGTTGTCAAAGAAACCATCAACCCGTTCTTCAACACTGTCAGCTTGTTTGAAAAGCAGTTCAAGTTGGATATTACTTGGCAATGATTGTTTGAATTGTTCTACATCGTTCAGTAGTTTGTCGGTGACTTCAAAAATATTAGAGCCTTTCGTTTGCTCTACAGTAATAAAGACAACGGGTTTATTTTTGAAATAAGCTAAGTAGGTGGGCTCATTACTGGCGTAATCAATAACAGCAATGTCATCAGCAATAATGGGAGAAAATTCTGTTTGTGCAATGATGGTTTGTTTTATTTCATCAAGGTCGGCGAAATCGCCACTGGCTTTTAAATTAAAACGTCTTGCTTCGCCATCCACAAAGCCCGGGATGACGTTTTCGGCTCTGGCTGCAAGTACCCCGCTTAAATGGTTGATACTAAGCTGGTGGCGAGTCAGGGCATTAGGTTGAGCGGTCACTTCAATAATTTGCTCTGGCAGCCCCCAGCGTTCAGCTTTATTCACCTCTTGAAAGCGTTCTAGCTGTTTTTCTAATTGCTCGGAATAGCGATCAATTAAGCGATAATCCATCGGCTCAGACCACATTGCAAACTGTAAAATATTGACCGAGGTCGGGGAGGCTTTCAGGATAAAAATTTGGCTTTCTAGTGGCAAAGAAGGCTGAACTTTATTCACCGCTCTTAGTACGTCTTCGTAAGCATCATCGGGATCGACACCATATACAAACGTGATTTCGATGCGAGCGCCACCGTTATTGATGTCGGTGGCTATTTTTAGAATGTCATCCAGCTCAGAAGCAGCCTCTTCGATAGGATCTACAACCAGTGCTTCTACATTTTGTGGGGTAGCACCGGGGTACACCACTTCGATTAATGTAATGGGTAAATCAAACTGAGGGTCTTCTGATCTTGGCATGGTTAAATACGAGACAACACCAAGAGCAACCAAAAGCGCAATAATGACAAAAGTAAACTGGGTATGTTTTAACGCCGCTTTAGGTAAAAACATCCGATTGCCCTCTATTTGTTATCGGTTGGGAGATCTTGTCCTAGTTTTCCCCACCCATGTACAACGACATTCAGGGGCTCATGGTTGGCTGTTATTAAAAACTGGTTATGATCGAGGCGAAGTACTTTCACTTTCTTCTGGGCCACTTTTCCCTTTTTTGATACCCAAATGATTGCGTTCTCATCTTTCATGCCTGCCAGAGCGGAAAGAGGGATGGAGTAGACTAACTGCTCTGTGTTTGTTGTGGTTAAGGTGGTTTGTAGCCATTGCCCAGCGTAAGGTCGATTGGTTTTATCGATATCGAGCAATATTTCTATTTCATACAGCCCAGTTTGTGGATTGGTGATGGCTGCAATGGAAGCGATTTCTCCACTCACTTTCTGGTTGTCTGGTAGCGTAACTTGAATATTCACTGAGTACTTCAGAAGCTCGATTTCACTTTGAGTTAGATCCAGTTTGACGACTAAATTATCAGGGTTGGATGAAGCAATTAAATAAACGGGAGATCCCGCCGCCACAAGCTCACCAGGTTGTACAAGCCTATCAAGAACAATGGCATGAAATGGCGCTTGAATTTCAGATTTATTAATGTCGTATTGGGTATTTTCTAACTGTGCCTTAGCTTGAATTTGGGCCGTTTCTGCTTGCTCTAAAAAATCTTTTGAGACGGTTCTATTTCTGTATAGTTTACGGGCACGTTCTAAATCTTGGGTCGCTTTGCGGTAGCTTGCTTGAGCTGATTTTTGGTTCGCGACCAAATCATTAGCTTCTAGGGTGGCGATCGTGGCATTAGATCGCATGGTTTGGCCTACATCGACCAGAAGTTTTTGTATGTACCCTGCGGTTTTAAAAGACAGGTTCGCTTTATGTCTGAAATCCACTTTACCAATACGATTAACTTTTAATTCTAGCGGTGTTGGCTCAATGGAAACGACTTTAATAGGCAAATTATCAGCTATAGCTGTCGGCGTAGAGAGCAGGGATAAGGTAAGAAGGAAAAAACAAGTGATATATAGTAAAGATGATTGAGCTTGCAAGCACCGCACTAAGCGGCTTGTTACGGGTGGTGCTGCGTTCATGTTTGCTCCTAACCACTAAAATGAGATAACGACCAATTTGGTTGTGTTTATCAAATCAGAGTCAATAAGTGCATCACTTGCTAAACACTTATTAAATAAAGTCCTTACGGTGCAATAAATCAAATCATTAATGGTGTTGATGTGATTCTGAACGAGTAGCAGAAGTCAGTAACTCACACTAAGCTTAGTGGAAACCATAAGGAGAAGTCTTATGCGAGTATTACTGTTGTCTTTTTGTTTTTGCTCGTTCATGCTATCTGCCTCTCCACTGAAGTTAGTCAGTCAAAACTTTGCTCCGTTTGCCGATGAAAGTGAAACTGGTGAAATGACGGGTGTTTTTGGCCCTTCAAATACTCAATATTCTTTAGAGTCGTTTAACCATACTCTAGGTGATATGGGGTTAACACAAATGACTATTAAAGTGATCCCAGAAGCGGATGGTCAAGGTTTGGTATTACTCAAAGAAGGGATGTATCAGGCGTATTATGTTAACCGTGACTTGTACTTTATGACGGCTGTGTAGGGCATAGGTCAGCTACATTTTTGAATGAAATGTTCATTATAGTTGGGTTGAAACCAGGGAGCGGATAAATGGTTTGGATACAGTGTGCTTTAAGGCGTTTTTCTTTTTTGTCTTTTGTTATTGCACTGTTGTTTCATTCCTCTTTTTTGCATTCAGAAGAGCCCATTAAAGTTGGGGTTTTGCATTCTCTGTCGGGCACCATGGCGATAAGCGAAACTCCCGTTGTGGATGCAGTCATACTAGCGATTAAACAAATTAATGATAGGGGGGGATTATTAGGCCGTAAATTGGAAGCTATTATTGTCGACGGGGGCTCAAATGGGGAAAAGTTCAAGCAGAAAGCGGAAAGCTTGATACATGATGAAAAAGTGGATGTCGTATTTGGCTGTTGGACCTCAGCTTGTCGTAAAACTGTGAAGCCTATTTTTGAAAATAGCGGAGTATTGCTGTTTTATTCTGTTCAATACGAGGGGATGGAAGAGTCATCCAATATTATTTATGCGGGCGCTACCCCAAACCAGCAATTGACCCCAGTATTAAAGTGGCTAGCAGAGCAAGATAAAAAGCGTATTTATTTACTTGGTTCTGATTATATTTTTCCGCAAATGTTTAACTTGGTTGCCCATCAATATGTCAAAGAGTATGGCATGACTATTGTGGGAGAAAAGTATGTGCCATTAGGCAGTCGTAACTTTGATGTTGTTATTAATGATATAAAAAACACGTCTCCTGATGTGATACTGAATAGCTTAAATGGCAGCAGTAATATTACGTTTTTTAATGCCCTTCATGAATCTGGTTTTAATGCGACAGAGCTGCCCGTGGTGTCATTTAGTTTAGGGGAAAGTGATATCAAAGAAATGCCCACTTCTGAAATTGTCGGCCATTATGTATCTTCTTCGTATTTTGATAGTTTAAATACCAAACAAAATCGCAGTTTTAAAAAAGAGCTGAAAAGTAAGTTATCCATTAATGAAGCTAGTGCAGTTATGGCTTCTTCATACGCTAGTGTGCTTGTATGGGCTCAAGCTGTCACTCGGGCAGGGAATACTCTTATTGATCATGTTGTTCCTAATCTTGCTGGGACTTACCAAACACCGGCGGGGAAAATGAAGTACCACCCGAACAATAATCATTTTTCCCAAGAGTCCTATATAGGTAAAGTGGATGATACGGGCATTATTGATATTGTGTGGCGCAGTGAACAACCAATTAAGCCTGAGGTGTTTCCAAACGGGAAAGGAAAAGGTTATTGGTATAAAAAGCAAGATGATCTGTATGAGGAGTGGGGCAAGCGCTGGTCTTATTCCGATGAGCGTTCTTATTCTTATTTGTCCGTTTTAAATACATATACCTCTGAAGATGAGCCTTATATTATCGTAGATACTGAGTTGAAAAATAGTAATAGCGGTTTTATGGGAGATTATATTCGAGAGGCATTTTTAAATAATGGTTTTGAATTAAATATACAAAAAGTGCCAAAAGCGCGAGATAAAAGGACGATAAAAACAGACTCTTCTTTTTGGTTCCCTGCCGTGAGATGTGAGGGGTTATACCCTTCTAAGCCGCTGTGGCATTCGGTTGCGGGTTTGGCAGTAAAGAAAAGCAATCTTGATAATGAGATTGAACATATAGGCATGGTGAGGGGAAATGAAATTAATGATTCGGTGACTTCTTTATTTAAAGGTAAGAATTTAAAATACAGTTTTGCTACCAATAACCAACAAAATGTCAAGAAGTTGTTTCATGAACGAGTTGATGCGGTTGTCATTGATGAATACCAACTTAGTTATATTCTTTCTTCGTCTATGGCTGCTCGATTCGATATTGTTTTTTTAGATAACTATCAAACAAATTATGAACTTAGAGCCTGTTTTTCCACGGCTTTGGAGCGAAGTTTGTTTGAGGCGATGATAGATAAATTTAAAACGAGAAAGACAATGGTGTTACCCACGCCGAGGTGGCGCTAGGTGGACCTCTCAATTATTTTAATGTTGTTCATGTAGTGTTTTATTTTGTTGTTAAATATATTCTTTAACACTCTCATCGTCTTACGTATAATCCACCTCCCTTATGGCTCTATGTAGTCATAATGATAATTTTGTCTTGTTTCTTCGTTTCATGGTGGCAAGATGAGCAAATTAAACTAGATTTAGTAAATTGGTTGCATATTGTAGGGACATGCAATGAGGAAAAAGAAAAACCTGATTGTGATTGATGATTCACCTGCCATTTTAATGTTTATGGCATCAGTGTTGGAAGAGTATGAAAGTTACAATGTTTATACTGAAGATTCAGCAGAAGCAGCATTAAATAAAATTTCAGAAGAACCAGATAAATTTTCAGCTGTTCTAACGGATTTAAACATGCCTGGCATGGATGGTATGGAATTAATCCGTCATTTAGGGGAAGCAAAATTCAAAGGTGGGATTATTATTATTTCTGCCATGGATTCACGAGTAGTAACGTTAGCCTCTCAGATAGCGAAACGCAATCAGGTGTGCTTAATCGGCAGTTTGAGTAAGCCTATTCAGGTTGATGCTTTATCTAAAGCTTTGAATAAGTTAGAGCAATTGGAAGAGAAAAGCTTTTTTAAATATCAAAAGCTGACCCAGTTAGAGCTTATCGCTGCATTAAAAGATAAAAGGTTGAAGCCTTATTACCAGCCTAAGTTGAACACTAAGACGAATCAAGTCGAAAGCGTCGAAGTATTAGCAAGAATTGTTAAACCCGGGCAAACAAGCCCTATTTTACCCGGGTGCTTTCTTCCTACAGCTGAAGCTTGTGATTTAGTTGATCAAATGACTTTGCAAATTATTGAAGAGGTGGCTGCAGATTATGCTACGTTGCAGGAGGTGTTCGGTCCTACTGTAAAAATAGGGTTTAACTTATCTCCTAATCAGTTATCTGATCTGTCTTTTCCTACACAGCTAGAACAAATATTAACCAAATATAAGATCAGCAGCCGACAGGTTATTTTAGAAATTACGGAAGAATACGCACTGAAAACAACGGTCCAACTGGAATCGTTAAACCGTTTGAGAATGATGGGTTATGGTGTATCTCTCGATGATTTCGGTACAGGTTTTACGAACATCAATCAACTTAGAAGCTTGCCGTTTACGGAAGTGAAGGTTGATCGTAGCTTTATCACTAATATTCACGTAGATACATTTTGTCAGGTGGTAGTGAAGTCGTTATATGATTTAGCGGATCAACTGAATATTAAATTAGTGGCTGAAGGTATAGAGAACATCGAAGAATACCAATATCTCTCAGACAATTATGAGAATGCACTCATTCAAGGCTACTTGGTGTGTAGACCACGCTCTATTGAATGCTTGAAAGTCTGGTATCAGAGCTGGTTACTAACAATGGATAAAGCATAAAGGTGTAGGTAATTATCTATGGCGGCTGTGTTATTAAATTGTTAAGGTGATTTTTTTGTTAATACCTTAATAAAGGAACTGCCTATGCTAAGAATGGCTTTAGTGATGCTGATGTTATTGATGATGCCTTTTTTTAGTAGTGCTGAAAATGAAGCCTATTCAGAAAAAAGTATCTACGATAAGCCCTTGATGGAACGCTATGTTCTTGATGAGCTGAAGTCATTACGCCATGATCAGCAAGACTTAGAACGTCGTTTAATTATCGAAATCACAGAGCGTGAGTTATCTGTCGCCGATCGTTCTTTAAATTACGCTAATGTTACGGTTACGTATTTCTTCTACATCATCGCTGGGGTTGCCTCGTTAATCGCCTTGATTGGCTGGCAGTCTCTTAAAGAGATCAGAACGAATACAAAAAAAGTGGCTGATCAGCAATTGCGTACTATAGCGGATCAATATGAGAAGAAGTTTCAAGATCTAGAGCGAGAGCTAAAAAGAAAAACACGCAGTATTAGTGATAATAACAAAGAAATTGAAATTATTAATGAAGTCCATAATTTGTGGCTACGAGCACAAAGCTCTCAAACACCAGAGCAAAAAATGGAAGTCTATGATGAGATTTTAAAAATCCGCCCTGGTGATTTGGAAGCGTTAACGTATAAGGCCGATGCTGCCATGGAGATACGTGAGTTTCATTGGGCACTCAGCTTATGTAATAGGGTATTGGAAGTGGACGATACTAATGCGAATGCTTTATATCAGCGAGCTTGTGCTTATTCTTGTTTAGGTGTTGAAGATCAAGCACTTTCTGATCTCGAACATGCTATTCAAGGAAGTACCTCATTGAGAGAGTTAGCCGCAGAAGAGGCGGATTTTGAAATGCTGCGGGGTAACGAACGCTTTGAGGCTCTGATGGTAAATGTCGATGTTATGTAGAGTTTACCTTTGGGAGTAGGGAGATCACCTTTTTATACAAGGCTAATAATACAATTATTTATAGTGAAGGCGCTTTCCAGTAAAGCGCCTTTTTCGTACTAGCACGTAAATAGCAACCATTTTTACGTGGTATTTTTTAGATAAGTCTCTCAAACAAAATTGCAGGTCTTTGATTTATTTGGTCTAACATATTCAAACGCATTCATTAGTGCGCAATTAATGTTTAAACCATCGTGACTACAAGGATTTTGTAATGAAAAAAACGTTATTGTCTACTGCTTTACTTGGATTAGCTCTTTCTTCTACATCTGTGATGGCTGCGGAATGGTCATACACAGGAGAGCACGGTGCAGAGAATTGGGGCGATACCTTTGCAACTTGTGGTGAGGGAAAAAACCAAACGCCAATTAATATTAATCAAGCTGTTGATGCGGATTTACGCTCGTTAGACATTCAGTATCAAGGTGTTGTAACAGGCCTAATTAATAATGGCCATACGGTTCAGTCAGAAATCAGTGGTTTTAACTCATTACTGGTGGATGGCAAAGAGTTCGACTTAAAACAATTCCATTTCCACACACCATCTGAAAACTACATTAAAAATAGACAATACCCATTAGAGGCTCACTTTGTTCATGCAGATGAAGCCGGTAATTTAGCCGTTGTTGCTGTGATGTACGAAGTGGGTGATAAGCGTGATGCAAACTTAACGAAGCTTCTGGCAGATATTCCGGGCAGCAAAGAAGGTGTTACATTATCAAATCAAGTTAAGTTAAGTGAGCTGCTGCCAGATACGGAGCATTACTATCGTTTCACGGGTTCATTAACCACACCACCTTGTAGTGAAGGGGTACGTTGGTTTGTACTGCAAGAGCCTGTGGAAGCTTCTAAAAAGCAACTGGCATCACTGCATGACGTGATGGGGGACAATAACCGTCCATTACAGCCAATTAACTCACGTTTAGTTGTCGAGAAATAATCCATATTTGTAAATAATGCGCGTTTTGTTCGTGTTATTTTATTAGGTCAGTGTCATTAACGCTGACCTAATTTTCTTCTGAATGCTCAAAAGATCGCTGTCTGTTCACCTTGGTTTAAAGGTTTGATCATCTTCAGTATTGTTAGCCCACCAATTCGGAAAATCCGCTTTAGGCATAGGTTTGGATAAATAATAGCCCTGTGCAACATCGCAGCCCATATCAGTCAGCATGTTCATGGCGTCGAGATCTTCCACCCCTTCAGCAACCACGCTTAAGTTAAGATTATGAGCCAGTTCAATGGTAGAGCGCACAATCACTTCATCATCGTCATTACTGGTCAGTTCAAGCACAAAGGACTTATCTACTTTAAGCTCGTTAACAGGCATTTTTTTCAACTGAGCCATGGAAGAGAAGCCAGTACCAAAGTCATCAATAGACAGTTTGATTCCCATTGTACTTAACATGGAAAGGGCTTTGATGGCTTGTTCAGGCTCAGACATCACTGCACTTTCTGTGACTTCCAGTTTTAAGATGTCAGGAGTGAGGTTGTATTCGGCCAGCATCTCGGTGGTATAAACGGGGAGTTTAAAATCAATCAAATCAATGGCAGAAATATTCACGGCCATTTGCAAAATATAACCCGCTTCTTTCCATTCCTTATGCTGTTTTAGTGCGGTTTTGATTGCCCAGTGCGTTAGATCTCGAATATGGCCACTTTGCTCGGCAAGAGGAATAAATTCATCGGGTTGAACAAAACCATGAGTCGGGTGATGCCAGCGGACAAGGCACTCTACCGCTACAATTTTATTCTGTTTTAAGTCGAGTTTGGGCTGGTAAAAGAGCTCTAACTGATCATTAGCAATGGCTGCTTTTAGCTCGGATAATAAGCTTAAGCGCATCACCGAATGTGTATTCAGCTTGGTGTCGTAGACTTGGTAATAGGTGTGCTTATTTTTACATGAATTGAGAGCAATATCGGCACACTGCATTAATTTAGGGGCATTGTCGGCATGCTCTGGGTAGCAGGCAATACCAATGCTGGCGTTTAAATCTAAGTAGATGCCATCAATAACAAAGGGCAATTCAAAATATTGGTGGAATTGTTCAATAATGGTAGTGAGCGGTACGGTATTGAGCTTTGAGAAAATGACGGCAAACACGTCAGCAGAAAGGTGAGCAATAAAAACATTTTTATCACTGAAGGTTTGTAAACGTTCCGCAACTGATTTTAAGAGCTTGTCACCAAAATCATGGCCGAGAGTGTCATTGACTTCTTTAAACCTATCTATATCTATTTGGAGTACTGCAATTTCCGAGGCGGGTGATGTGTTTTGACTTAAACGTTGTTCAAGCTGTGAATAAAAGTGATTACGATTTGGCAGTTGAGTCAGTGGATCAAAATAGGCCAATTGGTTTATTTCCCGCTCTCTGACTTTAATGTCACCTTGCATGGCAATAAAAGCATCAGATAAAGATTGTACTTCGTAGGTGGAAGAGGGAGGGATTTTATTGGAATAGTCACCTTGGCTGATCCCTTTGGCTATGAGGACCAACGAATTTAGTGGGCGTGTAACCCCTTTAGAGACAAAATAGGTGATTAAGAAAGCCAGCACTAATGAGATAAAAATCACCATAAAGAGTTGGCCAATTAAGCTGTGGAATGACAAAAATGCAGCAGTAGTTAAAGTTGTCAGTGTCAGGTAAACAGGAAGTGGCCCTTGTTTTCCTAACGAAAAGCGCTGGGCAATATAGCCTTCATAAGCAATGTCTAGCGCTACAAATTTACCAAGAGGTAACTCTTTTGAAGTTTGTAAATCAGAGTAAACCTCTTGGTTTAATGTAGAAGATAGGACGTTGAATTTTTGTTTATCACTGACATTCCCTTGGGTCATAAGAGTGACATCGAAGCCAGATAAATTAACAAGTTCTTGGTTGATAATAGAGTCTAATTTGAGGCCAGCGACTAACCAAGCGTCAGGCTGTGGGGAGCGCTCTACGTATTTTACAGGAACAGACCTCGCCAAATAATAAACATTTTCAAGTTCGATAACCGTTAATGTCGCGTCGGCCAAGTTGGGAACAGAAAAGGGAACCTGTTGGGTACTAAGAGGACGCGTGCTGGCAATGATGCTGTTTTTCGGTGAAATAACCAAAATAATGTCTGACTCAATACGACGTTGAAAATTGTTGAAGGCAGAGAGTAAAGAGTCAGGGTCGTCTTCTCCACTCGCGATGAGCTGCTTCATAGTGAAGTCTTGGCCGATGTTTTTTAATGAACGTTGAATCAGTGCCATGTCTGCTTGTAGTGTGTGTTGTACCACATTGGATGCAATTGCTAACCTATTCGAAATCTGTTGCTCAGAATGGGTATAGGTACGATTTAGGATAGACCACAAAGAAATCGCAAGTACGATAGTGATCATCGCAAGAATTAGACTTAGGATTTTGGTGTGTAATCGATTAAAGGCGTTCATAGTAGGCCTTATTGTATTTAGGTTTTTGTTGTTCTACTTCAGGCAATAACTCTTGGCGCAATTGTATGGTTAATTTGGGTGTTTCACGGGTGTTTAGCTCAATTTTTACGGGTTGGTTTTTATTTTCAAATCTTGGATGCCAGATAAAAACATCGTATTCCCCTTGTTCTAGCGGGAAGTTAATGAAGCCATTTGGGTCTGTGGTTGAGAAGTATGGGCTATCCACAACCACGATGTAGCTCAACATCCAGTCGTGAATATTACACCCCATTTCGACAACACCGGGGGTATCAAAAACAATAGGCTTGTGTTTGATTCCTTTATATAGTTTTAGCTCAAAACGTTTGGCTGGGGAAAAAGAGTAGACATGGTGCTTTATGGAATCAGAGTTTGGAAACGTGACTGTACCTCCTTTATGAACGGGCAAAACAAAGGGGGTGAAGATTTTATTTTTTTGATCCATCACATAAGTTTTATCTTCCATTTTGGGTACTGCTTGACCAGACTTTGCGACAGCCCAAATTACGGCTTGTGATAGGGTGTTTTTTTGGTTATCCGTTAATTGAATTTGAACATTTGTTATATCGTGTCCGGCAGCGAAACTGAGCATGGAAAATGAGAAAAGAAAAAAAGAAGTAGCCAACTGTCTTATCTTCATATCAACAAACCCTTATTAACTATGTATAGATGAATCTTAGAAGCTTTATCTGATAATGAAAGAAGATATAGGGGGTTTAATGTTGATTTTTATTGTTTTATGACGATTGAGACTTTGAAGCTTGTAACGATTTCAGAAAATAATCAGCTTTAAATGCCGTCTATTTATGTCATGATTTTCGTTTTAGTTGATAAGGAAAACCGGATGAAAGTAGCGGTGTTAGATGATTACCAAAATGTGGTCAAAGATCTGGACTGTTTCTCTTTGCTTCGTAATCACGATGTAAAAATACTAACACAGTTTTATGATAACGAAGATGAGCTAGTTGCTCAGCTGAAAGATAGAGACGCCATTGTACTAATAAGGGAAAGAACTCAGATAACAGAATCTCTTTTAGCTCAGCTTCCTAATTTAAAACTCATCAGCCAAACAGGGAAAGTTTCTAATCATATTTCCGTTGAACAATGCTCAAAATATAATATTGCTGTCGCTGAAGGTCGAGGATCGCCAGTAGCACCCTCAGAGTTGTGTTGGGCTTTGATTATGGCGTCAAGCCGTCATTTATGTGCGTACACACAGCAGCTACAATCTGGAGTTTGGCAAGATTCAGGTTCCCTTGGTTTAGGAAGAACGCTCAAAGGTTTAACATTAGGCATCTGGGGGTATGGGAAAATAGGTCAACAAATCGCTCAGTTCGGCAATGCATTTGGTATGAAAGTGCTTGTTTGGGGAAGTGAGCAATCTCGTCGTAAAGCCACTGCCGATGGTTTTTTTGCTGCGATGTCTAAGTATGAATTCTTTCAACAATCAGACGTATTATCGCTGCACTTACGATTAAATGAAGTTACTCGTTCTTGTGTCAAACTGGAAGATCTAAAGGTCATGAAGCCGGATGCGTTGTTTGTGAATATTAGCCGTGCAGAGCTTGTTGAGCCGTTGGCGCTTGAAAAGGCGTTAGTTCAGGGCAGGCCGGGGTTTGCGGCATTGGATGTGTTTGAAGCTGAACCCATAACAAACAGCCCGTTGTTTACTATGCCAAATGTACTTTGTAGCCCGCATTTAGGGTATGTAGAGCAGAATAGCTATGAATTGTATTTTCAGATCGCGTTTGAAAATGTAGTGAATTACTTCGATGGTAAGCTAGCCAATATTGCGAATAAAGCAGAGCTAGAGTGATTCAGGGAATGCAGGCACAGTAACGCAAGGCTAACCTGTGCCTATTCATCGCTTATAAACGAGTAGGTTTATACAAACAGATAAGGGAAAAGTTTGTGTTTTTCTTCATCGGTTAGAGACTCAACTCGTGCAATGTTTGTGTCTGGAATCGCTTCAGGGTTTGGGTAGTGTTTTAACACGCGTTCCATACTTTCTTCACGGATCAGGTGTAAAACAGGGTAAGGTGAGCGGTTAGTTAGGTTTTCATCATCGTCAGGGTGCGCGCCACCGAAGCAATAGTCTGGGTGGAACGTAGCAATTTGATAGATGCCTTCCCAATTTTGCTGTTTGATTAGTGCATCCACCCAATCTAAGAATTGGTTGTAATCAAAAAAGTCTTCTAGCATGTTTGGAATAACAACCAATGTTGTTTCCAACTCTTCTGGTGTTTTTTGATCTAATAATTGAAGTTCAACCAAAATATCTTGTAGTAGGGCTTCTTCGGTGCTGCTTTCACTAACCGCTATTTTGATTTGTTTATTTCGGTTGGGTTTTGCGGCAAAAGGGCACAGGTTTAAGCCTATTACGACTTGCTCTAACCACTGCTGGACGTCTTTTTCTATCTGACTCATACTTCTTACTACTGATATTTGATTAAAAAGCCATCTGGCTATGTGTAATACCGCTAAGGATATCAGATTCCCTTGTTACTCAGCACATTTTCCTTTTTAAGCCACTCATGTCGAGCAGTCGGGTCGAGATTTCTTCAACAGAGAGATCGGTGGTGTTTAGGTATGGAATAGCTTCTCTGCGGAACATAGCCTCGACTTTTCCTAATTCAAATTCACATTGCTGTGCCGTTGCGTATTGGCTGTTGGCATAGCGCTCATTTCTAATTGCTTGAAGTCGCTGACTGTGGATCGTTAAACCGAAGGTTTTATAACGGTAAGCTTCAATAGCAGCGGGCAGCTTTAGATTGCTCATATCATCTTCAATAAAAGGGTAGTTTACGGCCCTAATGCCAAACTGCATGGCTAAATATAAGCTGGTGGGTGTTTTTCCGCAGCGTGAAACCCCGAGTAAAATGATATCGGCTTGTTCTAATCCATTGAGAGAAATACCGTCATCATGAGCGAGGGTATACTCAATGGCCGCAATTCTGTCGTCGTAGGTCTCCATGTTTTTATGAATACTGTGGGTACGGTGCAAATGAGGCTTTGGTTGCAGCTGTAAATCTTGCTGAATAGGGGCAACTAACATGTTCAGTACATCGTAAAAAAGGGCTTCGCTTTCTTCAATAATGGCTTTTACTTCCGGAATGACAATGGAATAGAAAATAAGTGGCTTTTCACCCGTTTGTTTAGCTCGTTTATTGATGGTGTTTTTAACATCTTTTGCTCGTTCAATGCTTTCAACAAAAGGCAATGTCATTTGGTTAAATTCAACGGGAAATTGGCTTAATACTGCGTGTCCACAGGTTTCTGCGGTGATGGCTGTCCCATCTGAAACATAAAATACATCACGAATTGGCATTTCGTTATTCATACAGTGCTCTCTTGCTACCCAGCGTTCTTTAGAGAAGAAATTAAAGAATTTTTGGCTAAAAAGGTAATGGTTTTCATTAATTATGAGGGGTGAGATCTACCTTGTATCGAATAAATAATTTAACTGTGAGTTGAATCGTTTTTCCTTTCTTTGTGTGTGATGCTTGTGAAAAATGTCTTAACTTTTCGAGCATTTTATATGTACAACACAGTGGCTATGTGATGACACTCGAAAGCTCACTTATTTTATAAAATCTTGGTTTTCATTGGACTTATTTTGAACAAATAATGAACAGTTACTTTATTGAACGTGAAGGGAATGAAAATGAAAAAAGAACATAAATATAAAATAAAAGGACTCGCAACACTGCTGTTAACGGCTGGCATTAGTCATTCTGTGTTTGCACAAGCAGAGCCAACGCCTTGGGTTCCGGGATCAACCACGGTCACTAATGGTGAAATTGTTATTTATAACGGATCCTGTTTTAAAGCTCAAAATAGCCCAGGTTCATGGGAGTCTCCTTCTACAAGCAGTTGGTTTTGGGAAGCGGTAACATGCCCGACAACAACGCCTAACCCCGATCCTAACCCGAACCCAGATCCAACACCGGATCCATTACCAGATCCAAACACGGGATTGACGGTGATCCCAGATGGTAAAGGGGGGTACCTGATGCCCCGTAGTGAGTTAGAGGCTATTGAGAAAAACTTAACAAGTAGCGATCTTTTTAACTTAGTTCGTTCTGACATTGCTACTTTGGATAACGCAAGTGTTGAAGCGGTTGCGCCTTTAAAAATCAGTAATCCTGATAATGTTCGTCGTGCAGAAAGTGTGGTTTCTGAGTCTATGTGGAATTATTTATTCCCTTTGAGAAATGAACAATATACCTATACTCGCTTCCTACAGGCTATCGCTAAATTCCCTGCTTTTTGCCGAACTTATTCTGATGGTCGTAATTCAGACGATATTTGTAAACGCTCTATTACCACCATGTTTGCCCACTTTGTTCAAGAGACTGGCGCACATGCACCGAATTGGGAAACGACTAAAGGAGTGCCTGAATGGCGACAAGGTTTGTATTTCTTAAGAGAAAGGTACAAATCAGAAGACGTCGTGGATGGTACGTACAGTAAATGTGGTGGTTGGCAAGGTGAAAAATGGCCATGTGCGCCGGGCAAAAGTTACTTTGGGCGCGGGGCTAAACAGTTAAGCTGGAACTATAACTATGGTCCGTTTTCTGAGGCTATGTTTGGTGATCAAAGTATCTTATTAGAAAACCCTGCATTGGTCGCTGATACTTGGTTGAACCTCGCATCTGCGGTATTTTTCTATGTTTATCCTCAACCGCCGAAACCAAGTATGTTGCATGTGATAGATGGCACATGGAAGCCAAATGCTTCAGATAAAGCGGCAGGTATCGAAGCGGGCTTTGGCGCAACCATTCAAATCATTAATGGCGCGTATGAGTGCAGCAAAGGGGCTGAAACTGTCTTGGCGCAAAATAGAATTGATTACTACAAGCTGTTTGCGAAAGAATTAAACCTTGATATTACGGGTGAAAAGTTAGGCTGTGCAGATATGAAGCCATTTGATACCGATGGCGCTGGAGCGTTGCTGATCACGTGGGATAAAGACTGGGGTTGGAATCCAAACACACCAGGAAATCATAGTTTTGCTTGTAAGCTGGTTCCTTATCAGTATGCATTTAATGCTTTCTTCCAAGGAGATTATGAGAAGTGTGTTGAGTATCATTTCAATGTACAAGCGTATGATGCGAACGGAGATGTTATTCCTGATGGACAATAATGTTTACTGAAGCCACTAATAAGGTATAACAGACTTTTGGAGCCGTTATCATTATAACGGCTCCATTGTTTTTATCGCAGTAAGTTTTGTAGATCGTGTGCCGAAACAGGGCGGCTAAAGTAATAACCTTGCATTTGGTTACAGCCAAGAGAGTGTAAAAAGTCTTGCTGTTCTTGAGTTTCAACGCCTTCGGCAATGACTTCCATTTTTAAATTGTGTGCCATTAAAATGATGGTAGAGGCCAATACTTCATTTTCTTGTTTTCCTGGAATTCCTTCCATGAAGCTGCGATCAATCTTTAGAAAATCCATAGGCAGTGATGTCAGCATACTTAGGCTTGAGAAGCCAGTACCAAAATCATCCATTGAGATGCTTACTCCTCGGCTTCTCAACACATTAAGCGCTTCAGAGACAGATTGAGGATCTTCCATCAAACAACTCTCTGTGATTTCTAAATCTAAATATTGTGCTTCCAGTTCCGAGTCTTTGAGGGCTTTTTCTACATGCTTAATAAAGTTCTGGCTTTTGAACTGTAGTGCAGAAACGTTCACCGAAATGGGCAGTTTTTGAGCGCTAATTTGGTGCCAGTGTTTACACTGACGGGTCGATTCCTGAAGAACCCAAGTTCCGATTTGTTCAATTAAGCTCAGCTCTTCAGCTAAAGGGATGAATTGATCGGGTGGAATACGACCAAGTACTGGGCTTTGCCAACGAATAAGTGCTTCAACCCCGACAACGGTTTGATCTTGTAGTGATACTTTGGGTTGATATTCCAAGAAAAACTCATTGTTATCGAGTGCTGTGCGTAAGCAGTTTTCCATTTTTAAACGAAAGTGAGAGCGCTCGTTCATTTCTGATGAATAAAGTCGGAACGTATTTCGACCTGATTGCTTTGCACGGTACATGGCGGTATCGGCATTTTTTAGTAACTCTTCACGATCTTGCCCGTCATTAGGGTAGGTAGCACAGCCAATGCTTGAAGTAATGAAAAGTTGGTTACCATCGATATTTACAGGCTCTGTCAGGCAATCTGACATTCGTTGTGCAATCCGGGAAATTGTATCAACACTGCTGAGTTCGGTCAGTAGTAATACAAGTTCGTCGCCCCCTAATCGCGCTAAGGTATCGACTTCACGTGTGACGGTTTTTAAGCGCTCTGTTACTTCGCACAATACTTTATCACCAACGGTATGCCCTAACGTGTCATTGATTCGTTTGAAGTGATCCAAATCGATAAACATGACCGCTAAATTTTGATTTTCACGTTGCGCACTAGAAAGAGCAATGTCTAATCGATCAAACAACAATTGTCTATTGGGCAGTTTGGTCAGTGGATCGTAATAGGCTAGATTCTGAATCACCTGTTCAGATTTTTTACGTTCTGTAATATCACTGAAAATACCCGCGTATAAAATGCGATGAGTGTTTGGCTCTTTAATGCGAGTAATAGTTAACCATTCTGGATAGACTTCTCCATTTTTGCGACGATTCCAAATTTCCCCTTGCCAACGACCGTGGTGATTAATGCTGTCCCACATGGCTGTGTAAAAAGACTCATCGTGGCGGCCAGAGCTTATTAGGCTTGCGGGCTGATGTAGCGCCTCATTTTCTGAGTAACCAGTTAAAATACTGAATGCTGGGTTAATGGACTCAATAATGCCTTGCTCGTTAGTAACCATGATACCGTCCATAGAGGCATTGATCAGGGTGTGAGCCATATAAAGATGTTGTTCAGTGGTTCTCAGGCTTGCAGATTGGTTGGCGAGAACTGTTCTAAGTCGCTTGACGTAAGTGTGTTCAATATTCGATAAAATATCAGAAAAAGAGAGTAAGCCGACTAGATTGCCATTTTCATTATTAACACCAATATGGCGAATGTGGCGCTTTTCCATCAATGAGCGGCTGGTAAGTAGGCTCATGGTTTCCGGAACGCTGATAAGTGGTTTACTCATAACATCAGCTAAAGTGGCATCAACCGTGTCGTGGGCAATGAGTCGGATTAGGTCTCGTTCTGTGATCAAACCAACTGGTTTTTGATTATTCGTAACGATCAAAGAGTCACTGCGCGCTTTTTTCATCCCTTGAACAGCTTGTTGAAGCGATGCCGTTTGTTCTAAAGATGGAGGCATTTGGTTAGACATGATGGAGGCGATGTCCGTCATGTTTAAAAAGTATTCGGCACCCTGATGATTAACCACATCACTTTGTGATAACACGCCGAATAGATCGCCTTTCTTATCTAATACAACTAGATGTCGGATCCCATTTTCTTTCAGCTTTATTGCGGCTTCTTCTAAGGGAAAATCTGTTGTGACGGTGTATAGATCTTTTGTCATGAGCTTAAAGATAGGCTGCTCGAACATTTCAGGTGTCGAGAAGTCAATTTTTAATGCGTCAGCTTCAGTCCAAATTCCAATCGCTCTATTTTCTTCAACGACAATGATGGAGCTGCAATGGCGTGCGTACATTTTTGCTGTTGCTTCTTTTAAGGTCAATGTTGGTGCGCACGTTACGACTCTACGTTCAACAGCTTCAAGAACGGATTTTTCACTTGTCAGTAAATGAGGAGATGGATTGGAATAGTTCACGACAGGGCCATATCTGTATACAAATATAACTGACGAGAATAAGTTTCTCAGAGGGAAATGTCCAACACTATGCCTGAATAATTGTCTAAACTTTTCTAAATTTTGAAATGAAAGGAATGAAATAAGACTTTTTAGGTATGGAACACCGACATAATCAGACATTTAACACTTCATAAAATAAGTTATGAGTCTTTTATATAAACAGGGAGGTATTCCATATTTTTATATTTATATGCATTTAAATGTATTTGGATTTTTATTAAGTACATGATTTTAATTTTGTTTTTTATGTGGTTCATATATATCGTGCCACTATTTTGAGTATTTAAACAACAATAAGTTTCCACCGTGAATATTATTAAATATAAGCTCTAGCGCTTTATTCTTGTTCTTACTGCCAAAATGTCATTTGTATCACGAATCGTTGATTTTCGATGCGTAAAAAGTTGAACAGTTAAACAATTATTGTAAAAATTTTTCTACTACACTTATAAAACAATTTTCAGGGCTTAATGATAACTAAAGCGTTTGCATTACTTACAATAAATACACCCTGCTGCGCAATCGTTTGCTTGGTGGCGAAAGCTTTTTTGCTTTTTCTACCTGTTATCAACCTTTTTCACTATCCAATAACGTAAGGAGACTCGCCGTGCTGCAGAATGTAGTTTGGTATGACCAACTTTCTATGAACGATGTAGACAAGGTGGGAGGTAAAAATGCCTCTCTGGGCGAAATGGTTGCCAATCTAACCGGAGCGGGAGTAAAAGTTCCAAATGGCTATGCGACAACAGCAGAAGCGTTTAACGGCTTTTTAGAACACGAAGGGTTACAGCAACGAATTTATCAGTTGTTGGACAAATTGGATGTGGATGATGTAAACGCACTGGCTAAAGCTGGTGAAACCATCCGTAATTGGGTTCTTGAAGCGCCATTACCGGCAGCGTTAGAGCAAGAAATCCGAGAGTGTTATCAAATCTTAGGTGATGGCGATGACATGTTATCGGTTGCGGTGCGATCGTCTGCAACCGCTGAAGATTTACCAGATGCTTCCTTTGCTGGCCAGCAAGAAACGTTCTTAAATGTACGCGGTATTGACGCTGTTATTGAAGCGGTAAAACATGTATTTGCATCATTGTACAACGATCGAGCTATTTCATATCGTGTGCATCAAGGCTTTGAACATGAAGGTGTCGCATTGTCGGCGGGTATTCAGCGCATGGTTCGCTCTGATATTGCATCGTCGGGGGTGATGTTTACCTTAGATACAGAATCTGGTTTCGATAAGGTGGTGTTCATTACCTCATCTTGGGGGCTGGGCGAAATGGTCGTTCAAGGTGCGGTTAACCCCGATGAGTTTTATGTTCATAAACCAATGCTAGAAGCGGGTAATGATGCTGTTGTTCGCCGTACTATTGGTTCTAAAAAAATTAAGATGGTGTATGGCGAAGGTAAAGCGTTAGGCACCCAAGTGGAAACGATTGATACGACAGCGGAAGAACAAATGACGTTCTCTCTTACGGATCAAGAAATTCACGAGTTAGCAAAGCAAGCGCTGATCATTGAAAAGCATTATGGCCGTCCAATGGACATTGAATGGGCAAAAGATGGTGTTACCGGTGAGCTTTTGATTGTTCAAGCTCGTCCTGAAACTGTGCGTTCTCGTGATGATGCAAACGTGATGGAGCGTTTTCATCTAAATCAAGACTCTGCTGTATTGGTAGAAGGCCGTTCAATTGGCCAGCGAATCGGTACGGGTACGGTGCGCGTAGTGAGTGACTTGAGCCAAATGGATCAGGTACAAACGGGTGATGTATTGGTTGCTGACATGACAGATCCTGATTGGGAGCCTGTGATGAAAAAAGCCTCGGCCATTGTGACTAACCGTGGTGGACGAACGTGTCACGCGGCGATCATTGCTCGTGAGCTTGGTATTCCAGCGGTTGTTGGTTGTCATGATGCGACAAGCCGTTTACAAAGCGGACAAGTGGTTACCGTTTCATGTGCACAAGGTGAAACTGGGTTTGTGTATCAAGGTAAACTTGATTTTGAGGTGAAGCGTTCATCGGTTGATAAACTGCCTGAGTTACCAATGAAGGTGATGATGAATGTGGGTAACCCAGATCGTGCGTTCGATTTTGCATGTCTGCCGAACGAAGGGGTTGGTCTTGCTCGCTTAGAGTTCATTATTAATAAAATGATTGGTATTCACCCGAAAGCTTTGCTGAATTTTGATGAGCAATCAGATGAATTAAAAGCGGAAATCACGAAGCGTATTGCAGGTTACTCTGATCCTGTTGAGTTTTATGTTGCCAAGCTGACAGAAGGGATTGCTACAATTGGTGCTGCTTTCTGGCCTAAACGCGTTATTGTTCGTATGTCTGACTTTAAGTCAAATGAATACAGCAACTTAGTGGGTGGTCAGCATTTTGAACCAACGGAAGAAAACCCAATGATTGGTTTCCGTGGGGCCTCTCGTTATATTTCTCCACAGTTCCAAGACTGTTTTGCTCTGGAATGTGAAGCAATAAAACGCGTTCGTCAGCAAATGGGCTTAAAGAACGTTGAAATTATGATCCCATTTGTTCGAACAGAAAGTGAAGCAGCTTCAGTGATTGATATATTGGCTGCTCATGGTTTACGACGTGGTGATCAAGGGTTAAAAGTGATCATGATGTGTGAGCTGCCATCTAATGCTATTTTGGCGGATGACTTCCTTAAATACTTCGATGGCTTCTCAATCGGCTCTAATGATATGACTCAGCTGACGCTTGGTTTGGATCGTGATTCAGGAGACATTGCCCACTTATTCGATGAACGTAATAAAGCGGTGAAAGCCATGTTGTCTATGGCGATTAAAGCGGCTAATAAAGCGGGTAAGTATGTAGGGATTTGTGGCCAGGGGCCGTCGGATCATGAAGATTTAGCGGAATGGTTAATGGAGCAGGGTATTGACTCTGTGTCTTTAAACCCAGATTCGGTGGTAGAAACCTGGTTAAATCTAGGTAAAGATAATAAGTAATACTCTATCATTGGTTATCTCTGAAACAGAGCTCATCTGTTCGGAGATAACCGATTTTTATGCTTCATCCAATATCCTTTCTATGCAACGAAGCTTGGTTTATTAAACAGTTCGTGCAGTAAATCCAACTCTTCATCACTCAATAGTTTTTCAGCTTTTTGTTGTTGCTGTAATTGTGAAATGTCACTGTGGAGTAGACGAAGTTGTTCCGGTGTCAGCTTATTGAGCTGTGATTTTAGTATCCGGTAACGATAATCTTTCATGGTGTTACGCCCTATAGAAACGGTGTTTTATTAATGTAAGCTTAGTATTGAGTCACAATGTCAGCGTTGTGTAAAATTGGACAACAAAAATAAAAAATAGTGCTCAATAAATTTTAATTTTGTCTATAATCGGCAAAAAATACTCGATGTGGAAGAAAGGAAGTAATGTGACAAAATATCTATTACTGATGGTATTGGGTGCTGGTATTTATATTGGTATGACCTATCAAGATGAAATTGAAGATGTTCTGGATAAAGCTCCTATGGAAGAAGTGCAAGATGGAATAGAAGGTATTGCCGAAGCACTGGAAAATGGGACAGATGAAGTAAAAGAAAAGCTAAAAGATCTTTAAAATACTTTCTGCGCTTTCTAAGTGGCCAACTGAAATTAAGAAGGCCACTTAATGTATTGATGAGCGCTACGCTAAGTATTCACATAGGTAGGCCGTGTCTACTTCTACTTGAACCTCAAAAGATGAATTGGCAGCAACATGAAAAAATTCGCCTTCAGCGTAGGTTTTCCATTTCTCTTCGTTAGCAAGCTTGATGGTTAGGTTGCCTTTTACCACGGTCATTTTTTCAGCTGCTTTCGTACCAAACGTATAGCTACCTGCTTCCATTACACCCACAGAGCTTGTGGCACCATCTTGCTCGAAACCAATTGATTTTACAGTGTCTTCGAAATAACTATTTACGGTTAACATTTTCAACTCTCCATGTTGATATTTTAAACTGTTGGCAATGTAGCATGAACATTTATTGTATTGAAAGTGTTTTTGATCAATTGCTTAACGCAAAAAGAGCGTGATTGATCCGTAGCTGTATATCTCTTTATGATCTTGCTCGTAATCAGCACTGCTGGTGGCTAAGCTTAACCCGACCCCCCAACGAGGTTGGTAAAATACACCACCAATCACGACTGTAGTTTGTAGGTGCTGTGTATCAACTCTTGGTGAGCCATCTGGCAGGTCGCCCTCTATAGTTAAATCGTAAAAACGGTAGCGGAATTCATAACCAGAGAAAAAGGATAAACCTTGTTTGCTGTTACTGAGGAAGTTGGTGTTGATGAAATTGCCATGAGTGAAACCCGTGGAACCAAAGCTATCGCTTAGCCCTTCTCCAAACCGGAACGTTCCTCCTAATGCAACTTCTGATTGGTAGTTACCGAGCTCCGCTCTAGCCATCCATCCCATGTCTATGTCGTTATATATAGAGACTGGTTTTCTAAAAATAAGTCGATCTGTACTTACACCAAGTTGAGCAATGGGCTGGTACTGAATTTGGTTATCCCAACCTTGTGGGTCTGGTGAACCAATGATGCTGTGAATGATTTTTTGGGCTTCTTCCGTGTAAGAATCGGGTCCGACCAAACCTAGAGAAAATGAATATTGGTTGGCGACGGAGTCTGTTTGTTCATAAATACTATTTTTGACATATAGTAAGCCAGCATATGGGCGTTCATTTGGTTGAGGTTGTGTCTGGGAGATGTCTTTAGGGGCCCACATCTGCTGGGATACTTCGACTCCCCAGCCTTGATGCGCATTTGGATTAAGAGATAGCCACTCTGCAGGAGTACTTATCCAAAATGGAGCGGTTTTGGTGAGATCTTCTGAATCTGGAGAAGACCATCGGAAAAACAGCCCGCTGGTGTAGTTATAGTCTGTGCCAACAACACCATCATTATCATGAGTCAGTGCCCATGTGCCACTTTCACTTGCATGTAGTGATGGGACAACAGAAAGTGCACAGCATAAGCTTAAGAGCGTTGTTTTGGATTTTTGAATAAAAAAAGAGCGCATGTAATTTTTATTTTTGGTTTTTATAGAACTGAATGCTAAGGTGGAAATTAAGTGAACTCTATAGCATACAGGGCAATGGTTTATATTAAGTAAGCGGCATTATTAGCATGGTCGCTTTGTTTTTGTAAACACAAAATTCAAATTAAGTTAAGAGCTTATTGGTTTTGTGGATGAGTCTATTGGTTGTATTTTTCAGGTTGATAAGGAATGTAATGTGAGTATTTTAAACACCGATTTAGTGTCTGTTTCATGGTTACAAGAACACATTTCAGAACCAACACTGAAAATAATCGATGCCAGTTGGTTTATGCCTGGCAGTGAACGCTCTGGGGTTAAAGAGTGGGAAGGTGAAAGAATAGACAGAGCTGTTTTCTTCGACTTTGATCAAGTGATTAAAGATCAAGAAAGTGAATTACCTCACATGTTACCTAGTGCCGACTATTTTTCGGAACAGGTTGGTCTGTTAGGTGTACAAAACGATTCTGATATTGTTGTTTATGATTCAGTTGGCATGTTTGCTTCTCCACGTGTTTGGTGGATGTTTAAAGCGATGGGCCATAACAATGTCGCTGTGCTTGACGGGGGACTACCAGCGTGGTTGTCTGCTGGTGGTAAAACTCATAAAGATGCGCCAAGTCCTGTTGAAAAAACGGACTACAAAGCAGAGTTGCAGTCAGATTGGGTGATAAGTGCAAAAGAATTAGAGCAGAAACTTGAGTCGGAAAATTGCACGGTATTGGATGCACGTCCTAACAATCGCTTTTTAGCACAAGTGCTAGAGCCAAGGAAAGGAGTGAGAAGCGGCCATATGCCGGGTGCTAAAAATCTACCATTTCTTGAATTACTGGTGGATGGGAAGTTAAAGTCGAAGCAAGAATTATCAGATCTGTTTGATGCACTTGCGCCAGTGCAAGATCATTATTATTTTACCTGTGGTTCTGGTGTTACAGCCTGTATTTTAGCGTTGGCAGCGTCATTAACGGGACGATATAAATTGTCTGTATACGATGGCTCTTGGACGGAATGGGGCAGTGATGAACGTTACCCGGTAGTGAAGTAGTGGTGTGTAAGTAACGGAAGTAATCAGCTCAGCGTCGTATAGTGCTATTGCTGAGCTGAATATTATTGTATCTGAAGGTGCTATTTTACCGGAACATAACCACTTTCTTTAATTGTTTGCTGTCCTTCAGCAGATAAAACGTAGTGTAAGAAATCTTGCCCAACAGAAGAAAGCTTATTGTTTTTGTGAATTAAGAGAAAAGGTCGAGAAAATTTATAGTCGCCTTTTTGTAAATTCTTACCTGTGGCTTCAACGCCTTCAAATTTTAAGGCTTTGATTGAATTATCGATTGAGCCTAGGGAGATATAACCAAGCGCATGAGAATTATGGTTCACAATGGTTTTTACCATGCTATTGCTGTTTACTACTAATACCTTATCGCTAATATCAGAAACCATTTCGTTATTCACCTGCTTGGTTAACCCTACTAAGGTTTCAAATGAGTAACGAGATCCAGAAGAGGCTTCACGAGTGACAATGGCGATCTCTCTTTCAGGCCCACCGACTTGGCTCCAGTTGGTGATTTCACCATGGTAAATATCAAGAATTTGCTGTTTCGTGAGGTTTTGAACTGGATTGTCTTTATTCACGACCATTGCGATGCCATCGAACGCGATAGGCACAATCTTAATCGTGTTACTTTTCTCTTGTGGTTTTAACCACCTAGAGCTCATTCCAATCTCTGATATTCCTTTTTCGACCAGAGAAATACCAGCAGAAGAACCCGTGCCTTGTACTGCGATGAAGTCTTGTTTGTGCTCGTTGTTATACTGTTCAGCCAACACTTCCATTACGTGAGTCACAGACGTAGAGCCTGATACAGAAACCGTTTTAGAAAAAGAAGGCGCAGCGAGAAAACTGCTTAAACAGGTAAGTGTAATGACAGCCCTGCGAAACATAATAGTAAATCTCCATCTCAGTTAGGTATTGTTGAGGGCGCTATGATATTACTGGCATGTGACATTTTTGTGACTTGGGTTAAGTCATTAATAATGAAAACAGCAGCAAAGGTATAACTTTACTGCTGTTATGGGTAAGGCTTAGGGGTCGTATGACTGTTTGAGTGTAAACCAGTCATACGAATCCGCTATACAATGAACTTGTTAAGAATCGTATCTTGTTGTTGTACTCGGGCCACTTGATCTTGCATTTGAGACGAGGCTTCTACCGCTCTATCTGAAACCTGTTGGGAAAGATCTTTGATATTGAAGGTATTACTATTAATTTCTTCAGCGACAAGGCTTTGCTCCTCTGCAGCAGAGGCGATTTGAAGGTTCATGTCTGAAATTTGAATAATAGATTCTTTAATTCGGTTTAGAGCTTCATTCGCTTCATTTGCTTTAATGACAGTGTCGGAGGCGAGGCTCTTACTTTGTCCCATCACATTCGCAGCAGAGCGAGCTCCTGATTGAAGTTGCTCTATCATGTTACGAATTTCAGTAGTGGATTGCTGAGTACGTTGTGCCAAGGTGCGAACTTCATCGGCAACCACCGCAAAACCACGGCCAGATTCACCTGCACGGGCGGCTTCAATAGCTGCATTTAGTGCTAACAGGTTGGTTTGATCGGCGATTTCATTAATAACGGAAAGAATGGATTCAATATTACCCGTCGCATTTTCTAAGTCTTGCACCACCTCTACCGCTTGATCAATTTGTCCTGAGAGTGTCGCAATGGACTCTGTGGTATGAGACACCACGCTGACCCCATCTTCAACGGCATTATCGGCTTCTTGAGCGGCTGAAGCTGCACCTTGCGCATTACCAGCGACATCAGCAGAGGTTGAAGCCATCTCATTCATTGCCGTTGCCAGTTGTTCTACTTCTGCTAGCTGAGTTGTCATGTCTCCTGCGGAAAGTTGTACACCTTGTGAGGTTTGCTCGGTGCTGTGTCGAATTTCTTCACTGAGAACTTTTGTTTCAGAGATTAAAGATTGGAGCTTCTCGGTAAAGGCATTAAAGTTTGAAGCCAGTTCGGCAAATTCCTGATCGGTATTTGTGTTCAAACGACGAGTTAGATCACCTTGTCCTGAAGCGGCATCTTTCATGGCATCATTCAGAACCGTTAATGGTTTCATTAAGTATTTCAACACAATAAACAGCGCAATAATGGCAAATATAAGTGATAATGCTGTTAGCCAAATTGCTGATGTTCTAAGTTCATAAACGGAAGTATGGGCTTTTTCATAATCAAGGATCACACCAATAAACCATTCTTGGCTATCGATTGGAGTGAAACTGAGATAAGTGGGTTTTTCTTGGTAGTCAATCAACTTAATTTGGTTCGAAATACTGGCTGAGCCGAGAAATTCCGACATGTTTTTACCGTTCATGTTAGCTTCTGGATGTGAAATTATGGTGCCTTCTTTATCTACCATGAACACAAAACCCGCATCAAACAACGATACTTGATTAATCTGTTGAGCGAGTTGCGCTAAGCTGACGTCATAAAAGATAGCACCAGTAAATTGGCTATTTTCTCGTACAGGTGCAGCTACAGATACCAGTATTTCACCGGTAGCGGAGTCTGCATAGGGGGCCGTAACGATTGTTTTACCAGCATTTTTGGCGTCTTTATACCAAGGGCGGACTCGTGGATCCCATGAGCTACCCGGGTCCCAACTGGCGTCATTACTTTGGTGCGTACCATCTGCTTCAAAACCGATCCCTGCAAGTAAAAATGTGTTCTTAATGCTAGGCTTGTTAATAACGTTACTAATGTGCTGCTCAGATAGATCGTCTTCGATCAGCCGAGTGGCATAGGTAGCAAGTTGAGCTTTGGACGTCATTTCGCTATCAACGGTGTTTTTAACACCATTAACAATTTCGCTGATACTGTGCTGGATTAACGATTCAATGTGCCCTTTAACTTGGTAGTATTGTCTAAAGGATAAAATGGATAGCGCAGCAAGCAAAATTGCAGACGAAGTGGCAACAACTTTGTGGTTAAACTTCATAATTATGACCTCAGTGGAACGCCTATTATTATTAATTGTTATTTATAACTTTATACTAATTTGTAAATAATGTTATCGACAGTGTAATCAAAAGGTTTAGAAGTTTATCAATAGTATTCAATGGCCACGATTTATTCGCTGATTGAATGTGATGTGTGATTGGAGGATGTATGTCTTTGAATGAATTGGATCGCCATCGTGTGGAGCATCAGCTTGCTAAGTTTTGCTCAGAGCGTAATCAAAACCTGCCTGTGGATCTGGCTTGCGTTGATTATCACTTAGATACTAACTCGCTTTATGTTACCGTTTCTCATTGGTTAGTGGATGGCGCTCATGCGGATGATACGGTTTCTGTAGCCAAGCTTTTTTATGATAAAGAGGAGAGGCGATGGCATTTGTTTTGGCGTCCATCTGATACAACATGGCAGATTTATCAGCCTCATCCATCATCAAACCAATTACATGAGTTGCTCGATACCATCGCGAAAGATAAGTTTGATTGTTTTTGGTGCTTCTAAGCAATCGTGATGTACATATCGTTTTTAATATAACTCTTTTAATGACATAAAGTTTTTCATCTGTTTGTCGATAACTCTTCTATGTTCATTTCGTATAGAAATTAAGGTTATCTCTTTTATGTCAACCAAGCTTTATTACTTTCATGATCCTATGTGCAGTTGGTGCTGGGGTTTTAAGCCAACATGGCAAGCGTTACGCGATCAGCTTCCACAAGATATTGAAGTAATTAATATTCTAGGTGGTTTAGCGCCCGATTCTGATCAAGTTATGGATCAGGAGATGCAAGAGGCTATCCAGAAAACCTGGAATCACATACACCAACAGCTTGGTACTGAATTTAACTTTGAATTCTGGACTAAGTGCCAACCTCGTCGTTCTACTTACCCTGCATGTCGTGCTGTTATTGCGGCAAGCGTACAGGGTAAAGAAGAAGAGATGATAGAAAAAATCCAGAAAGCTTATTATCTCAAGGCAATGAACCCATCAGACATGAGCACATTAACAGCTTTAGCTGCCGAGCTTGGGTTAGATACAGTGCAGTTTGAAGCGGATATGGTTCACGAGGAAATGGAAAACCTGCTACAGCAGGAAATCGGTTTTTATCGCCGTTTACCTGTTCAAGGTTTCCCATCTTTGGCTTTAGAGCATAATCAAATTGTTTATACGATCAATTTGGACTATCACAACCCTAAGACCATGCTGATGCAGATCGAAATGGTTCAAGCTCAGGGGGAATAAGGTTCAGCTAAGGTTTTATTTGGCTGCACTTTTTGATCTTTACTCTAAATTCTTTGGGCGTTAACTCCGTGTGGGCTTTAAATGCAGTGCTAAAGTGGGCTGCATTTTTAAAGCCACAATCATAAGCTATTTGAGTGATGGCTTTATTTGTTAGCCGTAATTCTGTAGTGGCTTTAGTAATGCGTTTTACTTTCAAAATATTAGCAAAAGAAATCTTATCTGAAGCCAGCTTTCTTTTTAGAGTTGCTGCTGACATACCAATAGATTGAGCGGCACTGTCGATGTTGATGTCTTGCTCTAAGTTTTTTTCTATATAATGAATCACTTTTTGCGTTGAACTGAGCTCAGCTGCTCGACGGATCAAAGGCAATAGGTGTGGCTTTTGGGCAATCATTTCATTGAGTAGCGCATAGACAAGCTGAGTCAGTGTCATTGGGTGAATGGTTAGCTCAGAATCTAATATGTCCCGAATCTGCATGAACAAGCGGTACACGCAAGTGTCTTGTTTCGAAAAATAGGCGTACTGGCCCGATTTTATTTGGAAGGCATCGTCGTCGAGCTGCGATAAAAAATTTTGAAAGATAGAAATGTCGATTATGAGTGCTTCAGCACTAAAGTCTCCCTCACTCGTTTTCATTTGAAAATCAGAAATCTCACCAGAACTATAGAGAGTGAAGTCTCCAGCCTGCAACATGCCTTTTGTTCCATCTGGTAATGTAAAATCGATTTCTCCTGTGATTAGGCTAAATATTCCATTTTGTACAACAGGGTAGCGTTCATTTCTTCTATTTAGAGTGGTCTGGAATCTTTGTAATTTGATTAGTGGCATTTTTACGGCAGACTAAAAGTGTGGGGTACAGTAAAGCATTATCTGTATCAATAAGTAAAGAAATAAAGGGATGATGGGTTATTTATGCAACCAGTCTAACTGTTTGTAATTTTTATGGTTAATAACAGAATAGTCAGATAGGTTTGTTCGAGCTTATTTCAGTTCCAGTTTGGTGGACAAGGTAAGGGGAGGCTATGTGTGAGGCCTAGTTTCGATCTATTACGATGATGTGAATAATTGCAGAACATTATTTAGTCAAGGTGGGGTGAATTAAATGGGTAATTAGGATGAAGAGGAGTTAAGTTGGCATTAATTTCTTGAATGAAATCTTTCTCATGTAGTGGTTTATAGTAATGAAAACCTTGAATTTTAGAGACGCCATGAGCAAGTAAATAATTACGTTGTGTTTGGGTTTCGACACCTTCTGCGATTAACGATATGTTCATTTTACGAGCTAGATGAATAATGGCATCTAAGACAGAGCTGCACGTATTGTCAGAATCAATTTGTTGTATGTAGCTCCGATCGATTTTAATGACATCGGGTTGAAAGCGGTGCAAAAGCTCCAGTCCATTTTGCCCTGTACCGAAGTCATCAAGAGCGATTTTATATCCCAGTTTCTTTAGTGTATTGAGTCTATCGATGAACTCATCTGAGTAAACGGGGTTCCAGTCTTGCTCTGTGAGTTCTAAGAGAATGTTTTCTGCGATATGTTGATGCTGGCGTAAAATTGTCACGAGTACTTTAAATTGTTTCTTGTCTCTAATTTGGCTCGGCGTGATATTGATGCTTAGGTATTTCAATTTTGTTTGGTGCGGTAGCATATTTTCCGCTTTTACGAAAAAAGAGTAGACCAACTGATTGAGCTGCTTATTCTTTTCTAATAAAGGAATGAATTGGCTGAGCTCAACATAACCCAGTTGGGGGTGGCGCCAGCGCAACAATAGCTCAGCTGCGTATATCTCACCTGACTTAGCGTCAATGATAGGTTGAAACATAGGAAAAAGTTCGGAGCGATTTAGTGCTCTACGCAACTCATTATGAAAAAAGTGATGGCTACCAGTTATGGTTTGATATAAGGCCCATATCATGGCCACTAGGCACAAGATAGGAGTAATGCTGAGCCAGTTTAGTAAAAACGTAAAAAAGAAATGCTCAGGTTGAGTGGCCAAAATATGTTGTTGTATACCATGAAAAAGTTGCGGTGAAAGGTATTGGAGCAGTTGATGCAAATGCAAGCTGATAGAAGGCCAAGTGACTAAAAAGCTGATGCTTCCCCCTGCTAGTACAGCCAGAAAGGTATACCTCGAGCAGATCCGAGCAAAGGGTTTTACATAATTTAGTAGTGAGTAAAAATGCATTAAAGGCCTTTCTTTTAATTTTTTATAGCCTCTATGTATCAAAAGCTATGAGTATACAGTTCAAATTATCATGGCTTTCTCCTAGTAAGTCAAAAATAACTGCCATTATTTTGACGCAGGTTAAGTCTCTGGAATATATCCTTTTTATTTATATAACATGTATATCTTTATCATGCTGTCTCTTTTGTCAATATAAACAGAAGGTTAGTTTAGATTGAGTCGGTTACATGTATTGCAGTTGACGATAACTGAATGCATTGAACTGACACACTCTTAAACAATCTAGGTAGATACTTAGTTTTTGATTCCTCGTGGGGCTGTCGTAAGTGTCTGTTGCTGGGTTGATTACGGTAACTGGCATGAATGTGTGGTTATTTAAATGTTGATTTAGACTGTAGCTTGTAAATAGAGCATGGGCTCGGTGGCCATGGCATGCTGATGTAATGATTAGGTTATTGTGTAAATGGTGATGCGTAAGTAATTTGACACTCAACTGAATATTCTCAATGGTATTTTTTGCATAGGGCTCGATGAGGATTCTTGCTTTTTCTATTCCTGAACCGATAAGCCATTCAGCCATCGCTTCAGCTTCCGTAATGCCATTTTGTTGAACACCGCCTGTGACAATAATTTTAGCCAGAGGGAATTGTATTGCGATATGACGGCATAGTGTTAATCGTTCTTTAAGCATCGATGGAACAGAACCATCGGAGTTTAACTTGAAACCAAGAACGATCAGAGCGTCAATATTTTTTGTGTATGAGGGAACGGTGTTGGTTATTGGCCTAGATATACAGCGCGTGAGTGTTTTAGGGAGCGCATATAATAAGTTTGCTTTGTCTGAGGAGAGTTTTTTTAGTCGATGAAGGGCAACATTATACTCGGTATTTCTTCCAGCATAATGACACCAGTAACCATAGCGAAATAGTATGTTGGTGTTATGTGGCTCTGAGTAGAGAATGGTGCGGTATAAATTGATTCCTTGCTCTATTTTATTGTTAAAGATATAAGCACTGGCGAGGTTCGCGAGTAAATCCAGATTAGTGTCATCATGTTTTACTGCGTTTTGAAGTGCGCTTAACATGATTGAAAGGTTATTGGTTAGTTTTCCTTTTCTGTCTATAAAACTACCACGTATTGGGCTTTCTAGGGCTTGTTGGGCAAGAGTGAGTTGTTTATCAATCTCTTTATAATAAGGGCTGTTTTTTATTAATGTTTGGTTTGAATCGTCTAGAAGAATCGCCATAGTTTCTCACTGTTTAAGATCAACATTGATTAGGATAGCTGAAATCATCTTCAGTGTATGGAAATAAGTGTTGAATTTTGTTTTAAAGAGGAAGGTTGGCCCTACCTCTAGGGGGTGAGGTAAGGCCATGTTTTCTCATTCAAGAAAACAAACAGCCTGATTTACTGGCTATTATTGCGTTAAAGTAGGAAACTAAATACAGAATATTTGTTTTAAATAGGTTCCTCTTTTATGAGCAGTCAACGGCTACGTACTCAATTCGAACGCTTGTATCAGCACTTTCAAGGAGAGAGTAGCGATACTCATCTGCAATGTATTTCTGAACTTCTGTTTTGCACACGAAGAAATACTCGCATGGTTATTAGCAAAATGGCCGAAGAAGGGTGGATTGAGTGGGAACCTGCCGTTGGTAGGGGGAAACTATCTCGCTTGAGGTTTTTACAAACTGATCAGGAAATCAGTTTATCTCAAGCCAAGCGCTTTGTTGCAGAAGGGCGACTGGATCAAGCTCTAGCGGCCCTTAATCATGACAACAGCCAGCTTGCCCTTGTGATTCAAGATCAGCTGGGTTTATCCCATCAGCAGGGCAAGCAAATTATACGACTTCCATATTACCGTCAGCTTGCAAACTTAAATCCATTAAAGCCTATTCGCCGATCCGAGCAGCATATTATCAATGAAATCTTCAGTGGCTTGACTAAAATTAATGAGGAAAAAGAGGAAATTGAAGGGGATCTTGCTCACCATTGGGAGTCTTTTTCCCCTCGTCATTGGCGCTTTTATTTAAGGCCAGCAATTCGTTTTCATGATAATAGCTTACTCACCAGCCATGATGTGATCACGACGTTTAAACAGCTTCAACTACACGATTTGTTTTCGCATGTGGAGCGCGTAGTAAGCCCTATCTCAAATGTCATCGATTTTTATTTGTCTAGCGATGATGTGCGTTTTCATGAACTATTGGGTACAAATCAGGCGAAGATTCTGCCTCATGACTGGCTTAAGCGTGAGGATTTTGATTTGTTGCCAGTAGGCACGGGCCCTTATAAAGTAGCGAGAAACGATCAACAGCGTTTGGTATTAGAAGCTCACGATTATTATTTTGGTTATCGGTCTTTGGTGGATACGGTTGAAGTCTGGGTGTTAGATAAAATCCCTGCGTGTCAGTTAACTCCAAGTATTGAAGACCCTTCTACATATATTTCTCGGCCCTCAGAAACATTAACTCTTGATCATGGCTGTTGCTATGTGTTGTTCAATAGAAAGTCTGGTATTGCGACGGATCCAAAGTGGATTAAGTATCTGCGATCTAAGTTGTCTTCCATGGAGCTTTTTAGCCGAATACCACACCATACTCTTGGAGATTTTAGTGTTATCAATGCTTACGGTGTATTACCTGGTTGGCACCATCAAGTACCTATTGTTGAGCCTGTTCAGGTGCCAGAAAAAAGAACGCTTACTGTTGCATTCCATGAAGATCACCCGATTTATACTGAATTAGCGGCCATCCTTAAAGAGTTACTGGCTGAGGATGGAATAAAGCTTATTGCCCTTGAGCTGCCAACGGAAGATGTTGCTCATGGTTCACGTAACGATCAGATTGACTTCTGGGTGAGAGGAATGAGTTTAGGCTCAAAGCGTGAAGATGCGTTGCTGTCTTGGCTATACAGTTTTGGAGAAATAAAACGTGTTATGCCGGAATCTGAATATCGGGTTATTGATGAGTTAGTACAGGCTTGGCGTAAAAATAGCTTTAGTTCTTTTCCTGCAAGTGATATTGGACGAATATTGGTTCAAAGTGGTCAGGTTTTACCCCTTTATCATACGTGGGTGGGTGTTAATGATGAGCAGCATGGAGTATTACAAAATACAAATAGCAATGGCTTAGGTTGGTTCGATTTTAGTCAAGTTTGGATGAGACCACCTTTAAATGATTAGTTGATGATGGTAAGTAAGCCTTCATCCATTGAAAGCTTATTTATCTTGTTTTTTACTACTCAAAATCAATATTATTCACTTTCACAGGCCAGCCATATTGACGATATTCTTTAGCTAAACTCATTGCTACCTCTGGTGACACGATGGCTGACACCCATGGGCCAATCCCCATGGCTTGATATGCTAATGTTGTCACTTTACTTCTCCTTGGTTATTTTTATGGCGGTATTATTGATAAGTGAGTGACGAGTTTCTTTGTTATTAAGCTCAAATTGTTTCGTATTTGAATTATTTGGCGAGTAAATCAAGATATAAATACAAGTGCATATCTATTCTGTCGTACTTTAACTCTATTTATATTCTGTTAATGTTGATTTCATTTTTGTGATAGGGTTTTAATAATATTTTCATCGATTTAAGTCACATTTCTTTTATTTCGGTACTTTTTTATAGAGGGCAGGGGTTTAATTTCTTGTCTTTATTCATTATTTGCGACATGTTGTACCTATAGAAATAATTCAAGGAGAGATTATGTCGCAAGCAGTTTTTAGGTTAAATGCATTCGTTGCTGGCGAAAAAGGCGGAAATCCTGCAGGTGTTGTCTTAAATGCTGATCTATTATCGGATAAGCAAATGCAGCGTATTGCCTCTATGGTTGGGTTATCTGAAACCGCGTTTGTTTCAGCGTCTGAGAACGCTGATTTTACCGTTCGCTTTTTTACTCCTACTAGTGAAGTTGATTTGTGTGGTCATGCGACAATTGCGACTTTTTCGTTGTTAGCACAAAAAGGGATCATAGAAGCTGGTCAGTACCGACAAGAAACCAAAGCAGGTATTTTGAGTGTTAAAGTGTCGGAGGATTTTTCAGTTACCATGCAGCAGCCAGCACCTGTTTTTGGTGATAAGTTTGATGAGTATGATATTGCGCATCTTTTGGGGTTATCGGTTGAAAGCATTTTAGCGACAGGCTTGCCGATTCAGGCTGTGTCTACTGGGCTGACTGATATTTTTGTTCCTGTGGTGAATAGTGAAACCTTACATGCTATTCAACCGGATTTAGATGCCATCGCTCGTTTTAATAGTGAAACGCAGACTTTTGGTTTTCATGTTTTTGCATTAACGCCAAATGAATCTGATATTAGTGCAGAGTGCCGAAATTTTGCTCCGTCAATTGGAATTAATGAAGAAGCAGCAACGGGTAGTGCTAGTGGTGCTCTAGCTTGTTATTTAACAAAATACCAAGGCTCATCTGGAAAATTTTTATTTGAACAAGGACGTACGTTGGGGAGCCCTTCGTTGATTTCAGCGAAAGTGGTTGAAGTTGAGAGAAAGATCAAAGACGTTCAGGTTGGTGGCAGAGGCTCTAAAGTCGAAACGATTTGGGTAGATTTACAAGCCAGCGCATAAGATTTTGTTAGAGTTGAAAAAATAGGTGCGAGGAGCACCTATTTTTTTGTTTCTACAGCGCGAAAAATCAGTTACCAATTAGTGACTGAACCGTTGTCATAATTATTAGCTTTATTGGATAACACTGGATCTGGGTTAGTTACATGTTGAGCCTCGCTGTCATCATCCTGATATAAGCTGAGTGCGCCATTAATATAACCTGAATGATCAGGTTCAAAGCTAGGTTGCTCCCTAAATTGACATATCATCCTTTTTTCCTTCTACCGGTTTCCCTACTGATAAACAGTACTCAATATATATGTCTAATTAGTGACAAAGTCGAGAAAAATTATACAGACCGGATCTGTTGTCTGAGATGTGATACGAAGAAATGTGTTTTGATTTTAAGACATTGACTCAATGAGCTAGATCACACTTTTATTATGCCATGTAGTGCATTACTCTTTTAAAAAAGCATATGATAATGTCAGTAAGAGAATGAATAATATACAAGAATACTTAATGGAAAGGAGTGACGGTAGCAGCTGTATCCAATATCAACACTTCACGTTAACGAGCGCTTTTCAGCCAATTTTTACGCGTAATAACCAAATTTTTGGGCATGAAGCCTTATTGAGAGTTTATGATCATTCTTGTTCAGCTACTGTGGCACCTAACCATTTCTTAAGTGCGAGCTATTTATCATCTGATGAGTTAATGATGATCGATCAGTGGTGCCGTGTTTTGCATATGAAAAATTTTGTACGATTTGTCCGAGGTGGGGCGTTATTTTTGAATGTTTCTCCCGCATCGGCTTTAGCCTTGCTCAGCCCCAGAGCAGTGAATGATCTTGACCCATCATACATTCGTCTTGTTGGGTTAGATTCGACACCACTTTATATTGAAGTGCTAGAGCATGATTGCTCAAGTGAGGAGGAGCTTTCTTCAGTGGTGCAAAATATTCGTTCTGAGGGTTGCCAGTTGGCGATTGACGATTATGGTTCTGGAGCTTCATTAGAAGATCGAGCGCGTCAGATTAAGCCCAATCTTATTAAGATTGATCAAAGCTTGATTAAACAGTACATGCTGGGAGAGCCGTCAGGTTTGCTTGATGCCATTGCGATATCGGAGCAACTTGAATCTCAAGTTCTAGTGGAAGGGATTGAAACGAACTTAGAATATGAGGCCATGCTTGAGCTTAATATTGATTATATGCAAGGCTTTCATTTAGGTAGGCCAACCAAAGTCAGCCAGTTTGCGAAAGCATCAGTTAGCTATGATTTCTCGATAGAGTCATAATTAAAGATAATAATTGTGCAAATATTATTCGTTAGACACTATTAATTACATTTTCTCACCCATAGCTGAATTTCCGTTCAGCTTCGGTTAACTATCTACAATTAATATGAACTCATCTGTTTAATTTCTCCCACTTTTAGGTGAAGAGAAAGAATCAATTCTTGATGAGTTAATATAATGAAACTAAAACCAATTTATGTCGCTTTACTGGGTGTAGCTGTTCTAGCTGGCTGTAGTGAAAGTGAATCAAATAAATCATCTCCTCCTTTACCACTTGTTGAAGCAACATCCGTTGTTGTTAGCCAATACAAACCAAGTAAAAGTTATGTTGGCCGTACTGAAGCGCTAGAAGATGTAGGGATCACAGCTCAAGTGTCTGGCTATTTACTTGAGCGGTATTTTGTTGAAGGTGAGCTGGTAGAAAAAGGGGATCGACTATTCCAAATTGATCCTGCCAGTTACAAAGCAAAGGTGACCAGTGCTGAAGCGGCGATTTCTCAAGCAAAAGCCAATTTAAGTGTGGCTAACCTTGAGCTAGAGCGTGGAGAGGGCCTGTTACCAAAAGGAAGCATTAGCCAATCTAACTATGATGGGCTGGTGGCTAATCAGTTAGAAGCAACAGCACAACTTAAGTCTGCTCAAGCGCAATTAACCGCAGCGAAAGTGGATTTATCTCGAACTCTGATCACCGCGCCTATTTCTGGCCGTATTAGTGAAAGTAAAGTGAGTATTGGGGATTTAGTCTCCTCTAGTTCAGGTGTATTGACCACATTGGTCAGTTTAGATCCTATCTTTACGAGCTTTAATCTTAGTGAAAAAGAGCGCTTGAATTTTGGCCTTGATAGAGTTGGCACTGAAAGTGATTTTTCAGATGTGGCTGTTTCATTGAAACTAGGTAATGGCGATGTGTATTCACATTCGGGTGATATTGCTTATGTGAGTAACCGAATTGATGTAGATACGGGCACCATTGCGCTGAAAGCTTTGTTTCCTAACCCTGAACATCAATTGTTGCCAGGCCAATACACGCAAGTGGTTTTACAGCAAAATGAAGCGCTAGAAACTCTTGTGATTCCTCGTAGAGCAGTACAAACGGATTTGGAAGGGGACTTTGTGATGGTACTGACTGGCGATAATGTGGCTGAGCGACGAAACGTGGAACTAGGGCAGCAAACCAGCAAAGGGATCATTATCCGGTCAGGTATTACCGCAGAAGATAATATTATTACTTCTGGCTTGCAGCGGGTACGTAATGGTATGCCAGTTCGTCTTTCTGAACCTAAACAATAAGGCAGTCGCGTATGTTAAGTCGATTTTTTATTCAGCGGCCTAAATTTGCGTTAGTGATCTCTATCATTCTAACATTGGCGGGCCTTATTTCTTTGCTTGCTTTGCCTGTATCGGAATATCCGCAAATCAGTCCTCCGTCGGTGAGTGTGACTGCGGTGTATTCTGGTGCGAGTGCAGAGGTGGTTGAAGAAGCCGTTGCAGAGCCCATAGAAGCTTCTGTGAACGGGGTAGAAAACATGATCTATATGTCTTCTAAAAGTGCTAATGATGGGTCGTATAATTTAAATGTGACCTTTGATATTGGCACTGATCCCGATATGGCTCAGGTTAATGTTCAAAACCGTGTTTCTCAGATTGAATCGAAGCTTCCTCAAGAAGTACGTATGGTCGGGGTTACGGTGAAAAAGCGTTCTCCAGATTTATTAATGGTATTGAACTTTTATTCACCTGACGGCAAATATGATGATCAGTTTTTAACGAATTACGTAAACCTAAACATCAAAGATCAGCTGGCACGGGTAAAAGGGATCAGTGAGGTAAACGTGATTGGTGGTGGTGAGTATGCCATGCGTGTTTGGTTAGACCCAGACAAAATGGCAGCACTGGGGCTAACAACCAGCGACGTTCGTGCTGCTTTAACAGAGCAAAACGTACAGGTTGCGGCAGGTAAGATTGGTGCACCACCATTCAATGATGCACAAGAAGTCCAATTTAATTTGGTAACGAAAGGCCGTTTAGAAACCGTTGAAGAGTTTGAGCATGTTATTTTAAAAGCCAACTCTGATGGACGAATGATTTACTTAAAAGATGTCGCAAACATTGAATTAGGTAAAAAGTTTTACGATTCGGCTGGCTTGTATCAAGGAAAATCAGCGTCTATAGTGACAATGTCACTTCAGTCGGGGGCAAATGCATTAGAAAGTGGTCAAGCGGTAATGGACAAGCTTGAGCAATTGTCACATGCAATGCCTGAGAGCATGAGCTACGAAACCAGTTATGACACGACGGTTTTTGTGGCAGAGTCCATCAAAGGGGTAGTGGTTACTCTTATTCAAGCTATCTTGCTTGTTATTGCCGTAACCTACCTTTTCCTTGGCAGTATGCGTGCGACACTTATACCGGTGGTGGCGATTCCAGTTTCTTTGATTGGTACGTTTGCAGTGATGTTGGCCACGGGATTCACTATCAATACGGTGACTCTGTTTGGCTTGATCCTAGCAATTGGTATCGTGGTTGATGATGCTATTTTGGTGATTGAAAATGTTGATACCAATATGGCAAAAGATCCAACGCTGTCCCCGCGCCAAGCAACATTACAGGCCATGAAAGAAGTAACAGGGCCAATCATTACCTCTACGCTTGTTTTGTTAGCGGTATTCTTACCTGTGGCAATGTTACCGGGTATTACCGGGATCATGTATCGACAGTTTGCTTTAACCATTTGTATTTCTGTTGTTATTTCATCTATTAACGCACTGACTTTATCTCCTGCTTTGTGTTCCCTTGTATTGAAGAAAGGTCAAAATAATACGGCAGGATGGTTTAAAGCCTTTAACAATGGCTTAGATAAAGTAACGGTCAAGTACGGTGCTGTTGCTGGCTTCTTAGTACGCAAGTCAGTTATTTTAGTTGCTGTTTTTGGTATTGCGGTGACCTCCCTTGTATGGCTTTCAAAAACAACTTCAACAGCATTTGTTCCTCAGGAAGATAAAGGTGTTCTACTGGTTAATATCCAGCTGCCTGACTCCGCTTCGTTAACTCGAACTGAAGAGGTGACCGAAAAGCTAAGGCACATCGTTGAGCAAGAGCCGGCAATTGAAGGCATTACTGTCGCAAATGGTTATGCATTCTTAACTGGTGCGGCCCAGTCTAACGGGGCTTCGATGTTCATAAAACTGAAAGATTGGCAGACTCGCTCTGAGTTAGAAGGAGAACATACCTCTTTTGATATTGTTCGCCGCATTAATGCGAAAGCAGCGATGCAATTGCCAGAAGCGGTGGTATTTGCGATGGGCCCGCCAGCAGTACCAGGTATGGGAGCTGCATCAGGTTTTGAGTTTGTATTAGAAGATACATTAGGCCGGAACCGTTCGGACCTAGCTCATGTTATGCAACAGATGATCAGCAAGGCGAATCAGCAACCGGAAATTCAATTCACCTTTAGTACTTTCCGAGCCAATGTACCGCATTATTACGTGGATATTGATCGCGTGAAAGCCAAGCAGCTAGGGATCCCACTGACGGACATTTTCCAAACATTGCAAAGTAACCTTGGGTCAGTATATGTGAATGATTTCACTATGTACGGTAAAAATTTCCGTGTCACCATGCAAGCGGATACCGACTACCGTAATGATCTAGATAGCTTAGCGCGTTTTCATGTACGTTCTGCTGGTGGAAAAATGATCCCACTGAGTACGTTAGTGACCATGGAGCAAGTGTTTGAACCAGATGTTGCTTGGCGCTACAACATGTATCGTTCTGCGGTGGTTCAGGGAAGCCCTGCACCTGGTTATTCAAGTGGTGATGCCATTGCAGCGATGGAGCGAGTGGCGGCAGAAGTGCTTCCACAGGGCTACCAATACGAATGGACAGGTATGGCGTACCAGGAAGTAAAAGCAGGTAACCAAGCAATTTATGCGTTTGCTTTAGCGATGATCTTCATTTATTTGTTCATGGTTGCGCAGTACGAAAGTTGGAGCATACCAATTGCGATTATACTGGTGGTTCCTGTGGCTACATTGGGTTCATTTATTGCGCTAAACCTGACGGGAATTCCGCTGAATTTATACGCTCAAATAGGATTGGTTCTCTTGATTGCTTTAGCGGCAAAAAATGCAATCTTAATCGTGGAATTTGCCAAAATGGAACGCGAAGATAAGAATGTGGATTTAGACGCAGCGTCTGTTCGTGGTGGTACATTACGCTTTAGAGCGGTGAACATGACATCATGGTCATTCATCTTAGGTATTTTACCGTTGATCTTTGCGTCTGGGGCTGGGCATATTAGCCAAAATTCGCTGGGTATTTCTTTAACAGGTGGACTTCTGTTTGTTCTTCTTGCCGGTACCTTGTTGATTCCTGGTTTTTATGCATTGGTACAAAGGCGACGTGAGAAATTTTACGGCGGTTCAACAAAATTAATTGAACTAGACGACTAGAGCCTACTGCTTGATAAAGCCTCATTCTACTAAAAGTGTGAATGGGGCTTTTTGTCCATTAGATTTTTAATTATTCCAAGCTCAGGTTAATTGCGTTTACCCTGTCTAAAATAAGCTCAATTTCACGGCTGATCAATTCAACATTCTGCCATAAAACAAAGTGGCCTTCTCTTTGAGCCATAATGAGCTTTGTATTTGATTCTGGTAAGAGTTTCATTGCAAATAAGCTGTTTCTCGGATCGGCAATACTGTCTTCTTCACCATGAATAAGAGTGATTGGCATGTTGAGGTTATTCCAGTTTTTCTCTGCCAGCTTTGTTAATTCATCTGCTAGAGGCATCATTTCTTTATTCGAGGTGAGCATGGGTTCCGATAATACCCAGCTGACAGGTGGGTATGCGGCTAACCAATTATACCATTTAGGTTCTTCAAGAGAGGGATCGAAAGCAGGAGCTACGATGATCATACCTTTTATTTGCTCTGGATATAATAAGGCAACTTGAAGGGCAATAGGGCCACCCAGTGAGTGCCCAACTAAAATCGTGTTTTGGCTGAGCAATGGTGCAATAGCTTGAGCTTGAGCAATAATAGAAGGCTCTGGAGTTAGTTTTGATTGTCCAAATCCAATCCGATCAATAGAAATTAATGTTGCTTTACTTTGCAGCTCTGTCTTTGATAGGTAATCAAGATAACCTTCTTTTTCACCAGGAGAGCCATGAATAAAAATAATTTGGGAATCAGTATGAGGCTGTGTTACTTCAAGATAAGTCACCTCTTTATTAGGTGTTTTTTTTATTTCACCCACTGTAAGGTTCGTTTTGGAATGAATAGTTTGGCCACAAGAGGTAAGAAAAAGACAAACAATCATTGAAAGATAACGTAGCTTCATAAATTTCCTTTAATGCTGCGAGGAGCAGAGCTCCAGATAGTAATAAGAACGCAGATTTGGGACATTTATTTCATACAGTCATTTATAATGTGACCCACTTTAGTGAAATAAAAAGAAAATGAGGCAGGAGCTATGCCTAATGCTTCGCACTTTTGATGATGTCTTGTGAGGCTAAGCTATTTTATTTATTTACACATCCTTTATCATAATGACATCAATAACATTTGGTTATATGTTGTGTATGTTAGCAACAGAAAACGAATGAAAATCAATGTAGAACAAAATATAGAACATTGATTTAAAGGATTATAAAGATATTTTAGGCTGGGTCATTTTTGAAAAGTGAAAAAAGCAACTATTTTGTAACTCTAAAAAAAGAGCTTGTTGTATTGGCTGGGGCTTTTCTTTTTACCCTTAGTTTAGTTTCTTTGTTGCATTTTAATGCTGAACGAAAAGAGAAGAACGAGCACGTACAGACGATGCATGCAAAGCTCGACAGTATGCTGATGCGTGCTAAAAAACAAACTATATTTCCGACAAATGAATTAACACATAACGTAGAGTCAATGTGTGAGAAGGCGTCAGAGCATATTCGACCGATTACAGCACAAGACGATCAATTGCGTTCGATCGTGTTAGTGAAAGATCAAGTTGCTTTTTGCTCGCCTATTATTGGTGTCTTTTCTCAAGATGTTCGAAGTACTTTTCCCAATTTAGATCTTGAGAAGAACATATCTTTGATTCTTTCTAGTGGCACTTCAGTTATTCCTGATAAACCAGTGGTATTGATGTGGCATAAAGAGGCTGAAAACCTAGGTGCAGTATGGATATTTGAAACCGCTATCCTTCAAACTTTATTGCAGGAAGTTGAATTTTTTCTTCATGTGAGTATTGCATTTCAGAACGCACGTTTAACCGCTGATGGGGTTATGCCTATCGAAGAAAGTTCGTTTGGCTCTGGCTCTGAATTGCCGTTTGCCATTGAATGGAAAGTGAGTGTTTATGACGTGGTATCTGATACGTTAGAATCTTTTTTCTTTGGCATTACTGTTCTCACTTTATCTATTTATATTTTGCTGCTTCCAGCACGGCCTGTCCTATCTAAAAAATGGATGGCTTTTAACCTTTATTGGGCAATGAAGAATAATCAGTTTTATCCAGTTTACCAGCCAGTCTATAAAAATGATGGTGAAACCCTATATGGCGTGGAGGTGCTTTTACGTTGGCAGCACCCGACAAAAGGGAATATTTCACCAAATGTTTTTATTGAGCAAGCGGAAAAATCGGATCAAATCGTTGAGCTGACGAGACATTTGTTTGGGATAGTCATTGAAGATTGTCAGCGACTCCCTAATCACATTCCGCTGACCTTAAATGTTAATATTGCAAGTGCGCATCTACATGAAGGGTTACTTCGAGACGCCTCTGATTTATTAGTAAAACTGCCTTCATACATCAATCTGACCTTAGAGCTGACCGAACGTGAGAAAATTACAAGTAGTATTCATAATAAAATGATTTTTCAACAGTTATCTAATATGGGGGTCACACTGGCGATTGATGACTTTGGGACGGGGTACAATTCGTTAGAGCTTTTATCACGGAATGACATGTCGATAATTAAAATTGATCGGAGTTTTGTTTCAGACCTAGTTCCCAACCAACCTTTTCCACCTTTACTTCATTCTATTGTAGAGTTAACAAAAGCATTAAATTTAACTGCGGTTGCTGAAGGAATAGAAACTGAGTACCAATATAAACAATTAAAGCATAGCGGTGTTGAATTATTTCAAGGGTTTATGTTTAGTAAGCCATTGCCAATTAATGAGTTAGTTGACTTGTTGAGCGTACAAGGAAAGGTGAACAAGGCAGGACAAAAGGTGGAAATGGCGTAATCGAAGGAGCGTATATGTATCAGGCATTTATTTTCGATTTAGATGGAACGTTGGTTGATTCTATTCCTTCTATTCGCCAATCTTGGCAAGAATGGTGTCAGGTGACTAATGTGGATTACCATGCTGTGAGAAAGGCAAATACTGGCTCCAGAGCAGCCGATACGATCACTAAAGTGGCTCCATATTTGGATATAGAGCAAGAAGTATCTCGGCTTGAACAGATTGAATGCAGTAAAGTAACACAATTAAAAGAGATTCCAGGTGCGTTGTCATTTATATCGAAACTACCTAAAGAATGTTGGGCCGTTGCGACATCAGGTTCATTATTAACCGCTCAGCCCCGTTTAGCGGCGTGTCAATTCCCTGAACCGGCTGCTTTAATTACGGCTGACCAAGTGGATAATGGGAAGCCGCACCCAGAGTCATTTTTACGCGCGGCTTCAGCCATGGGGGTGAAATGCAGTGATTGTTTAGCATTTGAAGATGCCCCGAATGGAGTTAGAGCGGCTTTATCAGCAGGGTGTGATGTTATTGTAATAGGGGATCGCTGTGATGATATTAAGCACCCGAACATAGTGGCCAGAGTGGATAATTTTGAGCTATTGAAGCTTAAAAAAGAGCGCTATTGGCAGATAGAGCACATTGAGCCGTAGATACTTTTGTTTGTTATTCTCAGATTAATATTTGGAGGTGATTGTGGATTTTCGTACAGTAATTGATTTTTGGTTTAAAGAGATAGACCCGAAACAGTGGTGGGTAAAAGATGCAGATTTTGATAATCAAATTCATGAGCGATTTGGAGAGTTGCATCAGCAAGCGGTACAAGGTGAGCTGTTTGGTTGGCGAGAGTCTGCCGTAGGGCGCTTGGCTGAGATTATTGTATTAGATCAGTTCTCACGAAATATTTATCGAGATCAACCACAGGCTTTTGGAGCTGATGCATTAGCATTGGGTTTGGCTCAGGAAGCGATTAAAAATGGCTGCCACTTAGAGCTTCAAGGAGATTATCGTTCGTTTATGTATATGCCGTTTATGCACAGCGAATCAAAAATCATTCATCAAGTGGCTGAACAGTTATTCTCTGACCCTGAGGTTGGTAATCTTGACTTTGAATTGCAGCATAAAAAGATTATTGACCAATTTGGCCGCTACCCACATAGAAATAAAATCTTGGATAGAAAATCTACACCAGAAGAGATTGAGTTTTTGACTCAGCCTAATTCTTCCTTTTAATAACAATCCATATTGTGGCTCCTTACACTGCCAATCGTAGCAAGCTGCGCAATGGTATTAGGATAAAAGTGTGATTGCCTAAATTTAAACCGTTATCTAGGAGATTCATGGATGGATCCTCGATGGTAGTCTCATTGTTGGCTAAATTTACAAACGTACTGTTAATGACCGTGATGTTTTGCTTCACGTTTCATGCGAAGGCTGAGCTTTCGGGCTTTGAACTGAAGGTGGAATATTTAGATAGTACGTATGTTGATACGTTAGAAGAGGCGCTTGATAGTAACCTCTGGGTAGATAAGAATCAGTGGCAAGCTCGATTTAGTGATGAGGCGGTTTGGTATCGGATAAAGCTAGATTCAAGTCAGTTACCAGTAGAGCCGTATTTAAATTACGATGATACGTACATTGATTATATTGATATATGGCAAGTAAATAAAAGTGAACAAGGCCATACCACCATTAACTATTTGAAAGCTGGTGATAAGCTACCTTTCGATTATCGTTTGATTAAAGGGTATACGTACAGTTTTCCAATAAACATTAAGTATGATAATGAAAGCTGGGTTTATATTAAACTGTCTGGAGCGTCGCTAAAAAGGCCTGCATTTTCTATCATCGATGCTTTGCAGCAAGAAAAAGATGTTAATTTTACCAATAAGATTAATGTTTTTTTAGTTGGCGTTTTTGTTTCAGCTGTGATGTTCATTTCCACAATTGTTACTCGTGAACATTTCCTTACCAGTTTTTGTTATGTTGCTTTATTGGCTTTTATTGTTTCCTTAAGTCTGACTAAATCTGGCTTTTTGTTTGCTGAGGTTTGGCCTCAGCGCCCTAAAATAAACAGTTATATTATTCCTTACTTGTCATCTTTTACTGTGATAATGGCCTGTGTTTATACCTGTCTGGTTTTAAAGTTATCTTGGCGAAATTGGCTTTGTAAATTGCTAGTTCTAAGCTCTGTCTTCCATATTGGGGTGGTTGTTTTAACGCCAATTATTAGCTACTCAGCATTGATTAGTCTCATCCTTCTTTCCATTTCTTCAACTAACTTGCTCATATTGCTGGGAGCAATGTATATGATGATGAATGGAAATAAGCACGCCGGGCTGTTTTTTTTAGGTTGGTCTGCTTATCTTGTCCTAGGAATAGTTGCTAATGCTTCTCATATGGGTTTTGCAGATAAGATTCAATTTGTTGAACTCTTTGCACCATATAGTCCTATACTCACCGTCCTTATCCTTACCATTTCTTATAGTCGAATTATTAGTTTTTCAGTTGCTGAGAAAGTGGCGTTAGAAAAACAGGCTAATCGCGCCTTAAAGCGTTACCGTTCACTCTATGAGAACTCTTTTGATGGCTTTTTTACTATTGATAAAAATGGTGAGGTATTGGCATCGAATAAGACTTTTAAGACGCTGTCTGGCCAGCCATCTATGGGGAAATTTAATTTACGTGATGTGCTAAGAGACAGTGAGATAAATTTAACTGAGCTATTTTATAATGGCAAAGTGAACATACTAGAGTTACATAGCTCATCGGGTGAGGTTCGTTCAATTAAGGTTAAAGTTCGTTCTTTGGCTGACTCATCTTTTTTCGAAGGGTGTGCTGTGGACATAACAGAAGAAGTTTTAATTAATAAACGTTTGGAAAAACTGGCTACTACGGATGAGTTAACCCAGTTAAGTAACCGTTATTCATTTATGAAAACTCTTGAGCAACGCCTATCCAGCCAGTATACAGGGAAATCTGCGCTGTTTTACATTGATTTGGACCAATTCAAATTGGTGAATGATGTGGTAGGGCATAATGTTGGTGATGATTTGATTCGTCAAATAGCTCAAGTTTGGCAGTTATCTTTACAGGGGGATTATACTCTTGCCCGCATTGGTGGTGATGAGTTTGCTTTGTTGATAAAAGATGTAGATCGGCAGAAAGCGGTTGAAATTGCGACTATGTTAAATGCCCAAGTGAAAAGTTTACGCTTTGAGTATAACGGCTCTAGTTTTTCTATTTCTTCAAGTACAGGCATAGTCTTGTTTTCTGCTGGCAAATTGAGCCAAGAAAGCCTTTTGGCTAAAGCGGATACTGCTTGTTTTAGTGCCAAAGAACAAGGAAGGGATAGCTATATTATTATCGATGCGGATATAGAAGAAAACAATGAACAATACGAATACATGGAAAAGTCCATCCAGGTGAAGCAGGCGTTACAGGAGAATCGTTTTACTTTATTTAGTCAAAAAATTGTGTCTTTCGAATGCCCTGATAGCTTGATGCTTGAAGTGTTAATTCGGATGATTGATGAACATGGAGAGCTTGTTTCTCCAGCTGAGTTTTTAGGGGCTTCAGAACGGTATGGTTTAATGCCCGATATTGATATGTATGTTGCTACCAAGCTTATAGACGTCTTTAAGTACAACCGTTGTATAGATGATATAGAGCGGGTTGGTATTAATATATCAGGGCAGTCATTAAAAGATGAAGTGTTTAGAGATAGGTTATTTACACTTCTTATGACTCAGTCAGTGATTCCACTGAATAAAATTTGTATTGAAGTCACTGAAAGTGTCGCCATAACAAATTTGAATGATGCAGCCACATTTTTGTCTGATTTGAAAAATAAAGGCGTATATATCTCTATTGATGATTTTGGTGCTGGCTATACTTCCTACCAATATCTGAATAAAATCCCATTTGATAGTATCAAAATTGACGGTGAATTTATTAAAACAATGGGGCATGATCCCATTAATATGGCCCTTGTTGAAGCTACCATTTCTATTGCAGATTCTCTTAATGCCAAAGTTGTTGCGGAGTTTGTAACGGATGAAGTGTCGTATCATCGTTGTCAAAAAATGGGGATGCATTATGCTCAGGGGTATTATCTGCATCAACCAGAGCCTATGTCTCAACTATTGGAGCGCCATTCACTTAACTCGGTTAAAGGGTTGAATGAGTTATCATCAACGCGTTTAGTGGAGCAAGTGTGAAAAATAGGATAGTTGGGAAAACTGGGGTGCTTATATGCACGCTATTAGGGCTATTTGCTTTTAATTCCGTTGTAATGGGGACGGAGTTGTATTCATATTTTAAAAACAATATGTCGGCAGAAGATTTGCTATACGATTCTGATATCTATGAATGTTCTGACGAAACGACGCCTCAGCAACTTTGCTTAGACGATCAGTTGTATTATTCGATACCAGTTAACGTTAAATTTCATCTAGTCGATTCACGTTTAGTTTCGGTGGAACTGGTTTCCGTATTGACACTTCATCATTACGGAGTGTTACAGTCTTCTTTAAGGAAAGATGGGTTTGCAATAGCGAAGGTTGCTATAGATAATAAAACTGTAGATGTTTTTACTCAGTCAAGAAAGCAAAGTATTGAAAGCATAGATGCGAATCTTATTGTTCTTGTTAATGGCTATCCCTTTCAATTTCCAAGGGAATATCACCTCTTACCTAGTGACGTACTTTTTCATTGTTTAGAAAAAAAACACGCACTATATGAAACTTGTATTTCATCGTCTAGCATTAAATTTAGAACAGCTATTTTTAGGACAGTAAATGGATCAATATCGATTTATTTCTCTTTAAATTAGTAGCAATAGTCTGAAAAATGATACATTTACGTCTTATTTATGAAACAGGTTGGTAGCTCGCTTTCGATATGATGTTACTTAATATATCCCAAATATCTATTTGTGTATGTTTTTGATAAATGTCATATTAAATTGCTAAAAGTAGTTGCGAGCTTGCAATGGGGAAACTAAGCATGCTGAAAAAAATCAAAAATGCAGTTTTTAGACGAAAAGTAAAAAAAATAGACAGAAAGCGTAAAGAACTCAAAGAACGTCTGGATTATGCAATGTCCCAGAGTAATAAAGAATAATGTCTTAATCAGTTGTGTGACAGAATAAAAAGCTGCAGTTTTTGCGGAAACTGCAGCTGAAGATGATAATAAGCTTTGTCTTACTTTAAAGCTCAGATGAGATCATCGAATAACGTATTCAGCTCCTGCTCAGCATCTTCTATGAGGTGCTCAAGATCCGAAGCATCTTTTTCTTTTAGCGGTAATTTCCATTTTTCAACACCGTTGTCTAACTTAGATTTGCACACTAACCAAGTTGTATCTTCATTTCGCATAAAGGCAAGTAGATCAAATTCAGCTTGATAGCGCTCAGTGTGATCATCAAGTTCGAGATTTACTATTCCAGTGGGGACAACTGCCACGTGCACCTTATGGTGCGTCATGTCTTCAAGAATATAGTCTCGGTGCTTTACTAACATACTTTGCTCCTTGCGTTGAATGTGGCAACCTAAGTATAGGCAGAACAAAAATGATGTAGGCGATCACATATTTGGATTTCATTAATAATTCATTCTATTGAAAGAATTAACATGTAAAACAAGTTGCTTATTTGGTTTTTTTGTCTGTAATTTTTTATTAAATATTTATAAAACATCAATCAGTTTTGTTTTATTGGATTTTTAAACTAAATAAATATTAAAGGCTTTTGATGGCTAAAAAATATTACGTAGTGTGGGTTGGCAGAGAAACTGGTGTGTTTACAAGTTGGGATTACACTAAGCCCCTTATAGATAAGTACCCAAAAGCTCGCTATAAGTCTTTTAAAACCCAAGCAGAGGCTGAGGCTGCTTTCTCAAACGGAGGAAGGCAATTAAGTGCAGTAACCATTAAGCAGGTAAAGCAGCAGCCTAAAATAATGGATACTCAGTGGAATAGCGATACTGATGTGACGATTTATTGTGATGGCGGATGTGACCCTAACCCCGGTGAAGCGGCTTCTGGGGTGGCAGTGTACAGCCAAGGTGAGCTCACTCAGCTTTGGTATGGTTTGTATAACCCGCATGGAACAAATAACAGTGCTGAGCTTAATGCGTTGAATCAATCTTTGCTGATAGCGCAAAAAGAACTTTTATTAAGGAAAAGTGTGTCTATTTTTTGTGATTCACAATATTCGATCAACTGCGTCACTAACTGGGCATATGGTTGGAAGCAACGAGGGTGGAAGCGCAAGGTGGAAGGAGACATTAAAAACTTAGAGCTCATCCAGCAAGCCCATAGCTTGTATGATGAGTTAAAAAATAAGCTTACAGTTTCACATGTAAAAGCACATATCGGAATTGAAGGTAACGAATTAGCGGATCGCATGTCCATATATGGGGTTGACCAAAAAGAAGCAACTTTCTGTCAGTACAGTGGAAAATTAGATATTACCGCTTTATTAAAGTTAAGAGCTGGTTGATAGTTATTTTTGCAAAGAAAAAGCCCTATCAATATTTGATAGGGCTTTAAATTATTGGTTATTGTTCAGCTTATTGCTCAAAGTCAGCTGCTGTAGGTAGTTGGTCAAGTAATTGGTAGTATTCACCAGCTACAGCTGCATAGTCTCCATCAAGGTATGCATTTGTTAGCTTAGTTCCTGCTAGCCATACCTCTTTGTCCTTATCACTTGCTGCAGTATAACCTTCGTGTACTGCATCTACAGCTGCTAGTAGAGTTGGTGCAGAGTCCCAGAAAGTTAACTGGTATGTCGAGAAGAAAGACGAATAGATAGTCGTTTCTAAGTGAGTTTTACCACCTTTGTAAACGAATGTTTTTGCATCTTTATCATTAACAAGGTTACCAGCTGTAATTTCTTGATTTACAAACTTATCAAATGCAGGAACAATAGCTTCCCCCCAAGTTGATGTTGGTGGATTTACGGCAATCTCTGCAGCAATAAACGTGGCAAATGCGTTCACAAATGCAGAATCAAGCAGGTTTACTGGTTGCTGATATTCTGGTTTCCATCCTGGAACTACTGTACCCCATGCTGTAGTCATTGAATCAGCGATTGCTTGAAGGTCAGATTTTGCATAACCATCAAAGTGTACTTTTAGTGCGTAACCGTCAGTTGTGGTCATTTTGGTTGCGTATTCATAAGCAAGTGTATTTGCCTTAGTTGCAACGTATTCTTCACCACCAATACTAAATTTAACTTTGTCTCCAGAGATTAGGCCATAGCGATCTTGCTGCTTAGTTAGGCTGTCAAACTGTGCTTGACCACGGTTTTCGACGAGGTAATCTTCAGAGCGCATTTGGCGTAAACCTGCTTTAAGGATTACATCAGCAATACGGTCACGACTCTTATAGGAAATATCGAAGAAGTTCGCTATACCTTTTGGTAAAACATTCAATGACTCCATTTTTGTCGTTTTATGAAGGTTTACTGATACGCCATTTAAGCTTGTAAATTCAGCACCTGTTGCATCAACTAACTTGATCGGTGTTGCCAATGGTGTTTGTACTAAAAGGTTTGCCATGATTGCATCGTATTCCGCTTTAACGCCAGGAATATCTAGCATTGATGCGAAGCTAACTTCATCCGTGTAGCGGTTTGAGTAACGACGAGCTAGGAAGTGACTTGCTAGTGCTTTATCAGGCCAGTTACCTAAGATCGAAACTGCATTTGACCATGGGAAGTCAGGGTCAAAGCTACCAATAGAAGTTAGGAAACGTCCAGAGGCAGTTTCAGCAACGGCTGTGTAGCCTTTAGTATCAAAGTCAGTTTCAATTGCATCTGCTGCAACAGCATCAAAACAGTTAGCTTCTAAGATGTCGTAATCTGCAGGGATCTTATAGCTAATTGAGCTTAGTGCAGCACCAAGAGAGATTACTTTTTGATTACCATCTGCATTCTGCACAACACATTGATGTTCTGGTGTACGCAGTACATCTAGGAAGAAGGCTGCTGATTTTTGAGCGCCATAAGCGTAGTCACAGAACCAATAGTTATTCGCGTCACCTGTGTTACAGTAGGTAGGATTTAACGATAACTGGTTCAGGTAATCACCTGGTTTACCATTTGGATCGGCGAAGATGCTATCAATACGTTCTAAATCTTCCATTTTGTCACGGATCTGATTCATTTCTCTGAAACGACGTACAATGTAGCTTGGGTAATCAGAGAGATACACACCATTAACACCATACTCAGCTGCATTACGTCGATCGTAACTATCTAGGTAGCTTTGCCATTTGTAGGTTGCGATTTCTTCTAGACTTGTACCTTCATCAAAACGGTTACAGTCACTGTTTAGTGAAACATTGCCATCAGTACAGAATGCGTAGTCTTTACGTTCGATTTCTGCAACATTGTCTAAGTAGTGAAGCACACCATAGCGTGTTTTTGCATAGTTCTCTTCATTATCTGTTCGTGCTGCTGCATCAAAACGAGAAAAATCACAGTTATATAAAGACTTACCAGCTTCAGTGACAGGTGTGTTTGTTTCAGTACAAACCATCAAGGATATATTATTATCACCAGAACCATATTTATATCCAAATGAATTTAAGTAGTTTTGGTATGCATTATAAGCTGCCAATTCATCTTGAGTCGGCTCTCTGTCTGTTGGTAATGTTACTGGTGCGACAGCCGGGCCAGATGAGTCTTGTATTGTCTCGACATTACGGCCATATGCAAACTTAAACGCCGCTAGATCGTATAGACCCCAGGTTGGAGTTTCATCCAGCATACTTGGCGCATAATCCATGGTTGAGCTATATGCAGGAATGTTGTGTAAACCTAGTGCAGAAGCTTGCTCGTGGCTGTAATAGTTTGCTTTGTCATTAGAGCCTTTAAAGTTATGACGTAAACCAACATTATGGCCTAATTCATGCACAAGAGTGTTGCTGTAAGTTGCTACGGTAATAGCATCTGCGGCTGTTTGTTGTAGATCTTTAGGAAGGTACTTCCAGCGCAGTAGTTCTTTTTTAACAACATTACCAGCGTCGTCTTTAGTAATTTTGAAATAGCGCTCATCGTCTAATTTCAGGTTTTCTAGCATCGCTTTACTAGAGGAAGAAACCCAAGAAGCTTCGATAGGGTAGGCATTATTTTCAGCCCAGAAAGCCAAACGGTTTTCTTCTGCTTTTACGATTTCTTCAAGATCCATATCATCATTTAGATCTGAATTCTTGATTAACTCAGTAGGACGAACTGCTTTCGATTGCTGTTTTACTTGAGCTTCATCAACGTATGGAGCCGTTACTTCCTTAGCTTCAAGCTTAGAAATTGCACTTAGCAGAGACAACTCAGACATACGGTCAGTTACTTCTTGAGTTGTGCTCTGAACCTGTGCTGAGCCTGAAGTACTGTCAACTGGCTGTAAACCATTCAGTTGCAGCTGGTTTCGGTTGTAGAAACGCGTCAGGTTATCCCAGTAATAAGGCACACCAGTACGAGCAACACCAGAGTATTGGTTTACATGGGCTTTAATGATTTCACCCGTCATTGGGTTTGCAACGGAAGGCCCGTAACCCAGCAGTCCATTTGCTAAAGGCTCATCGACAAGGTTGATGATGTTGTAGCGTAAATCACCTGGGTGAATGCCCATTGCTTCTGATGTATTAACAATCTCGATCTCAGGTTTTCCTGAATCTGCACCAAACATGTTCAATGCAAGGTTCATTTTTTTGACCGTTTCAATTGTTGAATCTAAAAATAGCTTATTTTTTTCTTCAAAGAAGTTATCAGACAAGTAGTATTTAATTGTTCCTTGATCTGGGTTAAAACGGTTCAGATAAACAACTTCACGATCGTATTTGTTTGTGATCGGGTTAAGCTTTTTACTTGCAGTTGTGAAGAAGCCGATGTCATTTTCATCACCAACTGGGTATAAAATTGGTTCATAATCTTTTGAAGCAACAATGCTTTCATGAACCAGTGAGTAGTAGAAACGAGCTTTAAACGCGCCATCAGAAAGAGCGTCTTCAATGCCAGCTTTTGTACCAAAGTTGATGTAGTTAGAGATTTTGTCGATATCGACTTGGAAAGTACGCTCTAATTCAAAGTTCAGAACGCCACCTTTAGGATCAAAGTCCCAAGAAATTAAAGTGACGTCTGTTTCTTTTAATCCATCCGTTAAGCCATAAAGATCTTCATAGTTAAACTCAGAAACATTTAGAGATTCAGGATCTGGCGTAAAGTGTGTTTTGGCTGTGTATGGAAGGTTTGCATCGCCATTTGTTTCTTCTTTATTGGTACAGTCACCGTAGCGATCTTCAGCACAGCGATAGGCTGCAAAGTCACCTGGAATAGTTAAAACATGAGCGAAATTTGTCAGATCGTCAGAGCCAACCATTGACTGCTCTTGACAGTAACCATTTGAGTCTTTTGGAATGTTCAGTTCTGGGTTGTTGCGGTCAAAGTGACGAACGTCTAAGCCATCTTCGGTGAAACAAAGTTCAACATAGCGCCCCATACCTTGAAGGAATGGAAATTGGTTTAAAGCAAAACGTGGAGCTGCGCCTGTTGTTGGAACGTAGAACCAACGACCATCGGTTTTTAGGTCTTTGACTGCCATTTCTTTGGAGTCACGTTCCACTGAGTCGTATTCTTGATCGTCTGCACCACAGCCGACAAGAGTCGCCGCAATTGCAGAAGCAAGTGCTAATTTTTTAAATTCCATAATTGTACTACCTTGTTGTAATTGTTATTTCCTAGAATGAGAACGTAGCGCTGGCTGAGTAAGTCGCTTTGTCATCATCAAATAGATCAACATTGCCTAATGTTCCTTTCTCTGCATCGGCATAGACGCCGGAAGTTGCCGCAGAAAATGAAAAAGAGAGAGATTCATTGACTCTGTACTTAACAGAAGCACTACCTGCGTAAGTAATATCGTTACGTCTTGTTCCGTAGTAACTTATGCTGTTACCACCAAGTAAGGAGGTGCTAAATCTTAATCTTTCCCATGAGTAACTCGCAGCTAGAGATAAGGAATAAACCCACTCTGTTAGAGCTCTATTGCCTGAAGTCTTGTACTCGTGGAAGTTTTTTCTTAAACGAGGAGTTATCGTGAAGCGGGTATCCAGCGCAGTTACGCCTACAGGGGCTGAAAGTCGTAAAGCTGTATGTAGATCTGTTTTTCGTGAAAACTCGGATGTTGGAATAGTAAGCTGCCCACTTAAGCCAACTTTCCCTGTTTCACCGAAACTGAATAGACCTGAGCGTGAGAGACCCACGACAGTATCTGTAAAGTAATCTCCAGTTTCATTTTCTAAAGCACGATAACCACCTGTAGATAGATAGGCTGAGTAATTCTTCTTAAATGAAGAGCTTAAAGAACCACTCCAGGTAATATTTCTAACTGAACGGTAATCGTCTTTGTCATAAATGTTTGTGTCGTATCCGAGCGTTAAGCTACCTCCTAAATCGATGCCTTTTTCCGTTGCTAGTGTCTCTGCGACAGGATCTGTTTTTTCAGCTTCAACTTCGTCAGAAGCGTATGCTGTGACGCTGAGCGCTGAAGCGACAGATAATGCCGTTAGTCTTATTTTCCATGTATTGCTCTGTTGCATAGTTCAACTTCCATGAAATAAAATTTAAGTGCTTAAATAAGTAGCACTAACCAAGTACTCATCGTCCTGATGGGTTCGGTGTATCAATAAAATGTTTTATCGTTATATGCGATAAAGTGTTTATTCACGTCCAATCCAATTTGTCATTTTTAAAATCAAACAGGACGATGTAACCTGTTTTATTGACGATTAACAAAGTTGTAACGTGAAGCTAATATGTCAATCAATAGGTTTTTTAATTAAGGTGATGCTGAACCTATTAACTGAAACTTTGCGGTTCATTTTGTGAAACCGTTGTAATTTGTGATGTATTTGTTATAAATTAATACCGAACTATTGAACAGCTCCGATCTGTAACAAAGAATAAATATAATTATAAATGAAGACTTAAGGACGATGACTATGAGCTTATGTGCAAGCCTATTATTAAATGCATTACGAGTTAAATTAAAGGAAAACGATCTAACTTATAACGAACTATCGAATAAAGTGAACGTGCCTGTTTCAACATTAAAACGACATTTCCACAGTCATTCTATTGGTATTGATAAATTATTAGAGTATGCCTCAGTTCTGAATACTAATTTAGAAGAACTATCTCAACTAGCACGTGAAATTCACAATAAAGAAGAAGGTTTAGATGGGGCAACAAACGATTATATTTTCTATGAGCATCCATATCTATATGATTTCTTCTATGAAATACGCGTTATGGAAAGGCCAATACCAGACGTGGCAAAAGAGTATGATTTAACAGAGCAAAGTGTCTATGTTTATTTGCGAGCCCTTGAAATGATGGGGATTTTAGCAATGAAGCCAGATGGCAAAGTGAATTTCCTCACTCCACCATATTACTCATTTCATGAAGGCTCTTCTTTGGATGAGCTATTTACGCAAAAACTAAAAGAAGAAGTTTTTCGATATGATAAAAGGCCAGAGATTGGTATGTCTCGTGTTTGTTTAACGAATGAGCAGATAGAGCAAATATCAGAAAGTGTGTATGAAAAAGTACAACAATTTCATTTTCAAAATAAAGACAGTAAGAATGATAAAGAAATGCGAAAAAATGTATTACTAAATGTAACTGATGGTCATTATTTGAAATTATCTGATGGTATAAAAAATATAGAACCATCTATTTTGAAAGGTATGTTTGCTACAGTTAGTAGTGAATGCTGACACCGAAGTTTATATAATTATTTAAGTTGAGATTGATTTTTATTAACAAAATAAATTAATTTTTGAATAAGGTTTTAGTTGGGTATTCTTCCTCTAAAACCTTATACTTTCAGAGCCAGTATTTTATATTAAAAAATAAATTAGCAAACGTTTTCTTTTCTTGGTTAAGTGCTTATTACAATAAAATATAGAAATGGATCGCATAGTAAGGCGTTAATACGGTATGCTGGAAGCCAAATTATACAACTATAACTGCTTTATGAAATTTGATGTGCATTCTATTCCTATTATTGAGCCACAAGTTACTTGTTCTAACTGTCAAGCTTGCTGTTGTCGATTAGAAGTTATGCTGATAACAGAGACGGGGGTGCCAGAACAGTTTATCGATGCCGATGATTGGGGTGGGGAAGTAATGGCTCGTTTAGATGATGGTTGGTGTGCCGCTCTAGACCGAGACACTCTTATGTGTACGATTTACGAAGTCCGCCCCCTTATCTGCCGTGAATTTGAAATGGCCTCACCTGAATGTATTGATGAGCGCCTTGCTAATATGTAGCTCTGTATTCTGATAGGATTCTTTCACCGATATTACTTTCTTGTCTTCTGCTTTTCTTAAGTGCTTAAAAGAAAAAATGATTAAATACAATTTATCGGCTGGCTCACATTCATCAAAAAAAGATAAAGAATGCCCCAAACTTCTACAGAAACATCCTAGAAACCATAATTTATCATGCCATTAACATTAACGCCTGCGTAGTGGGATCTGTATTTGATCTTTTTCTTGATTGGTCAAACTTGTAACATTTTTAAACAATTAAAGCGCGCTGTTTGTTTTTTGAACGACTTGTAATTTTTTGTTAATCGTGGAAAATGACCCGGAAACTTAGATTTCATAAGTGAAAGGATGCTTTCTTAATTTTCTTGTATGAGGTTCTTCCATGAAATTACTTTTGATTATGTTAGTGTCAATGGCTGGTGGTATGGCATCTGGTGAGCACTATCACTCTTTTTTCCTTGGGTTGAGTATTGCTTCTTTAGCAGTAGGTAGCTGCTATTGGTTTGCCTTTCGTTCAACCCGATACCCACAGCTGGCATTGTTTTTATTAATATGTGGGATGATTTCTAAGCTTGTGATTACAGTGGCGGGTATTGCGATGAGCTACCAGGCTGAACTTATCACTTCCCCACTCACGTTTGCGTTCTCCTATTTATTCTTTACTGGGGTGGTTACATATGGCTATTTCAAGTTTAAAGATCTTAAGCAGAACCGCTTAATGGTTGAGAAAGGTTTATTGAAAGCGTCTTAAGTGATATTAATTTGTTGTGAAAAGGGGCTGAGTGCCCCTTTATTATTTTTTAACTAAAGCATTGTTATCAAATGAAATCCCAGACCAGCCGTATCGCATGAAGTTACGAATATTTCCATGGTCATCACCGTCAGGGTTTTGTAAAACATCTTCTCTGTAGTACTTTCCAAAACAAGACAGTGTCTGTTCTTCCGTTAAATTGTTTAGCCTCGCAAATGAAAAAATACGAAGGGAGCCTTCATTGCTGCCTTTTTCATTAATGACGATATTTTGACCTATTCCGTTGGTGAATCGAGTTGGTGTAAATTCGTAATTTTCATTGATGTGCTCGATGACTTGCTCAAATGTCACTAATTGCGGAGAAGCTTTAATGGTAGAAAGTATACTGTCCATAGTCGGTCCTTGATCATGATAAAAGAAGCATCGAGCCTACTGAATCAGCGATAAGTGGTCAATATATATGTTAATAATCCAAATATTATGTTTATTCACGGATGAGGTGTGATCAGGTATTGCCTTTTGCCATGCTTACAACGCGCTTTAAAGTCCAGCGAATCAGTAGTGGAATGCTTTCAACGCCATTTTGTTCACTGTATTCCACGATACTGAGAGCAACGTCAGGCTTTGCGTGTTTTTTGAGTGCTTTAGTAATGACCTTCTTGGCAGGAATGGTATGGTCTGGGGAGATATTAGCCAGCTTTCTGAACAAAGACTCAAATCCATTTTTGTAAAGAAAGTGCTCAATGTCTTTTTCTGGGAGTTGAGTAAGACGATGTCTTTCTTGCTCTGTGCCCAATAAGCTTCTGGCGGTGTGGGAGTACTTTTTTCCGGCAGCATCGCCATCGCTAACAACATGCCAGTCTATATGCAGTGCTTTGGCTATTTTTATTAATGAACGTAGACCTGATTGGGCAAACTCGATTATTTGGACTCCTTCAGCCGCAAAGTTATAGCCACAAATCCGGCCTAATTCGTTAAACAGCCATACTTCTGTTTCCCCTTCAACTAGCAGCCAACATCGAGCAAACAAAGCTCCTGGGCGGTGAAAGCGAACATGGAAGGTAATTCTGCGAAGTTCATCGTTGGATAGAACTTTGTTATTGATTGAAAGGGCGATGGTTCTGTCTGACTGACGTATCAAGCGTCGTAGAGAAGATAGCGGCACGGTTGTTAACAGATCGCTACTGTTGGTGGTCAATATTTTTTGCATCGGAATTTGTAACAATAAAGACCAAGCTTGGCTGAGCATTGTTGGGTGTAACCGACCTTCAGGATCCTCTATTAATAAGATCGGCCTTGCTGAACGCCGTAGAACAGTTGGGCCTTTGGCGCGCAAGTAGGCGTTTAATAATCCTAGCAGTAATAGCTTAATCTGTTTGTCTTGTCCTTTCGTTACTATATGGCGTAGCTGGCTGGTTTCCGTCATTCGACCAAAATACAGTCCATCGTGAATTTGTTTTGAACGTTGTCGATTGTGGGGCTTAAAAGCAAAGTAATGATCAATTAGGCTTTCCATTGCATTCATTGAGCTTCTTATTTCACCATCATTGACATGACCCGGTGTTGATATCAGCCTTCGGCATGTATTGTTTATTCTTCGCTCCATACGGCTATTGGGCAGTTGGTCTGGGCTATGGTGGTCTTGTAGTCGTCTTGAATCTCGTAGTCGAATAACAGGGTGGAGGCCAACAAGCTCTTTCACAAGTACGTCAGTATTTGATGTTGGAAGCACCTCTCCATTGTGATCCAAAAAAACATAATGAGTCTCTACTTTATTATCAGAGAGAGTGGCACTAAGGCGATAGTGCAATGACTTTTTTTTATTGGCTTTAGTCGCGGTAGACCACAAGGGATGAAGTTTTCTGTATCGCCCAGCTTTGTGCTCTTCAGGGTAACTTTCTATCCATCGAGTCACAATCTGTAAGTGGCTAGACATAGGGTGGGAGGTGGCATGATCAAGATGAAAATCATGTTTAGTGAACATGTAAGGCTGATTGTCCGGTGGAAAGGCAACACTAAGGGCGTCTAGTAGTGATGATTTGCCCCAAGCATTTTCACCGATAAGGGTACTTAAATCGTCAAAGGCAAGGGATAGACGTTTTATTCCTCTAAATCCTGTAATTTCAATTCGGTCTAATTTCATAATTCACCTCTAATGTAAGCATATATCAGAGTGTTATTATTAGAGGCAATACACTTCACAGTTTCAGGTAATCAAAGAGTTAGTGAAGGTATTCAATGGATCGTTGTTTTTTTGTGCTTATTCTTTCTTCAATATGCTTGAAATAAATATATTCATGAAAAGATCATATGCACGTCTGTGAGCTGAGTCGCGAAGCTGCTAACATGAGAAGTGAGTATTTAAGATAAAAGATATTGCAATGACGAAAAAGACCACAAAATTAACAATTGCCCATATTAACGACACCCATTCCTATTTTGACCCTAGCTCTGTTTACCTCCAGTTGTCGATTGAACATAAAGATCCTGTACATGCTTATGTTAGCTGTGGCGGGTTCTCTCGAATCGCCTCTCGTGTAAAACAGTTGAAAGCGGAATCTGTTCGCAATGGTTCTGAGTTTTTATTCTTGCATGCTGGAGATTGTTTTCAAGGCACATTGTATTACTCATTGTATAAAGGGTTAGCTAATGCTGATTTATTAAATGAAATTGGTATTGATGCGATGGCATTAGGTAACCATGAGCTAGATATGGGGAATGAGCCTGTTGCGGATTTTATTCAGCATATTAATTTCCCTTTGCTCGCTGGGAACTGGGATTTGTCTAATGAAAGCAAAGAAAAAGAGAAAAGGCTATCAGACGCATCTAACTTACTTTCTTACAGTCCAAAATCAAAAACAGCGAATTACCTGACTAAATGGGTAAATGGGGAGCGAGTTGCGATCTTTGGCTTGTCTATCGATATGATGGCTGATATCGCGAACCCTGATTTTGATACGCCTTTTGTGAATGCATTAAAAACCGCCAGAAATACGGTGGCAATGCTCCATAATGAAGGGATCAATAATATTATTTTACTTAGTCACCTAGGCTATGAAGGCGATTTAGAGTTAGCACGGCAAACAGACGGTATAGGTCTGATTATTGGTGGGCACAGCCATGTACTGCAAGGGGATTTCTCGAACTTAGGTTTTTCCCAGCAAGATAACTATGGCGTAGAAATAAATGGTACCCGAGTTGTTCAAGCAGGATGTCATGCTCTAGCAATGGGCCATATGGAAATTGAATTTGATACTGACGGTAATGTAGTGAGCTTTGAAGGGGCCAATGAATTATTGTTTGGTCAACGTTTATGTTTGGATGCGATAAGAACGACAGAGTTAGAAGAAGACTTATACCAGCAAGCCCGAGAGTATTTAATGGCTCAGCCAAATGTTTATTTTTGTAAGAAAGATGAGCAAGTTGAAAAGTTAATGAATGAACGTTATCGCCCGGAAGTGGAAGCTTTGCAAAACACTGAGATTGGAGTTGTTCAATCCAGCTTACGTCATGTGCGTATTCCTGATGAAAAAGGGGGGAGTGAAGTTGCCCCTTTAGTGACTCTCTCATTTTTGTGGAAAGCAAATCAAGAAGGCTTTGAAGCTGATTTTGCTTTACATAATGCGGGTGGAGTCAGAGCGTCAATTCCTGAAGGTTCCGTAAGTAGTGCTGATATTGCAGGTAAAGTTTTACCATTTGCTGTTCCTGTATCTGTGTATGAGATTAAAGGAAAGTACTTAGCTCTTGCTATTGAAAGTGCCATTGATAACGCAACAAATAATGGTGTTGTAGGCACTGGTAGTGGCAGCTTTCCTTATTCTGCTGGGCTACGTTACGAATATGACGCGAATCAGCCTTCAGGAAGCCGATTAACTTACATTCAAATTCAAACAGGAGCTGGGGAGTGGTTGGATTTGCAACCGGATCGTGTTTACAGAGGGGTATCTTCTGCGTATACCATTAAAGGGAAAGAAGGCTATTCGGCACTTTTAAATGTGGAGTCAGAGCCAGTTATTACCCCATTCTCAATGGCTGATTGTTTTAATGATTACATTGTTGATCAAAAAGGTCTGAGTAAGCTTGAAGTTAGTGTGAACCGATATATTGCTGGAGCTGCGGAAGCATCAGTTGCGTGAGTGCTTCAGGTTGGTGTTGCGGTATAAATGCGACATCAGCCATATATTGTTGATTTAACTGCTACGCAGATAACAAATTTTGTTTGTGTTTCTTTTGTGTCCATAAAGTCTGAACCATGCTAAATCTGGGCTTTGGTTAGGAATATGTCATGACAAAAAGCATGAATAATAAGGTATCGTGTGTCATTTTTGATTGCGATGGAACGCTGGTGGATAGTGAGACTTTGTGCTGTCAAGCTTTAGTGAATATCTTCACCAACTATGGGGCGAACATAACCCTTGATGAGTGCTTAGCGCGTTTTCAAGGTGGGAAGTTAGCAGATATATTAATGGCAACACGTCAGTTAACTGGGGTTAGTGTCTCTTTAGATATATTAGAGCCGTTATACCGCAAAGAAGTATCAGAGCTATTTGAACAATATTTGCAACCCATTAATGGGGCAGTAGAGCTAATTGAGTCTCTTCAAAATAAAAAGATAGAGATGTGTGTCGCCTCTAATGCCCCTGTTAGTAAGCTAGAACATTCTTTAGGGTTAACTGGCCTATTAGCTCAATTCCACGGTCGACTGTTTAGTGCATTTGATACCAACACATGGAAGCCCGAACCGGATCTACTGTACTACGCAGCAATGAATATGGGGGTGAAAACGAATGAGTGCTTGTTTGTTGATGATACTCCAAATGGGGTTCAGGCTGGCATCAACGCGGGAATGAAAACCATCTATTTTCAGTCGAACAAGGATGCCGTTGATATTGAGCACCCTTTAGTTACGAGGATTTATGAGTTAAAAGATATCGAAAGGTTTATTTCTTAATGGAGTCGCTCACCTTCATTGATTGCATCATTTTGTAGTGATGGGGCTGGTAGATTAGTTGATTTCCATGTTCCAAAATGGGTTTTAATAAGTCCGCAGTCAGCGCAAATAAAAATCTGATTATCATCAGAAATAAGAAATTCATCGCAGTGGCAAGATGGGCAAGTAGTTTCTGTCATTACATGCTCCTACTGTTTTTATTATGTTAATAGCTTATAAAATATAGGTGTTTTAGAATAAAGAAAACGACCACCTGATATTTTGTTCTGATTTTGCCTTTCAACTCTCATAAATATGCAAATAAAATCTTAATTATTTTACAGTGTCTCATTTTATGGGTTCTAGTCCTACCTTTTTGTAGGCTTTTTTGTTTGTGTCTCTTGCATTTCCAATTGTTCTAATTGCTCCCAAAATATCGTTTTCTACTTTTATTTTACGTTACCGAATAATATACTTGAATGGTGTACGTTAAATGAGTTGTCAACAAAATGAAATATTTTTTTATCATTTCTTTCTGCTTCTATCTCTTGGGCTGTAAAGCCGATCAAAAAGCACAAGAAGACATTGTCGATGTCATTCGTAGCGTAAAAACCATTAACACGCAGTTTGTTTCTCATACCACACAGCGTGAGTTAGCGGGCGTCATTAAAAGCACACAAACATCGCCACTTAGTTTCAAAGTAAGTGGGACCGCCAATAAAATTTTAGTGACTAAAGGCACCTTGGTTACTCAAGGGCAGGTTTTAGCTCGGCTAGGGCAAGAAGAGTTCACCCTTGCTTACAATAAAGCACAAGCGTCACTAGGGGCAGCGAAAGCGGCATTAATTCAAGCAGAGGATAAATACGTACGATCGGAAAAATTGAATCAGAAGGGGTTTGTCAGTGATTCAGAGTTAACGGGATTTAAAGCCGACTTTAATGCGAAAGAGCAGCAAGTAAAGTTATCTGAAACCGATGTACGTAATGCGAAGCTAAATCTTGAGCGTACGCTGCTGATTGCACCGTTTGACGGTTTGATTAGCGAAGTGCTGATTGATGATTACACAAAGGTATCCTCTGGCCAAAAAGTCATTGAGCTGGTTAATGCGAATTCTTTAGATGTTGATGTATTGGTGCCAGAGAGTTTGATTAAGTATTTATCTTTTGAGCAGAAAGTGGATATAGAGATCCCAGCTCTGCAATATAAAGTGGTTCAGGGGGAAATTGCAGAAATTGGTGCTGTTGTGCAAAAAGGCAATGCTTATGCGGTAACTGTGAGTATTTTAAACCCAGACACCACCATTCGTAATGGCATGTCGGCCAATATTATTGTTAACTTTGGCGGTACGGATTCAAAAGCCATTATTTTACCGTTATCGGCCGTTAATTTCGATGACACTAGTGCAGCGAAAGAGCGTCGCCATGCTTCTATTTATGTGGTTAATGAAACAACCATGCAATTGGAAAAGCGCTATGTTTCAACAGAACGTACTCTTGATAACGAATTTCGTGTGTTTGAAGGTTTAGCTCAAGGAGAAAAAGTGGTTGTGGCGGGTGTTCCTTTCTTATACCCAGGCCAAAAAGTAAAAATTTGGCAGAGCAAGTAAGGGGCCGTCATGAATCATATTACGCGTTTTGCTTTTTCTAACCCGCGGTTTACGCAAGTATTCTTGCTGTTGCTTTTTATTATTGGGGTGCCCACTTTTTTAAAAGCACCCAGCAAAGAAGACCCTGAAATTCTGATCCGTAACGCAGTGGTTGTGGCTCAGTTTCCCGGTATGTCTCCGGATCGCATTGAACAGCTAATTACCAAGCCATTAGAGCGGGAAATTAAACAAATTCCAGAGGTTACGGAAATTAAATCGTGGGCGCGAACAGGCGTTACACAGATCAGTGTTGCCGTTCATGATAAGTATTTTGACTTACAGCCTATCTGGGACACATTACGTAATCGAATGGAAGAAGTGAAAACGGACCTTCCAGAAGGCACTTATGGCCCATACGTGAATGATGACTTTGGACGAGTGTATTCAGCAACAATTGCCTTAACTGGTGATGCTTTCACACCAAGAGAGCTGCGTAAAACCGCTGAGTCTTTACAAGATAAGCTAAGTAGTTATGCAACGATTTCTCAGGTAGCTTTATATGGGGTTCAAGAAGAACGTATTTGGTTGGAGCCAAATGAAGGGGGCATTTCAGAAAATAAGTTTTCAGCCAAACAGATAAGCAGTGGCTTACAGAATCGAAATGTAGTGTTACCCGGTGGTGGCATCGATGCCGGTACACTAGAGGTTACCATTGAACCTACGGGTAACTTTGATTCGGTTGAAGAAATTAAAGACATGGTGTTACTTGAACGTGACAGTGGTAACAGTGTTTACCTTCGCGATCTGGTTACAGTGATTCGTGGTTATGAAGACTCATTTAAAACTCCGGTGTTTTTTAATGGGGAAAGAGCTATTATTTTAGCTGCCTCCATGAACGATGGTGTGACCAGCGATGTTTTTGGTTCAGACATCAAAGCTTTTATTAAAGAGCAACAATCGCAATTACCACTGGGGATGACGTTAGATATTGCCACCTTCCAGCCAGAGAAAGTACAGGCATCGGTCTCTTCAGCGACATCTAACTTACTGCAAACCGTAATCGTAGTGCTAGCTGTTGTGATGTTGTTTCTTGGTATCAGAATGGGGTTAATTGTTGGTAGTATCGTACCATTGACCATTTTAATGACCGTTATCGGCATGACTCTTTGGGGCGTTGAACTGCAACGGATGTCCATTGCTGCCATTATTATTGCGCTTGGCCTGCTGGTGGATAATGGCATCGTGATGGCTGAGTTCATTAAGAGTAAAGTCTCTGAAGGCATGGTAAAAGTGGATGCTGCATTACTGGCATCAAAAACCATGGCGGTACCGCTATTAACATCATCCCTCACCAGTATTCTTGCTTTTATGCCACTGCTGCTGGCCGAAGACGTATCTGGCGAGTACTTACGTTCTTTGTCTCAGGTGATTACATTGGCGCTTTTGGCATCGTGGTTTTTGTGTTTGTTTGCAACGCCAGTCATGTGTGTATGGTTCATGAAAGCTGAACCTCAAAGCCAGCAACACTGTAAAGATCAAAAACTGAGCGTATTTCAACACGGTTATAAAGCGGCGATACAATTAGCCCTTCGGTTTAGAGTTATTTTTGTCTCTTTGGTGTTGGTTTTGTTCTTCTGTGCTATCTATGGCTTTAAATTTGTGACGGTGCAATTTATGCCTGGCTCTGAACGCAATCAATATCTTGTATTTTTAAATTTGCCAGCAGGAACGACGGTGGGAGAAACCACAACAGTGACTGAGCGATTAAATACTTGGTTGCTGGATGAAAAATCAAACCCAGATGTGACCAGTACAATTGCTTATGTCGGAGATGGTGGTCCACGATTTTTCTTAGCGTTATCCCCGGTAGACAGAGCCACTAACCGTGCCTTTTTAGTGGTCAATACCACAGACATTGATGCCACACTCGCCATGATTGAGAAAACTAATCAGTTTATTCAAGAGGAATTACCAGAAGCAAGTGGCCAAGCCAAACGCATGTGGCTTGGTGGCACAGAGCTTGGCTTAGTGGAATATAAAGTAGTGGGTGAAGACGAGCTGATATTACGTTCTATCGCTAAGCAAATTCAAACCTCTTTGCATGAAATCCCGGGCACACTTGGTATTGAAAATAATTGGGAAAACAGCGTTCCGAAAATCATTATCGATATTGATCAAAACCGCGCGCAACGTGCAGGGGTATCGAGTCGAGACATTGCCATCAGTTTAAATAGCTACCTAGAAGGACATGAAGTCACCAGTTACCGAAAAGGTGATGATGTCATTCCTGTTGTGATCCGAGGTCAGAATGATCGTAATGAAATTGGTAAATTATTCAGCATGAAGATTGTTGCTGGAACAGGGAGTGAGGCATTACCTTTGCTTCAATTTGCTGATTTTGAAACTGTGCGTGAGCCTGCCGTCATTCGTCGAGAAAATTTGCAGCGCACCATGACGGTGAGTGCAAAACATGCATATTTACAGGCCAGTGAGCTTCATAAAAAAGTAGAATTGGTGCTGGCAGAGCTGGATTTGCCTAACGGATATTCTATTGTGTTAGGTGGTGAACTAAAGGGAGCCAGTAAGGCCAATGGTGCGTTATTTGGGTATTTACCTCACTGTTTTGCCGTGATGATCTTATTGCTACTGCTGCAATTTAATTCAGTTCGAAAGCCAACTATTATCCTGCTGACGATTCCACTGTCGTTAATTGGCGCGGTGACTGGGTTGCTCGTTATGGACGCGTATTTTACCTTCCCAGCCATGCTCGGTATCTTTAGTTTGGCTGGTATTATTATTAATAATGGTATTGTGTTGATTGATTGTATTGAGTCTAACCGAGAAGATGGAAGTGATTTGAGAACCGCGATTGTTGAAGCGTGTATGACTCGTTTACGTCCAATTATGATGACGACTCTAACAACAATCTTAGGTTTAGTGCCATTAGCCATTTCAGGTGGTGAGTTTTGGTATTCCATGTCAATTGTGATGATTTTTGGTATGGCAGTGGGCACGTTCTTAACACTGGGTGTGGTGCCAGTACTGTACAGCTTGTTTTTTAGAGATAAAAAGTGGAATGTTGCGGTAATGAAAGCGGCGTAACTTTCAGTGAATTACATCGTGTGAATAAATAAAATTGGCCAGAAGGTATGTGACTTTCTGGCCGTTTTTATTTCTATAAAGGCAGGCTATAGCAAAGCAGATAGTTTCGTTAAGAAGTGTTCAATATCGCTTTGAGCTACGTCTTTATGAGTCACAAATCGGATAGGGTTACCCGGAGAAATGATGATGTCATCTTGTTTTAATTGTTCGGCGATATTTTGTATATCGATGCTGCTATCCAACTTGGCAAATACAATATTGGTTTGAACTAAATCGCTGTTAACCTGAAAACCATCAAGTTGACTTAAGCCTTGAGCGAGTAATTTTGCGTTCGCGTGATCGGTGGCTAATTGTGGTACTTGTTCTGTCAATGCTAGCTTGCCTGCTGCGGCTAAAATACCCGCTTGTCTCATACCGCCCCCAAGCATTTTTCGGATACGACGCGCTTTGTAAATGAACTCTTTACTTCCTAAAAGTAATGAACCGATAGGTGCACAAAGGGCTTTAGACAAACAAATCGTCATAGAATCGAAGTATTGGGCTATTTCTTTAATATCAACGTCAAGAGCTGTCGCTGCGTTATAGACACGGGCCCCATCTAGGTGCAGTTGTAAATTATTTTTATCAACAAACTGACGTGCTTCAGCTAAATAGCTAAGTGGTAGTACCTTTCCATTGATGGTATTTTCGAGGCTCAGTAGTTTGGTACGTGCAAAGTGAAAATCATCAGGCTTGATGGCGGCCTGAAGCTTATCAAAACTTAAGGTCCCGTCTTTTTCATTATCAATCGGTTGTGGTTGGATTGAGCCTAAAATAGCCGCACCGCCAGCTTCATAACAATAGTTGTGTGCTTGCTGGCCGCATAAATACTCATCACCACGCTCACAATGCGCCATGAGAGCCAGAAGGTTTGCTTGCGTACCAGAGGTGGTAAAAAGTGCAGCTTCAAAACCGTGCCTTTGTGCTGCCCAGGTTTCTAATTCATTAACGGTAGGATCATCGCCATATACATCATCACCAACGGCAGCTGTTGCCATTGCTTCGCGCATTGCAGGTGTTGGTTTTGTTACTGTATCTGAACGAAAATCAATCATTGAACTTCCTTAGAGAGTGTTAATGGGTTATTTACTGCATTGAGAATAACGCCATTAACACTTGATATTCAATGTTTAGTTTCACTTCTAAGACATGAGAGAGTAAATCTAAGAGGTCGGTATTTTCTTTAATGACAAGGTGAGGGTGAAGGTTGCCATTGGTTCGTCACCGTGTAGGCTAGGGCAGGTCGCGATAATAGTAACAGGTTGATTGATGCGCTCACCAGTACGAAATGTTTCGGCAAGCATTTCATCAATTTTTCCGCCATCACTGCACGTAAAGACCACGTCGGCTTCAGGCCGTTTTAAAAACTTGGCGTCAAAGTCTTTAAAGGCCAGCGATACCTTTTTACCAGCAGATTCCGATTTACTCATGGCCAAGAAACCACCAGCAACATCGGCACCCACTGCCAAAACACCAAAGTACATACTGTTTAGGTGATTTTTGGTTCGTCGTTTTAAAGGAATTTTGATTGAAATTGAATTGTCATCAATATGCAAAATTTTGGGGCGGCACCACCAAATTAATGGCACCTTGGTCATCCCAAAGAGTTTTAACATACTGTTTGCGTAGAAGAGCGTTTGTTTCATGAGCCATCTCCTTGGCTTTTGTTATTGTTTTATGGGTTTATTTTTATGATTAGTAGCATACCTTATTGCGTCCGCTTTCTTTTGCTTGATACAAAAGGTTATCGCACGCGTTATAAGATTCAGAAAAATTATTCGGTACAAACAAAGACACACCGATGCTTATTGTCATTGAGGTGATGTCGTTGTCCAGGCATAGGGAAGTCTGCTCTACATCTTCACGAATACGTTCAGAAAGAATTACGGCTTGCTCTAGCGTTAATTGTGGCGCTAATAAGCAAAACTCTTCTCCCCCTAAACGAGTAATGATATTTGGGCTCTCAGTGTGTTTTTTTAGAATAGTCGAAATATGGACCAATACTTTATCGCCCATTTCGTGCCCATAACGATCATTCACTTGCTTAAAATGGTCGATATCGATCAGTAAAATGGCACCAATACGGCTGTTGGTAGAGGCTTGGCTTGAGTATTGTTGAAAGTATCGCAGTAAGCCACGTCGATTCGCCATATTGGTGAGAAAATCCGTTTCCAGTAAATGATAAACTTGCTTCTTTGCCGCTTTTTGATTTTCTGTATAGGCCTGTGAAATGGCTAAAATCACAACAAATAAGAATAAGTTATTAATATAACCAGCAAGATCTAGTATTCCAATCTGAAAAGAGTAAGTATCAGTCAGAATTAACAGAGCCCCCATGATTAAAGAGATGGTTTGGGCGTGCTTTTGTTTTAGCAAGTAATAAGAAAGCAGTGGGATCAAACAAAACCATATTGACGTTAAACCGAAGTTTTGGGCCGTGGGAATAAAGGCAACAAATGGAATGGTATTGGCTAATACAAACCACTTTGCAATGGAACGGTAAGGAAACTTTTTTACTGCCCAACAAAAAAATAAACAGGTAGCCAAAGCAGGGAAAGAGATAAATAGGCGATAGGTTTGGTTGTAATCAAATTCAGGGCTGTATGAGATAGTAATATTAAGGAGATAGAATACCGCCATGATCAAAGCAATGATTTGAAGAAGACGTTTTTTGCCTTGCTCATTACTTAGATCTGGTTCAGGTAGATTTGTTTTAATTTCGTTGATGTTAATTGGTGGTGCCATAAAAAACCTATTGCTGCGACTTAAATTAATCCAAGTAGCTTGGCTTTACTGATACAAGCTATGGTCTTTGCATCGGTAATATCATTACTAATAATTTTCTGTTCGATATCTGAAAGTGATAATGTGATCACTGATATCAGTTCATCTTCATCAAGATCGGTTTCTGAAGGCTCAGATAAGTTCTTGGCAAGAAACAGGTGTTGTATTTCATCACAGAAGCCAGCAAGTGGAGTAATTTGGCCTAGATTTTGCCAATCTGTTGCCTCATAACCTGTTTCTTCTTTTAATTCTCGTTGCGCGCACAATAGGGGATTTTCGCCACTTTCCATGGTCCCCGCTGGAATTTCTAATAACCATTTATTTAAAGATGGACGATATTGATTAACGAGCACAATATGACCATTGTTGAGAATAGGAATAATAACCGCGGCCCCAGGGTGTTCAATACTGGTATGAGTGATCGCTTTTCCTGTGGGTAATTGATGGTCTTCAACGGTAAGTTGAATGTTTTTCCAGCTGTGTATGATTTTTTTTGTCATGAATGTTCGTTTTATAATTTTTATATTTTAGAGGCTTACTATAACGTGAAAACGCAAAAAATACTGCATTACTCTTATTTACGAGAAATCCATCACAGAACAAATGATCCTCTGTAATGGGTTTTTGTAACGGTTATTTGGCAATCACGGAAGCAATACAGCCATTTTCTTTCTCTGATGCTTTATTTTCTAAGGTGAACTCATAATGATAACGCTGACATATGTCGCGAACGATAAGTAGCCCAAGACCATAACCTTCAACACCGCGGGGTTTGCTGCCTAAGCCAACGCCTGTATCTGAAATAATAAATTTATTTTGTGTTATCGAAACAATAATCTCCCCTTGCTCTGTGCAGGCAAAGGCATTTTTGATGAGATTGCCAAGTAAGATTTTAAGCACTTGTATAGGAAGCTGGGTTGTTGTTTCTGGCTCTAACTCTAAACACCAAGTAATGGGTTTATTACGGATTAGATGCTCATGGGATTGTGCGATGTCTGTGAGCTCTTTTTCAGTTAAAGGGCGTTCTGCTAATGGAGTATTATCCATCTCACTAGTCAGTGATAATAGTGTTTCAATGAAATCCGACATTTCATCGGTAGCATGGCTTAATCGGTTTTTCTGGCGCTCAATAAATTCCGGTTTGTTTGATTGGCCTAAGAGTGAGGTCGCCCCTTTCATGACCATCAGTGGTGTTCTTAACTCGTGGCTAGCGTAACGAGTAAAAGCTTGCTCTCGCTCTATAAGCTGAGAAATGCGTTGGTAATGGTTGTTTAGGGTGTCAATTAACATGTCCATTTCTTTGGTGTTGCTGTTAATTGAGTCATTTATAGGGGATAAATCATGGGCTGTGCGTTTATCGAGTTCTTGGGAAAGCTTTGCCAGTGGGTCGGTTAATAGGCTTGAAACTTTCAAGATTGCAAACAAACTGATGAGCATAAGCAGGAGGGTGGAACTGATGGTTCTGGACTGTGCAAAGAAGGTATTTCTTTCATTGTCATTAAAAGGATCGTCCCTGAATACGAGGTAAACACTTCGTCCTTTGGAGTCGAGTGTACGTTGAATAAAAGCTTCAGATTCAACGTAGGAGCCTTCTTGTAATACTTCAATGGTGGTATCTAAAGGGAGTGAGGCTGGATCATCTAACGGCAACTTCATGTCATCGGCGTTGTAATAAGCGTAAACGTCATCTTTGAGTTTCAGCTCTTTAATGTTGCTTCGTTCTAGTACCGAGACTGCAAACTCTTTAATATCGACAATTCTGTTCTCGGCGACCAAGTTTTCCACGCCATCGATGGTAGCATCGACGACAATGGCATTAACTAAAATAATGGCAAACGAGATGATAGAAAAGTAAATAAAGGTTAATTGTTTGGCACTGCGTTTACGCATATTCATATTATTCGCTCACCAATTGATAGCCTACTTTCGGCACTGTTTTAATATAAGCGTGTTTAAATGGCTTATCGATGAGGTTACGTAGCTGGTACATATGGCTTCTTAGTACGTCTTTTTCTGGTTCATCGTCTCCCCATAAGGCTTGAATAATCGCTTCTTTTTGCACGATTTTTGGTGCATTAAGCATAAGCTGCTTCATGATGGTAAATTGAGTCGGGTTTAGAGAAAACTCTAAGCCTTGTCGAACTAAGGTGTGGCTTGTAATGTCTAACTCCAGTTGCTCGAACTTCAGCTTAGAAGTGGCCTGCATGCCGCTTTTACGGCGTAGTAAGGCTTTTATGCGTGCTTCAAGAATCTCTAAGTCGAATGGTTTGACTAAATAGTCATCGGCTCCTTGATCAAACCCTTCTAGCGTGTCTTCACGGGTATCGCGAGCAGTTAACATAAGAATAGGCGTATCAATGCCTTCTTCACGAAGGGATTTACAGACGGTAAAACCATCCATTCTTGGTAGCATTACATCCAAGATGATCAGATCGTAATATTCATTTTTTGCAAGTTCATAGCCTTGTTTCCCGTCGCTGGTGTAATCGAGCGTATAGCCTTTTATTTCGAAAAAATCGAAAATAACCCCCGCAATATCTTGATGATCTTCAACAAGTAATAACTTCATGAACCCTCTTATTTTCTTTATGCCGCATTGCATTCTTGAACTCCATGATACCTGTTTTATTCGTCAAAAAAATGTGAAAAAAATTTGCGACATTCCTATTGTTAGAGTGCTTTGCTATACATGAATTAGTCAGTTGGAATGAAGAATACGCCTAAAATCGGACATCAGTATATTGTTCATAATTAGTGATTAAGAGCTGTATAAAGTGAGCTTATCCCGATGCGTTCACCGTTGGTGACCATCGGGATTTTTATATACGGGCTACTGAAAGCTATTTTTAAAAAAGTCGATGAACAGGCGTACTTTTTGTGGCATATGGTCGAGCTTTGGAAAATAAATATAAGTTGGGGTTAAATCGCCTTGGAGATCGGAAAGGATGGAAACTAACAATCCTTTGTCGACTTCATCTTGCACAAGCTCTGAAGGCAAATAGGCAATACCTTGGCCAAGGGTTGCAGCGGTAATCAAAACTTCCGTATTGTTGGTTTTCATGGTGCCTTCAACTGTAATGGAGTCTGCTCCTAGTTGCCAGCTGGCTTTGCTCTCTAAGCCAAAATACAGGCAGTTATGCTCACTGATCTGCTTTGAGCTGGTGATTGGCTCGTGCTGTTTTATATACTCAGGAGACGCGTAAAGCTGATAATGCATATCAAACACTTTTTGGCCAATATAACTGCAAGAATTAAAGCCCGGTAATTCAGCGCAAAAGCTGATGTCTGCATGTGAAAGAGGTAAATCTTGGTAGTGGGCGACTTCTAATTCTATTTCAATGTTCGGGAAAAGTTGCTGAAATTCTTTACAACGCTGGACTAAAATGCGGTTAGTTAGGGGCTGCGGCGCAGCAATACGTAGTTTTCCTTTACTGAGTTGTCCTGATCCTGCGGTTTCATCTAATAAGCTTTGCCACTGATGGCTAAGTTGCAGACTTTGTTTATAAAACAGGCTGCCTGCTTCGGTTAGCGCGAGCTGGCGAGTGGTTCGCATTAACAATTGAACGCCTAATTTATCTTCTAGCCATGCAATGCGTTTTGTTACAACGGAAGGGCTTAAGCCTAATTGTTGGCCAGCTTTGGACATCGTGCCGTGCTCAACCACGCTATGAAACAGCAGCGTGCAGTTAAATAAATCCATTTATTATTTCTATTTTGGAAAGAATGACCGAAATATACCTATCTTTTTAGAAATATCCATATAAATGTTAATATTTTGTTTTTAAGACAAATAAAATAAATAAGATTAATAATTAAATCGTGACCCAGTTATCTTATTGGAGTTTATCTGCCACCATTTTTGCAAACATTGTTTGCGCTGTATTTGCTTAACTCTTGATTTGCTATAACAGCGTCTGAAAGACTTGCCTCTTACGTTACAAAGTGTTAACAATTGTTAAGGGAAAGATTTTAAGACTTAGCGTTAGAGAAGAAGCACCGAAGTATGTAAAAGAACAATAATGATAAGAATCGAAAGGGGTATCAGATGCTAGGAACAAGAAAACAAACCAGTGCACAAAAAGCGTTGTTAGCGGAACGAATTCAGAAACTCATTCGAGCCTTATCTGATGGTGTTTACGAACGCGAAGATACGATGAAGTTATGCCTTCTTGCTGCGTTATCAGGTGAAAGCGTATTTTTACTCGGCCCTCCAGGTATTGCAAAAAGCTTAATTGCGAAAAGACTCATTAAAGCATTTGATAATAGCAGTTACTTTGAATACTTAATGACACGCTTTTCCACACCAGAGGAAGTATTCGGTCCGCTGTCGATTCAAGAACTAAAAGATAACGGTAAATATGTTCGCTTGATTGATGGCTACCTGCCTACCGCGCAAGTTGTGTTTTTAGATGAGATCTGGAAAGCAGGCCCAGCGATTTTGAATACACTCTTAACTGTGGTGAACGAAAAAACGTTTAAAAACGGCAGTGAAGTGTTGCCTGTGCCAATGCGATTATTGGTGTCTGCATCCAATGAACTGCCAGATGAAGACAGCGGGTTAGATGCCCTTTATGATCGTATGTTAGTTCGTGTTTTTGTTAACCGGATTCAAAATAAGAATAACTTTAAGTCCATGTTAACCATGGAAACTCCACAAGAAACCGAGTTACCAGCAGGCCTAGCCATTACGGACGAAGAGTATGTTCAATGGCAACAAGACTTAGATACCTTAGAATTGCCCGAAGCCATTTTTGAGAAACTGTATCAATTAAAATCGATGCTGGAAGAGCGTGCTGAGTCGGGTGACATGGAAGGTTATGAAGCCGACCTTTATGTGTCGGATCGTCGCTGGAAAAAAGCGGTGAAACTACTGAAAGCAAGCGCGTTTTTTAATGGCCGTGATGCCATTAACCCAATGGATCTACTCTTATTACAAGATTGTTTATGGAATAGCCCTGAATCGCGCCAAATGGTGCGTAGTGTGATCCGTCAGTTTGCTACAGAGCATGCCTTTGAGCAGAGTAAAGTTCGCAGCCTTGTTCTGGATGCGAAATTAGAGCTGGAAGAGCTGGAAAAAGAAATTACCACCTCACTAGGCATGACGTACAACCACGAAACCCCCACGGGCATTATGCGTAAAGAATCGTTCAGTTATGACTTTTCTGGAGCTAAGCGTTACAGCGTAGGTTCTGCCCATAATTTGATCAAACTGGTGATGCTACAAGGCAATATGTCGGTTTCTGAAGGTGAAAAAGGGGACAGTCGCTGGGTGTACGTGAATGCGGATGATCTTGATAAAAAGATGAAAGAAGAAGGTAGCTGTGAAGTATATGGCTACGTAAACATGAACCCAAGCTTATGCATGTTGCGCTTTGAGCTGAATGCGTCCGAACAACTGGTGATAAAAGACATTGCCAATCGTTCTATCTTGGTGGGGCTGTGTGGCAAACAAGGGCCAACGATTGAACAACAAAACCGCTGGCAAGAATCAGGTCAGATGGCGTTGGATAAGCTGAATGAAGCGCAGCATGCGTTAAGGTTGTCTCGAAGCTCCTTTCAAGGTGCGTTGCCTCACTTATTTGTAGAAGAAGACTTACCACACATTATGGAAAGTAGCCTTCAAGAGCTGGCTTCAACAGTGGAATCAACGAAAAAATCCATAGAAAAAGTAGCACAACGAGTAACAAAAATTGGCGAGTTTTTTCTGTAATCGTCCTGAATAAATTAACAAAGGGGGAGGCCTATGCTTGGAGCAGATGGAGTAAATCTAGCGTTAATGATAGCAGACTCAGGGATGATCGAATCGGCTATGAATGAACTGGTACACCGACCACAATTAATGATGGTGGCTGAAAATAACCCAAACATGAAAAGATCGATTAAGGGTCATTTATTAAAGTGGCGAGGCAGCGTAAAAAAACGCATGACCAAAGTATGTGAAACTGAGCGTTTTCAAAAAGAGCTCGCCCTATATCAAGAAGTCGTATATTGGGATGAGGCCACTTTCTTTAATAAAATAAACGATATAGTCAAGCAGCTAGAATGGCATTCATCGTTTTATGTTGAAGCACGTCAATTGTTGGAAAGAGAGCAATCACTGTCAAACCCTATGTTCCCACACTATTTTTGTGAACAGTGGTACAAAAGCTTATCTGATGCAATTAAACAGGCGCAATTAACAGAATTAAAAGAAGATAAAGAGAAAGTATTAGCCGACTTATATCAGCGTATTGAAACACTCAAAACTATGGAAGAAGTAGCCACAGCAGGAGATGAAGCCCAGCTAGGCCGACTTTGGGATATGGCTGCGGCTAAATTGAGTAAAACAGACATCACAGTGATGAAGCAATACGCAAAATTTTTGCTGCGTAATCAAGGCTTACAAAAAATTGCCGAACAGCTTGGTCGAATGGCCAATGAGATTGATGATCCAAATAAAGATCGCACACGAAGTGAAGATCTGAAAATGGTGGAAGAGAAGAGCGATAATGTCACTGATGATATTGTTGGTGTTTATGAAAGCGATGATCTGAATAAGATGCTGCCAAATGAAACGCTCTTTTTGGCTCATCCAGAGCTTGAAGTGATTTTCTACAAACACCTAGTTGATAAGCGTTTGATGAATTATCAAATGCAAGGCACGCAGAGAAAATTACGTAAAGTAAAAGCCACAAAACCACAAGCCAAGAAAGTAGAGCAAGAAAAAGGGCCATTCATCGTGTGTGTGGATGCGTCAGGCTCGATGAGTGGTTTTCCAGAACAGTGTGCTAAGGCACTCGCGTATGGCTTAATGCAAATCGCTTTAGCAGAAGAGCGTGAGTGTTATGTGATTATGTTTTCAACCACCCAAATTACGTATGAGCTAACTAAGCAAGATGGTTTACGTGAAGTGAATGACTTTCTTTCTTATACATTCCATGGAGGAACTGATTTAAAGCCCGTTCTGGAGCAGTCTATTGAGCTCATGAGTGCAGATAAATATAAAAATGCGGATCTGGTTGTCTTGTCTGACTTTATCGCCCCATCGCAACCTGAGAAGGTTTTAGAGCATATTCACGCATTGAAAGAGAAGAAAAACCGCTTCCATGCAGTCAGTCTATCAAAATACGGTAATCCAGCATTGATGGATATTTTTGACCATTGTTGGTCTTATCATCCGTCTGCTGTTGGCCGACTGTTGAAATGGCGCTAACCGTTTAAAGAATGAAAAGCGGTTAACATAGGCAGTGATTTCAAACGAACTGTTATTTTGAGTAAGCAGTTATTTGAAATCAAAAGAGAAGAAGGTGTTATTTAGTGCCTTTTTCTTCTTTTACAAAGCCAATATCTGAAAAGCCTAGCTTCGCAAAATAATTGTGGCGGAAATCTTTTACACCTTTAACGCTGGTGGATGCCATTTCCACTTGAGTTAGCATATCGTGGTAACCCGCGATATTAACGCCTTCAGCTGCCGCAGCGGCTTCATGTGGCCCATGAAACTCACGGAAGGAAAATAAAATTTCTTTCGTTTCATTTTTATAGGTGTAACGTACTTTACGTGCCATGAATAAACTCCATCCAGACCATGTATTATCTCAATTTTGGTGTATTTAAGCATGGTAATGCTGTTGGAAAAAGAAATTTCTGACGTAGAATCAAACCTTATTGAGCATTTAGCGTGCGAAGTGCCCCAAGGAATAATATAAATAATGGAATTAAAAGAGTTACAGCATTACATCGGTGGGTTCGATAGCGACAAAGATTATCATCAGCATTATGTACTAAAGCTAATGGAAGAGGTTGGAGAGCTGTCTGAGGCCATCAGAAAAGGACAAACGCAAATTCCCACATCAGAAGAAGACATGAAAGGCACAGTCGGTGAAGAACTGTATGATGTTTTATATTATGTGTGTGCACTTGCCAACGTATATGACGTCGATCTTGAGCAGATGCACCGTATTAAAAATGAGATAAATAAAAAGAAATGGGGGAGAGAGACATAACATTTTAGATGCTTAGTGTGATTTTATTCGGCATCAATAGTTGGAAAGAACAGCACCGATAAATGGAACCGGTGCTGACATTTATTCTATTTTTAGTCGCCTAAGAACAGAATAATGCTAATTTTACAAAATCTTATTTAACAAAGATTTCGTTAAGTTCGCGTTTTAGACCAGGCTGGCGGCGTGCTTGTTTGATTTGCTTAACAATATCTTTAACACAGTTATGTAAAACTTGATCCAGAAGCTGAGCACGGTACTCTTCTTTTTGCTCATCGGTCATGTCTTCAGGTAGCTTGATGGTTTCAAACTCGCTCATGAAGTCTAGGCCTGCGTAAGCTTGACTTAGAGAAACTAGAGCATGAAACTGTTCGAAGTTATCCAATACTTTCTGAGCACTTGCTGGCATTGCGTCAAAGCTCTCTTGCACTGCAACTTCAGATACTTCGTGAATAGAAAGTAACATGGTCATCATTTCTTGAGGAACTTTTTCAAACTCGATGACTTTGCGAAGCTCTGGCGAGATTTCGTCTAGGTTAATTTCTGTTGGTTGTGTGTTTTCTGTCTCAGACATGTCTTAGTTCCAGCTATACTGATTAAAGATGAAATCCTAATCAGTCGAATAGAAATGTCAATTGTGAAATGTTCTATTTCTTTTGATTTTTGTCTGAAAGCTAATTTTTTAAGCGAATTAGCGCAAAGGATATGGTATATACTATTTAAATCAAACAAAAAAAATAATTATTTATATCAGTAGGGTACATCATGGCAACGATGCGAATAATGTTAGTTGACGATATTCAAATGGAGCGAATGCAACTTGCTATCCGCTTGAAACAGCTAGGCCATGAAGTAAAAGCGGTTGGTTCAGGTCAAGAAGCCATTTTAGAATACGCCAATTTTGATCCCGATTTAGTATTGCTTGATGTCAATATGCCAGAGATGAATGGCTTTGAAGTGGCTGAAAGGTTAAGGGAAATCTATGAAGAGTGGGTGCCGATTATCTTTTTAAGTGGCCATGAAGAGCCTGAAATGATTGCAAAAGCTATCGATAAAGGCGGGGATGACTACATCATCAAACCAGTTGATAAAATGGTACTTAGCGCCAAACTAAAAGCGATGCAGCGTATTGCTCAAATGCGTCATCAGTTAAAAGCAGCCACAGCTGAACTAGAAATTGCAAATGCAGCCTTACAAAAACAAGTTCATGAAGATGGTCTGACCAAGGTTTCTAACCGTCGTTATCTGGATCAGAAACTGGCTGCCCTGATTTCATGGCATGGACGTCATACTATGCCGCTTACCATCATCATGCTGGATGTGGATCACTTTAAGGCGTTTAATGACTTTTATGGCCACATTGATGGCGATCACTGCTTGCAGCAAATTGCTCACACATTAAAAGATACTTTTGGGCGCTCTGGTGAAGTGGTTGGACGCTATGGCGGCGAAGAATTTGTCGTCTTAATTAGTCATTGTGATAAAACACAAGCTGTTGAGCAGTGCCGTCGGCTAAAATCGGTGATTGATAAACTTAACATCTCTCACATTCGCTCCATGACTTCCGACAGAGTTACAGTAAGCCAAGGTGTGCTTTCTTGGGTTCCAACAGGTTTAGAATCCGTAGAAAATATTTATAAGATGGTAGATAAAGTGTTATACCAAGCCAAAGAGCAGGGCAGAGATCGTTTTGTGGCTGCGGAATTTATTTAAATACGCCTTGTTCAAACCGTTGGATCAAAAATTACCAAAACACTACTTTGTCTATCCATTGGTAAGGTAGTGTTTAAGAAATTGATTTAAAATTGTTCGAACAATCAGTTATAGCAAAATTAACCCTTTCTTTTTCATTTTTCTATGGCATTATAATAACCATCTCAGCGTGCATCGTATAATGGCTATTACCTCAGCCTTCCAAGCTGATGATGCGGGTTCGATTCCCGCTGCACGCTCCATATTATCTTATGCTAGATTAACAACAATCTCGTAAAAATATATATCAAAGTAAACAGTCTTGGAGTTGTCTAACTCAAATAAAGAGATTGTGTTAAGTTTTTCATCAGTATTATAATAGCTGGCAGTGTTGCCTATACTGTATAACTTACTCTTATACTAAAAATTTTCTACTTGCTACGAGATGATTAACTCTGTTTAGAGAATATTTTTCGGGTGTTCACTAAAGCCTTCCTATTTTAGTCACAATAAAAGTTATGATAAAATTATTCATAAGCCTGCATTCTCCTGAATTCAGATAATAAGTGCAACACTTATGGGAAAATTGTAAAGGGAGGCTAGCCGCGCTAACAGTGGTATTATTTTCATCGCCAAAATCAAAGCAGAATTACTATAAATGATCAGCAACTGACCGAAGGTTAAAGATATCAAATTTCAGTGCTTTTTACTGAAGGTTATTCACAAGCAAAAATAGACAAACCTAAGTTTGTCTATTTTTATTACTTTGTCTAAGTTTTAAACACTATGAGGCATAAAATATTATTCTTCGTAGCTTTCGATGCTAGGGCAAGAACAAATTAAGTTACGGTCACCAAATACGTTATCAACACGGTTTACTGTTGGCCAGTATTTCGCGTCTTTCGCTTGAACTGATGGGAAACACGCAATTTCACGAGTATATGGACGATCCCACTCATCAGACATCAGATCTACTTGAGTGTGAGGTGCATTTACCAGTGGGTTGTTTTCCAGTGGCCATTCACCAAGTTGTACTTTCGCCATCTCTTCACGGATTGCGATCATTGCATCACAGAAGCGATCCAGCTCAGCTAAATCTTCCGATTCAGTTGGCTCAATCATTAATGTACCAGCAACAGGGAAAGACATGGTTGGAGCATGGAAGCCGTAGTCCATCAGACGCTTAGCAATGTCTTCTTCACTGATCCCTGTTGATTCTTTCAGCGGACGAATATCAATAATACATTCATGAGCAATGCGGCCTTGTGTGCCACGGTAAAGAACAGGGTAGTGAGGACGCAAGCGTTCCATCACGTAGTTTGCGTTTAAAATAGCAAGACCAGTTGCATCTGTTAGGCCTTCACCACCCATCATAGCAATGTATGCCCATGAAATTGGAAGGATAGATGCACTACCGATGTTAGCAGCAGAAACCGCGTAATCAGTGCCTTTATCGCCATTCTCAACGTGACCCGGTAGGAAAGGTGCTAGGTGAGATTTAACACCAATAGGACCCATGCCCGGACCACCACCACCGTGTGGAATACAGAAGGTTTTGTGAAGGTTCAAGTGAGAAACGTCAGAGCCGATGAAGCCAGGGCTGGTTAAACCAACTTGCGCATTCATGTTTGCGCCATCAAGGTATACTTGACCGCCAGCGGCATGTACTTTTTCACAGACTTCTTGAACACCTTCTTCGTACACACCGTGTGTAGAAGGGTAAGTGATCATGATGCAAGAAAGATCGTTTTGGTGTTTCTCGATTTTCGCGTCTAAATCAGCAAGGTCGATGTTACCTAACTCGTCACACTTAACCACAACAACTTTCATCGACAGCATAGCCGCAGAAGCTGGGTTAGTACCGTGTGCAGAGCTTGGGATCAAACATACGTTACGGTGACCTTCACCACGATTAGCATGGTAGCGTTGAATCGCGATTAGACCAGCATATTCGCCCTGAGCGCCTGAGTTAGGCTGTAGAGAGAATGCATCGTAACCTGTGATTTCACACAGCATTTCACTTAGTGAATCAGCTAGCTCTTGGTAACCTTGTGTTTGTGAAGCTGGTGCGAATGGGTGCAGCGCTCCAAATTCAGGCCAAGTTACTGGGATCATCTCAGCAGCAGCATTCAGTTTCATGGTACAACTGCCCAATGGGATCATGCCGTGCGTTAGTGAGAAGTCTTTGTTTTCTAGCTTTTTCAGGTAACGCATCATTTGTGTTTCACTGTGATGCGTATTGAAAACAGAGTGAGTCAGGTACTCAGAAGTACGGCGACACGCCTCTGGAATAGCGGCAAACTCGTCAGAAGCGATGTCGGCAGTGAACATGTTTGCTTCTAATTTGTCTGCACTAAATACGTTGAATAGCGCTTCAACATCAGCAATTGTCGTGGTTTCGTCTAGGCTGATGCCTAACTTACCTTCAAGAAGACGTAGGTTCATGTCTGCTTGTTGTGCTGTGTCGAAAAGTGCTTTGGTTTGATCGCCAGTTTGAACAGTTACCGTATCAAAGAACGCACCGTGCTCCAGTTCATAACCTGCATGGCGTAAACCAGCCGCTAAAATTGCGGTTAGGTGGTGAACGCGGCGGCCGATCTTACGTAGACCTTCTGGACCATGGTAAACCGCGTAGAACGCTGCCATGTTAGCCAGTAGAGCCTGAGCCGTACAAATGTTTGAAGTCGCTTTTTCGCGGCGAATGTGCTGTTCACGAGTTTGCATTGCCATACGAAGAGCTTTGTTGCCTTTCGAGTCAATGGAAACACCGATCACACGGCCTGGAATCGTACGCTTATGCTTGTCTTTTGTTGCCATGAAAGCAGCGTGAGGACCACCGAAGCCCATAGGAACACCAAAGCGTTGTGCGCTACCGATCACGATGTCGGCACCCATTTCGCCTGGTGCTTTCAGTACTGTTAGGGCAAGAAGATCAGACGCGACAGCAACTAAAGTTTTCTTAGCGTGAGCTTGCTCGATAAGACCCGTTAGGTCACGAACTTGGCCTGTTGTACCTGGGTACTGAAGTAGGGCGCCAAACACATCATGCTCGTCTAGGTTCTCAGCCGCATCAACGATAACACTGTAGCCAATGTACTCTGCACGTGTTTTTACAACAGCGAGAGTTTGTGGGTGAATATCGTCGGCAACAAAGAAGCTAGAGCTTTTGTTTTTACCTGCGCGCTTACAGAAAGTCATTGCTTCAGCAGCCGCTGTGGCTTCATCAAGTAGGGATGCGTTAGCCAGCTCCATACCTGTTAAGTCCATTACCATTTGCTGGTAGTTTAGCAGCGACTCTAAGCGACCTTGAGAGATTTCAGGTTGGTAAGGCGTGTACGCTGTGTACCAACCTGGGTTCTCAAGTACGTTACGTAGAATAACGTTTGGAGTTACCGTGTCGTAGTAACCTTGACCAATGAAGCTACGTTTGATCTGGTTTTTACCTGCAATTTCTTTAAGTTTTGCAAGCATGTCTTTTTCGCTCATTGCGCCGTCAAGCTTCATCGCTTCTGGCAATTTAATATGAGCTGGAACTGTTTCTTCAATCAGGTGACCAATGCTTGTTACACCAATGGTGTCCAGCATTTTTTGCTGTTGCGCTGAGTCTGGGCCATTGTGGCGACGGATAAATTCCTTATCCGTGCTCAGGCTGTTGAGTAAATCTGTCATGACAAAACCCAATAAATTAGTCTTCGATGCTTTCTAGGTAAGCTTCTGCGTTTAATAGCTCAGCAAGTTGTGCTTCATCGCTTAGTTTGATTTTAGCAATCCAGCCACCTTCATAAGGTTCTTCGTTCACAAGCTCTGGGCTGTCTTCTAGCTCTTCATTGATTTCAACCACTTCACCAGAAAGAGGTGCATAGATGTCTGATGCTGCTTTTACAGATTCAACTAGTGAGAAGCTTTCTTCGATAGTTACTTCATCACCCACATCTGGTAAATCTACGAATACCACGTCGCCAAGTAGACCCTGAGCATGCTCAGAAATACCAACAGTTACTGTACCGTCGCCATTCTCTTTTACCCACTCGTGACTTTTCGCAAACTTTAGTGTGTTTTCCATGTGTCTTTCTCCAAAATTGATCCTAGAAAGGAATGCATCAAAATTTATAGTGTTAAAATTATTGGTAAAGCGGGAAACGGCCGCACAGCTTTTGAACTTGTTGCTTAACGCGTTGTTCAACTTCTGCGTTACCTTCTGGGTTTGCGACTAAGCCATCTAGCACGTCACCAATCCATTCACCGATTTGTTTAAATTCTTCGTTGCCAAACCCACGGCTTGTGCCTGCTGGAGTCCCTAAGCGAATACCGGAGGTGATCATAGGTTTTTCTGAATCGAAAGGAATTCCGTTTTTGTTACATGTGATCCCGGCACGTTCTAGTGCTTCTTCCGTTTGGTTGCCTTTCAAACCTTTGGGACGTAGATCAACAAGCATCAAGTGTGTGTCGGTTCCGCCAGTCACAATATCGCAGCCACGAGTTTGCAATACTTCAGCAAGAACTTTTGCGTTACTGATCACTTGATCGATATAAAGTTTAAATTCTGGCTCTAACGCTTCACCAAATGCCACCGCTTTACCGGCGATAACGTGCATTAGTGGGCCACCTTGAAGACCAGGGAATACTGCAGAATTGATTTTTTTATTGATGTCTTCGTGGTTGGTTAAAATCATACCGCCGCGAGGGCCACGCAGTGTTTTGTGTGTTGTTGTGGTAACAACGTGTGCGTGTGGCAGTGGGCTAGGGTGAGCACCTGTTGCGATTAGGCCAGCAATGTGAGCCATGTCTACCATTAAGATTGCGCCAACTTCGTCAGCAATAGCACGGAAGCGAGCAAAATCAATAGTACGAGGAATGGCAGAGCCGCCAGCGATGATCATTTTAGGTTGGTGCTCTTTTGCTAGCGCCAACACATCATCGTAGTTAATTTCTAGTGTTTCTTTGTCTACGCCGTATTGAACTGCGTTGAACCACTTACCAGAAAGAGCAGGGCGAGCACCATGAGTAAGGTGGCCACCAGCGTCTAAAGACATACCAAGAATGGTGTCACCAGGCTGAAGAAGGGCTAGCTTCACCGCGCCATTGGCTTGAGCACCAGAATGGGGCTGAACGTTTGCGTAACCACATTGGAAAAGTTGTTTTGCACGCTCAATAGCAATTTGCTCAACGGTATCAACGTACTCACAGCCACCGTAGTAACGACGGCCTGGGTAACCTTCAGCGTATTTATTGGTTAGGCACGTGCCTTGTGCCTGCATAACAGCTTTAGAAACAATATTTTCTGATGCGATCAATTCGATTTGTTGATTTTGGCGAGTCGCTTCAGATTGAATGCCGGCAAAAACAGCGCCGTCCATTTCAGCAAGGTTAGTTGAGAAAAAGCTCTCTAATTCGTGGTTCTGGTAAGATGTTTTCATGTTTATATGACCTATGTTTTCCTCTACTCCTTTTGATGGAGTTTTGAGGGCTATCCTTAAATAGTCAGTTCCTTGTGCTTTACTGTAGGGGTTAGGCACGACTGACGACGAAGGTTTTGGCAGCAAACTTTGTGGTAATGAATGCAAAAAGTTCAAAAGAAAAAGAGGCATTCCGTCGTTGTTTTGAGTTTACTGCTAAGGTTTTAATTCAATTTTGTTGTCCATCTAACAAGTACGTAACATAGCGCGCTTGAAAACATTATTCAATCACATATTTCCTATTGGAAACTTTATTTCCATATTTGCCACATAGCGCACCTTTTAAATACCTGTGTTCTCTTTAATGTTCAGTAATCTCTGTGTAACAATAACCCTACATGGAGAGAAGAATAAATAGAGAGAAATGAAATGAATGATGATATTCAGGATGAGTACCCATCAATGACGGTTGCCAAAGAAGCGCAAGAGCAAACAATTGAACCTTTGAAGCTTGGGCAGCGTTTAAAAGAGGTGAGAACAAATCTTGGTTTAACTCTTGAAGATGCCAGTAAGCGAACGGGGTTGGCTCGCTCTACCTTATCAAAAATTGAAAATGAGCAAATTTCTCCGACGTTTCAAGCGATGCAGAAACTGGCCAATGGCTTGCAAATTGATATGCCTCAACTCTTTGAGCCACCAAAGAAAAAAGTGGCTGCTGGCCGAAGAGATTTCACCTTAAAGGGACAAGGAAAACCACACCCAACCTCAACTTATGAGCATGAACTACTGGCTGTTCAATTATCAAACAAAAAGATGATGCCATTTAAAAGCCGTATTCGTGCAAGAAGTTTTGAAGACTACAGTGATTGGATTCGCCACGATGGTGAAGAGTTCCTTCTTATACTAGAAGGACAGGTTACTTTTCACTCTGAGTTTTATGAACCTATGCTCATGAATGAAGGCGACAGTGTTTATTATGATGCCAATATGGGCCACATGCTGACATCCACCAGCGAAGAGGACGCTTTAATACTTTGGGTTACAGCAAAGTAAATTTTTTGGGTGTTACAGAGCGTGATAACAAATAGCAAACGTTTGCGTCTGGTTTTGTAATTAATTGAATTATATTGTTTTTATTTTTGTAAGTGATTTCATTTTTCTCTTCATTCACTTAAATTTATTTGTTTTTAAATTGTTAAATATCACAAAATGAGTAGCTTTAAAGTTTTCCTGGGTTTAAAAGTTAGTCAACTTTATCTACTATAGGAAACACGCGTTAACAATTACGCATCATTTTTACAGTCGATAATACAAGCAGAATGAAAGCGCGATTATCAGCTGATGTAATCACGGAATAGTATTGAATTATGTGCCAACCGATTAGGTATTTCCCTGAGGTTGGTGACTTGTCGCCTAGCCTGTACAGGCGTTATTAGGCCCATTGGAGAATTAAAATGACACAAGAATTGTTGAAAACCCCACTTCATGCGTTACATGTTGCTGCTGGCGCAAAAATGGTTCCTTTTGCTGGTTACGATATGCCTGTTCAATATGCACTAGGGGTGAAGAAAGAACACTTGCATACTCGTGATGCTGCGGGGCTATTCGACGTTTCTCACATGGGTCAGCTTCGTTTACGTGGTGCGGATGCGGCGAAAATGTTGGAATCTCTAGTACCAGTAGACATTATTGATCTGCCAGCAGGTAAACAGCGTTATGCGTTTTTTACTAATGAGCAAGGCGGTATTATGGACGATCTGATGGTCTCTAACCTAGGCGATCATCTATTTGTTGTTGTGAATGCGGCATGTAAAGAGCAAGACATTGCACACCTTAAAGCGCACCTTCCTGAGTCAGTAGAAATGGAGATTATTGACGATCGTGCTTTACTTGCACTTCAAGGACCTAAAGCTGCTGAGGTGTTAGCTCGTATTAACCCTGCAGCTGCAGATATGGTGTTCATGGACGCTCAAGTACATGAGATTTTAGGTGTTGAGTGCATTGTAAGCCGTTCTGGTTATACAGGTGAAGATGGTTATGAGATCTCAGTTCCTGCTGATAAAGCAGAAGAGCTAGCCACGAAACTAACGGACTTTGAAGAAGTTGAGTGGATTGGTCTAGGTGCTCGTGATTCATTACGTCTTGAGTGTGGTCTATGTTTGTATGGTCACGACTTAGATACAACCACAACACCAGTGGAAGCGAGTCTTCTGTGGGGGATTAGCAAAAACCGTCGTACTGATGGTGAACGTGCAGGTGGCTTCCCAGGTGCTGATATTATTCTTGAGCAAATCATTACTAAAGATGTTACTCGTAAGCGTGTGGGTTTAGTGGGTCAAACAAAAGCACCAGTACGTGAAGGTGCGAAGTTGTTTGATGCCGATGATAACGAAGTTGGTATCGTAACGAGTGGTACCGCAGGTCCGACAGCAGGTAAGCCTGTTTCCATGGCGTATGTACGTGCAGATTTAGTGGCGGCGGGCACTGAGTTATTTGCAGAAGTGCGTGGTAAAAAACTGCCAATGACAGTTGAAAAAATGCCATTCGTTCCACAGCGTTACTACCGTGGTTGATGTGAATCGATAAGTTTGTTAAAAAGCCCATTGAGTTTATGCTCAGTGGGCTTTTGTTTAGTTCCAATTAATTGAAATTCAGGTGTTCTTGTATTATTGCTCGGTTTCTTCCGGTGTTTTCCAAGCTTTTGTATCCCAAAGTGGGACGGTAGATAAGCTGTGCTTGTAGCTGCCTTCTGTCTCTTTGGTGCTGTACGATAAGTACAATAACGATTGCGATTTAGCATCGTAAATACGACGAATTTTTAGTGATTTAAAGAGAATACTTTTTGATTTTTTAAAGACAACTTCGCCAGATTTAGAGGTATCGATTTGCTCTATCATGGCCGGAGTAATTTCGCCTGTTTGTCGGCATGAAATCCCCATGTCTGATGGATCAGCAAAATCTAAGTCGGCTTCTACATTAGAAATATGGCAGGTAACACCGGTGACTACCGGATCATTTAATACTTCAATTTTGATGTCTTTCGTGGTGAACATGCCTAAGGAGACATTCCCCACCTCATTTCGATCACAACCACTGATAGCCAGTGTCAGTAAGCCTGTTATGGCTAATTTTTTTAACATGACATGATCCTTATAAATAAAAGCGCAGTAGGAAGATTTAGCGAGAGTTTACCATAAGTGGTAGTTAGTTCATGTTCATATCTTATTGTTTCAGCGCTAAAAAGACAAAAGGATAAACTCGCACTAATTCTATGTTTGCATACACTTATATAGTGTTTAGGTGATATGGCAACAATAAGATTGTATGTATATTTGAGGAAAATTATGAAATCCAGCGTAAAAAGAAGGGTAGTTGGGGCATTAGCTGTGTCTATTGTCTTTTTAGCCATCGGCCTTTTTGTGGTTTTACGTCAGTTATTAATGCCAGAGCTTGAGAGGCTGGAGTCACACCGCTTTAAGCAAAATACACAGAGTATCTTGCATTTTATTCAGCATAAGAGTTCCGATCTGTATGCCAATGTAAAAGATTGGGCAACGTGGACTGCGATGTACGAATTCGCAGAAGGAAATAACGATGCTTTCGTTATTAAGGAGCTGTCACTTTCCACTTTGAATGTATTAGAAATTGATCTAATGGTGATTTTTGATGATGAGGGGAATGTATTGTGGCAGCTTGCGCAGGATAGCCGTGGAGATGTTATTGAAGACATTGAAGGAATAGAAACCTTCTTACAGGATAACCATAAAAGAATGGGTTTTCAGAATATGATGTCTTTGCCTTTTATGTATGGGTTTCATCCGATTAGTGACAGCTCCGGTTTGAAGGTGAGCAATGGAACCTTGTTATTTGGGGTGGAAATTGATCAGGATTTTCAAGATAGAATTAATGATGTTAGCCAGTCTAACTTTGAATTTTACCCTGTAACTAAAGATAACCCAGCATTAAACAGTGACGGCAGAATAAATGGCTATCAATATCGGCTGACGAGTGATGAGAAGAAAAATGTCTTATTAGAGCTTGTGATCACAAATGAAGCAAAGGAGCCAGTATCGGTACTCGCTCTTAGGGACAAATACCTTGTTCTTGAAGTTTTTCAAAGTGGTTTAGCGATGGTTTATTTTGCATTGTTTATTTGTGGGGTGCTTTCTATTGGGGTTTCTTATCTGATTTTATCTCGGCAAGTGGTTTCGCCTATTGTGCTTTTAACACGAAAAATGGAGCAAATGAGTCAGAGTAATGAACTTAATATTATAGAGTTTCCTGAGCGTGAAGATGAGATTGGTCAGCTTTATTGTAAGTTTAATAACATGATTGAGTCTGTAAACATTTATCAAAAAAATCTAGAGGAAGTCTCAGAATATCATGAGCTTGCAAGTTATACAGACCCATTAACTCAAGTGAATAACCGACGCTACCTTGATGTTTACATGAGCCGAGTATCTGAGAAAATTTTGCATAAAGACCTTGATAAGGTATTAATGATCATGCTGGATTTAGACTATTTTAAAACGGTGAATGATAAGCATGGTCATGATGCCGGGGATGAGATTTTAAAAAGCTTTGCTCAATTACTTGCTCTTGATTGTCGTGAAAAAGACATGGTTTTCAGGCTAGGTGGTGAAGAGTTTTTGATTGTGGCATCAAACATTAATGCCGAAGAGGCAAAATCCATGGTATCAAGGTTACTTGCTCGGATCGAGAATCACTGCTTTTGCCTTTCATCAGGCCAGAGGTTGAAAGTTACTGCTTCCATCGGTTTATGTTGGTATCCGTATAATGATTCTTGTCACCCTTGGAGTGACAGTTTAACTCAAGCAGATAAAGCGTTGTATGAGGCGAAAGAAGCAGGTCGCAATCAGTGGCGGGGGTATTTCCCGAGTGATGTGAAAGGTCAGCAGCATTTGGTATTAAAGTCTTCTGCGGGCTAAAGGGTTTTAAGGTTATGTTGCATAATAAAGGAAATTGAAATAACCGTAATAATGTTAGTAAGTTACCCGGCTAATGTGATACTTATTCCGCTTTTGTTTCTATGGGCGAGAAACAAAGGAATGACCGTACAATTGTATGTATCTGGTGTAGAATAATATTATCTGAAGGTAACAATGCTTAATCAGTGAACATAACTGAATGTATGTGAGCATTTTGAGAGGGTATATGATCCGTAACTTAATGATAATTGGTGCTCTTGTTATGGTATTGGGTGGTTGTTCTTCAACACCGACACCGACCATCTGTGTTCCGGATTTTTGTGATATTTGGGCTAAATAAGCGGTTTTATGTTTAAAACTATCTTATAATCCTGCGCTAACAAAAAAATGGGTATTATTTAATGAAAATTTGTGGTGTAGAACTGAAAGGCAACGATGCGATTATCTGTCTATTGTCTCAATCTGATGGCATGATGGATCTACCTGATTGTCGTGTTGCTAAGCTATCAATTGAGAATCCGTTAGAAACTCAGTCTATTCGTGATTTCCAGTTCTCATTTGCGAAATTAATGGAAGATTACGGTGTCGAAAAAGTCGTGATCAAAGAGCGTCTGATGAAAGGCAAGTTTGCAGGTGGTGCAGTTGGCTTTAAATTAGAAAGTGCGATTCAATTAATTGATCGTGTGGAAGTGCACACAATGAACGCAGCAGACTTAAAAGAAAGTTTGAAGCGTACACCGCCTCAAGTTCGTGTGAAAGATGTAGGTTTAAAGCACTACCAACAAGATGCATTTGAAACGGGTTTTGCATTCTTAAACATGCGATAAGTGTGTGAATGCTTAAGGAAAGGGATGACTTTGGTCGTCCCTTTTTTGTAGCAGTTGTGATCCGGATTGTGAACTTCTTATCTGAGTTTGCCATACTCGTTAGACGAATGAGTAAGGAGGGTAGTGACGTGCAATTTAAGCAGTTTATTTTTGGATTAGGAGCATTATGCGTAAGCCAATTTACTGTGAGTGCCGAGTTTTCACTACCAGTCGATGGCAGCTTGTTAGTGGGAAAACTACAAACCCACCAAGTAAAACAGGGCGAAACTTTTGCTCTGATTGCTAAAGAGTACGATATTGGCTTTCTCGCATTGATGGCGGCAAATAAAGGTGTGGATCCTTTCTTGCCTGAAGAAGGAGCCTTTTTAACCATCCCTACTCAATTTATTCTGCCAGATGTGCCTCGAACAGGTATCGTGATTAATCTTTCTGAGTTACGTTTGTATTATTTTCCTCCGAACACTCAAACCGTTCATGTTTTTCCTGTTGGCATCGGCAGAGTTGGTCGTGATACACCAGAAATGCACTCTCGAATCAGCCAAAAAATTCCGAATCCAACGTGGACGCCACCTAAATCCATTCGTGAAGAATATTTGAATGATAAAGGTGTTGAGCTTCCTGCGATTGTACCTGCGGGCCCTGATAACCCGCTAGGAGATTTTGCTTTGCGGTTGTCTTATGGGCAAGGGCAGTATTTAATCCACGGAACTAATAAAGACTTTGGGATTGGTCTACGAGTAAGCTCGGGCTGCATTCGTATGGAGCCTAAAGACATTAAGTGGTTGTTTAATGAAGTACGAAAAGGCGAATCTGTCAGGATTATTAATACGCCACTGAAATTAACCTTAGAGCCAGACAGAAGTGTTTATATTGAAGCTCATGAACCGCTAACAAGACATAAAGGTGTGAAAACCGAATTAGAGATGCCAATAGAATTGAGTTGGTGGTTAAGTGAATATGAATTACCAGATGCAAGAGCCCAGGCGGCCATTCGTGTTCAAGCTGGGGTTCCCATTGAAATTGCGCACCCTGCGTACGACTAACCGCAGGGTGCGCAAATCATTATTTGGTATACGATGTTGCGATTCTATCTATTCGTTTATTCGCTCGGGTGGCTTCATCGTAAGATTCTTTAACCATCATCTTAGTGCTGCTCACATCGGATGACATCTGGCTATGCTCAGATTTCATATCATTGACTTGATTTGTAAGCGACTGAACTTGGCTGCTCAGTTCATCAATTTTATTCACTAGTAGTTGATCTTGAGACTGCGTGCTTGCAGGGCTTGAGCAACCCGATAAAGCGATACCTGCACCAAGACCTAACACTACTAACCACTGGTTTTTCATAGATCACTCCTTTCTAGAGTATTAGTTTTATTCCTCATAAATATAGTCTGAAAAATTATAAAAATGCGTACACTGGTTCTCACTTTATGGACTTTCTGCCATTTTTTCTAAAAATTGAAGTCGTTTTAGCTCGTTTTCAGAAGGTTGATAAGGCTCGTCACTTAATAAAGAGAGAGCAATGCTTTCGATTACGTAGCTGTCTTGCTGGCTCGTTCCATATTCAGTTAACTCTCCAGGGCTGGCTGACCTTTTTTCGAGTTGAAAGGTAGTGAGCTCATAAGGGCCTTCATGATTATTTAAAACACTTTTATGCACCTTTAAAGGGAGAGTTTGTATGCCTTGGTCGAGTTTTTCTTGCCCTGTTAAAATCGCAATAGGCTGATTTTTTTGGGAGTATAAATTGGCTCTAAGGCGGTATAAACCAGCTTTAGTAACGTCGAGACTAACAGGTATCACAATGTCTGCTTCATCTGGGTATCGTTCATCTACCGAAACAATTTCCGCTACGGGGCTGACATATTGAAAGAGGGCAGTAATTGGTTGTTTACTGCTTAGTTCATTAATACTGACTTTTAAGATTAACTCTGTCGGCCATGCTTGATCACCCGCTATTGTCGTTTGCCCACTTCCTTGAGTGAGGGAGAGGGGTTGAGTGAGTAAGATTTCGTTTTTGATTGAGTTTACTAGTTCGACGGTGGCTGAGTGATGATCGTCATTTGAACTGTGTAGAGTAAATTGAATTGGTTCTGGGAAAATAAATCGAAACTTAGACAGAGCTAGAGATAACGAATCTCCATTCTTTAATGGAAAAGAGACAGGAACAAAGTGGTTAGGTTTTAGCAGCCCCTTGTCTTGAATAGACAGTGGTTTTGAATAGGGAGGGAAAGTAATTTCTTTCGCATAGGCATCAGCAATCACTTTACTTTGTGTTCCTAGCTGAAGTGATTCAATGTGATTTTGTGTGGTGTGAGGCTCACTTTTTGGTTTTTTATGTGGTGTCACTGGATCTGTGTCTGCTATTGGGTTTACTGAGCGAGTCTGTTGTGGGGTTGCCACTTTTGGTTGATGTTCTTCTATTGGCGGTGAGAACAGAAAATAAACGGCGATAACAGCAGCGATAAAAGTGAAGAAGAGAGCAAGCAGTCGTTTTTTCATGAAGCCTCGATAAGGTTAATGAAGTTAATCAATGGTGGAGTAGTAGAATATCGATTTATTAACGCAGCCTTTTATAGTATAAGCTCGGCTCAAACTAATTTAAGTACATAGGAAACCGCTGTAATGTCTAAATTCTTCTATAAAGGCCGCATTGAAACCCGAGAGCAAACGAAAGGTTTCGGTTATAACACTAAGCGTGCAGCGAAGTTAGGAACTGTGGATTCTCCTTTAGTTTTAGTGGTGAACTCACCAGAAAGAAAAGTGGAAATTGAAGCCATTTTAGAAGAGCACGCTTTGGTTGCTGACATTGAGCTAAATTCTGAAGCCCAAGAGAACATTGTTGCGTTGGAAACAATGCTAAATAAGCCAAAAACAACAACATTTGAAAAAACACCAAACCGTAATGATCCTTGCCTTTGTGGTAGTGGTAAGAAATATAAAAAGTGCTGTGCTAAATAATCTTTGAACCGCAAATGGTAAAATGACCATGCTACAGAGCATGGTCACTTTATGGTGGTTAATTTAATGCGTTAACGACCGTTTGAGACATGGCTGTATTCTCGGAATCGATCACATAACGATAAGTAGAGCGAGAGAACCAACCTGATTCCACATCTTTAGTGTCAAAAGATAAGGTTTTACCATCACTAAATTGTGCAGACGAAGAGGCCACAGTGAGTTTGCCTTGTTGTTTTGGCGCAATAGTTCCGTTATGGCTATAGTCTTCGCCCATTAATAGTGGGTAATGGTAAGGCATGAAAGCGCTGACGGCATTGGATTGCAATTCTTGCTTGCCATCAAAAGCCGTTGTGGTTGAACAGCTACCAAAGCTACCAGCTTCAGTTGCACCACAAGCTGAGTGACTAGAAACCACACCATCATCATGACCCGGCAAGAAACCTCCTGTCGCGCCAAAGAAATCAGAGCCATCACCTACAAAACGCAATCTTGGTACTTGTGAACTTGGGAAGGGTGCAAGCTGCCGGGCAGTGTTTACTCGTAAATCATTTAATACACCAATGTTACCTTGTGTTGGTGTTTCCCCAAGCCATAAAGAAAGTGCCCAGCGAAGTGATGCATCTACCGCACCGCTACCTTCAGTCACGTTATGAGCCAAGTCAGCTAGCTCAGAGCCGCCACCAGCGCCTGCAAAATCGAATGTTGCGACGATATTTAATGGCTCTAATCCGGCGTTAGTTAACCAGTTAGCTTGATTGTCGATAAGGTAACGAGTGACGAGGTCACCAGTAGAGTGAGTCACAAAAATACATCCAGACTGACAGGTTCCATCTTGAGAGAGTTTTTTGATTTTTGGCCAGATGTAATCGGTCGCAATTTTACCGGATATGCGTTCGTGTGAAGGCCAGTCTAAGCGCTCATCAGCGAATGAATCCCAGTACGCTTGCCAATAAGCTTGGCCGTTACTGGTAACTTTATCCGTATTAGGTTTACTTGAAAGATCACCAGCCTGAAAGCCATGAACTAAAACAACGGGGTACCCATTCAGGGCAGCACTTGTGGAAAAAGAGCAAAGAGATAAAAGCGGGAGAGCAATGGCTAACTTTGTGGATTTTTTCATAGTTAGTTCTCTTGTTCGTTGTAATTGATTGATATATTTGTGTAATGGTTAAGAAGCAACCATAGCTTAGAGTTTTGGCTCTATGAAAGGCGAAATAGAAGGAAGTTTGATCTAAGTTGGATAAATGAAATGTAACAAAAAATTCAAATATGAAGCTGGATATACTGCTATCGGTTTAATATTGACGCACTCGAAAGCAGTATATTCTACTTTTTATTAATGGGTTACGGTGACTTCGTAAGAGGAGAATTTACGGATGTTAATCACACCAGTATCAAAAATTAAATACTGACCTTTAATGCCTTTCAAGGTGCCATTGACGACAGGTTCTTTATCAAAATTGTGAGAAACAATTTTGGTAGGAAATTCAGTTACTGGGTAGTTAATCTCCACAATTTCAGCGTTTAAGCGTTCGATAGAGCCTTCCCCAAACCGTAGTTCGAGTTCATCAAGATGTGATTCAATCTGAGGAATCAGCTCTGCGGCATGGGTATTAAGGTCCTGTGGTGCAGAGTTTTGTTTTAGCAAAGTACGCCAATTGGTTTTGTCGGAGATCAGTTTCGCCAGTTCAACTTCAATTAAGCCAGATAGGTAGCGGTTGGTTACTTTGAAGATCGGTAAACCTTGGGTGGCCCCTTGATCTATCCAGCGGGTTGGAACTTGGGTGTGACGAGTGATCCCCACTTTAATGCTGGAGGTATTTGAAAGGTAAATGTAGTGATCCACCATGCAGTTTTGTTCTCCCCACTGTGGCTCACGGCAAGTTCCTTCAGCGTAATGGCATGTTTCAGGTTTCATTATGCACATATCGCAACTCGCCAGCTTTTTCATACATACAAAACAGTGACCTTGGGAGTAGCTTTTTTTGGTTTTCTTTCCACATGAGCAGCAAAAGATATTGCCAGTGTGAGTTAATGTTATCTCTTTACCTATTAGTGGGTTCAGAGGAATGGAATGTTCTCCGACAGGTAAGTTGTATTGAACTTCACCTGAAAGAGATGCCGTCATTTTTTTAAGTGTTCCAGTGTAAATATTGCTCATCATTTTTATCTTTTTAGAATTCTACTTGCATTGTATCAGAGCAATAGAAAAGAAGAATACGGTAAAAGTAATACGCCAACATATTTTATGTTTCAGTTGAAAATAAGTAGGAATAATAGCAATTGGTTGCATAAAGGGATGAGCAAACTTTTGTCTTTTAGATAAAATCAAATAAATTGAAATTATTTGTAATATTTAATTATGTTTCTCGGTCTGATGCGTTATTGATATAAGAGATAGTTGTAAAATTAATAATAAAAAAGAGATTGTAAAAAACACCAATTATAAAAATATATTTTAATATTTTCATAACACAGTGATACTAAATTAAGTTCATTGGTGTGAATTAAAAGCACCATTAAGTTTTGTGTTGTATTTATTATTTTAATACAAGCCAATTACTTTCACTGGTTATAAGTACTTATTATAAAATGAAAAATTAGCTCGTTTTATTGCTGCTTAACTAATTGTATATAGAGGGAATTATTCATGGGTATGCCAGATACACCTAATAATCGTAAGCTGTTTTCTGAGGCGGCTTGCTTATATAAAATTGCATTTGCTAGTGCAGAGAGAAAATGCAGTGGTGCAAAAGTCAGGTATATCTCTCAGTTCTCTTTTTTGTGGGGGGCTTTGGGTACCGCTGGATATGATAAAGGTTTTTGGTCGGGGGTGTGTGCAGGGTTATCTATTGAGTGGATTAAAGCCAATATTGATGGTCGAAACTACGTTGAAGAATTATATGAGCATCAGCTTAAAGTATGGGGATTTAATATTAGCGGGCCTAATAATGAAGAAACAGACATTCAGCCGATGTCCCAAAAAGTTCAGAAGTCTCATGAGAGTCAAAACAATTTAGATAGAGCTTTGAGTGGTTATAGTAAAGAAGTGTCAGAGGTAAAGGTTGCTTATCCATACAGTAATTTATCAGGCTGTATAAAAAGTGGTTTTTATTATTATATTTCGAGTGGAGCTCATGCTATCGCAGCTTATAGCAGTAAAGGAAGAGTCCATTTTTATGATCCAAATGTGGGTGAAATGTCGGACGCAACCATCACTGCTTTTAGAAGCTATTTACAAGAAATCACAGAAGCCTCCTTTAAAGCACAGAACAAATCAGAACAAGAGACAAGAGAAGGACTAAGTAAGAAAAAACTAACGATTCATAAAATGCAATCCATTAAAGCTTAAATTCTGCCTTTGAGTTCCCGATTGGAGCTCTTAAACCATTAACTACTAAACCGAGCTTTTAGGTTCCTAAGAGTAGCTTTACCCCATTTATATTTAAGTAAATGGGGTCTTTTTATGTATGTTCAAACATTTGGTGGCGAGATACTTTGCTAATAAACAACCTGATAGGGGGAGTCGAGCTAAGAAAGCGTGTTATATCTTTTTCTGGTGCCTTAAGTGCTTGTAACTGCGAAATTAAAGTAAAAAATTAAGAAGTGTGATCTTTTTCAAGATCAAAAAATGATCGAGCAATTGTGAGGTTATGGAATGCTTTAGTAGATTAAGTATCTATATTATTGTAATTAATTATAATTATTGTGCATTTAAATCTATACTTATCTGCCTTGTTTTTGTTTTTTATGGAGGGGATATGTTGAGTTACGTCTTATACTTGCAAAATATGTTTCACCCCGTAAGGTGTCAAAAACATCGTACTGCTATGAACATACTTTACATAATTACGGTAACAAGAAGTACAATATGAACAGACGTTACACTTCAGTAGAGCCAGAGTTACACCAAGTAATACGAAGCTATTTTTTGATTGTGACTATACCCGCTGTTGCGTCAGTTACGATTTTTGCTGTGATGGCAATATGGGCTTATAAGCATTTATCACACGATCTTGAGCAGGACTTTGAGCAGTTAGCGAATTCGGTTGTGATGTTTATGCCTGATGAGTTCCATAAAAATGTACTTCTTGAGAAAACCGATCACAAAGAGTTAACTCAAATTCAGCGTAATACCGCTAGATATTTACTGCTTGCGGAGCTAAAAAATTTATTTACTGTCATTCCTAATAATGATCATTTTATTTATGGCGCAGGGAGCTTATTGGGGGTTAACCATAATGAGCTATACCCTGCAAAAGAGGGGATTACAGAGTTGTTTCGCACCGCCGTGAAGGTCGGGAAGCTACAATATTATGATCTAAGTGATGATACAGTACGTGTTGTTATTCCAACTGTGTCTAATGATGTGGATACTGCTTATTTAATAGTGGCAGATGTACCATCAGACACTCTTTTTATGCCTCTAAAACAAGTGCTTGCTTTGTCGCTGGTGTTTGGCACCATATTTTTCCTCTCTCTTCTATTGGCTTTGCATAAGGTGAATGCCGCGACCCAGAAGTACGCTTTGTCTGTTAATCGAAATCTGCGCAAGAAAACCGAAAGCTTAAGACAAACGAATCGCAGTTTAGAAAAGCTGAGTATGACCGATGAATTAACAAAAGCACTAACTAGAAGAGGTTTTTTTGAACGGGTTGCACAAGCCGAATTGCATCGCAATAAACCATATGGCGTAGTTATGATAGACGTCGATCATTTTAAGTCTTTTAATGATCGTTATGGTCATCAAACAGGCGATGAAGTGCTTTTTAAAGTGGTACAAATCATTATTTCTGAGTTACCGAGCTCGGGCTTTATTGGTCGGTTTGGCGGGGAGGAGTTTGTTGTGTATTTTGATCCACAGTCGTGGGATGAAGTTGAAGAGTTGAGCTCTCGTTTGGTTTTCTCTATACGAACCATTGAATTGGACATTAATGGTCAACAGCCAAAAGTAACAGTGAGTGCTGGTGGCTGTTTTGCTGCCCCTAATACTGAAATTGATGAAGCGATCAGAATGGCCGACGAATGTCTATACCAAGCGAAAGACAATGGCAGAGATCAGTCGGTGGTGGATATTGGAACGTTAATGCCTGTGACGTGCTAAGGTCAATCATTTTTAAGTTCTTTGTTTTAAAGCCTTAGAGGCGGTTAATGAATTATGGTAGACTGCGCGACTGAATTTGTTTTTTTGTCTTCTGTCATTACGAAGACACGCTGTTTTTGGAGTAACCTTTGCATTTTAAAGACCTAGGGCTAGATAATCGCCTTCTTAAAACCTTAACTCACTTTGATTTTAAAAAAGCAACAGAGATTCAGCAAACAGCCATTCCTGTGGCTATTGCTGGTAAAGATTTGCTTGCATCATCTAAAACGGGTTCAGGAAAAACTTTGGCGTTTGTTTTACCTATGCTGCATCGCTCGTTGAAAAACAAAGCGTATTCACGCCGTGATCCTAGGGCGGTTATTCTGGCTCCTACTCGTGAGCTGGCAAAGCAAGTATATGGTGAATTAAAAACCATGTTAACTGGCTTAACATATGAGTCTGCACTGATTTTGGGTGGTGAAAACTTTAACGATCAAGTTAAAGCGCTAAGAAAATATCCTCGTTTTATCGTGGCGACTCCTGGCCGTTTGGCGGATCACCTTAATCACCGCTCTCTATGCTTAGATAGCCTTGAAATGTTGATCTTAGATGAAGCCGACCGTATGTTGGATCTTGGTTTTGAAGATCAGCTTCGTCAAATTAACGAAGCGGCAAGCCACCGTCGTCGTCAAACTTTGATGTTCTCAGCGACGCTTGATCATGCGGAAGTGAACGACATTGCAGCTGAAATGCAAACGGCACCAAAGCGTATCGCAATTGGTTTGGCGAATGATGAGCATAAAGATATCACTCAGCGTTTTTACCTATGTGATCACCTAGATCATAAAGAAGCGATTCTTGAGCGTATTATTGAAGAAGCAGAGTATCGTCAGCTGATTATCTTTACTGCAACTCGTGCAGATACCGATCGTTTGACCAAAGAACTGAACGAACGTAAGTTAAAAGCCGTTGCATTAAGTGGTGACATGAACCAAACCGCTCGTAACAACATCATGAGTCAGTTCGAACGTGTGGTTCACAAAATCTTGGTAACCACAGACGTTGCATCACGCGGTTTAGACTTAACGAGTGTGACTCACGTTATTAACTTTGATATGCCAAAGCATACTGAAGAGTATGTTCACCGTATTGGTCGTACAGGTCGTGCTGGCAACAAAGGTACAGCGATTTCTTTAGTGGGGCCAAAAGACTGGGTTAGCTTTAAGCGTGTAGAGGCATTCTTACAGCAAGATATTGAGTTCTCTGTTCTTGAAGGCTTAAAAGGTAAGTTTAAAGGTCTAAAACCTAAACCGAAGAAAACGTTTAAGAAGAAGCCTAGCCACAAGCCGACTGCGAAAAAGCAGGCTGCACCGAAAAGCAAAAAGCCGAAGAAGCGTGATAACACCTTCTATAAAACAGTGGCTGTGGGTGATGATGTTTTCATGCCAAAGAAAAAGCCAAAACCAGCAGAAGAGTAAGTTAGCTTTTATTTAGGACAATTGATAACGCGGCTGATGTAAAAATCAGCCGCGTTTTTTGTACGAGTAATAAAAAAGCGCTGAGTAAATACCCAGCGCTTTTCTGTGTGGTGGTTGCTAAATCACTTAGAAGATTAAGTGAGCAACACCCGCAATAACAGGTAATGTGATCAGAGTACGTAAAATGAAGATCACGAACAGCTCGAAGATGTTGACAGGGATTTTACTGCCAAGCAGTAGGGCACCCACTTCAGACATGTAAATTAGCTGTGTAACCGACATTGCAGCAATGATGAAACGTGTCATGTCACTTTCAATAGATGCTGCTAGGATAGCTGGTAAGAACATATCTGCAAAACCAACTACGATGGTTTGAGAAGCTTCAACAGCTTCTGGCACACCTAATAGTTCAAGGAATGGAATGAATGGTTGGCCTAAGATAGAAAATACAGGTGTGTATTCAGCGGCAACAAGAGCTAGAGTACCTAAACCCATTACCACAGGCAGTACACCAAATACCATATCTACCGCATTTTTAACGCCATCAACAAAAACAGATTTAATGGATTTAACTTCACCTGCTTTTTTAACTGCAAGTTCAAGGCCCCATGTGAATGTGTTGTAGCCTTGCGGGATCGCTTCAGAGTCTGCATTACGCTCTGTACCATCAATAAATTGGTCTTTTTTCCAAGAAAGAGGTGGTAAACGAGGAATGATAACCGCCGCGACAATACCTGCCAAACAGACAGTTAGGTAGAAAGGCAAGAACATGTGCTCTAGTTCTACTTGGGCAATAACCACTAAGCTGAATGTGATGGATACTGCTGAGAAGGTAGTACCAACAACAGCGGCTTCACGTTGAGTATAAAAACGGTTTTCATACTGCTTACTGGTAAGCAAAATGCCAACACTACCGTCACCTAGCCAAGAAGTCATACAGTCAATCGCAGAGCGACCTGGCAGGTTAAATACTGGGCGCATGATTTTACTTAGAAGCGTACCAAACAGTTCAAGTAGGCCAAAGTTTAGTAGTAAAGGTAGAAGCAAGCCTGCAAAAATGAATACGGAAAACAGAACCGGAAGAAGGTCGTTAAGAACCAGTCCACCTGTGTTGGGTTCCCAGACTGCTTTAGGGCCAATTTGGAAGAAAGTGAATAGTACACAGATACCACCAACAAGGCGAACGATAAGCCATGGTATTGTTGGATTGAATAAGCTGTTTAAAAAGCCGTTGCTAGTAATGAAGGACGGTTTTAATACTTTGGTGAGTAATGATGCAACAGCCATAAATCCGATAATGGTTGTTACCATCGCGACTAGATAGCCGTCAAAAACGCTTTGAATTGATTTAGCAAGTACTGCAACAGGGATTGTAATGTCGCCGTTATACGTGATTGGAGCCATGAATAAAAATAGGCCGATCAGCGACGGGATCAGAAACATTAAAAAGCTGCTTTTTTTCGTTGGGACAGAGCTAGTTGTTTGGTTTTGCATATTATTCTCGAGTTACTACTAGTCAATGGTTATACCGTAATCCTTTGGTATAAATATTCACTAAACATCCGTATTTTTTCATTGAGAGTGAGAGTACACGTTTTTTAATGCCAGTGGAATACTATTCATTAAAAAAAACTATTTATTCACTATTAGATAAACGTAATGATTAAAAAAGGATTACCATTTAGTTTAAAAGGCTAAAATTGTTTACTTAAATGGCCTTTTGTAATTTTTATGTTAACACTAAATTTGCTGAAATTAGGTGGGATTATATAAATAGTGTGATCTGGTTAGCTTAAGAATGAAAAATGCAGCCGAAGCTGCATTTATTTATAAGGTGAATAAACTGTGGTAAATATGCACTTTTTGCTATTGCAGCGTAAAGCGAAGTAATACCCCTATTTATACTCAGCTTTTCTCATACGGTTCATTGCTGCTAGCACATCAACGGTTCTTGGTTTTGCAAGATCTCCGTGAGTTGGCATCATTGTGTACCAGCCATTATTTAACATCGCGTTAAAGGCTTTAGTTGGTTGTTTTTCCCAGCCATGCATTTGAGCAAACTGGAACCACAACCAGCCGATTGCGTGAACTTGGCTGTCGGATTCAATTTGCGCTAACGCACTGATATCAACAAATTCACGACCAAAGCGTAATGAACCCGTGTCTTTAGCTTGAATGCGGAATTTACCCTCTTCTAATTGCTTTTGAAGGGCCGTGCGGTTGATTTGGCGAGGCTTGACGCTTTTAAGTGCTTCTGAACCTTCATTTTTACGACTAGTAGGGTGCTGGGCAACTACTTGTTTTGCTTTTTCTGTTACATCAACCGCTTGGTAATCATGCATTTGAATGACAGTGTCGGCAACATCTAGGTAATCACCGGAGCCACCCATAACGATAAGAGTAGAAATATCTAGCTCATCACGTAGTTGGCCAATGCGGTCGACAAGCGGTGTGATTGGTTCGTCCCCTTTTGTGACCAGTGCCTGCATACGCTCATCACGGATCATGAAGTTTGTTGCCGAGGTATCTTCATCAATAAGCAGTGTTTTTACGCCAGCTTCAATGGATTCTTGTAGCCAAGCTGCCTGCGAAGTAGAGCCAGACGCATCTTGTGTTGAGAAACACTCAGTATTACGACCCATTGGCAAGTGATTAATGTAGTTTGAAAGATCAAGATTATGTACACAGCGTCCATCTTCAGCACGGATTTTTGTCGCGCTGTGTTCAGTAACAATGTACTCGCGGCCATCACCTGGAATATGATCGTAAATAGAGCGCTCAATGGCTGTTAACAGGGTAGATTTACCATGGAAGCCACCCCCCACAATTAAGGTTATGCCTTTTGGTATCCCCATGCCACGGATTGTGCCACGGTTCGGTGTGTTTAATTCAATGGCTAAAGAGTCTGGGCTAGTAAAAGTGACCGCATCTTGCATTGGTAGATCACAGTTACCTGCGATACGCGGTAATACACTGCCATCAGCCACAAACGCAACCAAGTTATGTTCAGCTAATTGTCTGCGAAGAGCGACTTGATCTTCAGCGACTTCACAATGGCGCTTAAGCTCTTCAATTGGGATTTCACGCTCAATGGTGGCGCGACGAATGAACTTTGGTAAATAGAAAGTAAGAATATTGATGGCTTTTTTGGCCAAAATAGTACGGCCATCAGCAGGAAGCTCAACACGGAAACGAAGTTCGATTCCTTCTTCATCAAATACCACAGAGGTATGATCAAGAATGGTTTGGCCTGTTAAACCAATGGATACGTGGTTCTCACGTTCGGCTAATTGATTAAAGTAGCGCGCAATAAAATCACGAGCAGCGCGTTGGTAATCGGTAGAGGTTTCTTTTAACCAAGCGAGATCTGTGAGTGACCAAGCACGTTTAGCTCGAACACGAGAAGGTGGCGCGTACGGATCGGCTTGAACGGTATCAATAAAAAGTTGGAAATCTTCAAAATCATACTTGCCTTTGATGGTGGTATAGCTTCGGTAATTTCGTTTCTCAATTTTTTTTAAATTCGCTTCAAGCAATTCCATAACGTCTCGTTATTCGTTTAACTAAAAATAGGGGGCGATAATACAATAAATTGTGATCGGGATCTTTCTTAATAGCAATGAAAAATGGATTAACTTTATTTTTCATACGGCTACGGAGAATCCAGTATGAGTTTTAAACAAATTTCTTTAACTTGTGAGCTTGGTAAGCCTCAAGTGTTAAATATATGTTGAATTTCAATCGACTGATTACTAATAATAAATCCAGTATTTCTTCTTTCATCGCCAATCGTACAGGGAGTGTGCAGCATGATGGCAGCCACAATGAATCTCTTAGAAACAATTCTGATTTTTGCGGGTATTTTTATGATACTCAGGGCCGTTATTCGTTATGGAAAGCGCACGAATGACTGGAAAGGCACGTTAACCATGTTTTTTAAACGCATTCCAATGAAAGTGGATGAATTCCGCTGGTATAAGCTTGGAGTCTCTTTTTTCTTATTCGGCGTGGTGATCCGCGTAGTAAATATGACGTTTTGGCCAACGGTTTAATCGATTTAAACGGAAAGGGAGAGTCAGTGAGTTTACTGGCTCTCCCTTTTTATTACTCTAACCTGAATAGCTTAATTTATTTTGATTAGAGGTTACTTTATTCTTGGTATAGGAAGAGTTATTGAGGCTTTTAGGCCACCAAGCTTCCCAGTACTAAGTTGTAACCCACCTCGATAACTGTGTGCCAGTTCATGGGCAATGTTTAAGCCTAAACCACTGCCAGGTGTGCTTTCATCCAACCGCTTTCCGCGTTCTAAAACACTTTCTAGCTTTTCATCAGCAATGCCATGACCGTCGTCTTCGATGACTAATGTAATAAAAGAAGCGGGGTCAGTTGTCGGCTCGGTATAAACTCGAATTAGGCTTTGTGCCCATTTATAGCCGTTTTCAATAATGTTGCCGACAATCTCGTCAAGATCTTGGCTTTCAATGGCCAGCTCTAAATCGGAGTCGAGCTCATTAACCAGAACAATGCCGTTTTCAGCATAGACCTTATCCATTGCCGTTGATATGGCATCGACCCTTTGTGACGGTGTCACTCTTGCCGCGAAGATATTAGATGATCCAGCCATTCTGGCGCGACCTAAGTGATAATCAATGTGTTGTTGCAACTGCTTGATGGCAGGCCCCATTTTTTTCTGGGCATCGTCATTGAGCAAAACTGCTTCATTATTTAAGATTGCCAGTGGTGTTTTTAATGCATGAGATAGGTTACCTGCGTGATTTCGCGCTCGGCTAAGCAGTTCTTGGTAGTGGAAAAAGAGGGCGTTTAAATCACTGATAACAGACGAAAGCTCTTTTGGGTAGTCGCCCTTTAACGATTCACACTGGCCTTCATGAATGGATTTAAGATCGTTTTGCATTTGTTTTAGCGGCCTAAATGACCAGTAAATTTGCAGCCAGATAAGCCCCAATATGCCTAAAGCCATTAGGATAAGTAGCACCATAAAGCCACCCGTTAATGTGACTAAGGTTTTTAGTAATGGCCTTTTATCAATGGCAATGACCAATGTGGCCGCAGAGTCGTCTTCAGGAAGATAAATTTCCCTTGTGACTATTAATAAAGGTTCTTCTCTTGGCCCCTCAATATCATCATCGGAGAGATCCAGCCGTTTATCCCAGAGTGAGCGCGAGCGTAAGGTGTTGTCTTTGGTGGTAACAGACCAATAAAAACCGCTGTAGGGTTGGTTAAAGCGTGGTTCTGCCAAAGAACCATCAACAAAGACTTCACCAGTGCCTTTTTGATCCACCAAAGAGGTAAGTTCATCTAAATACACCGTAAGTTGTTTGGATTGTTCTGAAGAAAGGTAATGATCAATAAGGTTGGGAACAGTTAAGGCGGCGATGGCAACAATGGTGGTTAACCATAAACTCGCCGCCACCATGAGCCGTCCACGTAGGCTCATGCAGGCGATAAAGTGTTTAAGGCTTTTAAGCATTTAGGCGATACCCTAGACCTCTAACGGTTTTGATAACATTGGTGGCAATTTTTTTACGAATACGGCCAATGAAGACTTCAATGGTGTTTGAATCACGATCAAAGTCTTGTTTATAAATATGTTCAACCAGTTCAGTTCGTGAGATGACTTTATCTGGGTTATGCATGAAATAGGCAACCACTTTGTACTCTAGCGCAGTAAGATCCACCGCTTGCCCTTGCCATAATACTTTAGAGCTTCGTGTATCTAAGCTGAGTTGACCCATTTGCATGATTGGGGAAGCATTACCTGATGCTCGGCGGAGCTGTGCTCGTAGGCGGGCAACCAGTTCAACGGTATCAAAAGGTTTTGTGAGATAATCATCGGCACCAGCATTTAAGCCTTCAACGCGCTGAGTCAGCTCTGAACGGGCACTTAAAATAATAACGGGTGTGTTAATGCCTTCATCTCGTAAGCTTTTTAATACGGTAAGGCCATCAATTTTAGGAAGGCCGAGATCAAGCACAATGGCGTCCCAGTCTTCAGACGTTGCACGATAAAGTGCATCGATGCCATCCGTAGAAAGTTCTGGTACCCAGCCATTCTTTTCTAAAGTTTGAACAATTTGTTCGCCTAACTGTAATTCGTCTTCGACAACAAGTATTTTCATTTTTTTATTACATTCTCGAGGTTGCGGCCTTTGATTTGTATGATGCGCAAGGTTTTAGCATCGTATTCGACTTTAACAATGTTATTGGCGGTATCGAGTAATTTTAACTCATAAATCCATTCATCATCATCTTCTTCTAGTTCAACACGGATCACCCGACCGTTAAGCTGATCCCCAACAAGAATAAGCAACGAGGAATAGGGCTGAATTAAACCTTTTTCAACCGCTTCTAGGACATCGTCATGATCTTCTTCTACATCTAGCTTGGGCGTATTTGCCCATGCTGAGCTTGAAGCAAAGAAAATGAAGCTGATTAGTATATGGATATATGATTTCATTCTTTCACTTTACCTGAGCTTAAATGAACAGAAGATGAATGCTTGATTGCGTTATGCCATTTTACCTTTTTTGTACATGGATGACAGTACGCTGGCTCTAAAAACAAGTAAAGATTTCAAGTAAGTAGAGGCTTTATGTGTTTTTTAGCCCTGAGTGTTTAAAAAGAACGTAAGATTCATGATACTTGAGAAATAATCGGCTTTATCGTTTCATTTCAATGGAGTGAACATTATTATGATCTTATAACAATGAGATCGCTAAGGAAGCACTGTGAGCAATGTACGATTAAGTCAGATCAATATTTTCCCTATCAAATCCACTAAAGGTATTCATTTATCTTCGGCTTGGGTTGAATCTGAAGGGCTGAGTTTTGATCGCCGTTTTATGATTGCCCTTAAAGACGGCACCATGGTAACCGCACGAAAGTTTCCTCAACTTGTAAAAGTGGTAACGAGTCTGCAACCTGATGGCATCAGTCTCAGTTACCCAGACATGTCGACACTTCGCCTAAAATACTCGGCATTTTCAATGGAACCGTTCAGCTCTCATGTGTGGTCTGATGAATTTAAAGCTGGGCGCACTGTCGCAAAAGCGGACGCTTGGTTGAGTCATATACTTGGTCAGCCTGCGGTTTTGTTGTATTTGGGGGATTCTTCGCCTCGTTTTTCTGCAAAAGCTGAACAGCCTGTGAGTTTTGCTGATGGTTTCCCTCTACTTGTGATTTCGAAAGCGTCATTAATAGAATTGAATCAGCGTTCAACGTCGATTCATCATATGGATCAATTCCGTACGAATTTGGTGGTTGAAGAGTGTGATGCATTTGAAGAAGACAGTTGGAAAAGAATTAAAATCGGAGAGGTAGAGTTTGAAGCCCGTGGAGGTTGTAGCCGATGTGTATTAACAACGGTAGATGCAACAACGGGTGAACTTAATGAACGTCAAGAACCACTCACGACATTAAGTAAGTTTCGCGCTGATAAGAAAGGCAAAGTGTACTTTGGCCAAAACTTGGTGGCTCTGAATGAAGGGGTGATCAAAGAAGGCGATGAAATTGAAGTGTTAGAATCACAGCCAGCAGCCTCTTACCCTGATAGTGGTGATAAACCTTTGGTATTGACGTGTGTTGAACGTGAAGATTTAGCGAAAGATTTTAGTACATTTTGGCTTGAGCCAACCAAAGGCATAGAACTACCAAGTTACCAGCCTGGGCAACATTTACCGATTCAAATTGAGATAAATGGGGAGTATGTGGCTCGCCGTTATACATTATCGTCTAGTCCAAGTCGTCCTGGGCGTTATGCCATTTCGGTGAAAAGAGTCGAGGATGGCCGTATATCTAATTGGTTACACGATAACTTCCATGTTGGTGACAGTATGGTTGCTCAAACTCCAGATGGCGCTTTTCATTTAGGAGAAACAACCGATAAGTTAGTGCTTTTATCTGGTGGTAGTGGTGTTACTCCTATGCTGTCTATGCTTCGTTATCTTGCTGATCATAATGAAATTAAAGATGTGGTGTTTTACCATCAGTGCCGAACGAAAGCGGATATCCCAGCTTTAGCTGAGCTAAAAACATTGGCTGATAAGCACAGTGGTTTGACGGTTCATATTGCCTTAACGGGTGAGAATGAAGTGTGGACTGGGCTGACTGGACGTTTGAGTGCTGACCATTTAACCCATATTACTGATTTGCCGGATCGTCAGGTATTTGTGTGTGGCCCTGAGGCCTTTATGGACAGCAGTAAGCAGCTTTTACTCTCTCATGGGGTTTCTGAGCAGCATTATCATCAAGAAACCTTCGGCCCAATAAGTGGTAAGAAAACCGAGGAAAAAGAGCTCACCATCAGCATTAATGGTTACTTATTCCAAGGTAATAACCAGCAAACTCTATTAGAACAGGCAGAAAATGCAGGGGTTGCTTTACCTTATAGTTGTCGTTCAGGTTTCTGTGGTGCTTGCAAAATGGAAGTGGAATCCGGTGAGGTGGATCAGCCTGATGTGCCAGCTTTACTGCCAGGGGAACGGGAGCAGGGAACAATACTCGCCTGTTGTTGCCGCCCACAAAGTGATGTTGAGTTAGTCAATTAGGTTTCTGTTTGTAGAGGTATAGAGTTGTTCTATGCCTCTTTTTTTATTGTATTTTTGCACTACCATAACAATTCGAATGTTTTTTATACAGTTGAGTGTTTAATTGTTGCAGAAGTTAAGAAAGTTACACTAATTTTTATTAGGTAGATTACAATTATATTTAACTGAAAATATTATACTTTTTTATGTTCAACTTGTTGCCTTTAAAATAACCGTACTTAGCACCGTATTAAAGTGTTAAAATTAATAACAATAGACATGAAACTGCGCTCCTGTATAGCGCTTTTGGAGCGAGATAATGACAATTCCAGTACTAATATGTGATGACTCCGCCTTAGCAAGAAAGCAGATGGCAAGGGCAATTCCTACCTCACTAAATGCAGAAGTCACTTTTGCTGTTCATGGCTTAGATGCTTTAGAAAAGTTAAATGAACAAGACTTTAAATTAATGTTTCTTGATCTAACCATGCCAGAGCTCGATGGTTATGGCACCCTTGAAGCCATTCGAGATCAGGGTATTGATATTAACGTTATTGTTGTTTCTGGTGATATTCAGCCAAAAGCACAGGAAAGAGTACTTGGGCTTGGTGCTAAAGCGTTTTTGAAAAAGCCAGTGGACAAAACGTTATTACTTGAAACATTAAAATCGCTGTCTTTGAATAAATCAGACGATGACGATTTTACGACAATTCAACGTATTGTAACCCCGAAACTTCGTCGTCGAGACATTTACCTTGAAGTTGCAAACGTGGCTATTGGTCGTGCTGCTGACTCACTCGCACGTCATTTTGATGTATTTGTGCACCTTCCATTACCTAATGTGAACTTATTCGAGCTAAGTGAACTTCACATGACATTGAAGCATCTAGCCAGTAACAGCCAAATGTCGGGAGTGTGTCAGGGATTCAGTGGCGAAGGCATTGCTGGTGAAGCACTTGTATTATTGAGTGATTCGAGTGTGAGCGATTTGGTGTCTTTAATGCGTTACCCAGATGATGCCGACTCTGATCAAGAGTTAGAGTTGCTGATGGACGTATCTAACATTCTGGTGGGTTCTTTCTTAAAAGGGCTAGGGGAGCAAGCAGAGGTTCGGTTCTTCCAAAGTCACCCTGTGCTGCTTGGCCAACATATTCCGATTGAATCTATTATTGACTCTACATCGGGATCATTTTCTCGCACTATGTCTTTTGAAGTCAGTTATAGTATTGATCAGACTGATATTAAATGTGATCTCTTATTTATGTTTGTTGATGAGTCATTACCGTTATTGGATAACAAACTTTCATACTTGATGGATGAGGAGTAACCGTATGGCCAGTATGCCAGCAGAATTTGAGCAGTTTCACTGGATGATTGACATGGTACAAAATGTCGATGTTGGTCTGATTGTATTGGATAAGGATTTCACGATTCATGTCTGGAACGGTTTTATGACTCATCACAGCGGTATTCAACCACATGATGCCATGGGTAAAACCTTATTTGAGGTGTTTCCTGAAATTCCGGAACAGTGGTTTAGAGCAAAAACGAAACCTGTGTATGAATTAGGGTGCCGTAGTTTCTTAATTTGGCGTCAGCGCCCCTATTTATTTCATTGTCGTAACGTAAGACCAATTACTCAGCAGGTTCAGTATATGTACCAAAACGTGACCATGAACCCAATGCGTACGCCTACGGGGGAAATTAAAAGCATGTTTTTGGCTGTGGAAGATGCTACAGCAGAAGCCATAGCAGAAGGGGTAAAATAACTGATTCAGTAATAGTGAACCTCGCAGTGGTGAGGTTCACTTTTGCTTCTTTCTTGTCCTTATTTTACTTGCCAATAACCTTCATTCTCTGTGGCTAAGTTTTGGTGTAAGTAGTCCACTATTTCAATGACCGATGCTTTAAGGGCTGCTGGTGGGTTAAACAGTAATAATCCGCTACCAATAAGACGATCGTCTTCTTTGGCATCACGTAAGCGCAGTTCCGCTTTTATCGGTTTTGGTAATTGGTTGTTATTAACAGCATCAGAACAGCGTTGCAAAATTAATGTACTTTTATCTTCGGTATAGAGCGGGTACCAAATTAGAGCTGAAACATTCTTTGTGTGCTCCCAAGCTGCAATAAGCGCTTCAATCACGTCACTGTATTCGTCATCTTTCTCATAGGGTGGGTCAATGACGATGAGATTGTGATCGTGGTGGTTTGACACTGCTGATACTAAATTCTTTAAACCGTCGCCAGTAAAAATGTTTAGGTCACTTTTGATATGCAGATCGGAGCGGATTTGTTCAATGTTCGTTTGTAGCAATTCAGCTTCTTGCTTTTGAATATCAGCAAAGTAAAAACTGTCTTCAGAGCGGCCTTGCTGAAAGCCAATGGCAGCGGAACCAGGGTAGAGCCTTAGTTCATCACTCGGGTTAAAAGCAGAGAGAGTGGTGGTGAATGAATGGAAAGAGGCAGGCAATTGGTCTTTGTTTTTCCAAAGGTATCCGACACCTTCGCTAAACTCGGCAGCATGAGAAGATGGGGCCGTATTCAGATCATAGCAACCAGTGCCAGCATGCGTATCTATAATGTTGAGCTTAGTATGCTTTTGGGAAAGTAATTGAATGAGCAACGCTAAAACAGGATGTTTGAGAGCATCACCATGATCGCCAACATGACACTGGTGTCGATAATCCATACTAGTTTCCTTCTTCGTATTTAGGTCTTATTTAACCATACCCGAACATATCCAGTATTTCATTGTAGGATGACCAATATTTTATGCATTTTGGTTCACTATAAGTTAATAGCTCGAATTTTAAGCAAAAAAAAGAGGCTCAGTGGCCTCTTTTGGTATTCGTAAACGTATTATTTTTTCGTTACACCATGCTCTTCTTTATCAGCAGCAGTTAGCTCGCGGATCTTACGGCTGATGTCGCGACGAGATTTTGAAATCTCAGCGCTCTTGATGATGTGATCATCAACACGATCTTCGTAGTCAGATTTCATGTTTTTGATGATAGCGACAATCTCATCGTGAGACATTTCTGACTTGATGTAGTCAATTAGGTTATCAAGCAGATCAACACGTTTTTGGTTATCACGAATTTTCTTTTCGTTATCTTGTAGCTCACGCTTCAGTTTGTTCTTGCGGCGTGCTTGGTTAACAATCTCAAATACATTGTTCATGTTCTTAACATCCAATTTAGTAATAAAATTAACTAGTTTCTTCCCGAATTAAAACACAACAAACTTGTTCAGAACAGAGTTAAGATCAATAGTTACGTGGATTTACATGATTTTTCTTAAAAAAAGCCAATAGTATGAATGAAATTTTATAACAATTATGCTGGTTCCGCTTTCAATAAGTGATGACTGGCACCTCGGAGCATAGCATTCACCAATTCTGTTGCTTCAAACTTTGTTAATGCTTCATGAGCACCAACTTGATGTGCTTGGTCGACACTGATTTCACTCGATAGTGATGTATGCAAAATAACGTATGCACTGTTAATGCTTGAATCATTTTGAACTTCAAAGGCTAACTCGTAGCCATCTAGCCCTGGCATTTCAATATCACTAACTACAATATCAATGGCATTGCTAGTACCAGCGGCATTTCTCATTAAGCTCAGTGCGTCAGCGCCATTTGTACTGATTTGATACGGGATATTAATGCTATCCAGCGCACCAGCTAACTGGCGGCGTGCAACCGTTGAATCGTCCACCAGCAGAATGTTGAGGGGCTTAAGACGTTCCCGCTCTACATCCGTTAAAATAGGGAACAGCTTATCTGTTGGTTGCGGGTAAATCTTCGAAAGTAGAAGTTCGACATCCAACATTTGAATGAGCTGATCATCGACTCTTGTGACACCAGTAACAAAAGCATTGCGGCCAACGGTGTTTGGCGGCGGCTCAATTTCATGCCAATTACATTCAGTAATACGGTCAATTTTGCGTACCAGAAAACCCACGATAGTACGTAGGCAATCCGTCACAATAATAAAGCAGTCTTGAAGTTCTTCTTTACAAATAGGGCGAAAACCAATCGCTGACGCCATATCTATAATAGGAATGGTCATATCACGTATGGTAGCCGTACCGACGACATTAGGGTGCGAATAGGGGATATCTGTTAGCGGAAGGTAAGGAACGATCTCCCTGACTTTCAACGTCCCGATAGCGAAGCGCTGAGATAGTGATAAATTAAACAGTAGCATGCCCTGTGATTGGTTGGCTTTGCTTTTCATTTGCATTTTTCCCTTATGGTTTTACCCATAGCGTTGGTGAGGCAGGCGAGTATTTTAACTTTTTATAAGGTTTATAAAAGTAAAATCATGCTTTGGGTATAAAGAAATTAGTCTCTTTTTGTAACTTTATAAAATGGTATATTTATTGTGAATGTATTGTTATTAATAACATTGATGAGGTTGCTTATTGTTCTTACATGACTGCAAATTTGAACTAGATCATTTATAATCGCGCCAGAACAATACAGCAGTACAGTAAGAGGATTTATGGCAAGAACCGCAGCCGCACTTCATATTTTGGTCAAACATGAAGAAAAAGCAAAAGACATTCTGCAACAATTAAAAAAAGGCGCAAAATTCCAGACGTTGGCGAAAAAGCATTCTACTTGTCCATCAGGAAAACGTGGCGGAGATCTTGGCGAGTTTCGAAAGGGGGCTATGGTTCCTGCGTTTGATAAAGCCGTATTTACAGGTAAAGTGCTAGAGCCAATTGGCCCTGTTAAAACAAAGTTTGGCTACCACATAATCAAGGTTCTTTATCGCACGTAAATCCTTAACATTATCTAGGTAAGTGATATAGCGGTTTGCGCGCTTTGGAAGACTATTAATTTAAGGATATCCCGATGAAACAGTATTACTTTGGGGACTGGAGCGAGGCTGATGGAAAAGAAAAGCTGCATGAACTCATTGGTGCTTTGGATCATAGTGATTATGAAATAGTAAAAAAGTTGGGTGATGTTCTTTTTGATAGCTACCTAGACGTAACGGCAGCGTTACCGACTGAATACATCAAAAAGTATGCAGAGCTTATGGGGGATGATCTTTCATCGGTGCAGTTTGATACCTGTATGCCAGAATTGGTGGGGCATCAATCTCCTGATGATATGGCTAAAGCTTGTTTAAGGTGCATCGAGCTAGGGATGTTATTCGAGTACGCTGATTACTTTCTTGCAATATTGATTTGTAATACAGATAAGTTTGAAAATGAGTATGTAGATACTCCCTTTAAGCTATTGCGTAACAAAGAGATGATGTCGGTGACGGAGTACTTCACCATCTTATGTAAAGCTGGTGAATCACTTGAGATTGATGATGATTATGTAGATTACCTTGAAGGTGTGTTGCAAGATACAGATATTAAGCTTGAAGAATTAAACGATGAAGCATTTGGTCAAGCGTTATATTTATGTCTGACTTGTTACTTTATCAAGCCAAGTTTATTCAAGTTACTTGTCTCTAAAGCCAATGGACGAAAAGTGTCCGACTCAATTTCTTTAAGTCGAATTTTTGTCTGTTTTAATGCTTATGATGATTATATTGACTATCATGAAGAGATCTTCCAGCAAGCGTTTATCGAATTAAAACACAGCGATATCGTTATTAATATTGCAGAAGTAATTGAATGCTTAGAAGAAGAGGGATATTCAACCTTAGCTAAAATATTATTAGATGCTTAATTTGTATTATCTTAGCTAGGGTGATTCTAAACTGTCAATAAATAACAAAAAACCGATCATCATGATCGGTTTTTATTTTTCTTATTTTGAGGAAACGAGATTAGCGCTCCCAGTAGGCTTCTTCTAAGCTGTCTTCACGATCTGGCAGTGCTCTTGATAAACGTGGAGAATGTTGAGTCAGCACTTCATAGCTTACTCGGTTCGAGTAACGACAAATCTGAGAGAACGATGAGTATGATAGGTAGCTATACTCATGCTTACTTGAATTCGGTACATTCTCTTTGTGGTAACGGTTGGCAGACATGTCATGCAAAAGTGCAGAAAGAGCCCCGTCACCTGCGCCATTGGTATTTTTAATTACACGCGGGCCACCCATGTACGGGGAAATGTGCGAGTACACTTTTAGTGGGTTCTTACACTGGCTTTTTTGCATTGGGCGACTGAATTCATACTTGTTAAATTCAGGAATGTTACCTGGAAGTAGCGGCAATGTCGTTTCACGTTTCGCTTCTTCATCGGTGTAACCAGCCATGTATAAACCAATTGGCCCAGCGGTACATAGCACTAAATCAACCCAGTCTAGCGCTTTATGAGCAGCAAGAAGTGGATCTTTCTCGCCTGTTAGCGCTTCACCTTCTTCTTCGTTCATAGCAACAACAGTTACATGTTCTTTTAAGAACGCTTGCCACCATTCTGCTTTGTCTTCGATAACGTATTTGGTGCCAAGAGTTAAAACAACTGGTACATCGTATTTCTTTGCATAGCCGATGGCTGCCATTACGGCATCCGGCATTGGATCGCCTTTTTTACCACGCACCAAGTAGGATGAGATCACAAGAGCAGAAGCTTGTTTGAAACTTTTTTCTGGTACGCTTTGTGGTGAAAGTTGGTTCATCTGACCTTCGTTAATGGCGAAAGTACGTTCACCATCTTCAGAGATCAGTGTGTAACAACGACCAATAGGACCATTCACTGGTTGTAAGTAGTCTAAATCCATACGGCTAGAAGTGTTACACAGGTAGCGGTACGCATAAGAACCAATTTTTAGATCTTTACTCATTACACCCAGCAAGATGGATTTACTGTCTGCCAATACAGAGTAGTTATGCAGGGTGTTACCAATCGTATCTCCTGGATACTCGTGTTGGATTAAGTCTCTTTCTTTTAGTTCTTCGTACAAAGCTTCCGCTTTATGTTCTTCGAGAACCAAAGAGTGGCCTTTACTAAGTTCATGTCTTTCTAGAAAGTCATCATCAACACGAGCTTCAATATCAACAATCGTTTGGCCTACACCAATAAGGTGCGAGCGCGTTAATTTTGGTTCTTGTTTGATTTGGCTGACTAGCGGATCGCGAGCATGAACAGGAAAGTAGTGCTTAGACTTACGTTGACCAGGAAATTTCATCGATTGAGCTAATTAGTTGTATTGGGAATTTTCGTCGATTCTATCACAAAAAAATAAGAAAACTGTCATTTAAACGACAAATTACGACAACAAAAAGTGCAGTTGCTTGATTTGTCATCATTGTGAGCTTGGATTTTCTTTCAGAGAACGAGGTGATGTTCTATGTAATGTCAGATCTTCAAGGTACGCTTTAACTTTGAGCTTAACATCATGAGGCACCCAATCCGTCCAATAGATGCTGTAGTTTCTTAAAAAGTGCAGTGCCACATCCCGTGGTGAGTTCTCTCCCATCTTAGCCCAAGCGAGTAGCCGATTCATATCATTAGTTTGTAAATATACTTTACGTAGCATCTTGGTAATTTCTGGGTGATTTTTTTCAAATGAGAAAGACACCCCCGTTGAGACATCGGTAATGGGGTAACCACTAGGATAAGGGGCCGAACAATTAAGCTGGCTATTGCATTGGTGCCCGCGGAAGTTGTAGCTGGGCATAGTGATTTCTGTGAATGAAAACTCCCCTAACAGGCTAGCAGGGCTCCAGTAGTAAAAAACGAACGGTTTTCTCTCCTTTATATATTTAATAATTAACTCTTGCTGTTCCTTTGCTGATGTAGGGATGATGGTCCTGAACTTATCATGAAGATTGAAAGCGGCAAGCAAATTGTAGTTAATGGTTGAGCAAGTCCAAAAAACAGGGCAACTAATGAAGGCTATTTTTTTATCTTCATTTTCCAATCTCGCAAACATAGTCGTATAGCTGCCTAGCGTGTAAATGGAATCCAGCCCTGAGTACTCTTGGGCTAAGTACTCTGGGATGAACCAGCCTTCACGGGCATTAGAGTAGACATTATCTAATACTTTAAAGATCCCTTCTTTATTAAGGCGGATTAGTTCATTGGTGTAACTGTTTTCCCATAATTCAGGGATGATGTCGATGTCATTTGCTTCCAGACTCGTGATTAGCCCTTTAATTTGATGATCAGGAATATGTATAACCCGGCAGCCAAACCCTTTTTCGATAATGATGGTTTCGATTTCGGTGAGTATTTGGCTTGATGTCCAGCTAAAGGCTAACATCCTGATTTCAGGTTTGGAGGAACAATCCGGTATGGCACTGTAACCAAGAGGGGGCATTAACAAAAACAAAAGAAAACAGAGGCTTTTAAAGTGCATGTGTGTCGTCGCCCATAACGCAACTGATAATATTTAGTATACACAATGAGAGCTACTGACGATGTAAATGAGAAGAAAGGGAATTTACTTTATATCTTGGAGTTATATCTGTTCTGTAGGGTATAGATGGGAGAGATGATTTAGAAAACAGTTGGTATGATATGGATGTAACGAAACCACTTTAAGAGGTTACTATCTGGTTAAAGGTATCATAAAAAAAATAAAAATTGCAGTCTTGTTTAAAAAAAATCTCTGCCTATAATACTGAAAACCGGAGCGTCTGCCAACGCTCCGGTTTTTTTGTGCCTGCAATATAGTATCTGTTTTCTTCTGCCAAAGATTGCATATACAAATGCAGCATTAATTCGTTAATACTAAGGATCTACACCATGCGTATCGAACAAGAACTTAAGTTAGGTTTTAAAGATGTATTGTTTCGCCCGAAGCGTTCAACACTAAAAAGCCGTTCTCAAGTTGAATTAACCCGCGATTTTACATTCAAACACAGCGGTCGTCAATGGTCTGGTACACCTGTTATTGCTGCAAACATGGATTCTGTTGGTAGCTTTGCCATGGCGAAAGCATTATCAGAGCACGGCGTGATGACGGCTGTTCATAAACACTACACCGTTGCTGATTGGGCTGAGTTCGCAAAAGAGAATGATGCTTCTGTTCTGAAAAATGTAATGGTATCTACTGGTACTTCTGAAGCAGATTTTCAAAAAACGAAAGATATCATGGCATTAAGTGATGATTTAATCTTCATTTGTATTGATATCGCGAACGGTTATTCTGAACATTTAGTTCAGTATGTTGAAAAAGTACGCGCTGAGTTTCCAGACAAAGTAATCAGTGCGGGTAACGTTGTTACTGGCGATATGGTCGAAGAGCTGATTCTTGCTGGTGCCGATATTGTAAAAGTAGGTATTGGCCCAGGTTCTGTATGTACGACTCGCGTAAAAACGGGTGTTGGTTATCCTCAACTTTCTGCAATCATTGAATGTGCAGATGCCGCTCATGGTTTAGGTGGCCGTATTATTGGTGACGGTGGCTGTTCATGTGCTGGCGATGTATCTAAAGCATTCGGCGGCGGCGCTGACTTCGTAATGCTTGGCGGTATGTTAGCAGGCCATGAAGAGTCAGGTGGTGAAGTCATTGAGCAAAACGGTAAAACTTTCATGAAGTTCTACGGCATGTCTTCACAGAGCGCGATGGACAAGCATTCAGGTGGCGTAGCAAAATACCGCGCAGCTGAAGGAAAAACCGTACTATTGCCATTCCGTGGCAGCGTTCACGGTACTATCTCAGACATCCTTGGTGGTGTACGTTCAACGTGTACATACGTAGGCGCAGCAAAGCTTAAAGAGCTAACAAAACGCACGACTTTTATCCGCGTACAAGAACAAGAGAACAACGTTTTTGGTAAAGAGTAATCACTCGATAGTTCGGAAATAACGAAGAATTTTAGGCCGCATTTTCGCGGCCTTTTTTATGCCCAAAAATCGTAAGTGGCGACACTTGTTCAAAAAATTTTTGTGGCGACGGTCGTTATAAATCGGAGATTGGGTTTTTAGAACTCTTTATACAACCTAGTCGAAATAGGAACAGAGCGATTCTTTTTTGTTTTGGTATTGGTGTTGGCATTTATGTGATGGGTAGGGCGAAAGTGTGATTGGTCTCTTTGATTAAGTGCCTTTTTAATGCACGGAATATTCATGTATTTACTTTATTATCAATTGTTTATGTAATTTGACTGATGACTTTCCTTTGGTTTATATTCCCCGGAAATAGTTTGTTGGTTAGGCAAACCAGTATTTAAATAAAGGGAAATCACGATGAAAAAAAGTTTTTTATTGTTGGCAATGACTTCGTTATTATCAACTCAAGCACTCTCAAAAGATATTTCATTTTCAAATCCAAGAACTATATTACCAAATGAAGATATTCAATCCTTTGAACTTGCCGATTTAGACGGTAATGGAATACAAGAAATCATATATTTAACGTCTAACGGTGAACTTAAGTATGCAATCCAAGGCCATTATATAGACGAATCATCTCGTGATTTACTTCGTAGTACGGAGTGGGTTGTTGATGGCTATACAGATGTAAAGTTAAGCTTTAGCTCTACCTCATACTCAATTTGGAAAAGAGATTCGGGATATGGATCTAGTTTAGTTTTCAAAGATGGTACATATAGAGCGAGTCCTGGAGGAGATCGTAACAATATAATGATTGATTATATTTCGGATACTAAAATAAGTGGTAAGTTTACGTGTAATAGATGTGGCATTTATTATTATGTTCCTTTCACCGCTACTCCAAAGTAGAAACCAAATTAAAACTGTGAATGCTGTTTAATCTTTTGATGCTGTTCTCGCGTCAAAGCCTTTATCATTTCAACAGAAATAACGAATGATTTTAGGCCGCATTTTAGCGGCCTTTTTTATGCCCCAAAATAGTAAGTGGCGACACTTATTCAAAAGTTTTTTGTGGCGACAGTAGCTATAAACCGGAGATTGGTTTTTTAGCTCTCTTTATACAACCTAGTCGAAATAGGAACAGAACGATTCTTTTTTGTTTTGGTATTGGTGTAGGTAATTTTGTATTTACTGAGCTGATGTCAACGCAGTTGAGCCTCTTCATTCCAGCGTGCTCCCGTGGCTAAACAAATTTTCACTATCTTAATAATGTCTTGGCGTTGGTGCTGGTTAGCCAGATCAAGTAAAAGTGGCAGCTTCTCTTTTGGTAAGAACGCCATTTCACGTTCAGCTTCTTTAAACGGTTTAAGATCTTCTAAAGGGTAGGGCTGAGGCCATTCACCAATTTCCTTTAATTTACTAAATACCGCTTTAAAGTGTGCTAGTTCAGAATTCAGCGTTGAAACACTCGGAGCGCTTTTTTGCCATTTATCATCTACAAAGCTCAGTTGGCCTGCCATGCGTTTACTGCGAAAATCAGCGTATATCTTGGCGTTAAACGTAGAAGCAACTGGGTTACCCATTGCCTCAACCATGTGGCCAAACTTTTGGTAAATTACTTCGCCATTGGTTAGCGTTCGGCCATAGTGGGAATACCAAACATCAATAATGTGTGAAAGCCGGCGGTGATCTGATTTATTGCCCATCCACGGCTTATCATCCACCTCTTTCATGGTGTGAAGCTCAAACGCTTTCGCTTCGCCTTTGGTAGCAAACTTTTTACGAACACGCTTACCTTTACGCCCGTTGGGATAGCATTCGCAAAGCCAAGGTTTAGCAGATCCATCTTTTACGTTTCTGATCGACATAATAATCACTTTAACTGTTTTTATATACAGTAGCGCTGCGATGTTAGATTTGCAATTCCTAAGTCCTTAGATAATAAGTGGAATTAATGATGATTTGTGTCACAGGGTGCATATTTATCGATTGATTGCATGAATGATCAGTTGCTAACTTTAAATAAGTTAATCAATTGGTTGTATGGCTATGATAGTTAGTACTTATCGGGAAGATGGCAGTCAATGTACCACTGAAGCGTATGAAACCGCCAAAATTAACCGGATGGCTTGTTTTGGTGCTAGGCATGCCGATGGCTGCGATGCCTCTACTGCTTTATTGAGTACTGATGGTACTGATGAAGATAAAAATGATGATGGCGAAACATCATCTGACTTGAAAGTCGATTTAGACAAAGCTTCTAATAATTCGCTTTACCTATCTAAAAATAACCATAAGCATAGCCTCGATGAATCCGTATGGGTTGGTACACAGCAAGCGAAAGGGCTAGGTAGTGGCTCTGGTTTTCCTTTGAATAAATCCCTCAGAGCATTACTTACCAATTTATGCCGAAATCCTGAGTATGCCGATAAAGGCCAAACGATTAAAATTGTTGCCTCTGGCGGTCGGCCAATTATAGAAGGCACTCTGTCGGAGTATTTGGTACCAATTTCTACCGTGAGTAGAGAGCATGTTGGCAAAGAGTACATTTTCTGGGGTTCGATCAATAACCTGAATGTCGATAAAAACGGCACTCTATGGCTGAATTACGGTGATTATAGAAAAGAGCCAAGTATTAGCCTTTCATCTTCTTTAAAAGATGAATTACTGGAAAAGTTTAAATTAAAAGAAGTTTCTGAACTGGATGGCTCCGATTTTATTGTTGTTGGCCATGTAGGATTCTCAGAAAATAATAAAGCCATCATCAGTACTGGTTTTACAAAATATCTATCGTTTAGGAAAGTGGAAGTAGTATTAGAGTTTGAAACGTAACCTTTGAGGTGAATTATTTATCAGTTTCCAAAATTATGATCTAACTAGCTCTGGCAGATTACTTTAAATTGGTTTTTCCCTAAAGCTTGTTATGCCAGCAATAGGGCGAATCTAGCTAGGTTAATTTTCAAAATGTGAGCTAGTTAATACACAATGCAAACCATTTTTTTTGCTTTTACCACGCACTTACATGTGTTGGTAACTATTGATATTTAGGTGGTAATTTTATGCCTTTGTGTGGTAAAGTTTGCGCATTGACTTACCATTATATTGGTAGTTATCAAGAGTAGGCTAAAAAATGGAAGATAAAATTATTTTAAGCTTGGTAGATGCAGCCTTGAGAGGTGACAAGTCTATTGCGCAAATGGCAGTTCGAAAACTTGCCTCTAAGGTAAGAGTAACCAATACATCTCTGTATGAGCAACTGACTAGTAGATTAGCGTCGGACGCCCTTCGGAGCCGAGATTTAAAAAGGCAACCACTGCCTGTTGATTCAGATAGTAGGCAAAGTTTAATTCGAGTTGAAGAGCCAGAAATGCTGTTAAAGGCTCCGATTTATTCTGAGAGTGTTTATGAGTCATTTGAACAGGCTTTATTAGAAAGAAAACATGTAGATGCGTTACTATCGGAAGGATTGCAACCAACAAAATCAATGATTTTTCAAGGTCCTCCGGGTGTAGGGAAAACAATGTCTGCTAGGTGGCTAGCAAATAAATTAGAGCTTCCTTTATTGGTGTTGGATTTGGCTACGGTAATGAGTAGTTTTTTAGGGAAAACAGGCAGTAATGTAAGGGCTGTGTTAGAACATGCTATGTCATTTCCATGCGTCCTGTTGCTTGATGAGTTTGATGCGATTGCTAAGCGTCGAGATGATGATAGAGAGCTTGGAGAATTAAAAAGGCTAGTTACAGTTCTTCTTCAGACCATTGATGAGTGGCCTTCAACATCTCTACTTATAGCTGCTACAAATCATGGTGAATTGTTGGATCCAGCAATTTGGAGACGGTTTGATATGGAAATTTCATTCGTAATGCCCTCCGAAAGCATGATTAGTGAATATTTAAGTGAATACTGGCCTGACGCCCAAGGTGGAAAACGAGAAAGCATTGATAAGTTCAAAGGAATGTCTTTTAGTGATATCGATAGGGAGCTAACTCAAGAAAGAAGAGCCAGTATTATATCCGCAATTTCATTAAGGAATCTCGCAGGACAAAAAAGCGTGGATTACTATGAAGAGTTGAGTCTAGATGATAAAAAAGCGATGGCAGTTAAGCTCCATGAGCAAGGTCTTTCTCAGCGAGCCATTGCTGAGAAATTAGGTATTAGTCGACCAACTGTTAAAAAATCAATTGAAGATTTGCAAAAGAAATAAGGAGTAAGATGAAGAACTTTATTATTGGCTATGGTGAGTCTCTGACAGACAAAGTAGAGGTTAAGTCCGGTGGTGGCTCGAAAAAACATCCGTACACTTTTTCTGAAGCTAGAGATCGGTTGGTTCAGGATTTGTCTGTTGTAATTGAAGATATAGATTCTAAGCCAGTAGAGCAGTGTGCGAATGGTGAGGTCGTAATAAAGTTTATTCAGCATCCTTCATATCTTGCTAAATCGTACTACCCAACTAGCTTGTTTAATAAATACGATATTCAAGATGTAGGCTCAAAATCTTTGCGAATTAAGCCTCAAAATTGGGCTGTGAAAAAGCACCCAGAGCAAGGTCTTACATCTTGTATTTTTGTATCAGGAACAAGAGAAAAGTTTGAAGCTATGTTAAATAGCATTAAACATGACAATCTACCCGATGGTACTAAAGAGATCATTCAATCCATTGAGAATGTAAGCTCTATTAAGCCAGAAGAGAAAATAAAGCATGTTGATATAGAACAACAAGAATTGAAATTAGAAGTAGTCTTGCATGCATCTGAAGAAGATAGCGCAGTCCGAAAATCGTTTGGGGACTACTCAAATACCCTCGGCGGAACCGTTGATTGGGAGCGAGCAAAGATTGTCGGTGGGCTAACATTTTTGCCTGTCACCATCCATAATGGGCATGAGCAAGAGTTGGCTGAATTCTCACACCTTAGAGCCCTTCGAAGCATGCCTAAATTACGATTCAATCGTCCGGATGCTACGAGAATGTCTCTTAAGGATGCATTTTCTCTTCCTAAATTCAAGGCTCTTAATAACGATTTTAAAGTTTGTATTTTTGATGGAGGCATTGGTAATGAACACGTTATTAAAGAATGGGTTACGGAGTATATACCTTCAGATGTCGATATGGGCCACCCAAGCTTACTAGCTCATGGAAGTGAGGTTTGCTCTACGTATTTATTTGGACCTTATAATGAGAATCAACCGATCATAAGTGATCCGTACAGTAGTGTTGATATAGTCAGAGTCTTATCTGCAAGTGATACAGACCCTGACTTGTTTGATGTGCTTACTCGAATTGAAGATGTCTTAAAACAAAAGGAATATAAGTACATTAACCTCAGCCTAGGTCCAAGATTGGCAATTGATGATGATGATGTTCATGTTTGGACTTCGGTTATTGATAGGTTACTTCAGGATGGTCATTGTTTCGCTACTGTAGCTATAGGTAATGATGGTGATTTAGAAGGAGAATACGCTAGAATTCAGCCTCCTAGTGATATGGTGAATTGCTTTGCTGTAGGGGCATCAAACACTGAAGGTAATGCCTGGAAGAGAGCCTCTTATAGTTGCGTGGGGCCAGGTAGAAGTCCTGGTGTAGTCAAGCCTGACGGAATAATTTTTGGTGGTTCAAATGAAGAGTTGTTTAAGGTTTACTCTCCATTAACACACTCGATCGTAGGTACTTTAGGAACCAGTTACGCCGCTCCGTATGCACTAAGAGTCGCTGCTGGCGTAGATGCGATAACTGATTTTGATTTGAGTGCGCCAACAGTTAAAGCTTTAATGGTGCATCATGCAAATAAAGAAGGCAATGATCAAAATGACGTTGGATGGGGGCTATTACCTAACTCTCCAGAAGCGGTTGTGGAATGCTTGGATGATGAAGCTATTGTGGTTTATCAAGGTGAGTTAAATAAATCCGAGCATTTAAGAATACCAATTCCAGTACCTGAAGGGATCGATTGTACTTGGGTTCACTTAAAAGCAACTTTTTGCTTTAATGCAATTACAGACCCAGAACATCCACTTCATTACACAAGAAGTGGCCTTGATATCGTTTTTCGTGGGAATGAGAGCAAAGTAACAGGTGAAGCTACTCATGCTGATACAAAAACATTCTTCTCTGTTGGTAACCTGTACGAAACGGAAGAGGATTTACGTGAGGATGCGCATAAGTGGGAAACATGTATTTCAAGGTCACAGAGATTCAAGAAGGCTACGTTGCTGAATCCAGTTTTTGATGTCAAATACCATGCTCGAGAAAAAGGGGGAGGCGTTCAAAAGGAGCTCGAACCTCTAAAGTATTCTCTAGTTCTTTCGATTCGAGCGGAGGGCGATACAAATACTTACAACATGGTACTTCAGCAAAATCAAACGTTACAGTCTGTGAAAGTTACAAATAGACTTCGTATCTAGTATTAACTAAAAAGCGTGGGGGTTACAGCCCTACGTTTTTTAAATCTTGATGCTGGGAGGCCGATAGATTGCTCCGTCTGAGCTTTTATTAGGATCTTACGGCTTTGGCTTACGTCCGAATCGTTGAGAAACTGTTTTAGTTTGCGAGTTAAGTGATTTCGCTATACCAACGGCTTCTTTCATATCTTTTAAGAAATCCGGTACGTTTTGAGTATCTACTTTCCCATCATGGAATTGGAAAAATGAGGCGACGAGATCTTTTTTAATGGCAGCTCTTTCATCTTTCTCTAATTCTTCTAAATATGGAGAAATAGTAGCCAGCTGAATGCCTCGTTGGCGGTAGATATTTTCTTTATGTCGATGAACCGAAGCTTCTTTTAGTAAATAAATTGCGGGTGCCGTAAGCAATATGATCATCGATAATCGCATGAACATAAGAGTCATTGGGTTTTGATTAGCAGCTAAGCTACCATCCACATGGATAACTAAGTCTGGTTTTTGGAAAAATGGAAGACGAACATTAGTAATTTCACTGAAGAATATGGCACCTGCATAAATGGCAGCAAGCATGAAGGCAAAACCAGCAATTTGTAGTATCCAATATACATAGCGTTCAGTATTTGCTTGTTTTATATGTTGATCGGCCATCACTCCTGATGTAACTATACTTAATTGCTTTTCTAGCTTAGCGACTTTTTCATTAAACTCATTCTGTAAGTTATCTTTCAAGTCTTGATAGGTTCGAACCTCTTCATTAATTAAGTCTTTGAGCCCCATCGTTTGAGAAGTAATCTCATCTTGAAGTTCACTTTGTTGCTTGGTGATCATGTTTCCTACTTGTTTTAAGTATGAAAGGTTTTTCTTTTCACCATTTTCAAGAGCGTTGGATAGTGTTTCATTTAACCTTGTTTCTGCGGCTAAATGCTCTTTATTTAGTGCTTCTAGTTGCTTAGAAGATATGTTATTTATTTTTTTTATAGATTCGTGTTCAAATGAAACCAAGTTTGATTTAATTTCTTCAATCGAGTCATTGCTTATTGAAGTGCATTCTAACTGTGTGCGTTCAATAATCGTTGATAGCTCCACTTTAAGTGATTCTACTTCATCTTTAATATATTCTAAGTGTTGATTAGGGTAGTCTGAAATCTTTTTTTTCGATACTTTGAAAGCATCATCTAACTCTTTTTTATAATCTGTTAAATGTGAGTATTGTCTTTCAATGTTATTCTGTAACTCTACTAGCCTTAACTCTTTCTCTTCTAGTTCTTTTATATTAGCTGTAATTTCTTCTTGTAATTTTGAATTGCTCTGTTCATCACGCAGGTGGCTTAACGCTTTATTTAAACTATCATTCAGGCTTAATGTAAGGTGAGATATATCATTAAGGTTTTTTTGTCCGGGTTGGGAAAAGACATTATGAATTTCTGTTGAGGCACTGAAAGCTTTATGTATTTGGACAAAAATAGCATCGATAGGCCAGTCTTTCTCAACATAACTTAGAGAGCTCTGTATACTACCGAGCTGTGATTGTAATTTTCTGTAGAGTTCAGGTACAGGCATTGGAGGCTCAGTAAGTCTACTTAACGAATTTTGAACCTCTTGGGTGAGTTCTTTACTGTTTTTTATCTCTTCTTGGGCTAGTTCTCTAGCCGTTTTTAGTGATTTTTTAAATCCCATCAACCCTTCCTCATCTCAACAACTACTTTGCCAACTACTTCAATATCGTTTTCAGATACTTCCATGGTACTGTCACCGAAGATGATAGCTAGCTTTTTACCTGGCAAGCGCTGGATATGGTTGATAGATAAATGCCCATCAATATCCACTAAATATTTACCTGATACCGCACTTTTGATGTCTTGATTGACTAAGAAGATTGCTTCGTTCGTTTCCACTTCAATAACATCTGCACCTTCAAGGTCGTACTTATTTATACGTCGAGTCGCGTAAGGGATCTCACCCGTATCAATTAGCTTTCCGTTAGTCAGGCAAACTGAAGGCAGAATTACAGTGTCTGTTTGCTTCGGTTGTGGTTTTGCTTGGCTTACTGGCGCAGGAGTAACTGTAGAAGCAGTAGCAACGGCAGGGCGGTTAGGCAGTTTTGCTCTTTCTTCATCAGATAACGCCATGTCCTCAATTGGTATCCCCAATGCTAAATGAAGTCTTACCATGAGTTCGTGAGAAGTACGGTTATGTGTGTTCCAAGTACTAAACGTTTGCTTTGGTACATTTAGTAAGTCAGACATTTCAAGAAGTGTTTTACTTTTAGTTATGCGCTTCAAATTGTCTGTAAAGTCTGAACCTTTCAAATACTCAAAAGGTAGGATTTTATCTTTTCCCATCAGTTTTCCATGCTTTTTTGACGTGAACCTCTAAATGGATGCTTAAAATATCCAGATGGCGATCAACAATCTTCTCGTACTCAGATTCACACACACCGACCAAAGCTGGATGAATCTGAATTTATATGAACTGCCGAGAAGGATACCATCATGCTGACTTATAACCCAGTCTCTCCTGTACCTTTCGTGACTTATGAAGAGTATTCACGAATTTCTAGCCTGCCTATGGGCACCATCAAAGATTATGTAAACCAAGGCAAAACTCTAATTAAGAAAAAAGAGCGTCCTAAAGAAAAGCCGCTGGTAAACATGGTTGCCATGATTGAAATCGCCGCACGTGAAGCCATTGAAAAATTAGGGTAGTGCATGCGCTTTTCCTCTTTGATTCCGAATAAAAACCACTGCCCAATGTGGATTCATGTCATTGCTTGGGTCGTCATTTGTATACCGCCGTTGCTATAGAGAGTGTCATACATGGATGGAGTGAACGCTATGTGCGAATTACGTGACTTCAAACAGCGCTCTTTTGATGAGGTTTGCCGTGATTTTGTGCAAAACCACAATATCGAAAAGCTTGCTGAATCGGTTGGTATTTCAGGCACCATGCTCAGAAACAAACTCAACCCTGAGCAGCCGCATAAGTTAACGCCGGTTGATTTGGCCATATTCTGCAATGCCTCGGGCGATTACACCATAGTAAATACCTTACTTGGCGATTTAGGTGTCGTGGTGGCCGCGGTGCCAAAAGAGGAACAAGCGAAAACGTTCGTTGAACGAGTGCTAATGAACAGCACGTTAGCGGGTGAGCTTTCTCGCGATGCAATCACACTGTGCAATGCAGAACGCTTATACCGCAGCGATAAACGTAAAACCATAGCGCGGCTCAATCGGCGTTAACCAACCTTGTTTCCATTATTTTTGATTTAGAGAACCGCACTACTGGCACAACTCCATTAATTAGTATGGGTATGGAATTGCTTGCCAGCGGTGCTCCTATTCCAAGTTTAGCTTAGGTGAGCACCTGTGTCCGTTTCCGTTATTCCACCTTTAGCAAACCCATGCCCAAACATGCCGCACTATGCGCTACCTCATGAAGATAAGGTGCGTGGTTTAGCCAGTTTACAAAAAGTTCGCGCTCAAATGCGCGAAGAACAGTTAGCCCGCTTGTATTCTCGCCGTTCAGAGCTTGTTCAGCATTACGAAGAGAGCAATAAGTTAAGCGAGCAGCAGCGCATAAGACACGAAATTCGAAAAATAGATTTACAGGCCACACACATTTCAGAGCGTTGGTCTTAAACCTAGCAGTATTTAGTTCTACCTAGCCATTAGGCATTTTGCCTATTCGCCCTCCTATTTGTATAGGCAGAGGGAGGGTTTCTTTTTACCTACATTTCATGAGGTAACAACGATGAATAAGAAAACACAAGCTATTGCGAATCAGTTAGCGGTGCAATCTACGGTGAATTCGATCATGGATTTAGCCATGGTAAACCGAGGAGTGGTTTATTTCGTTATTCGATATTCCAGCCACATTGAAGGGCTTCATATTACGGTTTCTGCTGTAGCGGATGAATTTGAAACGGCAGAGCCAAGAGTTGTGCTTGAGGAGTATGTTGATTTAGCTGGGGAAGAGGCTTTATGTGAGTTGTTGTTGGTTGAAGACAAGCTTATTGAGCTGATTGCTGGGGTGAAAGCTTCACAAGGTGTGGAGGTGAAATCATGAAAGTGCATGAAGTAAAAACCGAAGCTGAGTTTTTCGCTGCCGTTCGCAAGGGGCTGAAAATGTCTGAAGTGCGTTTTAATGATCGTAATTACCAAGTGGGCGATGTGTTGGTTCAGCATGAAATTGACCAAAAAGGCAAAACAACGGGTGAGTCGCTTTGTCATGAAATTACCCACGTTCTTTCTGGTGGTCAGTTTGGGTTAGATAAGCAGTGGTGCGTGTTGTCTCTTGTGAATACGGTTCATATGGATTGTGTTGCTTTGATGGAGCATTTGCGTGATCGCCTTGTGGAAGCGGCCGACTGTATGGATGCAGGTATTGAGGTTGCTCAAGCTGCCAAAGGCCAAACCATCAAAGCGAAATCGATAGCCAAGAAACAAGGTAAACCAGAGGAGTATTAAAAAAAGCTTTACCAGCGAATCATCCGTTTGGAAAAACAGGCAGAGAAGCTAAACAGAACCATCAAGTAACGTGGTGTGCATGTTAGTACCGAAAACAGGTTTTGCATTACTTTTGATAGCGAAGACGCAAAGTAAAAAGTGGATAACTTTATGTGCTGGGCTACCAGCGCTCGAGGCTGGCCATTAACATGCCGAGATATAGACATGAGTGATATAAAAGCCATTTCCGATGAACAATACATGGCTGACTACAAACGCTTCATAGAGAAAAGGTGCTATTGGCAAAGTATGCCTAGGTGTTAATGATAGATCTGTAAATTATATGTAATGCTGATTGCTTATTGAGCGTAACCGTCTATTCATACCTATTATTTAAATGTCCAATTAATGATACATCCTTGACTTGGTTTGTTGTCTTGGTTTGAGCCTTGTATATGTGCTTCAAATCAGTATATCTCCCGAAATCAAAGATATATACGGATCTCAGTCATATAGTTAATGCTATGTGTAACGAGGAAATCAAACGGAGAAGCGCGATGAGAATGGCAAATAAACCAAAATGGTCTGGAAGGATATCTTTGTTGTTTGGAACACTATTATTTTTAGTGGGCTGTGCGAATTTAAACACCATTGCTCGAACTACGTCGCTTGATTCCGCTAGCAACAAAGGCAAGGCAATCCATTTGGACATTCAGCAACGACTATTGATCGTCAACTCCATGGGGAAGTATTGCTCGGAGCCCAGTCCGGATGCCTTGGCGGCCTTTGCTGCTGCTGCAGGCATCGGGGCCAGTTCTCCGGCGAAGGGTGCCGCGACTGCAACCGCTAGCGGAAATTCGAGTGCGGCTAGCATTGGGCTTAGGACCCAATCGATCACTTTGATGCGTGATGCGCTCTACCGTATGTGCGAAGCCTATGGGAACGGCAAGTTGAGTGGGCCACAGGTTATGGCGATGTTGAGCCGTAGTCAGGATCTAACGGCTGTAATCCTCGCGACCGAGCAACTGACAGGAGTAGTTGTAGCACAACAAGCCGCCTTGTCTGGTAGCGCCTCGGCTGATGCTACCTCAGTGATGATCGCCACCTCACAGCTGCTTGAAGCGGCCTTAAAACAACAGCAGCGCGTCCAAACAAGACTGGAAGAGGCGTTAGAACGTAAAAGCGACGCAGAAGGAAAGCAAAAACAGTCCCAAGACGAACTTGCGGCAGCCCAAGCTGATCGTCAAAACAATCCGGGAGACGACGCGGCTGGGCAACGTGCGGGCGCAAGACTTCAAAGAGCGGAGCGAGAACTTGCTACTGCCGACAGTGAAGTTGCTTTGGCTGAAGAAATTCGCGCCTTACGTCAACAAACTCTCGACGCCGCAACAGAACGAGTCCAATCTTTACAAGCTGCTCAGGACTCGGCCGCAACAACTGCGGCAGCATCATCTTCCAGTAGCGCAGCGCTTTCAGGCGGTGGTATTACTAGCCGACTCAATGATCAGTCTACTCAAGCCATCGCTGTAGCTGTGTCCAGTATGGTTAACAATGTGGTGAACAAGCCCTATGTCCTAGATTACTGCATGGCAATTATATCGGCAGACGACAGCAACAATGCAACAGCGTCGCTGAAGGGAGACCTAAATTTGTGCCCAGAAGTCATTCGCAATACGATGGAGATAGAACAAGCCAGGGTTGCCGGAATTTCAGATGAGTTCGATGTAGATGATCTGAAAACCACTAACTGCATCAAATCGTGGCTCAATTCGAATGCCGATAATAAAGGAAAACTGGATCAATGGCGCAAACAAACAGCGGACAACATAGGTCATGTCATTTTTATGTTCGGTAAAAGAGCAAGCAGTTTGCGATCCGATGCAGTTACTGATCTTTCTATTTCGTGCAATTAAGGATGCTTAGATGAACAAACTAACTGATATACCAAAAAGCGAAGTTCCAAGTGTTGTCAAAGAAGCTTTGCGGGCGAGCGCCAGTAAGGTAGAGGTAACCAAACAAGTCAACGGCAAGTATTCTGTTACTTGTTGGAAGTAACCATCAAATTTTTCGCATAGCAATGGGCTGCAAGGGGCGTCGGCGCTGATCCCAGGCGTTATGTGGTCAGAGAGGCCAAAGGTTAGTAATAAATATGACTCAAGTGAGAGATGGCAGAAAATAGAAGCAGAGTTAATGGCGGCTTATGAACTGCTTCCAGAGACAACCATTGAATCCGATAATGGTTATAGAAAAAATGATTTTTTTGATTACATCGCTGCAAATGAGCTTTTGTTAGCAATGGAAGAGTTGGATGGTGTTATAGAAGATAACCCGATCCCATCAAAGTAGTTTTGGAATCATTTAATTCAAGCTGCAAACCTAATGGGTCATGGTCATGCTGATAGATATAAATCGATTCGAAGTGCAGCCACATAACAAACTGCTCAAGAGGAAATAGCTATGCTGCGTATCGTTTGAAAAACTTGAGTGATGAGTAAGAATGTATAACAAAGCAATTAAGGTGACCCGTTACACTCGGCGGTTTTGGTGTGAAGTTCGGTTTGCTTTGTTGGCTCAGTGCGGGGCACCTTATTGCAGGCGTTATATTTTTCAAGCATTATGCATGAGGAGATAAGAAATGAAGTTAATCAATCCAAGGATTGGTCCTGTTTTGGGCTTAGTTAAAACTTCTAGTGCAAGAATAATGTGCGGAATTCAGTGCTGGAATAATAATGAAAAACCAAATAATGATAAACCAAATTGCGGCTGGATTAGAATTAGGAGAAGTGGATCTAACTGGCAAAAAGCAAAACAGTTTAGATTCAATGCAAACTTTTACTATACCGGTGTTATTGAATTAACTTATCTAGAATTAAACACCAAGTATGAGTATCAAATGGCGTACACTTCCGATTACTCAGAAGACGAAATAGAAAATCTTGAATATTGGGAAGAAATTAAAACTTATAGTTTTCTTACCAAAAGTTCTTCAGAGTTTTGCTTTTGTTTCGGCTCTTGTTTAAGAAATAATGATGACAGTCGAGTTGGAAAAGTTCTAAAAACCGTTCATAAGATGCACCAAGATACCCCGTTAGATATGATGCTCTGGCTGGGAGACCAAGTTTATAATGATAAATTATTAGGTGCCACACTACATAACTCATCAAAGAAAGACTTTACTAAATTATATGAAGATTTTTTTTGCAATACGCATGTCAAAAGACTGCTACCTGAAGTGCCGAACTACATGGTTATGGATGATCATGAAATAGAAGATAGCTTTAAACACGGAGCTGATGAATATGGCGACACAAGGTTTAATTGGCTAAATAAAGATAAAGATCGACTTATAAATGGAATTAACGCGTTCTATTCTTATCAAGCATCTCATGGACCTATATATGATACACAGCCTAGTGAGCAAGAAGGCGTTTCATTCGTAAAGGGGCAGTCTAAAAACCAAGTGCCTGTAAGGCATTATGCTAGCATTAATTTTGGTGATGTAGGTCTATTTCTCATGGATACTAGAAAAGAGAGAGGGCATAGAGGCTTAATTTCTTCCGAACAAGAGGAGCATTTGAAGAAGTTCTTATCTTCTGATTGCCGAGTGAAATTAGTGGCAAGTTCAGTAACATTTTTGGCTGATAATCATTCTAAACCTAACAAGTCTGACAATTGGAAAAAAGCCCCGAGTCAACGAGAACGTATATTGAATTATATTATCAGTAAAGATATTCAAAATGTTATTTTCTTATCAGGAGATATTCATTCCCATTTTGCAGCAAGCCTAAAATATCAAGGTCAAAGTACAACAATACATCAACTTGTTTCTGGCTCTTTATTCTGGCCGACAAGTTTCTTAATGAATCGAATAAGATGGTTCGAAAATGATGTAAGGTTTGATAAATCCATATATGGAGCTTCTGGTTTTTCTCTTTCTCAACCACTTTCAGAAACCGATTGTAAATTCTATGCAAGTAATGCAGTCGGGTATGTTGAAATTATTGAAAATTCTTTGATCTTTAAAGTGCTTAGGCAAAACGGCGATGCGGTAATTGAGACAAGATTACCTCTAACAAGTCAAAGCACTCGGACGCAGCAAAGCTGAGCCGGTGTTTGAGGCGTTAACTACCTAGGGGACGTCAATGAGTGGTAAAGAACTGTTAAATTTCGACCAGGCTTATAAATCCCTGATAAAGTCTTTGTGTTCAAATGATTTAGAGCAAGTTAAGACTTTTTAAAAAGTAAGGAAACCAAAAGAGCCTTCAAAGCCTAATCTATATGCATAAGCTAAAGGTAAGTAATTGAACTCGGAGTTCTGTCAATAACTGTACGGAGCCACAATCCGAGCAGATTGACGATCAGCTAAGAAGGCTACTAGCGCCTTACTCAATAAGAGGGGAATTACCGCCAAATATTGATGAATCTGCCTTGGCCGCGTTGAAAAAAGGCAGTTCAGTTCGAATAGATGATGAAACAAGGATAAGAATTCGCCCTGCGGAGGTTCTTCCGTGCGGAACCGTGGGCCCAGCTCAGCTAGCAGAGGAGTACATACCCACAGCGAACCTCAGTTGGCTAGACGAATTTGAAAAAGAACCACCGAAGCCATTATCTGAATCTGAGTATGTACAGCCAGATTTATCGGTTTTTCCAGAGCATGGCCAGCTTCTCCTGATTGGGATGATTCGGAGTTGGCGTGAGGTCTTATTATATGAATTTTATTATGAATATATATGTTAATAGCGGCTGAGATCTTAGTCGTGTATGTGGAGGTGTATATGAAAAGAGTATTATTACCATATTTTGCTATGGCTGCTGTTTCTTTTTCTCTGTTTGTTCAGGCTGAAGGTGAAGAGGGTTCAGTCCCTAATAGTGACGGAAATTATAAGGGAGATACTGTCAGTTTTGTTTACGATGTTGTATTGGTTGACCAAGAAAAATCCGAGGAGAGCCCAGAATATTATTGTTTACCCAGTAATGAGAAAATTCGAATCGTTTCCCACGAAGATGAATACTTTGAACTTTATCGTGTTTCTCATTTTGGGTGGGTAAGTGAAGCTAACAAAGCAGAGGAAGAAGATTATAAAAATAATATAGAGGTGGATAAAAGTAGCGATTCGAGCATAATGCGAAAAAATTGTGTGTCTTTTCCCGATGATTCAGTTGAATTACGCTATTTACCTCGCAGTACTCGAATTAAAGCTACACATGGTATGGGAGGTTTTGAACTTGGTAACTCAAAAGTAAGGGGGTTTAGTTATGGCGCTTTAATCGCACCATATAAATATTATAAGACAAGAAAAGAATATATCGGTTCTTCTACATTGGCCCCATTTGTTGGGTATCGAATAGATTGGAATCACTTAGGTATAGAGTTTAATCCGGTTCTTTTTGCAGGTGCGACGACTATTCAAGATATAGATAGTGAGGGGGATTCATCAAGCTTGTTTGGCTTTAGTTGGGGAGGAGGAATACTGTTTGAACTGAAAGATGAGTTTAATGCTGGGATAATTATTGGTGAAGACAAAGTAGGGCGTAAAGAGAATTTTAAAAATAACGGTAAGCATTGGATAGCATTTTCTCTAGGCTTTGATTTTAGTAATTAATCTTTGATGTATTTGGTTTCTAGTCGTATGGCTGGGCTTGTAGTGATTTTATTGGTTCAGAGAATTTATGGATGAGTGATCTGTGTTTAAAAACACCTGCAGATCGCTGTATTAATATACAGTGTTACTCCTATGTAGTTGCTCATTGTTGCCAACCAAGGAAAGCTAGACGCAGATAGCAGATAAAAGAAAGGCCATTCAATCAATTGTTGAAATGGCCGACGATTCCGATTCATCACATCTTTGTTTATAGCATCGATATCTGCTGTTGAAGTTCTTGCCGCTGCTCTGGCGGTAAGGCTTTAACCATATTAAAGGCAAGTTGGCTGGTTGTTTTGGAACTAGGGCTAAGTGTGTGACTAAAGCACAAATTCATGACAAAAGAGTGGCCGCATTCAGGATCGCAACAGCTGCAGTATAAACCTATCGACTGACAGGCTTATGGTACTAAATTTTACTGTTTTTTTATACAACTCTATTGGGTGGTGTATCACCTTGGTTTTGCTCTTCTTTACCGCAAATATTATGAGGGATTTTTGTGTCAACGGCTTTGTCACTGGTTAATGCAGTTGTTGAATACAAGCTATTACAGCGTGAGAGGGTTGAGCTGAAATTTGAACAGGCTTAGCAAGCTGTTGAGCCGCAACCCCTTGAGAATCCACGGCTAAGCTTACTCCTACAGTCATGTTTGAAGAATAAACTGGTCGTGACTCCAACTTGTTGAACCTCACCTATAGAACTCCCGTTCAATAAATGTACCTATCACTTTGTCATGGATTTCTTCTTATTTTGAGAAACTTATCGTTTTAATCGTGTTCTTAATGTGAGGTCTTGTCGTTCAATACGTTAGGTTAATAACTTTCCCACAATGTGCTTCTCTGCTGGAAGGGGCGATGAATACACAGCAAAGTCACCTGTGCAGAAAAACGTAATTAAGTGTTGAAGCAAAGAACGAAATGCTTCTGCATTTCGGCGACCAAAGGCATGCGCGATGACCCTTTTAAATCTTGGTTCCCATGCATACCAAAGCCAACGTTGATTCTTCTTGTTCTGAACAAATGACCATTGCTCGTCCACTTCACAGATAAGTTCGATTTCAGCATCATCAAAAGGAAGTGTCGTTACTTGCTTTGGTTGGCGTTTTTAATGTCCTCAATACCGTATTAAACCCAATGTGTAATACTCTAGCGGTATCGCGTAACCCAGAATTATTCATAGCCATATCAACGATTTTCTCTTTTACACCCGGGTAATAGGCATTATAAGTGTAATCAAGTTGGAATGACTTTCTACACTTCATACAATCTGGAATAAATAGGAACAGAGCGATTCTTCTTTGTTTTGGTGCTGGTGTAAGTAATTTTGTATTTACTAAGCTGATTTCCACGCAGTTGAGCCGCTTTTGTTTTAGTTGTTCTTTTCTACGTGTTTCCATAAACTCATTAGTAAGTTTCCACTTAAGCTTGGGTTACTTATTACCTCAACGGCTGAATGTTAATTTTCACAAACCATTCCCGTTTTGCTTTTTTCAGGCCTTCGAAGTAATATTTTACGAAGGCATAGCCTAATAGTTTGTATCTATTCGAGAGGAACTAACAAGGTTCTGAATTTGCGGTATTCATTTTAAATACAATTTACATGAACGTTTAATTTTCATTTGATGATAGTAAATAAATTACTAAAATCGTTTCTTAATTTTAGCTACTCAGGTTCACTTATGCGCTTAAATACTAAACTGGTGGTAATAAGAGTAATTGCATCGTTTTTATTGACTGCCTGTTCCTTAACTCCAAATAATAATGAAAAGTTAACTTCACAAGCCGAGCAGGGCAATGCAAGTGCTCAAACTAATCTTGGCTGGATGTATGAGAAGGGCCAGGATGTAGAGCGCAATTATCAAGAAGCGATAAACTGGTATCGACAGGCTGCGGAGCAAGGCTATGCAAGAGCGCAAAATAATCTTGGCTGGATGTATGAGAATGGTCTGGGTGTAGAGCAAGATTACCAAGAAGCTATGAAGTGGTACCGAAAAGCTGCGGAGCAAGGCTATGCAAGAGCGCAAAATAACCTTGGCTGGATGTATGAGGACGGTCTGGGTGTAGAACAAGATTACCAAAAAGCTATGAAGTGGTATCGACAGGCTGCCGAGAAAGGTTATGCAGCAGCGCAAACGAATCTGGCTTGGATGTATGATGATGGTCTGGGTGTAGAGCAAGATTATAAAGAGGCTATGAAGTGGTATCTGAAGGCGGCCGAGCAAAGTGATGCAAGAGCGCAAAATAACCTTGGCTGGATGTATGATGATGGTTTAGGTGTAGAGCAAGATTATCAAGAAGCCGTAAAATGGTATCGAAAGGCTGCCGAGCAAGGCCATGCAACAGCGCAAACCAATCTTGGCTGGATGTATGAGAAAGGTTCAGGTGTAGAGCAAGATTATGAAGAAGCCGTAAAGTGGTATCGACAGGCTGCCAAGCAGGGGAATGTAATAGCGAAAAATAATCTTGGCTTGCTATACCGAAAGGGCCAAGGTGTAGAGAAAGGTTATGAAGAAGCCGTAAAATGGTTTCTACAGGCTGCTGAGCAAGGCTATGCAACAGCACAAACCAACCTTGGCTTTATGTACCATAAGGGGCAGGGTGTTGAGCAAGATTATGAAGAAGCCTTAAAGTGGTATCGAAAGGCTGCAGAACAAGGCGATGCAAAAGCGCAAAATAATCTTGGCTGGATGTATGAGAATAGTCTGGGTGTAGATCAAGATTATGAAGAAGCCTTAAAGTGGTATCGAAAGGCTGCCAAGCAGGGGCATGTAATAGCGCAAAATAATCTTGGCAAGATGTATGAAAATGGTTTAGGTGTAGAAGGAAAAAATAAATTAACCGCTGCAATGTGGTTTATTTTGGCTAGCCAAAATAGCTCGAGGGAAGGAATAAAAGACGAAGTTGTTAGTAAGTTAAGAGAAACAATGTCCGATAACGAAATTTCTAAATCCGAAAATAAAGCTAAAACTTGCTTAAGTTCCAATTATAAAAACTGTGGTTAATTTTGTGAATGATTCAGTTTAAATTAATGAGTGCTATCAAGTCAGTGTGACTAGGTGATTACTTATACTATTCTGATCTTATTATTTAAAAAGCCCGAGTATTGGACCCTGTAAATAATTCTGTGTGATTACTGTCGGTTATAAGTATTTTGTGAGTCGCTCTTCAAACATAATCATAAATCGGTTTAAAGCCGTTTTCCAATTGCGTATAGGCATGGTCCATCGTTTCGATGCATCCAAAATTGCTAGGTAGATGACTTTGCTTGCAGAGTCATCATTTGGAAACAGTTTTCTCTTTTTAATCGCCTTTCTGATGACGCTATTTAAGGACTCAATGGCGTTGGTCGTGTAAATGGCTTTACGTATGTCCTGAGGGTAATTAAATAGCGTATTTAGGTTATCCCAATGAGCGGTCCAAGAACGGCTAATCTGAGGGTATTTTTCATCCCATTTATCAGAGAATTGCTCAAGGGCTAATAGGGCTTCATCTTCAGTCGTAGACTGATAGATGAGTTTCAAATCGGTTGTCACCGCTTTGTAATCCTTCCACGGTACGTATTTCATTGAGTTCCGTACCATATGGACAATGCAGAGCTGTATTTGGGTGTCAGGGTAGACGGAGTTAATGGCATCTGGAAAGCCTTTTAGTCCATCCACACAAGCAATCAGTATGTCCTTTATACCTCTATTTTGAAGCTCAGTAAGCACACTTAACCAAAACTTAGCCCCTTCATTTTCTGATATCCATAGTCCAAGCAGTTCCTTTTGGCCTTCCATATTCACGCCTAAGGCGAGATACACGGATTTATTGATTACTTGTTTGCCTTGTCGAACTTTTATGACAATACAGCCAATATAAACAATGGGATAGACACTATCGAGAGGACGAGACTGCCACTTTTGCCACTGAGGTAGAAAAGCCTGACAAAAATCATCGACATGACAAAATAAGTCTACTAACTTACGCATAGCTGGTTCTTTTGTGATGAGTCCTTCTTGGTCGAAAGATCTGATCGCAGAACCAGCTTTTAGTTCCATTCAGTTTTTATCCCGAACTCAGGTTAACTAATAAGGTTACTGCTTTTCCATTAGTCACCGGTTTAAACCGCTTATCCCGAAAAATACCAGCTTCTCGTAACATTGATTGGCAATATTTGTATGTAGGTATATTCATACTAAATCAAAGTATGAGGACCAGCGATGATACGCAAATCAATGCAAATTCTCCTTGTCGTATGGGCACTAGTTAGCATGGCGTTGTTCTTTTTTGTTGAGCGACATTATGACAACTGGGGAGAGAAACAGACCCGTTCGACAGAGCAAATTATATCTAAAGCAGAAGCGTACAATACCAAGTGGTACAAGGACCAGTTAGCTCAACATTATCAAACCGAGTTGACGAGCTTTGATACGCGGCAGGATGTGACAGAGAAACAGCGCCGTGAAATTTACCTCGGGCTTTGTATCTACTCTGACTCATTTAGAGCCTGCAGGAAAACGTTTGAGATCGCGAGCAATAAGCTCGCGAAAACACCGAACGACGCGATGGCATTGGGGCAACTAGGCGCTGCGTATATCCATATGGCGAGAGTTTATCCTCTCCGTAGGGCATGGAACGTGTTACTTACTCCAGTGGTTCAGCGATCGTACTTTCTTTCTAAAGGGACGAGTGTGATGGAGAAAGCAGTCGACTTGAACCCACATGATACGAGATTAAGGCTTCTGCGAGCGGTTTCATATTTTTCATTTCCAAACGACACCACGTTGGTGGATGACCTAAGCTGGTTTGTTGGTAAAAGAAATTCATTGAATGAAGAGTTCTACCAAAAAGCATTGCTTTTAAAAGGGCTATGGAGCGAAAAAAGTGGAATGAATGGCCGGGCGCTAGAGTATTGGACAGAAATTGAAGCGATAGGGCTTACCAGTACGCCAGAGTACAAGTTTGCGAAGCAAAGGATTGAAAGATCTTCTGCGCAAAGTGTTGAGTAGAGGGTAAGGAATGAGTGATTACACGGATGTGTTTGTTGTAGAAAGAGCAAAGATAGAAGAACGTTTAGCAATGGAAGTGGGGGGCGGTCTTGGTGACAAAAAGACAACAACCGATATGGTTTACGGAAGATTAATTGTCGAGAGGTTGATTAGAAATCTGTACGGGGAAACAGCCGCTGATTTTACACTTATACAAAATCAACATGTATTTTCGCTAGCGAAAGGTGATCAATTTTCTGTCTACTTCAATATATCGATGAGCAAAAAATACATTGCAGTGGCTACCAGTGTAAATACGCCGGTAGGAATTGATATAGAGTCGTCTGAAGAGTTACCTAAGAAAGCGTTAGTAGGTATTTCAAATAGATGCTTTAGTCGCTTGGAGTTATCTAGAGTCAATACCTTAAATGACCAAGTTAACTTTCGGAATTTTTATAGGATTTTGGCGTGCAAAGAAGCGGTTGTCAGTGTGTTGGGCAATGCGTTTAGTTCTTCTTTGAAAAAGATAGATACCACTCAATTGGATGAGTCAGACTATATAACAAGCTTTGTTGAGAATAAAAGGTGGAAAGTTTTCACTAGATACTGGCATAACCGCAGGGCTGGCTGTTTCTTTGCTTTGTCCGCGTTGGGTCACCCAGGCACCATTCGTGTACATCAAACAAAGCAAGTGTTAACGAGTATTTTTCAGTGATAACCTGCGAGATAAAAAGCCAATGCCTAAAGCGTTGGTTTTTTAGTTCTGAGGCTTTATAAATATTCCCTCTCTGTTCGTGCTAAAAGCAAATGACCTTTCATTGAAACTATCTTTATATTTAACATCTATCTGTTTTGTATTTTAATTGCGTCGTGATGCATATGCTGGTTGTTGGGTTTTCCTTTGATCTTTTATGCCCTCTTTATCCCAATCAATATCTACTGGTGTGCTTATTATGGTGTATTTTAAGTGTCACTATTCTTTTGGTTTATTTTCATTACATTAATATCATATTCCTTTTTATTATGTTTGATTTATCAATTGCAATTCGTCGCTGATATTTCCTCTTGGTCACAATCTATAAAAGGTGAACCTAGTACGGCTTATATTATTACCATTGATATAATGTCGGAATAACAGAGATGAGACGAGCGATAAGGATGGCCTGCGAGCCACAAGGTAATAGGATAGACAGCGTGTTAGCGTTGTCATACGGTAGTGAAGAGCGTCAGATTGAATATGGAACATCTTTGTTATATATCGCTGAAATAAATAGGCTTAGTACCTATTGTCCGGAGTATAGAGCGGTAACCTGGTTAGATTCTGAAGAGAGAAATCGTTTGGGAGTGATAAAGTCAAACGCTCGAAGAAAAGAATTTATCTACGGCAGGCTCCTTGCTAAGAGCATTTTGTCTAAGCACCTCAACGTAAAACCACACAACATTAGTCTTACAAAAACGAAATTGGGAAAATTAGTTGTAGAAGGCATGGAAGAGGAAGTATATTTCAACTTGTCGCATAGTGGAAATTTCATTTCCCTAGCTGTAAGTAAGGACGACCACGTTGGTGTTGATATTGAGGTCAACACCAAGATAGAAGAGGGTGAAATTGGCGATATTACGAATAGCCACTTCAACGTAAATGAAATAAGTTACGTGTTAGAGTCTAGTCAGGACGAGCGGAGCTTTCAATTCACCAAGATGTGGACGTGTAAAGAAGCCGTTTTAAAAGCGCTTGGTGTGGGGCTGACAGCACCGCTGAGTGCTGTAGATACAACGGAACTAGATAGTTCAGACTATATCAATACATACATTAACAGTAGGCGTGTCAGGTTATATACGAGACACTGGCACAATGTTGAAAAGAAATATCACCTGTCTTTTAGTCAGGTTGGAGAAGTGAAAAACGTTGAAATAGTAAAAGGAAATGACGTAATTAAATATTTGGCCACATCAATGTACGCACAGAGCTCGTACCGTTGATTTACATACTGCGTATTAGCAAAGTTGAGAATAAAAAGGCTGTAGTTTCTCTCCAGCAACGTCGTTGTTGGTAGGCTAGAACAGCCTTCTCCATAGAAAGCTAACAAACAGACCCTCCTATTTCTTCATTGACTCACGAATTCAATACTAAATTATGAATTGCGTCGACTTTTCACAAATGGCGGTTGCTTTGCTTGGTCAAACGGTGATTCTATTGGTGAAAATAAAGTCTCTGTTGATGTTCTAAGATGCCCCGAACTTTTTTAGCCTTTTCAATTTCTGCTCTAGTGAGTGCTTCCGCCACTGCATTAGATTGGAGTGCTTCTCTTCATGCTTCTCTTGAGAATATGTCACCTCAACAAGGTTACTTCTTCCCAGAAACCAATAACGACTTAAAGCAAGTGAGCGCCGAGTTGGGCTTGAGCTATGCTGGTCTCAGTGGTGTCGCAACCGCGCGGAAGCAGTGGCTTGCTACAAAACAGGAGGATGATCTGATCCTCAATGAGCTCTATATAGATAAAAGCGTGTGGGCATGGGATTTTACCATTGGGAAGAAAAGGCTCGATTGGGGGGTTGGGTACAGCTATAGGCCTTTAGATATTATTCAGTCTTATATTTCTCAGCCAACTGGCATTACCGTAGAAGAAGGTGCATGGATTGCATCAGCTGAATACTTTACGGATACAGGTGTACTTTCGTTTTTAGCGGCGAATAGTAAAACTCAACAGGAAAGTAATGCACCTACACGAAAAGGTGCGGGTGTTAGGTATTATGCATTAGTAGGGGATTGGGATGTACAAGCCTTAGCCTACTATGATGACGTTCGCGAAGGGTTAATTGGCGGAAGCATGGTGACGGTGATAGGTGATGCGCTATCATTCCATACATCGGCGACACTCCAGCGAAAATACAATGAACTGCAACATCACTTTTCGAAAGAACACCAGCCTTTTCCAGGCAACCCGGTCTATCATCAGGTTGGCAAAAATGCCGCACAGTTTTTGTCTGGCTTAACCTATAACTTTAGCAATAATGTTAGCTTGCTTGTGGAGTATTGGTTTGATGAGCGAAGTCCTACAAACTCGCAATGGGAAACGTTAATCGCGACAGGTAACGCATTGCATTCGGGGCAGGATTTGTATGGAAATTTAACGGCGAGCCAAAATTTTTTCACCTCACAAAATCTCGTCAGACACAATTTACTTCTCCATACACGCTATGAATGGGAGCGCTGGGATCCTGTTATGGATGTTGTGCTGTCTCCTGAAGATGGAGGTATTATTACTACAGGCAGGATTCGGCATACATGGGCAGGGGGACTGTGGATAGAGGCAGGAGGCAGGTGGTTTGGGGGGAGCAATGATTCCGTTTTTTCTCAATTACCTGATGAGCAAGTCCTCTTTAGCTTGATTAGTTACCCGTTCTAACATTTGTGTGACGGTCTGTAGTAGGTATTTATCCCTACTTACGTTGCTTCTATTGGGGGAAGCACCTACGCATTTGAAATCCCCCTCTTTAGGCTGGAAGCGAGCCTAAAGAGGGGAGAGAAGATCACGCTGTTAGAACATTAATATATTCGGGGTAGGGCTGATGGCTCGAAATAGGCTTTTCAAACACAATAATATCTTCGGCATTTTTTCTGATTTCGCTAAAACCGGAGAATTGGTATGTCATCAGCATCTGGCGGTTACGGGTTGTTCGTCTGAAATCCGCCTGCAGTCGCTCAATGCCTCGTTGACGAGCATAATTATTTAAGTGTGTTAGGAGGACACTCCCAACGCCTCTGGACGCTACACGACAAGACATAAGCAACAATTTAATTTTGTCGACAGCGACGCCTTTTTCAATCAGTACCAATCCGATTTTGCCGTAGCTGCCGAATTTGTCAGTGAGTTCACAAACCAGTAAGTCATGATTTTCATCGTTCATTAGCTTTTCAAGTTCTTGGGCATTGTAGGTAACCCCGGTTGAGTTTAGCTGGTTAGTACGAAGTGTTAATTCTTCAGCCCTTAGTAAGTCTTCTTTACAAGCTGCTGTGATTTTAAATTGCATGTTTAAGGTTGAAAGAAAATGCTCTGGAGTCCCTGAATACTTCGACTCGCTCTCTTGCCGCATCATGTCTTCTTGGTAGCGGACCCTACGCATAGCGGCATCATCTGAAACCTTAAAGTTGATGATACGTGGTAGTGATTCGATGCGTTGATAATCAAGCGCGTCGAGGGTGGTAACAAGTGGATGTACAGCCGCTACCTCTTCTCTCTCAAAGACCTGGTCATCGACAAAAAGAAACGTATCAATGCCAATGTTAAGGCTTTGTTGGATGTTTTTTACCGATTCGGATTTCGCATTCCAATTGATTTGTGGATACAGGAAAAGGTGATCAATACCAAAGCTCTTGAGCTTTGCCATTGCATCTTCATGGCAGTTTTTGCTCGCGATAGAGTTGATCACTCCTCTGCGGTCAAGCCATTCAATCAGAGATACAATTCCGGGCTTAAGCGTCACATTGTCACCTTCTGATAGGATGCCTTCCCATAAAGTATTATCGAGATCCCAGACAATACATTTTATTGCTTTGTTCGACAATGACACCATTGGTACTTTAATTTCTAAATTTGCAGTGTTGTTTAACATAATCTTTGTCCTTAATACTGATAGAATCCTTTACCACTTTTACGCCCGGTCTCTCCGGCATCCACCATACGTTGCAGTAAAGGGCAACAACGGAATTTGGGGTCCTGATAGCTGTCGTAAAGCACCTTCAGAGACTGAACAACCGTATCGAGCCCAATCAAGTCTGCTGTTTCGAGTGGCCCCATTTTGTGCCCATAACCTTGCTTGAAAATTGCGTCGATTTCTGCGGGGTTAGCAACCTTGTCTTGAACAAGAAAGGCGGCTTCATTCATAAATAAATGGGATAGTCTGTTGGCGACAAACCCTGGAAGATCTTGAACAACAATGGCATTTTTCTTCACAGCCTTTAAAAGTGCCTTTGACTTTACAACGGTCTCTTCTGAAGTGAGGTGACCACGAATGACTTCAACCCCCTTTTTAACAGGAACAGGGTTCATAAAGTGCATGCCAATTACACGGGTAGGATCTGGCATTAGCGACGCAATTTTTGTAATTGATATACAACTGGTATTCACCGCATACATTGTTTCAGGATGACAAATTTCAGCGAGAGACTGATAAACTTCAGTCTTTATGGATAGCACTTCTGGCACATTTTCAATTACCCAATCCGCTGCTTTTACATTAGACAATGTACTTGTGTAGCGAATATTGGTAGAGATGTCACTAGCTGATAAATCCTTAAGAGATGGCTCCATCATTTTGTACATCCGCAATTTGCCTCGCAGCGCTCCTTTAGCAGCGTCAAGTGCGCTTTCATTGATGTCGTGTAAAATTACTTGGTGCCCATATAGAGCAAAGGTAATGGCGATATCCGCCCCCATAACACCTGCACCAATAATTGCGATATTCATTTTAGTATCCATTCTTTATCTTCCTTAAACTCGAATCTGTTTGTCGTTAAGCGGCATAATTTTGCGTAATGATGGCAGTGCCGATACCGCCTCCTGCACAGATGGCAGCTAGGCCAGTTCTTTTTTTGCTTCGTTTCATTTCGTGAAGGAGCGTAACCAGTATTCGGCAACCAGAAGACCCAACAGGGCTCCCTAGTGCGATGGAACCGCCGTTTACGTTGAGCTTTTCGAAAGGAACTTCGCCAACTCCCTCTTCTCGTAGCCCTTGGGCAACTGCTATCATTTGTGCAGCAAAAGACTCGTTAATTTCGAACAGGTCAATTTGATCAAGATGAATGTTGGTTTTATTGACCGCTTCTTTGATTGCCATTACTGGGCTAAACCCCATGATGGAAGGGTCAACACCTGCCTGACCAATACCTTTAATCTCTGCCATAATTGGCACGCCAAGCTCAAGAGCTTTTTGTTCGCTCATGAGTACCACGGCAGCGGCGCCATCATTAATGCCAGAAGAGTTTCCAGCTGTGACACTGCCCCCATCTTTAAATAGAGGTGTTAACCCGGAAAAATGCTCAGGCGTAACATTTCTTACGATGGTTTCATCGTTACTGAGATACGTATTGCTTTCTTTGTTGATTAGGATTGGGCAAATTTCAGCGCTTAATAGGCCTTCGTCTTGCGCGCGTTTAGCTTTGATATGAGAAAGGAAGGCCAATTGGTCTTGCTTTTCTCTACTTATTTTAAATTTGTCTGCCAAGTTTTCAGCTGTCATGCCCATTTTAAAACCTTGCAGTCCATCAGAAAGCGCGGACTGTATTTCATCGATGGTTTCGATATTATTTTGCTGTCCAGAGAAGCGGGTGTTTTTAAGGGTTAAAGGTGCTTGACTCATATTTTCAGTGCCGCCCGCCAAAATAATATCTGAATCACCAGATTTAATTAATTGATAAGCAAGGGATACTGAGCGCAAACCTGAGCCACATACTTGATTGACCGTCGTAGCGGGTACGTACTCGGGTAACCCAGCTTTGATTGCGCACTGTCTTGCAACATTCTGCCCCAGGCCAGACTGGATAGCGCAGCCAAAAAGCACCTCACTGACTTCTTTTCCGCTCAAGTTTGAGCGCTTTAGGCTTTCTTCTATTACTGCCGCTCCAAGGTCAATGGCCGATACGGTTTTAAGGGATTTTCCGAATAATCCAATCGGTGTCCTAACGCATGATGTAATAACAACCCTGTTCATTTATTCGCTCCTTGAATGAGTCACGTTTAGAGTGCCTCAATATCAATCTTTATAAATAACTTGGTAATAACGTCGGCACCAAAGGTAAATATCATCCTTTATGTTTTTGCCGCTGCTCATTTGATGTAAACAATATATTTCATGAGGAAGAAGGATAATTGTGGGCGCGATAACTCGTTATTTTCTACGACAGGAAGAAAGGAAAAGCGATATTCGGTTGAGGAATTGAGTTAGTACAGGTGTTCTCGATCTGCTGGTCAGGGAAGATCCTGTAAAATAGCTAACGGTTTATACCCCAAATAACCTGAATCCTGTATCTTCAGGTTGTTTGGGTTGAGAAAATATATATCGAGCCACATTGTGAGTAAGGGGGGGAGGGTTGTGCCGCGAATGCGTGATTAATAGATGGTGTTGTTACGGGATAGAGGCGAAAAAATTGGGGGTGTGGTTGCACCCCCAAAAGGGTCAGGGTTATTACTCTGACGTGTGCGAGCAGACGCTCGCCATAGGCGTTATCACTCTGGGTTGATTTGCTGTGTTATTCTCATCATCTTCCTCTTCGGGCAGGTTGACTGAAACAGCATTTCGCGAGCGATAACTTCTATGTTCTTGGTGTTCTTACATGCTTAGTAGTCGTTTAGATTGTTTCTTACCAGATAAGACGGATTGAATAGCTTATTAGGTATATCCAGTTCCTTGATGCTCTGATACTCAATGATGGTCTGTTGTTTTGCTTGAATGCCATCATGCAGTTTCATTTCGGTCACGGCTACTTCACCATTAATTTGCCCTTTAGTAAAGAAAGCCGTTTTGGTTAGCTTACCAGACTTAAGAAAAAGGTCAGCTTTTACAGGGAAACTGTCGGTTTTGTCTAGCTCCAATGCGATTTTGTGATAGCTCAATCCCGATACTTTTGCAGTTAACTCAAGCTGGACGGTTTCATCAGTGTTTTCTGCTGGGTTGTCGTTTATCCAAGTGACGTCATAGCTCTCCGCCCAGCTCAGTGAGGAAATGTCCCCAACTGATGCTTCACCTAACAGTTTTTGCATTGGCGTGATTCGAATCGGACGCTTGCTTCTAGGCATGAACATCCAGTATTTGTCTTCTTGCATAAGCATCTTTTGGCCTTTTTCTGCCGTTGACTGGAAGACAACCAGTGAACCTACGCCCGTCTTGGAGTACACATTGTATAAACTACTCTTTTTAAGCTCCTCGCCTTCCAGTTGTTTGACCAAAGTGACAGACTTATTTGAACCTGTCTTGTAGCGATAGTTATCTGCTTGCTGAAGATGTTCTTGTGCCGTTTTCGCGTTGGCAAATGTACTGGCAATGGCGAAACAAGGTATGATGGCGAACAAAATTACATTTCTTAATTTAGACATGGGAAAGAGCCTCTACAATTGGTTTCTTCGCGCCTTTTCTAGCGATGATCCATGCTGCTGCTGTGCAGATGAATGTGAGTGCAAATACTGTCGCTGTTGCGAGTTCTGGAGAAAAGTTTACAAATACAGGGTATTCCATAGTGCTACCTGGTGGTGGTGGCATATTTATTTCAACCACTATAGTAAAGATGCAGATGCCTAGGGTAAGAACAACACCAATCAAGCTACCTAAAAGACCCATTAGCATGCCTTCATAAGTGAAGTTTCTAACAATCTCTTTGCGATACGAACCCATAGCAGCCAGCGTGCCAATTTCGCGGGTACGCTCTACAACGGTGATAGCCATGGTGTTAGAGATGGCCAAGAAAACCATGATAGCAATGACGCTGCCAAGCATGCCGAAAATGTTGTCATACAGATTCTTTACTTTTTCGTAGTAAAACGCGCGCTCCCACCAAGGGTTAACTTCCAATTCGGTCTGCTCCGATTGAACTTTTTTCCATTTGCCAAGTGTTAAATCGTGGTCATAGAGAAAAATGGACACTGAGCTGACTTTGTCACTGTCTAAAAGAGACTGAGAAGCGTCGATGGTGGTGTAGAGAAGACGCTTGTCCATTTCTGGTACCCCAGTCCTAAAGATCCCTTTCACTTCAAAATCCATTGCGTTTAACACGCCATCTACTGTAGTAGACAGAAGTGTCACGATATCACCAAGGCCAACTTTCATATTTCTAGCAAGCCCTTCAGCAAGCATTATTTCTGGGTCTTCACTTGGGTCTGGTTTTCCTGATAAGGTTTGGCCTTCTACGATTTCGAGAATAGGGCCTTTTATCAAAAACTCTTTTACGTCAACGCCGGTACCGATAAAAATGCTGGACTTATCACCATTTGAAATCAAACCATTAAAGTCGACTTTAGGGAGTACAGCCCGGATGTCATCATCTTTAAGGTACTGCTTTTGGATGCTCTCGTGATCCGTCATACCAAGTTCAAGAGGGTAATCTTCTTCGGCTTCGAAATAGCCTGGCGTGGACAGCGTAATGTTACCTACCTCGCGAGCAGACATTTCTTCCAATGACTGGTAGGTATAAAGCCCAAAACCTGCAGTAGATAGTAAGGCCGTTGTGGCGACTGCCGAAATCATAATTGTTAGCAATGAGCGCCTGCGGTTACGCAGTATGTTTAGCCAAGCAAACTTAATCCAACGCATTTCAAACTCCTTCGGCAATGGTTTCGTGGGTAACTTTGTTGCTGCATGCTTGTACCAGGTCTTGGTTAATAAGACCATCTTGGAGGCGTATAACACGGTCACAGCGTGAAGTCATACGTTCATCGTGCGTCGCAACCAAGAACGTGGTGTTACTTTGACGACCAAGGTTCTTCATTAAATCGATGACAAGTGATGCTGTCTCGGTATCTAGATTGGCTGTGGGCTCATCGGCGATGACCAACAATGGGTTTTTCACCAGTGCCCGTGCAATTGCAACCCTTTGTTGCTGACCGCCGGACAGTTGGTCGGGGCGTTTGTTTGCTTGTTCTTTTAAACCAACCGATTCCAACACAGAGAGAGCCCGGTTTTTGCGCTCCGCTTTTGAAAGGGGGCTAAGCATCAGCGGATATTCGACGTTTTCCAATGCAGTCATTACTGGGATGAGATTATAGTGTTGGAAAATGAACCCGAGTTTCTCTCGCCTAAGCGTTGTAATGGTGTGCTCGTCTCGAGAGACTTTTTCGCCATCTATTTCTAGCACCCCTTGGTAGTTGTTATCTAAAAGGCCACAGATATTGAGAAGGGTACTTTTCCCACTTCCGGATGGGCCGACCAAGGCAACTGTTTCACCTTTTGAGATTGATGCACTAGCACCATGTAATGCAACGGTTTCGGTTTCTCCCAATTTGTATGACTTGTAGATGTTCTCAAATCTAATCATTGTTGACTCCGCTGTGCGCTTTCAAATTCAATAAGCGCAGGTTAAATGTGTTAGCTGTCGAGTGCTGAGTAATATGACAAGCGGTAGGAATCTCCGACAGAGTGCCGCTTTGCTGTAATGGAAGTTGTGAGCTCAGCTCTCACTTAAGATTAAAGAACTCCTCATTTATATAGCGTTATTTACGCTTATTATTAAATCCAACAAATGAGATTTAATGCTCTAGATTTAAATATGAAGAGTTTGGGCTAAATAAAGCACGTCCTGCATTGTCAGCGAAGCAAGTTAATGAACTTCTGAGATGCAGAGTTGAAAATGGTGGCGCTTTTCATGATGTTTCATCGTGCTTGAGAAAATACATCACTTATTAGTAAGGTTGCACTCCGTTTGTTGTATAGGAAACGGGTTCACTCGGTACTCTAACCATTCTTTAGCTTATGAACTGCCAATTATGTCTATATATAGAAAGCTGTTTGTCTTCGTTCAACAATGTAAGCTGTGAGCCGAGTTTTGGCTGCTTATTATATTTTGATGCCTTTCAGTTGGGGTGTTATCTACATCGACAATATATTGATGTTGTGTATTGGTGGTTATATTGTGATGCGTAGCACTAATGATAAGGTTGTTATTCATACAGTTATGCATGTTAAGTTGTGATGTTTCTCAATAAAATGCGCATCACTTTATATAATGTGAAGGCTGTCGATATCTCTATTAGATGGGATCCGTTTTGCGTTGCATCGATAATATAATGGTCTTGATTTATTTATTTTTTATTTGTTTTTTTAGTTTTCAGTCTTATTTGACTGAGTTTTAGGGTCTAGAGGTTAATCCTTCCTAAGTAAAAAGTGAGTGTGGTGCTCATTACAATTGGTCGGCTTTTTAGCTGGCAAGTTTGTTACATGTGTAAAATGGTGAATTGAACGTAAGTATCCGCATTAAATATTGTTTTATTAAAATACCATATAACTAGTTTGCACTTGATCGCTTTGTTTTGAGTGATGTGTTCTGCTACCTGTTGAAAAACAAGTGGTCTAGTTATTGTTATGCGTGTTAATTACCCCGAATTATTATTCAGGGGGTTCTCTTTCACCTTTATTTTTTAATTTTCCAATAGGGTGTTTGTATGGTTTTTTCAGAAGCAGATAGTCGAAATAAAATTTACATGTTTATCGAAAACAATATGAATGTTTTCGACGAAGACGTCGAATTCGACGATGAAACGAACATTTTCGAGAGTGGGTACGTTAATTCTACTTTTGCAATGCGCCTTTTGAACTTCATTGAGAATGAGTTTGGGTTGATTGTTCCAGATGAAGAGATAGCGATACATAACTTCAGTTCTGTGAGTGCAATGTGGCAAATGATGGTGAGGTTAAAAGAGGTACAGCATGAATCTCAATAACCATCCCTTAATCGAAGAGGCAAAACTGTTCTCAGACCAGCATATACGAAGTAATGCTGGCGAGTTCGAACAGACTGGCGTCCCTCAACAGATTGTTGACTTGATGGCGGAAAAGGGCTTCTTAGGCAGTGTGATATCCAAGGAATACGGTGGTGCAGGTGTAGATCCGTATACCTATGGCCGTATTACAGAAGAAATTGGAAAAGGGTGTAACTCAGTCAGAGCGTTGCTGACAGTACATACCAGTTTGGTTGGCGAAACCTTAGAGCGACTTGGCACAGAAGAGCAAAAAGCCACATACCTTCCCTTGATGACATCCGGAGAGAAACTGGCCTGCTTTGCGCTTTCTGAAGTGCATGCAGGATCTGATGCAGCCTCAATATCTACCTCTTATGCCGAAAATGAATCCAGTTTTGTGCTTTCGGGGAAAAAAAGGTGGATTTCGTTTGCGGGTATCGCGGATTTGTTTTTGGTGTTTGCCGCCAATGAAGGTGTCATCAGTGCTTTTTTAGTGGATCGCGCCATGCCGGGTGTGAGTATTTCACCCATGAGTGGCCTTATGGCAAGCAAAGGCGCACATCTGGCAGAAATTGCGTTTGAAAATGTAGAAGTGCCAAAAGAAAACCTTGTAGGTAAACAAGGAATGGGCTTTAGCTTCGTCGCGAATACAGCATTGTTTTACGGGCGCTACAGCATTGCCTGGGGTGGTGTGGCCATTATGGCTGCTGCTATTGAGGAAATGGTGACCTATGCCAGAACGCGCACGCAATTTGGGAAGAAGCTAGGCCAGCATCAACTCATTCAGGCAATGATCGCTGATTCGACCACGTCTCTCCATGCGGGTAGATCGATGTGCGAAAAGATCGCACTGCTACGTGACAACAACGATGACCAAGCCGTAATGGAGACCAATATCGCCAAACTATTTACGTCTAGAGCTGCATGTGAAGTGAGTAGTACTGCTGTTCAAGTACTTGGAGGTAATGGCTTATGGAATGGCTATCCGGTAGAGCGCTTATACAGAGAGGCGAAGGTATTGGAAATTATCGAAGGGACGACGCAAATACAGCAAATGATGATTTCTAACTTTGCTTTGCGCAGATACTTCCGTAAAGCATCAAAACGGGTTGGCGTTTAATCGCACAAAAGTAGGATCGGACATGTCGGACAATAACACGGAACAGTTGACTACAGGTGACGTTGAAAAATCCCCTTCATCACCTTCAAACAATGGGAAGAATGAGGATGCCTTTTCATTGGCAATGGCGAGTTTAGTCGAGCAGTTTTCAGGTGATAGCACACCCGAAGACGCATTCTTTCCATCAAAGGCGATTCATCGCGGGGAAGAAAGCGAGCATGAGGAAATTCACCAAAATGTACTGTCAATCGCTGCAGAATACACTGGTGTTCCAGGGCTTGATGCTAAAACGAGCTTGATGGAGCTGGGAATTGCATCAATGGCACTGATGGCACTTCAGAAGAGACTGGAAAGTGAGTATGAGGTGCACTTGGGGAGCACCGCGATACTGGACTATCCTACAACAGAAGCATTGGCAACACTGATTGGCAGTAAATTAAATTCGCCCGCTGCGCCTGAAGAAGCCGCAGAGAAACAAAAAGCGCGTGCTGCCAACGTAGAGGCAGTTGCTGTCATTGGCATGGCATGCCGCTTTCCTGGTGGCGCGAATGATATTGATGCGTATTGGTCGCTTTTGTCCAATGGCGAAGACCCAATTGCTCCAATACCCGAAAATAGGTGGTCTAAGAAAGAGTCTGAGCTGAACAATATTGCCGCGCATCGAGGCGGTTTCATTGATGGTATTGATCAATTTGATCCTTTTTTCTTCGGACTTTCTCCTAACGAAACGGAATCCTTGGATCCTCAGCAGCGCTTGCTGTTGGAGGTTTGTCACGAAGCGTTAGAAAATGCCGGCGCGAATATTCCCTCTCTATCTGGATCCAGAACAGGCGTCTTTGTCGGGATATCAGGAACCGACTATGCACAAATAGGACACGCCTTAGGGCACGGAACGGGACCATATTCGTTCACAGGGTCCATGTTCAACACTGCTGCGGGGCGTATCTCTTATGTGTTTGGCTTACAGGGGCCTTGCCTTGCTTTGGATTCGGCATGTTCTTCATCCTTAGTTTCTGTTCACTATGGTGCGCGAGAACTCCAATCAGGTTCTTGCGACTTAGTGCTTGCCGGGGCGGTAAACTTGATGTTGAAGCCTGACGGCCATATTAGCTACTCAAGTTTGAACGCGCTATCGCCGCACGGCCGTTGTGCAAGTTTTGACGAAAAAGCCGACGGTTATGTGAGGAGTGAAGGGTGTGGCGTTGTTGTTCTTAAGCGTCTATCTGATGCGATACGTGATGGTGACCGTGTTCAGGCCGTGATACGAGGTTCTGCAGTCAATCACAATGGGCAGAGTGGGGGGTTAACCGTACCGAGTGGCTTGGCCCAAGAGAAGGTGATCCGAGAAGCACTTAAGAATGGAAATGTCGAGCCTGAACAAATCCATTATGTGGAGGCTCACGGGTCCGGCACTAAACTGGGCGACCCACAGGAAGCTGATGCACTCACTCGCGTGTTCAAAGGGCGGGAAAAACCCTTATGGATTGGGAGCGTTAAGTCAAATATCGGCCATACCGAAGCCGCAGCAGGTATGGCTGGACTAATCAAGTTAGTTCTATGCTTACAACACAAGCAAATTGCGCCAGTTCTTCACTATAAAACGCCCAATGGGTTGATTGATTGGGATGCCGCCTCTCTCCAAGTCGTCGACAAGCTAATTGAATGGGAAGGTGATGAAACGCCAAGAATGGCGGGCATTACATCGTTGGGGATTAATGGCAGCAACGCACATATGATTCTTGAAGAGTACTCGCCTGATACCACGGTAAGTGCGAACGAAGGCATTCAAGAAAACCACTCTGGCGGCGTTTTGTTTAGTGTTTCTGCAAAGTCTGAGGCAGGTCTGCTATCAACATTGGAGCAGCATGCGCACAAGATGCCGCTTGAACGTCCGGCGCTAGATAATTGGTGTAAAGAAACGCAATTTCAAAGAAGTTACTACCCATCACGGTACGCGACCTTTGCGTCAAGTGGCGAAGTCCTGAAAAAAAGAATCACCAAATACATTGAAAAACACAAAGGACTCAAGCTAAAGCGCTCAGTGACCGAAAAAACCAGTTGTAAGCCTCGGAGTATCGCTTTTGTATTTACAGGCCAAGGCTCAACCTATCCAGAAATGGGGAAAACCCTATATCAACATTCTCCGGTGTTTAGAGCTGCCATTGAAGAGTGTGAGTTGAAATTTGAACAGCATTTTCCGTTCCCCCTAACTGAAATAATTACGGGAATTGAAACTCACTGCCACCAAGACCCCGCGACAGTACAAGCGATTATCTTTAGTATTGGGTATGCGCTAAGTCGATTTTGGCTGTCACTTGGGATAAAGCCTGAACATGTGATTGGTCATAGCATTGGAGAGTATGCCGCTGCTTTCGTCGCGGGCGTCATTAGCCTCGATGATGCTGTCGGTATGGTGGCATTGCGCGGCGAAATTATGAAATCTTGTCAGCGTGAAGGGCGTATGGCAGGTATCCTCACTGATCCCATGACTGTTCAAGTTATGTGTGATTCACAAAAAGATGTGTGGATTGCAGGAATTAACGCTCCTGACAATGTGACGATTGCTGGCAGCACTGAAGGGGTGAATGCCGTGATCGCGGATGCAAAGGCACGGCGTATCTTCACTGAGCCACTGCCCATGAAGCATGCCTACCATTCTCCATTGATGGAAGACAGTGCAGCAGAGCTGGCTGAGGGAATTCAAACAGTCTTGTTCGCACAGCCACAAATGCGTTTTTATTCCGGCATTACCGGAAAGTGCGTGACCTCATCCGCCGAGGTTGGCAGTTACTACTGGCAGCAGCACCTTTGTCAGCCCGTACGTTTTGTTGATGCAATCGAAACCGCTATTGAAAGTGGCGCGACCAACTTTATCGAAATTGGAGGAAAGGCAACGTTAAGCGGGCTTATAGCGCAGATTGCAGACGTGGCTGAACCTGAAAAACGTGCTGCTCTCAAACTCTACCCTTCGCTGCGTGAAGGAAAAGATGCGTGGCAGCAGGTCAACGATAGTCTTTCCGCGCTTTTCAAGGCTGGTGCAGATATTGACTGGGTGCAGTACCACCAAAAACGAAAATGTGTTGATACCTTGTTGCCTTACACTGGTCAGTTTCGCGAGTCGTACTGGTTTAGAGATTTAACCGAAACGATAAAAGAGACGACATCATCAATAACACCCTCACCACAAAGTGATATGTCTGAGTACCCACAGGTGACGTTGGCGGCAACAACGAATGAGAGCCAGGTACAACAACATGTTGTCGAGATGATCTGTGATGTCATTGGTGTTGATGAGTCTGAGATCAGTGATTCAACACATTTGTTTGCATTAGGTATGGACTCGCTGATGCTGGTTCAACTCAACAAACGGCTTAAAAAATATTATGACGTTGAAATTGTTCTCAACGATTTTTTTACTGAAATCCATACCCCAAAGCGTATTGCGGATTTTGTGATTAAAAATGCCTCACTCGATGCCATTGTAGATAATACAGACCGACACACGTCCTCAGAGCGTACTATCACGTCTTTCGACGAACAGCCACAATCGACTGCTTCGTTGCCACAACCAATAGCGTCGAATCTACAATCGACAGCGTCGCAACGCGAGCTTGAGGGTGCCACTCTCCAATCGGTCATTGAGTCTCAATTGGCGATCATGCATCAACAGCTCCAATTACTTGGCAGTACGGGTGGACATCCAATACCGCAAGGCACCATAACGGCACAGCCAGATCTCACCAAAGCAGTTGCTGATACGTCAACTGTTACGCCAGAACAAGCAAAGCAGATGCTGACAACCGTTAATGTGGAAGAGCCAGAATTGTCTGAACAGCAGCGGTCATTTATCCACACGCTGTCTTCGCAGATATCTGAAGCCTTACCTCTGTCTAAAGCACATGCAGAGAAATATCGCCCGGGTATGGCAGATTGGCTTTCCGGCTTGAACTTCTCCGCCTCCTTGAAAGAAATGTGTTTCCCTGTGGTTGTTGATACAGCGAGTGGGGCGAGATTCAAGGATTTAGACGGACATGAATACATCGATCTTTGCATGGGCTATGGGGTTAACCTTTTCGGCCATAATCCTGACTTTGTAAAAAACGCACTTCTCAAACAGATAGAAAAAGGTTACGCGTTAGGCCCGCAATCTGATCAAGCGGGAGAAGTTGCCACCATTATCAGAGAGCTAACTGGCGTTGAACGCGTGACTTTCTCGAATACCGGTACTGAAGCAGTAATGGCTGCAATGAGGGTATCACGAGCGGCAACAGGAAAGCAGAAAATAGTACGCTTCAGTAACGCTTATCATGGCACGTTTGATGGCGTATTGGCAGAAGCAGGCGAAGAGCGAAGTCAGCCAGCAGCAGGGTGCCACGTGGCGTCATTGGTAGAAGATACGCTCGTTGTTAACTATGGAACGCAAGCTTCTCTGGAGGCTATTGAGGCTCAGGCCGATCATATCGCCGCCGTTCTTGTAGAACCGGTACAGAGCCGAAACCCTGCACTTCAACCCTCCGAGTACCTAAAGGCGCTACGCGCCCTTACTCAAAAACTTGGCATTGTTCTGATTTTCGACGAAATGATCCTTGGTTTTCGATGCCATTCGGGGGGAGCGCAAGCTTTCTTTGATATTAGGGCTGACCTTGTTACCTATGGAAAGATCGTTGGTGGAGGAATGCCTATTGGCGTTGTAGCGGGAAAAGCTGCGCTTCTTGATCATATTGATGGTGGGCATTGGCAATTTGGCGATGATTCTCTGCCGTCATCCAAAACAACCGTATTTGCTGGCACATTTTGTAAGCACCCGCTGACTATGGCGGCGGCACACGCTGTTCTCTCGGAAATTAAAAAGCAAGGCCCAGCCTTACAGCAAAAGCTAAACCTATTTACAGAAGAGTTCGCCCATAAAGCGAATGCCCTTTGCCGAGCGCACCAAATTCCAATGGTGATTAAGCCCTTCGCTTCAATGTTCAGAATTGAAACGTTGCCGTCACAGGAAATGGACAAGCTCGGTTTGGAAAGCAGCCTGTTCTTCAAGCTCCTACAGCAAGCGGGTATTTTCTGCTGGGAGCGGCGTGTTTTTGTTTTTTCTACCGCGCATACGCAAGAGGACATTAACGCCATACTGGATGCGATGAAAGGCGCGACTGAATCGTTACGCCTGGGCGGCTTTAGTTTCCGTTCGCTTGATGTACATAGTGATGGAGGGGCTTATAAGCCATCAGCGTTTTACCCTTTGTCATCGGAAGAGCGCAGGATGTATGTACTTAGCCAAATGAAAGGCGGGGATCTGGCATATCGCATTTGTGGGGCTTTTTCTATTGAAGGTGAGTTTGACAGTGATCTCGCCGAGTCCGTATTCAAAGCATTGGCAAACAGACATGAAGCGCTACGCACCCGATATGTGATTGAGAATGGCGCGGTTTATCGCTGCGTGGAGCCAGAGGTCACGCCAGTCATCAATGTGGTTGAAAACAATTCTGACGGCAGTGCACTGATTGAGCCGACGCCAGTGCTTTTTGATTTGACACAAGCGCCACTGTGGTGGGTACGGTTGGTGAAACATACGCCACGAACGTACACCTTGTTCATTGAGCTACATCATTTGATTGCGGACGGTATTTCACTGTCGTTATTGATGGATGATTTTTTTGCACTTTACCGAGGTCAGCAGCCTGAAAAATTGGGCCTTGCTTATAAAGAGTTTGAAACAGCAGAGCACAAATTTATTGCCTCTGATGCGTACCAATCACAGCGTGAATACTGGCTTTCCCAACTTTTCCCACCATGTCCTCCGTTGAACTTACCTACAGATTTTGGCAGGCCTGCGATAAATGAATACCAAGGGGGCACCGTTCATTTCGAACTGGATGAACACTTAACCAAAACGATCAAGCAGTCTGGTGTAGATCTTCGATGTACGGCATTTACCTGGTTACTAAGTAGTTTCTTTGTCTTGTTGTCGAAACTCTCTCAACAAAATGACATTTCTGTTGGTGTGCCATTTGATAGGCGAGGAACAGAAGACTTCGAACGAACGCTGGGCATGTTTGCACAAACCTTAGTGATTCGCGGTAATACCGAAAAGGCATTGACGTTTGAAGATCTTGTTAATCAAATCAGAAGTCTATGCGGGAAGGCATTTGATAACAGTAAGCTCCCACTGGATAAGTTGGTAGAAGAGCTAAATGTACCTCGTGACATGAGCAGAAATGCGCTGTTTGACTCGATGTTTATCTATGAACCGGGCGATAAGCGATTGGTTGATAGTCATGACCTTAATGTCAATGCGTTACCTGTCGCGTTAAAAGGTTCTGCGTTTGATGTAACGCTTGAGATCATTGATGAGCGAGGGAAGTTACGTTGTAGCTTTATCTATGCTTCAAAGCTATTTAGCAAGCAGACCATTGAATCGTGGAAAGGTTACTTCATCAATATCGTGAATCAGGTCATCGCTGAGCCGAAAAAGGCCATTCAAGACATCGCTCTGATGGAGGAAGCCGACAAACAACAAATGTTGGTTGCGTTCAATGCTACTCACCGTGATTACGATCTTTGCCAAACCGTACCACAACTACTGGCATCTTCGTTTGAAGCAAATGCCTCAAAAACAGCCATTCAGGCGGCAGACAAGCACTACAGCTTCCGCGAGCTGGATATTGCTTCAAGCGCTATGGCAATAGAACTTACAGAAATGGGTGCAGGGCCCGGGCAATTAGTGGGGGTGATGCTTGCTCGTGAGAGTGCCGCGCTTGTTTCTTTTCTCGCCGTACTGAAAACGGGAGCCGCGTACATACCCATTGACCCTGACTACCCATCGGCTCGGGTGAGCTACATGTTGGATGCGGCCAATGTTCAGCTTTTGATAGCGAAGACATCATTGCTGGGGGATATTGGCTATGAAAACACGATTGTTGATCCCGAAACCTTACTTTCTAGCAAAGACAGTTCGGCAACAACGATTGCGCCTTTTAGTGCGAGCGAGCTGGCCTATGTCATCTTCACATCCGGGTCGACAGGGACACCTAAAGGGGTGATGGTTGAGCACCGCAGTGTTGTTAACTTCTTACTCTCGATGTCAGAGCAGCTTGATTTGCCGTCTCACCCAAGAATGTTGGGCCTGACCACAGTGTCTTTCGATATTTTTGTTCTCGAATTGTTTTTGACCTTGCTGAAGGGCGGAACATTTGTCTTTGCAACGGAAAAGCTTCAGCAAGATCCGGCAGCGTTGGGAACATTCATTGAGAAGCAGAACATCAACGTGGCGCAAATGACCCCCAGCCGATTGCAACTGCTTCTGACCGCGTCCACCGATCCAGAAACATCATTGGCTGGGTTACAGCGCTTAATCGTAGGTGGTGAGGCGTTTAAACCTCAACACAAACAAGCGCTGGCAAGACTTGAAAATTTGAAAGTCTTTAACGTGTACGGCCCAACGGAAACAACCGTTTGGTCAAGTATTAAGCCCCTTGAACCAACGAGTACGGTTACGTTAGGCCGACCTCTAGCAAACACCCGGATGTATGTGCTGGACAAAGCTAAACAGCTATTGCCTACAGGCAGCAAAGGGGACCTGTACATTGCAGGGGACGGACTGGCAAGAGGGTACTTGAATGATCCTCAAAAAACGTCGGAAGCCTATGTTTCGGATCCGTTTTATCCCGGAGAACGCATGTACAAAACCGGAGATATTGCAGCTTGGACGGAAGACGGTGAACTCACGTACTTTGGCAGAAGTGACAGCCAAATTAAGTTGCGTGGATACCGAATGGAGCTGATGGACATTGAGCATGCATTACTCTCTTGCGACGGTATCGAAAATGGCGCGGTTGTGCTTAGGGATACCGCACCGAATTATTCGGAACTTGTTGGCTTTTATACCGCTGATGTGGATGTTGAATACTTGGATGTTCGAGAGTGCCTACGTCAAAAACTACCGGAATATATGGTGCCCACGCGGCTTATTAAACTGACCCAGATGCCGTTTACGCCGAACAGCAAAGTCGATCGCAATCAGTTGCCTCAAGACATCGCTCAATTTGAACAATCGATCGAGGTGAAGCCTACGACTGAGCAGCCAGAGGACGATGATGGACTGATGGCGTTTCTAACGTCTATTTGGCGGACGCTTTTGCCCGGACGCGCATTCAACAAAGAAAGCCGATTTTTTGATGTAGGGGGCAACTCAATGAGCATCGTGTTTTTGCAAGATGAAATTGAGAAGCGCTACCCGTCAATCATCAATGTAGCAGACATCTTTGCTCATCCTACGTTACGCCAACTCCGCACGCTTATTGAGTCTCGCACCGGACAAGGCGAAGACAGGGTACCCAGAGTATCGCTACCCGACGCGTTTTTTACTTCGGTACAGGATAACACCGGGACAGAGGGCTTTGCGTTGAGCTTAGGCAGCAAAAGTGCACCGCAGTTAGATAGTGTGGCGAAACATTATGGCGTGAAGCACTTTGATGTATTTATCGCCGTTTTCGCGCTCTATTGGACGCGTCTGACAGGTCAGCATCAGGTGTCGCTGTTGATGGCGTCGGCCACTGACTTTTCGCACTTAGACCTTGATCTTACGGGTTTAGAAGACGTAGAGACACTGTTCAACTACGTGGCTAAAAAGCGCACTGGGATATTGCAAAGTTTGGCACTTTCAGAACTAGAAGGTGCAGCGATTGAAGGAAAGGCGTTGGTGCTGGTATCCAATCAGAGTTATGGGCAGAAAAAACTTAGTAAGACTGATATCGAATTTCAGTTTTCACCTTCTACGGCCGAAGGCGACCTCTATTTCAATAGCTCGCGTCTAAGCGAGCAGGAAATAAATCAAATGGCCAGCGACTATATGACGTTGCTGCACACAGTTATAGATGCTTCTCAAGGATAGATAAAGTTATGAAGAAAATAGCGATGTTATTTCCAGGGCAAGGCTCCCAATATGTAGGAATGGGTAAAGCGTTGCATGATGAAAATCAGCGAGTTCGAGACCTTTTTGATGAAGCGTCTGACGTGTTGGGAATGGATATGAAAGCCCTTTGTTTTGAAGGGCCTTCAGACGCACTTAACAGCACTGAAAATACACAGCCCGCAATACTGCTTTGCAGCGTTGCAAGCTTCAAAGTGTTCGAGCAAGAGACGGGACTGCGTCCCCATATCGTCGCAGGCCATAGCTTGGGCGAAATCAGTGCATTGGTATGCGCAGGTGTATTGACATTATCTGATGGTCTGATGCTCGCAAGGCAAAGGGGCTTGGCGATGTCTGAATGTGCAAAACCGGATGAAACCGGCATGTCTGCCATCACCAAACTTGAGCGTGAGCAGGTGGAAAAGATCTGCGGTGAGTTTGCAGGCTTTGGCGAATCGTTTGTCGTAGCCAATTACAACTCTCCACGTCAACTGGTACTTTCTGGCGACACCACGCATCTGGATAAGGTTGGAGAACGTTTGAAAGAAGAAGGCGCTTCGGTCATTAAACTGCGTGTTAGCGGTGCGTTCCACAGTCCTTATATGTCCGCTGCATCTGACTCACTTCGCGCGGCGCTAGACGCGGTATCGCTAAACGACGCCACCACGCCTATCGTGGCAAATATTGATGCCAAGCCTTATCAATCGCCTTCAGAAGTAAAAGACAAACTTACACAGCAATTAACTGGTGCTGTGCGCTGGCAAGACTCACTGCAATGGATGCAGCATTCATCCACGACAGGGCCTTTTGATTTGTTTATTGAAGTTGGCCCCGGGGTAGTTTTAAGAAAACTGACAACGGCGGTGCTGGGGAATGTCAGGGCGTTTTCTTTGGATGATGAAGACGATGCGGCGAAGGTTATGCAGCTTCTAGATACGGACATACGCACAGTTCGAGAGCGCCCGGCGTTTATTGGTAAGTGTATGGCAGCAGCCGTTAGCACGCGTAACACCAACTGGGATACAGAAAGCTACCAAAAAGGCGTAGTCGCTCCGTATCAACGCCTGAAAGAAATGCATGATGCCGTACTCGAGGAAGGAAGTGACGCGTCAGCATCACAAGCGTTAGCAGCAGTGGAATTGCTGAAAACCATCATGCTGACCAAAGGTGCCAATGAGAATGAACTGCATGAACGGATCCGCGATGTAGCACAAGCAACAGGTTATACAGCGCAGTTTGCAGAGTATTTTGCTTGAACAGAGTCATGGCTAGTCATTTAGAAAGGGCGTAAAGCGTGGGAATAAAAAATTTAGCACTCGATGATTTGTTTGGCTCGAAGCAAACTGCCACTTCAGCAGTGCGAGTGGAAAAGCAAGAGCGTTTGCCTCCAAATAACCAGCAGGCCAAAGATATCGCCATCATCGGAATGGCGTTAAAAGTTGGGGATGCCGACAACCCAGGGACTTTTTGGCAGCAACTGGCTTGGGGGCACGCAAGCATCCGTGATCTACCTGCGTCACGTAGAAAAGATGTGGAGCAGTACCTTTGCCTGAAACATGCCAGTCAAGCCGTAAAAGATGAGGATTATCTGCGAGAAGCGTATCTAAACGATATCGACAAGTTTGATTACGCATTCTTTGGCTTATCCAAACAAGAAGCGAACTTGATGGACCCTGACCAACGGTTGTTTTTAGAGACAGCATGGCAGGCTTTGGAAGACGCAGGCCATTGTGGAGAAGGCATCAAAGGCAGTAAAACAGGTATGTTTTGCGGCTTTAGTAACGACTTTGGTGAGGACTACCGTCGCCTCATTGAAACCCTTGCTCCGGACGCTCCCGAGATCGCCATTGTAGGTAACATTAAGTCTGTTATCGCTAGCCGGCTTTCCTACATTTTGGATCTTAAGGGGCCAAGTTTGCTTGTAGATACTGCTTGTTCATCAAGTTTGGTAGCACTGCATTTGGCCTGCCGCTCTTTACGCAGTGGCGAGTGCAATATGGCACTGGTAGGCGCGGTAAAAACACACCTCATTCCTTTGCTTGAAGATCCCACTACGGGTGTGGGCATGAAAGACATTGCCGACACTTACTCTTCGGATGACAGAACCAAAACGTTCGACGATAGCAGTGATGGTATGTCTGTTGGCGAGGGTGTATTCGCGTTTGTGCTCAAACCACTCGCTGACGCAGAGCGAGATGGTGACCAAGTACATGCGGTTATTCGTGGCAGTGCAATCAATCAAGATGGAAAGTCAGCGGGCCTTACCGCACCGAATAATACAGCTCAGGCGACGCTTATCCGTTCCGCATTGTCGGACGCACACATCAATGCGAAAGACGTCTCTTACATTGAAGCACATGGAACGGGAACGCGGCTAGGCGATCCTATCGAGGTGAGCGGTATTAAAGAGGCGTTCACCAGCGACACCTCACGCAAGCAATTTTGTGCCATTGGTAGCGTGAAGACGAATGTTGGGCATTTGGACAATGCAGCAGGTCTCTCTGGGTTAAGTAAGGTCGTTCTTTCTCTCAAAAACAAACAGTTGCCTGCAAGTTTGTTTTTTGACAAGCCAAATACCAGCATAGGGTTTGAACAGACACCCACTTATGTCAATGACCGATTAACGAACTGGGAAGTCGCAGAAGGCAAGCCGCGCATTGCTGGTATTAACTCCTTTGGGTTAAGCGGAACCAATTGCCATGTTGTGGTTTCTTCTTACGAAGGCAGCGCCGACCTAAGTACGACAGCGTGTGAAAACAAAGCATGGATTTTGCCGTTATCAGCAAAAAGTCCGGAGCAACTTCGAGATTTAGCAAATGCGTATCTCACATGGTTAGAAGAACAAAGCGGGACGCGTATTGAGGATCTTTGCTTTACCGCAGCAGCAGGTCGTCAGCACCATGATGTGCGTGCTGCTTTTTTGTTTACGTCACTTACCACGTTGACCGATGCCCTGCTGGCGTTTGTTGAACAACGCTCGGGTGACTACTATTCAACGGCGTTCCACGGTGCGGAAGCGTCGCACCAAAACCAAGGTGGTACTCAAATGCAAACCTCGGCTCACCTGACATCCGAATCACAATTGGAGGAACTCTCTCATCAGTTGATGAGTATTTTCCCTCTGGAAGAGTCTGGTGAACAGCGCCAAGCCAAGCTATCAAGTCTCGCTGAGGGGTATTGTAAAGGCGCTGATGCAAGTTTGTTGGTTCGTTACCTTAGTGATGAAGCGTGTCGCAGGGTGTCATTGCCTACATACCCTTTTGCTCGCCACCGTTGTTGGGTGGAAGCCACCCCAGCGGGTGAAGCGCTATCTAACCAACGTTATTCCCCGTTTATGCCTGCCCATCCTTTGATTGACCAAAAACTAGTCGACAGTTTTGGGGTGTCCGTCTATCGAACCACATGCAGCGAGAAACGTCAATGGGCGTTGGCAGAGCACAAAGTGCGCGGTATGTATGTCCTCCCAGGGACATGTTACATCGAAATTATCTTGGCCCTGACTTCGCGATTAGGAAGCGGAAACTTTCAGGACTACAGCTTCAACAAAGTGCAGTTTTTAACGCCTTTTATGGTTGGAGAAGATGAATATCGCGCACTGGATATTCAAATAGAAGAACAGGGAAGTGGATTTGTTATGCAAATTGGAAGTGGTAGTGGAGACAACGGGCAATTGCACTGTGTCGCTGAAATTGAAGAACTTAGACAGCGTCATACAGCGCCAAAAGCACTGGATCTAAACAATCTTAAAAAAGCCTTAGGAGAAACCGTGTCGTTTACTCAAGACGAAGATTTGTCTCGAGGGTTGGAAATTGGCGACAGGTGGAATTATGCCTTCCAAGAAGGCTGGGGTTCGTCGAATGGCGACCAGTATCTGATTCGACTTGCTTTAAAAGATACCTACCACGATGAACTTGAGCAGTATTTCTATCACCCTGCACTTCTTGATACGGCAATCAATGCGGCGAACCACCTTCTTGGCAATGGAGAGCTCTATTTACCCTTGGCCTATGAAACGCTGCGTGTGTACAAAGCGCTTCCTGCAGATTGCTTTGTCAACTTACATCTGAACGGAGCAAGAGATACGGAAGTCGTATCACTGCGTGTCACCTTGACTGATCTTGAAGGGAACATCTGTGCCACTGTGGACAATTACCGAGTTAAGCGAGTGGCAGATGAGCAGCAATTTAGTGAGACAGAACAAGATCTTGATGTGTTTGCCGTGGCAGTGCAAACCAATGAGCAAACCTTAGAAGAGATTACAGCTGATACACGTTCGCTGCGTGTGTTACTTGTAACGTCGCCCCACGCTGATGTGACCCACATCGAACAAGTGTTGACTAATAACAGCATTGAATATGTTGCACTGGATGTTGAGGATCACGCGAGTTGGCATTCCCTCCTTCATGAGCGCGTCAGCCACATACTGTATGGCGAGTTCTTGGGGCAAACTTCAACAGACGCAAGCAATACTGCTTTTCATCGCTTCAAGTCCTTTGTGAATTACTGCGTAAATGAAAGGGTTCAACCTGAGCAAAAGTTTATTGTGTTGACGCGTGGTGCCTTTGCGCTGTCTTCGGACATCAACCCTTTACACACGGCGGCAACGAGTTTTGCAAGGGTAGCCAGCCTAGAAAACCCGCAACTGTCTATGACATGTCTTGATATAACGGGAGACATAGCGTTCGCCTTGCTGTCTGGGCTGACAGAAAGCGAGTTCAAGCCCCTTCAAATTCATCAAGACAACAAGGCCCTTGAATGCGTGCTGCACCAGTGGTCATTTCCCGATCTCGTTAGAGAAAAGTGGTTGAGTCAGGGGACGTATCTGATAAGTGGTGGTATTGGCGCGCTTGGGCTTGCTATTGCCAAGCGACTGGCTGAGGAAGCGCAAGCTCAAAGCCAAAAGATCACGCTTGTGCTGACATCGCGTTCAGACATGCCACCTGCGTCAGAATGGGAGGGAGTTGCTAATGGTGATTCGACGGAAAAAGGGCAAAAGGAAACCGTAAAACAGTTGCTCGCAATCCAAGATACAGGTGCCGTGATTATTACCGCGTCAGTGGATGTCTCAGATGATGCCGCCATGGCTTCTTTACTCCAGAGCATACGCATTGAGCATGGCCAGCTGAAGGGCGTTATCCATGCGGCAGGCGTTGCTGGGGATGGCTTCCTTGTCCACAAGCCTGATGAAGAGATGCAAAAAGTGTTGCTTCCTAAAGTGCAGGGTACCGTGGTGCTCGATGCACTGACAAGAGAAGACCCTCTCGATTTCTTCATCATGTATTCCTCGATTGCAAGCCTCATTATTGAGCCCGGACAAAGCGACTACAGTGCGGCGAATAGCTTTATGAACGCCAAAGCTGAGGAACGTCGACAACAAGGTTTGCCAGCCGTTTCTGTTTGTTGGCCTGCATGGCGTGAAGTAGGGATCGCGGTTAACTATGGGGCTGTCAATGAGGAAGATGTCTTTAGTCCTATCGATACAAAAGAAGCGTTGGATGGCCTAACACGAGTCATTGCCGCAGGGAACGAGCTTCCCCCAACGGTTGTGTTGTCTCGTCTGAAAACAGGTGCAACTGATCAAGATATTGCTTCGCTAGACCTGACTCCGGGGAGTTCTGTAAAGAGAAAACTTCGTCACTCACGTCAAGAAAACGAAGACGCCAGCCCAAGTATTTCGTCCTCGACAAGCCTGATAGGTATTGAAGATGCCGATGAGTTCGATGATGCCGCTGCAAACATTTGGGGCAGGGTACTTGGGTTGTCTGAGCTGGACGCAGACGAGCCGTTTAACAATCTAGGTGGCAACTCAATTTTAACTACACAGAAGTATAAGGCCTATGAGTCCCTTTTCCCTGGGGTAATTGATATGGCCGATTTGTTTACCTATACCACGATTCGTGAGCAAGCTGCGTTTTTACGCAAAGCATTAGGAAAATCGGAACCTGCGCCAGTGGCGTCAGAGAAAGCACCTATTGATTCTGACATGGATGACATTCTTGCAAAACTTGCCCGGGGAGAGTTGTCTGCAGAAGAGGCCGAGGCGCTGTTTTAGGCACGTTTTAAAGGTTTATCTGTCGAGTGGTATTGAAGGCTCGATGAAGAATAATACATTGAATTTACAAGGATATGTTTACAAATGAAAGCGATCAAAAATTATATCTTGCAACAGGTCGCCAATCAGGAAATATCTCAACAACAAGCCAAAGAGTACCTGCTCGAGCTAAGTCAGTTAACTAGTGGCAGAGCAGAAAATATTCCGGGTACGACAGGCAATGAGATCGCTGTAATTGGCATGGCTGGGCGGTTTCCTAAAGCTGAAAATGCGGAGAAGTTTTGGCAGTTGTTGAGCGATGGCATCAACTGCATTGACGAATTCCCCATAGAGCGCCAGAAAGACGGAGAGCACATCCTTCGTAACCCTTACTACATGGAATACTTGATAGGGGAGGCGATCAAGCCAGAAGACATGGCAGAGGTTTACGCAAAAGCGGGGTATTTGGATGAAACAGATAAGTTTGACACAGCTTTCTTTGGTATTCCTCCCTCAGAAGCAACCTATATGGATCCAAATCAACGTCTGACTCTAGAAGTCGCTTGGGAAGCGATGGAGGATGCAGGCTACGGGGGAGAAACGCTTTTCGGTTCAAACACCGGCGTTTACATAGGGAAAGAAGGTACCAACTTCTCCCTATATCGTTACAACACCAAAAAGGATCCAATGCAACTTACCGGTTCTTGGGAAAGTATTATTGGTAGCCGAATTTCTTATCTCTTTAACTTTAGGGGCCCGTGCATGCTAGTGGACACTGCGTGCTCGGCAAGCCTTGTCTCAGTACATATGGCCGCAAAAGCGATATTAAGTGGTGAATGTGATACTGCATTGGCTGGTGGGGTAAACATCATCCCGGGTGAATTTAAGCCACGTTACCAAGGTGGGATGAGCATGGACTCGGTAGAGTCCGAAGACAGCGTTATCCGAACCTTTGATGCCTCCGCAAACGGTACAGTCTGGGGTGAAGGCGTTGCCATGGTCATGCTCAAATCGCTCAAGCAAGCAGTGAAAGATGGTGACCATATCCATGCTGTCATCAAAGGCAGTGCCATTAACAATGATGGCGCCTCGAATGGCCTAACCGCGCCCAACGCAGAAGCTCAGGAAGATGTGATTGTGAAGGCGTGGGATAATGCGGGTGTCCACCCAGAGACATTATCTTACATCGAAGCACACGGCACCGGCACCGTGCTAGGTGACCCGATTGAGTTCAAAGGCCTAACGCGAGCGTTCCGGCGCTTCACCGAACGTTCACAGTTTTGTGCGATTGGTTCGTTGAAGACAAATATGGGGCACTTGGTGGCGAGCTCTGGCATTGCATCCCTATTTAAAGTCGTTAAGTCAATGAAATATAAAACATTGGCACCAACGATAAACTTCAATGCACCAAACCCTTACATCAATTTTCCCAATAGCCCGTTGTATGTTTCGGACAAAAATCAACCTTGGCCGGAAAGCGAAACACCAAGACGCGCTGCCATTAGCTCATTTGGGTTTAGCCATACCAATTGCCACATGGTGGTAGAAGAAGCGCCGGGAAAACCGCGCTCCGATAACCAAGCAGCACAATATTGTTTTACCTTATCAGCGAAAAAGAAAACGTTGCTTCTTGATTATGTTGCGCGGTATCAGGACTTTTGCCAAACACAATCATGGAACTTGGCTGACTTATGCTTCACCGCAGCAACGGGCCGTGGTCACTATGCTCACCGACTTGCAATTGTGGCGAGTGATGAACAGGATTTTGTGGGTAAGTTGAATGCTTCTATCAACCTCATTGAAGAAGGACCGGCAGCAAAAGAGGGTATTGCGTACGGCTCACATCACATTGTCAGTGAGAAGAAAAAGCAAAGGGAGCAAGGTGAAATAACCGATAAAGAGAAAAAAGCGGCGACTGACAGCGCGAAGTCATGCTTAACTGCTTACCTGTCTGAATCCCACGTTGACGCGTTAACCGCTCTTACCGAGCACTATTGCAAAGGGGCTGATGTTGACTGGAAAGCCTGCTATGCAGCTGAAACCCGATATCGGTTAGCGTTGCCAACGTATCCCTTTGAGCGGGTACGTGTTTGGGCAGAGCCAAAGGTTAGCCAAGTTAAAGGCTTTGATAGCCAATTACACCCACTGGTAGAACGTTGCACTGGCCGTCAGTCACAAGAATGGGTGTATGAGTCAGATTTCAATAATGAAACGCATTGGGTCTTGGATGACCACAAAATAAAGGGGACGTGTGTTGTTCCGGGTACTACCTACCTAGAAATGGCGCGCGCTGCGGTAAAAGATGCAAAAGGTTGGGCAAGCATTGACCTTAGAAATATTTGTTTCCTTCAGCCAATGGTCGTGGCAGAAGGTGAAACGCGCCGTATGCAGTTGTCACTTTCCCAGAAAGGGGAGACGGTCAATTTCACTATTTCAAGTTTAGATGTGGAGTCTGATGATTGGGTTCTACATGTAGAAGGTGGAGCAGAATGCATCACCGATCTTCCAAACCGCACATTGCCAATTGAAGAAATAAAGCAAGCAGCGACGGAAATTGTTGAAGATTATCGCATTGAGAGTGATACGGGCGTCTTCCAGTTTGGTCCTCACTGGGACGCAATTCGGTCAACGTGGACAACACCAGACGTCGCACTGGCGAAGCTCAGCCTGAAACCTGAGTTACAACACGAGTTAGAGAGCTTAGCAATTCACCCATCAGTGCTCGACAACGCGATGAATCTGACCAGCCAAAGCACAGGTAAGACTTACCTGCCGTTTATGTATAAATCGTTCAAGTTGTACGCGCCATTTACCGCTGAGATGTATACCCATGTAGTGCCAAAAACGACCGTAACTGGTGAAGAAGAGACCCATACCTATGACGTGACCCTGACCGATGGCGAAGGTAATGTGATTGCGGAGTCTGTTGGTTACATCACCAAAAAGGTCCACAGCTTCGGTTTCAGCCAACAAGGTAAAGAGGCATTCACTGCACTGACGTGGTCGCGCATCCCTGGTTTTGATGCAACAGACACGAGACCGGAAGGTGAGCTTCTATTAGTAGCAGATGACGCAAGCCAAATTACTGAACTGGAAAGCGCGTTCAAAGCACAGCAAATAAACGTCCGTGTTTTGGACATCAGTCGTGGAATGAGCATTGAGGCCTTGCGTGAAGCACTGAGTGGAAGCGTGACAGCAACGACAGCTGGCATCGTACTCGCAAATGATCTTCAGGTGCAGGTTGATGACATTCTAAACGGCGGTATAGAGAAGGCACGTAAACGCAGTTCAGACCTGTGGTTTAAGCTCTGCAAAGCCATCACCGAAGAAAAAGTGAAGCTGCCTTGGGGGATCGCCTTGCTCAGTGCGGAAGGGTGGCAGGTTTCTGGCCTAGAGTCTCATTTGAACCCTATCGCCGCAGCAAGCGCGATGTTCGTTCAATCGTTTGCGATGGAAGTACCTGGCCTCGAGTGCAGAGTGCTCGATGGGGGTGTTACTACGTCAAAAGAAGAGTTAGTTACCTGCCTTGTGCAAATCCCTACTGGTAAAAATATTGCGTTACGGGAAGGAGAGCTATACCAACAAGTGCTAGCACCTCATACGGTGACCGAGCCATCTGGTCCAATGTTTAAGGAAAATGGCGTTTACGTCGTGACTGGGGGACTAGGCGGGCTTGGCTTGCTTGCAGCGCAGCACATTGTCAGTCAGGCTAAGGCCCACATCGTCCTTATGGGACGCTCACAACTGCCAGAGCGCAATGAATGGTCTGCGATTGCCGCACAGCAGGATCATAAATACGCAGAGGTATGTCAGGCAATGCTGTCAATGCAGGAGAGCGCTGCTTCAGTTTCCTATGTGAGTGCAGATGTCGCGAACAAAGGGCAACTGGCTGATGCGATTGGCAGCATCAAATCCAACATAGGCCAAATAAATGGTGTGTTGCATACGGCAGGTATCGCGGGTGACGGGTTTGTTATGCGTAAGTCGTTTGAAACCTACGATTCAGTGTTAAAGCCCAAGTTCGAAGGAAGTTGCAACTTACTGTCGTTGCTTGAAGGTGATGCCCTCGACTTTGTTGTTCTCTACTCGTCGATTACCGCATGTATTGGTGGCGAAGGCCAAACGGACTATGCTGCTGCGAATGCCTTTTTGGATGCACTTACCCCCTGTGCGCGAGCCCTTGGGATTCCTGTCTACTCAATAAACTGGCCGTTGTGGCAAGAAGCGGGAATGGCTATCGCTTTCCAAATTGAAGAAGGCTCTACACCGTTCAATTCGCTTAAGAACGAGGAAGCCTTTACCAAGCTGACTCAGGTAGTACTGGCGGGAGCGTCTTCTGTCATTGCGAGCGATATCAACCCCACTATTTTCAAGCAAATTGAGCAACAAGTGCCATTTACGTTGTCGCCTGAAATGGAAGACAAGCTGGCAAAGACCGCCTCCTCGGCTAGCGATAATGCAGAGGCGTCTGGCGGTGCGGTTGAAATAACGGGTAAAAGTGAAATTGAACTTACTAAAACAGAGACGACGTTGGCGCAGATTTATGCGTGCGTGCTCGGGGTAAGCGAAATAGATGTGTTCACTAACTTCCAAGATATGGGCGGTAACTCCATTATTGCCACCCACTTACTCAAGGTAGTTGAAGCTGAGTTCCCAGGAATGGTGGATATTTCAGACGTCTTCTCTTACCCATCTGTAGATGTCATGGCGGAGTATATCGACGAGAAACGCGGTGTGATCCCGGAGGACGAGGGTGAGCAAGATGCGAAAACCGATTGGGAAAGCTTGATGGACAGTGTCACTGACGGCAACGAATCAATTGACAACATTTTGGATAAAATCTAGGAGATGAACGCGCGTGAATCGTTAGGTTTACGCGCTTCTACGGACTATGGAAAAGAAGATCACACTAATAGCAATTCCTTTCGCTGGCGGCTCTGGGCATGCAACCTATAGCAAGTGGGGGGCGCATTTTGAGCAGCACATTGCGTTGCATTCAGTAGAGTATGCCGGGCATGGCCACCGTATGTCTCAACCTAGATGTGAAGACATGCAGGAAACTGTTGATGACACTTTAAGCCAAATTCTACCTATCGCTAGAAAAGGCCCATATGCTTTGTATGCGCACAGTATGGGATGTGCCGTGGCGTATGAAGTTATTAAGGCGCTGAAAAGTATGGGGGTGAATGATCCTGAACACCTGTTTTTATCAGGAAGAAAGCCGCCTCACATGCCTGTGCTCACTCGCTATCACACGCTTTCTGATGACGACTTCCTTAATGAAATCAGAAAAATTGATGGTACACCCGATGATTTTTTCAAGATGAAGGAGTTGGTAGACATATTTTTACCTGTGCTTCGAAGTGACTATCGAATTCTTGAAAACTATGTCATGGAAGAGCCTCGGTTTATTTCGCAGTCAGACATTACTTTCTTCTTTAGTGAAGAAGATAGCATGTTAACTATTGACATGGCGAAGGCATGGGAAGGGTATACAGAAGGGAACTTCTCTTTATATCGATTTGGCCGCGGCCACTTTTTTATAAATGAACATTACCAAGATATTTGCACAGTAATTAATGACAAGTTGAAACAAAACAAGCTTAGCGCTGCTGCATAATCAAATTTATTAAGGATGACGTATGACTTCTAATTTTCCAGCGGTTCTTAAACCTCTGCTTATTCCGATTCGGATGGATACACTTGGCTTCTTTTTTATTAACTTTATCATTCCGGTAGTGGCACACCAGCGTTTTGATGCGAACGGCTGGGAAATGGGCATACTATTCTCACTCCAAGCGGTCGGTACTGGTTTGTCGGCGCTCATTTTTTCAAAGAGGGTGAACCGTTGGGCTAACCGAGCGACCTTTGCTTTGGTTGCCTGTGTACTTAAAGCAGCGGCGTATGTGTGTCTCTATTTAGCTATTTTGGAATCGAGCTACACAGTAATGATTTTTGCCACACTTGCGTTAGGGTTTGGCTCTGGCCTGTTTTGGCTGGTATGGCAAACGTGCTTTGGGCAAGTCAGCGATTTTAAACATCGTGCTGAAGTGCTTGGCGAAGCGTCTAAGCAACTGGGTATTGGCGTAATGTGGGGCGCTATCTTTGCGTTTACGTTGCTATCGGTAGCGGAAGGTGAAGGGTACTCCGCAGCGATTATTTATGCTTCTATTCCTGTGTTTGCCGTGGCTTCTTTGTATGCGGGTATAAAAAGCTACTATGCGATACGTGGCATTGTGGTAGAAGAATATTCAGAAGAGGTGGTTTCTAAGGAAAAAATTCGGATGTCTAAGCTGACATTGTGCCTTTTTGGACTGGTGTTTGTAGGACAGCTAACGGGCTCTCTTGTTGCGCCATTCCTCGAAGTATACTTGCTTGAACACCTCAATATCGTCAGCGTTGCGGAGCTATCTATCGCGTATATTCCGGGTGGGATTATTTCTATGATGGCGGCCCCCATGCTTGGGCGGTTTGCTGATAGGGTTAACCCTGCAATATTCCTCAGTTTTGCAAGCGTCGTGGGTGCAACATCCACGTGGTTAATGCTGCAAGTGTCTGCGCTTTGGCAAATTAGTGTACTGTTCGTCATTGATGCAAGTGTGATCACCACTTCAGCACTTGTTCTGTCGAAGCTAATCAGTGAAGTCGCGGGTGAAAATAAAGGAAGTGCATTTGGTGTACAAGGGTTTGTTAGTAACTTCGGCGCCATTTCAGGGCCGTTAGTGGGGGGTATTTTCTGGCAGGTTAAAGGCAGCACAGGACCATTAATGTTCTCTATTTCTACGGAAGTTGTTTTGGCTATTTGCTGCCTGACAATATTGCTCCCATTGCTTAGAAGTAGCCGGAGTTTTTCTAAATTGATTACTTCAAATTAAATAATGCCGAACCTTGGTATCCGGAGAATAAAATTGCTGTGTACCAAGAATAACGCACCGCTCTTATAGGGCGGTACGTATGCCGGAAATATAACCGAATAAGCCACCTTGAAAAAAGTGGTTAGGTGACGCTTGACTTGAAATCTTTTCGGATTTTTACAGATTGCCAGTTGTAATGCAGGGATATGCCAATGAAAACGGGAAAAAATAACATGGATGTAGGAACTAAAAATAAAGACTTAGTTCGTTATTTACTGCAGCAGGTTAAGGATAGGAAGCTTGATAAAGGGACGGCGATTGGCTTCTTAAATAGCCTTGAATCTTCGCCGTCAAAAGAAAGACAAGATGTCGCTATCGTTGGCATTGCATGCCGTTTTCCTGAAGCTGATAACAAAGAGCAGTTTTGGCAAAACATATTGAATGCCAGAAACAGCATCAGGCCTTTCCCTGCTAAGCGCCGCGCGGATTTAGAAGCGATAGAAGAAGGGGAAGTGACGCTGTTTAATGCGGGGTTCCTTGAGAGTGTAGACACGTTTGACAACGAGTTTTTTAATATACCGCCAGCCATTGCCCGTCATATGGACCCGTATCATCGCCAGTTGCTTGAGGTAATGACAGAAACCATAGAAGACGCGGGTTATCACAAAGGCGAATTTTATAATCAAACCGTTGGTGTATTCATTGGGAATGACCATACCCATCGTTTTGCAAATAACTATTTAAACTTTATCGAAGCTGAAAAACGAGATTTTAATACCATCACTGGCTCGTGGTCGAGCGTGTTAGCAAGTCGTCTTTCTTATTTGCTAAATCTAAAAGGGCCAGCAATGGTCCTAGATACATCATGTTCTTCTGGTTTGATCGCGCTTGATTCAGCGATTAAAGCAGTACAAGCCGGGGATTGCAGTAGTGCATTAGTGGGCGCCGCGAACCTCTTTTTCCGTCCTTGGAAAGATGTGATGGAAGACATGGAAAATGACGATTATTTAATCCGCGCATTTGATCAGAAGGCCAATGGCTCAGCGTGGGGAGAAGGCGTTGCCGCTGTCATGATCAAGCCTTTGGCTGAAGCCCAAAAGGCAGGAGATACGATTTATGGGGTCGTTAAAGGTATTGCAATCAACAATGATGGTGCTTCAAGCAGCATTTCTGCGCCAAATGCGAAAGCCCAAAGAGATGTGATGGTTGAAGCGTGGGAGCGGGCGGGTATTACGCCAGATCAACTCTCTTATATCGAGGCGCAAGGCACGGGCTCCCATTTGGGAGATCCCATTGAAATAAAAGGGCTAAGGGACGCATTTTCTCGTTTTACTGATAAAAAGCAGTTTTGTGCTATCGGATCGGTAAAAACGAACATTGGCAACACGCTAGGAGTAGCGGGTTTGGCTGGAGTGATAAAGGTACTGATGGGCTTTAGAGAAAAGTTGCTTCCGCCGACAATAAACTTTCATGAACCCAATTCTTTTATAGATTTCTGCTCGGGGCCGGTATTTATCAATGACAAGTGCCGGGACTGGGAATCTGATGGCTCGCGCTTGGCTGGTATCAGCTCGTTTGGCCTAAGCGGCACAAACTGCCATATTGTGCTCGAGCAGGCGATGAATGATCAGCCTGAAAGTGAAGACACTCAAAACCACTTTGTTTTCCCGGTTTCTGGTAGAACACCTGCGCTTTTACAAAAAATGGTAGAAAGGTACAACGCGTATTTTGGAACACAACCGAATGTAAGGATTGATAATGTTTGCTATACAGCTGCGGTAGGACGAGAGCATCACCTTTGCCGCGCCGCACTTTTCGTTACTTCTATCGAGGATCTTGTTGAACAGCTTCAGCGCCTCAGTTGCGTTCTGGACGATGAAAACCAAGAACGTACATTACCAGAAACGATATTGCTGTCATTGGATGATAAACGCGTAACAAAGGGGTTGGACAAAAAAGCGAATCAACTGCTTGTAGACTGTGACATGGTAACAGCGGATATACAAGCGCAGCTGGCTTCCCTGTATGTCGCAGGTGCAAAAATTCAATGGAAGAACGTGTTTTCTTCCAACCATGCTCGCGTCAGTTTACCTGCCCAGCCTTTTGAAAAAAATCGCTTCTGGTTCAACGAACAAGAGTTGCCACTCATCAATAAAAGCACGCAAAGTGACGTCGATGAGCGAAAAGAGCGGGTGCCTGAAGACCTTCTTGCTATTGCGTTGAGTAGTAATCATGCACGACTTCCTGATGGGGGCGAGGCATGTGATGCGCAAAGGCTGGTGGCGTTTTCAATCGGTCACGCTTTGGGCTATGAGCAGATTAGTCTGGAAGACAACTTCTTCAACATTGGTGGCGATTCCATCACTGCAACACGCATTGTATATATGCTCAACGAAATATTAGGCATTCAAGCTGACGTTGGCGCATTGCTTTCTTCCGATTCCATTCAAGCATTTATCAATGCCTTGAACGACAAGCATGGATTAGGGGCTGCCATTGAGCAAAGTAAAGCTGGCGGTCAGGTGACACTCTCAGAAAAAGAACAAAGTCAGCTAATCAAGAAAGCGGAATTAGCGGAAGCGTACCCACTGTCCAAAGCCCAACAACAAATGTATTGGCAGGCAGAGCTAAATCCGGATTCGACAGCGTACAATATCCCCGTATTACTAGAACTGGATACACAGCCTATTGAAGACGAAGAGCGTCGTGTGTTTCGTGCTTTAGTGGAAAGGCACGAATCCTTACGAACGGCATTTACCTTAGATGGCGATGAAGTGAAACAACAGGTGCAGGATAGCAGTGCTGTTGATGTGGTGTTTGTAGATGCAGAGCGACAAGAGGGTGAGTCGGATGCAGTTATCCAGCGGGTAGCGCAACGCTCCATCGTGCCATTTGTGCTATCAAACGCGCCGTTGTTTAGAGCTGTCTTTATCCAGCGTAAAGGTAAGCACTTCTTACTTTTGGACTTACACCACATCATCACCGACGGCGCATCTATGGGTATTATCCTACACGATTATATGGCGCTGAAACGCGGAGAAACGCTTCATCCACTGGCGCTTACTTACAAAGATTTTGCCGTTTGGGACAAAGAAAGACACTTGTCGGATAAATACCAATCCATGCAAAAATATTGGCTGCAAAGGTTTGAAGATGGTGTACCCGTCACCGACTTACAGACTGATTATGCAAGAACAAGTGTAAGAAGCTTGAAAGGAAACGCGTTAACTCGTTTAGTTCCTGCCCATCTTGCTGACGCGTTGCGCAAATTGGCCGCCTCTCAAGGTTGTTCGGTTTATATGCTTTTGATGGCAGTTTTTCGCGTGCTGCTGGCGAAATACCAAGCGGGGAACGACCTCGTCATAGGTACACCGGTTAACGGGCGCTCGAATAGTCAAATCCAAAATATTGTCGGCATGTTTGTTAATACGATTGCGCTAAGAGAGAACGTCAAGGAAGAAGAAGCATTTGATGTTCTGCTTGCAAGAGTGAAAAAGAACACACTCTCAGATTTTGCCAACAGCGACATTGCGTTTGAAGATTTACTCACCACATTGGGTGTGACATCCGAAGAGAATCGCCATCCTTTATTTGATATTTGCTTTGTCTTGCAGAATCAAGATATGGGCTTTAATGCGGAAGGTGCCTTGAGAGATATTCCATTGGTCACGAATGAAGCAAAATTTGACCTGACGGTAACCTGCTGGGATAAAGGAGATGAGCAACTTTCAATTCAATGGGAATATGCGTCCGACCTTTACGCCCCCGAGCGCATTGGGCAAATGGCAGAGCACTTTATTACGCTGATGGAAAGAGTAGTAGACACACCAGAAGCGAACATATCATCGTTGCAAATGAGCACCCGCACCGAGCAAGTGCAGTTGGCTTCTTGGAGCGAGCGCGAATCTGCGTTCCCACAAACGCATTCAATAACTCGCTGGTTTGAAAGCCAAGTGGCGTTGTATCCCGAAAATATTGCCGTTACCTTTGAAGGAGAGTCCTTGACCTACAACGCGCTGAACGCGCGTGCCAACCGATTGGCGAGGTACATCAGAGGTAGCTATGCCACCAAGTATCAAGAAACGATGCCCATTGGTACCTTTGTTACGCTATATCTTGAACGAAGCATTGACATGGTGGTCGGCATTTTAGCCACCCTCAAAGCGGGCGGCGCTTATGTTCCTATTTCACCAGCAAACCCAGAAGATCGCACGGCATTTATCTTAGCGGATACGGCTTCACCCGTTGTGGTTACCCAACCCTTGCTTGAAGAGCAACTCACTGGCATTCAGCAACAGGCTTCTTCGCAACCTCTGGTATTGAAAATCGAAGCGAGCAGAGAGCAGCAATGGGATAAAAGCAACCTTACGCTGGACATCAAGCCACAAGATTTGGCCTATGTTATCTACACATCAGGCACAACCGGCAAGCCCAAAGGTGTTCTGCAAACACACGAGAACGTTGGCCGGCTGTTTGCCTCAACAGAGCGAGACTACCAGTTCAATGAACACGACACTTGGGTCTTGTACCATGCCTATACGTTTGACTTTAGCGTCTGGGAGCTGTGGGGAGCCCTCCTTTATGGCGGGAAGCTCATCGTCCCAACGGAAGATTGCCTTCGCGACTTTCCCCAATTTGTGTCGCTCTGTCAGGAGCACAAGGTGACGGTGTTAAATCAGACCCCTGAGGCCTTCTACGCGTTCAGTGACGCGGCACGTCGTTGTGATGCAACGTTTGATAGCCTCCGTTATGTCATATTTGGTGGGGATAAACTGAATCTCGCGCAGTTAAAACCGTGGTGGCAACACTACGGGTATACGTCGCCGCTCCTTGTAAACATGTATGGGATAACGGAAACAACGGTGCATGTGACCTATAAGCCACTCACCGAATATGATCATGCGTCGAATTCTCACATTGGTCGCGTACTTAAAGACATGCAAGCGTATGTGCTGGATGAGCGTGGGCAAGCGGTCCCAACGGGTGTGACAGGGGAATTGTTTGTTGGCGGTGCTGGTTTAGCGAGAGGCTATTTAAATCGTCCAGAACTGACGGCGGAACGCTTTATTGACAATCCTTTCGCTTCAGAAGCCGATCGGGCTCTTGGCTATGGGCGCTTGTATCGCACGGGAGATTTAGTACGCTGGATGAGCGATGGCAACCTTGAATATATCGGGCGAAACGATTTTCAAGTGAAAATCAGAGGGTACCGTATTGAGTTGGGTGAAATAGAAAGTGCGCTAAGCGATATACCGAAAGTCAAACAAGCACTGGTATTAGACAAGAATAAAGATGGAACCAAATACTTAGCAGCATATTTGGTTATGCAAGAAAACAATACGCTTGATGAAACATACCTAAGAAATGCGCTTGGGGAAGCATTGCCGCCTTATATGGTGCCAACAACGTTCACTGAGCTTGATGTTGTCCCTTTGAATATAAATGGTAAGCTCGACAAAGCAGCATTGCCTGAGCCTGTGTTTGTTCAAGGTGATGACTACACCGCGCCTCGCAACGCCTGCGAAGCACAGCTTTGCGACATTTGGCAGGATGTACTGGGTGTAGAGCGTGTTGGTATTCATGATAACTTTTTCAGGATTGGGGGAGATTCTATCGTCAGCATTCAGTTGGTGACGCGACTTCGCCAAGAGGGGTATGTCTTACAGGTAAAAGCCATTTTTGATGCGCCTACTGTCGCCGAGCTAGCAATATCGCTGACCCAAAACAGTGGCTTAGCAGTGGAAATTGAAGCCGAACAGGGTATTTTGACGGGGGCATTTGGATTGTTGCCAATCCAGCAGTGGTTTTTCGACAAGCAGCTTCCTTGCCCTTCCCATTGGAATCAGGCGTTCATGGTTACTATACCAGAGCGATATACCGCAGAAGAAATTGCGTGTGCGCTAGAATCACTAGCCCTTCAACACGACATATTGCGTTGTGGCTTTGAGCCGACTGAATGTGGCTATCAACAGCGTTACCATGCAGATGTTCAGCCGTGGGTGCCTGTTCTGAAAACCGCAGATGTATCCCAGTTAAATGATCTTGAGATTCAAGAGACCCTAACAGAATGGCAGCAGCACTTTGATTTAGAAAATGGCCCTCTTTGGCAGGCGGGCCACCTCACTGGGTATGGTGATGGCAGTGCACGACTTTTCTTTGCAAGCCACCACCTTATCATTGATGCGGTGTCTTGGCGGATCGTTGCAGAGGACTTAAAACGTCTGTTGCAGGGCGAAGCCTTAGGAGAAAAGACAAGCAGTTATCGCCAGTGGGTGCAGGCTGTTGAAGAATATGCGTCGGCTCACCCAGAAGAAGCAAAATATTGGCAAGATGTCTGCGACGGCAACCACTTGAAAGCGGAGTCTGGGCAAAGTCACACCAGAACAATATCGTTAGATCAATCTCAAACCACACAATTACTTCGAGATGCAAACCAAGGGTACAACACCGAGATAAACGATTTGCTGCTTAGTGCATTGTCTATTGCGTTAGCCAATACATTCGGTGATGCATACAGCGCGATTACGCTGGAAGGACATGGCCGTGAAACGATTGACGAGCGTATCGATGTATCTAAGACAGTGGGTTGGTTCACCACAACCTACCCGGTGATATTACATGCGGGTAGGGATGAAGAAGAAACCATCATCCATACTAAAGAGATGCTTCGCAAGGTGCCAAACAAAGGCCTTGGGTATGGTGCTATTAAAGCGGCAGGGCACCTCTCTTACTCCTCCTTGCCTTCAGTGACGTTTAATTATCTGGGGCAGATGGGCGCACAAGGAACGAACGGAGAGTGGGGTCTCTCAGCAGATGCCTGCGGACGTGTCGTAGCAAAGGAAAACGGTGATCTTGATGCTTTGGCGATCAATAGTGTCGTACGGCAAGGCGAGCTCGTTTTCTACATTCAAAGCGCATTGTCCGAAGAGGAGACGGATACTTTCCAAGAGGCATTAAACACCGCACTGGGAGGCGTGTTAACCACTGCATTGCAAGCAATGGCATCGGGGGGTGTAAAAACGCCAGCAGATTTCGATGTGGAAGACTTATCTCCCGCAGAGCTTGAAGAATTGCAGGGGCAATATGATATTGAAGCAATATTTCCTGCAACCGGGCTTCAGCAAGGTTTCATTTACCACAACATTACGCAGCCAGAAGACGATGCCTACCGTGTGCAAGTATTGTTTGATTATGAACGCCCTATCGACATCAAAACTTACCAGCACGCGTGGCAGCTCGCGTCTAAACGCTACCCAGCACTGCGAACTGCCTTTGTTTGGCAGCGAGAAGGCGATGTTCTTCAGGTTGTCAGTGCGCAACCAACGATAGGAGAAGGTAATTTCCACGTCATTGATATTTCGCACCTTGATGAGGCCGCGCAAGAAAAGGCAATGGTTGATTTTCAACAGCAAGACAGGGCCGTGCCATTTGACCTTTCCTCCCCAGGATTGATTCGTTTAACGGTGTTCGTTCGTGGATCCTCATCAACGGTGATGAAAACGGAACATCACGCGATTGCGGACGGCTGGAGTGGCCCATTGTTGCTCCAATCTGTACACCAGTATTACATTGCGCTGCTAGACGGAACGTGTCCTGAAGTCGGTCACGATTCGGCGTATCTAGAAGCGCAGCGATACAGACAGCTACAAAAACAGCACGATGAGGTTTTTTGGGCATCAGAGCGTGCTCAATTTGCATCAGCGAATGATATCAACAGAATGCTGACGTCACGTTGTGACTTAAATGCTTTCAAAACATTGGAAAAAGCCGCAGAAAGCATCATTGAAATTGATGGGGAAATTCACCGACGTTTAGATGCGACGTGCAGGGAGCATGGCGTGACGCTCAATGTCGCCATGCAATTTGCGTGGCACAAATTGCTGGCTGCTTACTCTCAGGACGAGCAAACCACAGTGGGGACGACCGTGTCAGGCAGGGATATGCCTGTCATGGGTGTGGAAGCCAGTGTTGGCCTGTTTATCAATACCTTACCCTTAACCATTCGCTGGGATGAGAGCGCAACTTGCCTTGCAATGTTGCAGGGTATTCAACAAAAAATAGCCGCCATAAATAGCCATTCAGGTGTTTCACTCGCGTCGTTGCAGCAGGGTGCAGAGCGACTGTTCCATAGCTTGTTTGTATATGAAAACTATCCAATGGACGATGAGCAAGCCGCTGAAGCAGGGGTTCGCTTCCGTGCGTCAATTGAGAAAATGGATTACCCCCTTTCTTTGGTGGTGTACGAAAAGACAGCTGGTCTTGAGCTGCATTTGAAATACGATCAAAGCCTGCTGGCAGAATCGGAAGCAGCGACCCTGCTTGCACAAATTCAGCGCATCGTACAACGCTTACCGGACAGTGTGTACGACCTGCACGCAAGTTTAAGTTTCACGTCGGAAGAAGAGCACACGGCCTTCAGCGAATGGAATCAGTCGGAAAATCAACCATACTGTGCCGATACTTTTGCTTATCGGTTTGAACAACAAGCCGCTAACACCCCAGATGCCATCGCGTTGACGTATGGTGGGGAAGCCCTGACCTATGATGCGTTAAACCAAAAGGCGAATGTGTTGGCGAGGGAGCTTCGCGCGCAATTCACAGCAGCGTATGGGAAGGAAATGGAACCAGAGAGCTTGGTTGCCTTGTATCTTGATCGTAGCTTGTTTACGGTCGTCAGTATCCTTGCTGTATTAAAAGCGGGGGCTGCGTATGTGCCGATATCTCCAGATTATCCAAGTTCGAGAACGCAGTTCATTCTTGAGGATACACAAGCGCCACTGCTGGTTACTCAACGCAAATACGTGGACTCTCTGTCCTCCCTGTCATTGGATTTAAAGAAGCCACCCGTTATACAGAATGTTGAAGCTGCGTGTGAAAAAGCAGCCGCTTCGACACTTTCTGCAAGTGCTGGTTTAAATCTCAGTTTGCCCGTACAACCTCAGCACCTTGCTTACGTGTTGTATACGTCGGGTACGACCGGTCAACCCAAAGGGGTAATGATAGAGCAGGGGAGCTTCTGTGCTTACCTTGATACGGCAACCACTGCGTTGGTGGGTTCCGCGTTTTCGACACTCAGTTTGACACAATACACCTTCGATATCTTCGGCCTTGAGTATGGCGCGCCCCTTATTTCGGGTGGGACGGTGTTCTTATCTGACCTTGATCAACTCAAAGAGGATGTTGCCCGATACCACGACCAGATTGACGTAATCCAGCAAACGCCTTCGCTGTGGAAAATGTTGCTTCAAGATGACTTTGCTGAGCTTTACCTGCCCTGTTGCCGCGTTATCGTTGGCGGTGAGAGTGGAACAGAGGCGTTGTTTAACCAGCTTAACAGTCATTTTGGCACAGTGTGGCAAGTGTATGGGCCAACGGAAACCTGTATCTGGAGTACGTATTCGAAAGTGGCTCCTGGCCATGCGGCGATAATAGGCAAGGCATTCACGGGTGAAACGTTGCACGTACTCTCTCAGGCATTAAAGCCGGTTCCTGTCGGTGTTCCGGGTGAGCTGTATATTGGCGGTATTGGATTAGCAAGAGGATATCTCAATCGTGAAGGGTTGACGCAAGAGCGCTTTATTGAAAGTCCATTTGAGCGTGACTCGCGTTTATATCGAACGGGGGATATGGTTCGCTGGAAACAAGATGGAACGCTGGAATACCTTGGCAGGAATGATTTCCAAGTCAAAATTCGCGGCCATCGGATTGAGTTGGGTGAGGTTGAAAACGCACTGTCATCCGTTGAAGGGGTAGAGCAATCCGTTGTTGTCGACTTTGAACATCAGTCGGAAACGCACTTAGCGGGGTACATTGTTTTAGGTAGTGAGACGCCTAAGAAGGCAGAGAGTGTCCGTAACGAACTCATCGCTTTGCTGCCCGGTTATATGGTGCCTTCGGTGGTGATGGCGATAGATGCGATTCCTGTTAACACCAGTGGCAAACTGGAAAGACGAAAACTGCCAGCCCCGACCATGGTTGTGTCTGCAGATAAATATATTACCCCGCGAAATGCCGAAGAGCTGCTAATGGTAAACATTTGGTGTGAAACCTTAGGTGTTGAGCAAGTCGGTATTGAGGACAGCTTCTTCAAGCTAGGTGGAAATTCATTGTCTGCAATGAAGTTAATTTCTGCAATGAATAAAAGGGTAGGCGTAGACGTATCTATCGATACGCTGTTCGAACACAAAACGATTGTGGGCGTACTCACCCACCACACACAAAACGCGGCGGCAGTTATTGAAAAGCAAACATCGGAATATCCGCCGCTCTCCTTTGCGCAAGAACGTCAGCTGTTCTTGGAAAAATATAATGCAGGCAATAGCGCTTACCACATCCCTTACTTTGTCTCTCTGAGTGATGATCACGATATCGGCGCGTTGAAACAAGCACTAGCTGAGGTCGTGGAGCGGCATGCGGTGCTAAAAACCGTGTACTTAGAAAATGAACATGGGGAAGAGTACCAAAAAGTACTGGCAGAACGGGTGGCTGTGACGTCGTCTGCACCAGAATCAGAGGACGAGTTGTTACACGCGGTAAGCAGTGATATTGCTCAACCCTTTGACCTGACATCTGAGCCCAGTATTCGCCTCTGTCACTATCAGGTGGATAGCAACGCGTATTTGTTGATCGTTTGGCACCATATTGCGTTCGATGGATGGTCGATATCGGTCTTCTTGAAAGACTTGGCCGCGTTGTACAACGCGGCAAAAGAGGGCAAAGCGCATGTACTTCCGCGCTTGCACATTGATTATGCGGATTATGCACATTGGCAGCGTAAGCAAATGGTCGGAGAGCGAAAAGAGGCGTTAGAAGCATTTTGGGGTAATCAGTTGAGGGGCGTAGAAAACCTTGCTCTGCCGACTGACTTTGCGCGACCACCACAAATAGAGTATCAGGGTGAAGATGTTGTTTATTTGCTTGATTCTGCCTTATCAGATCAATTGAGAGCGTTGGCAAGGGCGCAGGATACGACTTTGTATAATGTTATGTTAAGTGCCTTCACTGTGTTGCTCTCCTCACTGTCTGGTCAAAAAGATGTTGTTGTTGGCACACCGTCAGATAATCGCAACCATTCTCAAGTGCAGTCTCTTGTCGGGTATTTCATGAACACCTTGGCGATTCGTAGCCAAGTTACTTCGGATCTCACGATAAGTCATTTGTTGAAGGCGAACCATGCAACACTAGCCCAAGCCAAAAAGCATCAAGATATGCCTTTTGAACAACTGGTGAATCATCTTGATATTGAGCGTGATCCATCAAGACATCCAGTGTTTCAGACATTGTTTACGTTAGAGAGGAATGAGGTTCAAGAAGACGGCGTCGCACTTCCATTTACACCTGTATTATTGGATGAAGAGCAAAGCTTGCAGAATACTGCCAAGTTTGATTTGAGCCTTACCGTCTCCGAATCTGAAAAGCGTATAGAAACACGCTTTAACTTCGCGTGCAGTTTGTTCAATCGTGAATCTATCGCACGCTATAGCGATATGTACATCAAGATACTCAGCGGCTTTGTTTCTCACCCGCAAAAAGCGCTTCACGACATTGAGATGCTGAGTGTTCAGGAACTCGCCTGCCAAAACAAGTGGGGAAGGGGCCAGTCCCGCACGATGAACCAGCAGGGAATGGCGCAGATTTTTGAATGGCATGTTAATCAAACACCGCATGCCACTGCATTGATTGTTGGTGAACAAACCTTCAGTTACCAACAGCTTAACCAAAGAGCGAATCAATTGGCGCGCGATATCCATGCCACCTATCGTGAAAAGTATGGGAAAGTGATGCCGCAAGAAACACTGGTGTCTCTGTATCTCGAAAGAAGTGCAGAAACTGTTATCAGCATCTTGGCGGTGTTGAAAGCAGGCGGAGCCTATGTTCCGGTATCGCCCAAATACCCAGAAGAACGCTCGGAATTCATACTAGAAGACACCCAGTCTGCGATTATCTTGACTCAGCCGCAACATGTTACGGCGGTTGAATCCTTAGTGAATAAGTTGGAAGGAAACGTCTCAATCATTGATGTCACAAGTCGAGGGGTGGTTGACAGCAATGATGAAGTAAACCTTGATGTCACCGTTAGATCCAACCAACTGGCCTACGTTATTTACACATCAGGAACAACAGGTAAACCCAAAGGGGTGATGATTGAGCAAGGTACCTTCAGCACCTACATCGATGCTGCGATAGAGCAGATATGTGAATCTCCTGTTTCTGTATTGAGCCTCACCCAGTATACCTTCGATATTTTTGGCCTTGAATACGCGGCACCTCTTATGTCCGGGGGCTGTATTGTGCTTTCGGATGTGGAGAGCGCGCGATTTGATATGGCAAAGCATGGGCATCGAGTGAACCTGACACAGCAGACTCCTTCGGTTTGGAAAGCCTTGCTGGAGAGTGGGTTGTCAGACTTGCCGCGTCAAGATATTCGAGTGATTGTAGGCGGTGAAAGCGGTTCTGACGAGCTGTATCGGTCGTTGCAAGGGTGTTTTAAAGACGTCATTCAAGTCTATGGGCCAACGGAAACCTGCATCTGGAGTTCTTATAGCCCTTATGGTGGTAAGAAGGCCTGTAATATTGGTCGCCCCTTTGCTGGAGAGGAGTTGTATGTGCTATCAGAGCACCTCAAGCCTGTACCGGTTGGTGCGCCCGGAGAGCTGTATATTGGTGGGGTAGGTGTTGGACGCGGGTATTTAAATCGCGAGACGTTGACGAACGAACGCTTTGTTTCGAACCCCTTTAATGAAACGGACGAGAAGATATACCGTACCGGAGATCTAGTACGTTGGTTGCCAGATGGCAGTCTTGCATACCTAGGTCGTGATGATTTTCAAGTGAAAATTCGCGGTTACCGTATTGAACTTGGTGAGGTGGAGAATGCACTGATTGCTCACCCTCTTGTTAGACAGGCTGCAGTGATAGCGTGCGACCACCAAAGCACTATGCTTCTCGCGGCGTACGTGACAGTTGAAGAAGATATTGACCCCTCGCAACTTCGTGATTGGCTTCGTCAATCACTGCCAGAGTATATGATTCCTGCCGCCTATACCGTACTTGAAGCGATGCCGCTTAACTTTAATGGCAAATTGGATCGTAAAGCCTTACCTATGCCAATTTGGCAGGAAGAGCAAGGCTATGTTGCACCAAGCAACGCCTTGGAAGAGACACTGTGTGATGTGTGGCAATCTTTGCTTGGTATCCCAAGGGTTGGCGTCGATGACAATTTTTTCCGTATAGGCGGAGATTCAATAATCAGTCTGCAATTGGTTAATGGTTTAAGAAAACAAGGTTTCACTGTCCAAGTAAAAGATGTTTTTTCTGCCCCAACTGTCGCCCAACTTGCTGTTTTTTTAGCGCAGGCAAAAAGGGAAGAACTGGAAAGCGTTGAAACTGAAAGCGCGCCTTCTATTACCGATATTTCTCACAAGAGGTTAGAAAAAATCCAACAAAACATGGGGAGTGGCAAATCCGCCGACACCGCTAAGAAGCGGAAAAAACGGAAATCACTGACACTTTAATTTGTTATTGGTGAGCGGCTTTTTTGCCGCTCGTCAATGCGATGTCTTTTTGTTTGCAGGAGAACCCATGGAAAAACACAGGAAACAAGCACTGCCAACGGTGCGCTTCAACTACCTTGGCCAGCTTGAGCCTTCTACACAGCAGGGATCAGGAATGTGGCAAGTAGAGGCTTTAGGGTGTGGCGTAACGGTTCCCTCAATAAACCACGAGCCAATGACGCTGGATATCAATGGCGCTATTCAGAACAACGCACTTGTGTTTTTTGTATCTACCTCCTTGCCTAAAGCGAAGAGTGCGCAATTCTCTGAAGAATTTAAGCGAGCAATTGAAAGCGTTATTTTACAGAGCACGACCGCGTTACACCTAGGTTCGGTGAAAACGGCAAGTGACTACGTTGCTTCACTATCGACAGTGAGACTGGAAAAAATTAAGTTGTCGGTAGGTGATTCAGGCCGTGCAACTAAACAAAAAAGAAATTCCATACGGATATAAAGGAAATGTTATGTGGCAACTTATTGTTGATGCTTGGGAACAGGATGTCTGGCTTTGGGCTGAAGGTGAAAACATTGAAATCGCGTTTGGCGATAATGAACCAAGCGAAAGGTTAATATCGGCTATACGTAGCAACAAATCAGAACTGTTGCTTTACCTGAATGCCAATCAAATACATTCAGAAGAGGTATTCGAAGCGTTCTTGCTAAGTAACAGCGCGCAAGGCTCAGCGCAGCATACGAGTCAAAATGCGATTGAGGCCATTTATCCGGCCACTAGCCTTCAACAAGGTTTTATTTTGCATCATGTAAATCACCCTGACGATGATGCATACCGAGTTCAATTGCTGTTGGACTACCACCACGCGTTGGATATTGCTGCGTATTGCGAAGCGTGGAGGCTGGCTTCGCTTCGTTACCCAGCCCTGAGGACGTGTTTCGACTGGGATGGAGAGGGAGAAATCCTGCAAGTCGTAACAAAAGACCCATCGATTGGCGCGGCGAACTTCACCGTTGTCGACCTTTCTGAACTTGATAGCCGCGCGGCAATTGACGCAGAAATTAAAAAAATACAGCAACAAGACCGATTGGTGCCCTTCGATCTCAAGTCACCAGGACTGATGAGATTTATCATAATCAAGCAGCACGACGAGTGCTTTACTGTAATAAAGACGGAGCATCATGCTATTTCGGATGGATGGAGTAGCCCTGTGTTGCTCGAAGCGGTTCATGGCTATTACGCAACGTTATGTGAAAGTGAATCGCCAAAGGTAGAAACGGATAACGCCTACCATGAAGTCCAGAAGTATTACCAAAGCCAGCAAAAGGCGGTAGATACCTATTGGAGCGAAGCGAAAGCGCACTTTTCAGGTACCAACGACATTCGCTTAATGTTAAGTCATCGTGATGATGTTACTCACTTAGACGCGATGCGAGAGCCAGCTGAAATACAGACAGTCATCGAAAACGAACGTTTGACACTGCTCAAATCAATGTGTCGAAAATCCGGTGTGACGCTGAACGTCGTATTGCAATTTGCTTGGCATAAACTCCTGCAGACTTATTCCTTAGATGAACAAACGATTGTGGGAACAACCGTGTCAGGAAGGGATATACCGATTGAAGGGGTTGAAACAAGTGTCGGTTTGTACATCAATACGTTGCCGCTTGCAGTGAACTGGAATGCAGAGGAAACCTGCGCGGAAGTGTTGCAGCAAATCCAGTTGAAAATCGCTGAACTGAACAGCTACTCAAATGTTTCGTTGGCTAAGCTGCAAAAAGGGGGGCAGCGCCTGTTCCATAGTTTATTCATCTATGAAAACTACCCTGTCGATCCTGACGCGGCAAAACGAGGCGGGTTAGTTCTTCGTGAGGCGGTAGAAAAAGTGGACTACCCACTGTGTCTGGCTGTTTTTGATAGCCCTGAAGCTATCACCATCCAGCTTCAGTATGGGAAGGATTTGCTGTCTAGGGACAAGGTGGAGCAATTGCTATCACAACTTGTTCTTATTGTTGAAGGTGTGTGTAAGCACCCGAACCAAAATCATCAACAGCTTTGTTTTGCTACTGAAGAAGAAAAATACCAGCAGACGGTACTGTGGAATGCCACCTCGTCATCGTATAATAATGACACCACTGTGCTTCGGGTATTTGAGCAACAGGCGGCGTTAAACCCGGATAATGTTGCAGTAGTGTGTCGAGGTGAGCGCCTTAGTTATAAGGAACTGGACAGGCGGGCGGAAGCATTAGCACACCGCATGACGTATGTTCATGGTCAGCGATTTGGTCAACCTATACAGCCACAAACGTTTATTGCGCTGTACATCGAGCGAAGCATTGACACGGTAGTAGGTATCTTAGCCGCTTGGAAAGCGGGGGCGGCCTATGTGCCTATTTCAACGTCTTTCCCGCAAGAGCGAGTGCGTTATATCTTGGCGGACACTCAGGCCCCTATTGTTTTAACACAGCAGAATAAAATGGCGAGCCTACATGCCTGCCTTTCATTGGTTGACCATGACGTGGAAATGGTCGCGTGCGACCATGGTTCTGTCGACCCCTCTATCCCAACCGTTGAAAGGCCAGCACAAAATGCAGATAGCCTTGCATACGTGATTTACACATCGGGAACCACAGGGCAACCAAAAGGTGTGATGGTGCAACATCGCTCAGTGGTGAACTTGTTAGAAAGCCAGGCAAAAGTCCAGTCTTATCATGAACACGATGTGTCGATATTGCTTTCTCAATACATTTTTGATGCGTCAGTGGAGATTATTTTTCTCACATTGGGTGCAGGCGCAACACTTGTGATTCCAACCGACCAAGAGATGGAGGCATTGGATGAACTTCAGTCACTTATTTCCCAAGAGCGTGTGACCTATGTTGATGGGACACCACAACTGCTCTCTACATTGGGCCGTACGGAGTCGATGTCTTCCGTTAGATTGGTGGTAAGCGGAGGAGAGGCATGTAGCGGTGAGCTTAAAGAACGTTGGAAAGATAAGTTGGTGAATGTCTATGGGCCAACTGAAGCGACGGTTACTTCGTTTATCTGCAAGGACTTTTACCTGCAACCGGGTCATAACTGTATTGGAAAGCCGCTCCAAAACACCCAAGCATTCATATTGTCTGACCGGATGGAATTGCTACCGACGGGTGCGCCTGGAGAGCTATACATAGGGGGCGCTGGCGTTGCATCGGGGTATTTGAACAGAGAGGACTTAACGGCGGAAAGGTTTGTTGCACACCCGTTTCCTCAGATTGCATTGGACGACTACCATCTTGTTTATCGAACGGGCGATATTGTACGTTGGCTTCCAGACGGTAGCATTGAGTATCTCGGTAGAAATGACAGCCAAGTTAAAATTCGTGGATACAGAATTGAACTGGGTGAGATCGAGGCTGCGTTGAAACAGTTACCAGAAATCGATCAAGCCGTAGTCATCGAGCGTCGTCAGGAGAACATCAATTACCTCGCCGCATTCTATACATCTGCAAATTCGAATACGTGTACAGCCGAGGCACTGCTTGTGGCGTTAAAAGAAAAATTGCCAGAGTACATGGTACCCAAAACGCTTGTGAAGCTGCCTGCTATTCCATTGACCCACAGCGGGAAGGTGGATGTTAGAGCCTTGCCAGATAAGGCTTGGAACCATGAAGGCTATGAACCGCCCAAGTCGGAAGTGGAAAGAAAATTGTGTGCCATTTGGCAGGAAGTGCTTGGTGTAGAAAAAATCGGTATCAACGATGATTTCTTCAATATTGGAGGGGATTCTATTCTTTCACTTCAGGTTGTCGGACGGGCAAACGCAGAAGATATAGGCATATCGACGCGTAAATTGTTCAGTGCGAGGACGATTAAAGCGCTAGGCAAAATGGCAACGGACTCTCAGGTGGTGGCATCTCAAGAAGACGTGTCAGGTAGTCAGCTATTGTTGCCAATCCAAAAGGATTACCTCAATAGCGGTAATGAAGAACTGTCCTATTTTCATCAGTCGATTGTTACGGCGGCGCCGGAGGGGGTGGACAGTGAAACGTTGCAGTCTATCGTCAGTGCCTTGTACGTGAAGCATGATGCCCTTCGGATGCGCTTTGTGAAAGACAATGATTGGCGTTCCTACTACGATCCAGTTTCTACCAAGATGCTCGAAAGCACGCTAATGGTTGTGGCGCTATGCAATGGGACACGCGAAGAGCAGGAAAAGCAGATTGAAGAATATGGGGAAGTTGAAAAGGCGAGATTTAATTTAAGCACTGGACCATTATTTAAAGTGGTGTATTTCGAGAGCGCTGAAAAGGGGGAGAGCAAGCTGCTTTGGATAATTCACCATTTGGTGGTCGATGGTGTCAGTTGGCGTATCTTGGTCGATGATATTACTCAGTCTTGGGAACAGCATAAGCAAGGAGATATTCGACTCGGTGCGAAAACGCATTCGTACCAAGCTTGGTCCGAGAGGCTGAAAAAAGCCTGTGAGGAGGGGCAGTTTGAGAACGAAAAACAATACTGGTTAGATGTTCTCACATCTCGGGTGGACAAGTTGCAGCCTGATTGTTATAGAAAAGAGACGGGGACGGGGGAGACAACCGAGCGTTTCGAAGTGCAGCTAGATGAAGCGCGAACTGACGCGTTGCTAGGTAAGTGTCAAGGGATATACCAGGCGTCGATAAATAGCCTACTTTTGTCTGCGCTTAACCTCGCCTTGTGTAAGTGGCAAGGTGGTCATTGTTTCCGGGTGTTTTTAGAAGGGCATGGCCGCGAAGAGTTATTTGGCGATGTTGATCTAAGCCAGACTGTTGGTTGGTTTACATCCATTTTCCCTGTGCTGCTTGGCAGAGGAGACCACCAGTACAATGACCTGTCAGCACTCGTGCAGAGTACGAATAAAGTGCTAGAGGACATTCCCAACAATGGCGTTGGTTACAACGTGCTAAAACATTACTCGGGCGATGACGGTATTTTATGTGCAGAACGCGCTTCTGATAGTGAGTTGCTGTTCAACTACTTGGGACAGTTGGATCAAAAAGGCGGGGTAGAGACACCTTTTCAAATCTTGGATGTGGCATCAGGAAGTGATATAAGCGTCAAGCATCGCCGTACTCATGCGCTTTGCATGAATGGTTTTGTGAGCAAAGGTAAGCTGACTTTTGTCATTGATTTCGACGCGACTGTTTTCAAAAAGATACGTGTAGATGCGTTTGGTCAGGCTTTCTTGAATGGGCTTCAAGCGATTGTTGAACACGGTGAAAGTGTATCTCTTCCGTATGAGCTTGAAACTTTGCCGAGGGCGTTAGTCAATTTGAATTTCTCCTCTAAGAATGTACTGAAAGGATTTGAGCCAGCGATACATATCAACCAGGAAGGCAGCCTCACACCCATTTTCTTCATACCACCGGGTGGGGCTGGGACCGAATCTTACTTTAATTTAGCGGATTGCTTGGATACTGAGCAGCCTGTGGTATTGCTGGAAAATATCGAAGTACATAAGCAGCGGCAGTATGCGTTAGCGAGTTTGTCTGACTACTACGCTAACCTTATTGTACAAGAAGCATCTAATGATCGTATCAAGTTAGCGGGGGCATCTAGAGGCGCAGTGTTAGCGCATGATATTGCGGAAAAACTCGCTCAACAAGGCAAGACCATCGAGTATATTTACTTTATCGATCCTGTTGGCTATACGATGGCGGGAGATAAAATTGACGCGTTGCAATCGATGCCACAAATATCCGAGATGACGCCGTCTCAGCAGGAGATAATGGCAACGTTCCTCGACTTTTATCGTTTTACAGAGCGCTTGAGCAGTTTACCTTACTTAGGTAGGGGGGCTGTTTTCCAGTGTGGTATGGATATGCCAGTTGAAGGGGACTGGAAAGTTGTTGGTGAATTGATTGATAGCATGTATCAATTCTATGGTACATTGGAAGCACTACCATCGCTTTCTCACGGACTAACGAATGTCTTCCCTAATTGTGATGGTGTCCATTTGACTGGCCATCATGGTCAGTTACTAGAGCGAGAGAATACCATCGCCATATCAGAGGTTATTAATCAAACCCCGCTATAAAATTCAGGCTCCTTATCGCCAAACGAAGAATGTAAATAGCCAGATGGAACCCATCTGGCTATTTTTTATTTTCCCCAGACCATTCGCTCCTTAATTCATGACGGTTGTTACCTAAAACCACCCGTTTGTCAGATCAAAAAGTACTGTTTGAACAAACTGGGTAGTCTTTATATCAACAAAGACAAAGCGTTTGACAACCTAAACCGAATTTTTCAGGAGAGAACATTATGAAAATGATGAAATTTCACTCTGCTTCACTGCTATCTGTAACCTTATCTGTTTTCCTGTTGGGTGCTGCACCTACCGTAAGCGCAAGCGTCATTCCCCAAGCAACTATGGTGGAATTTGAAAATGCATCCTTAGGCGACCAAAGTGCAACCAAAAGCGCCTACGAAAAGCTTCTTAAGCTAGACGAGAAAAACCCGGGTAACCCGCTAATTAAAACGGTACTCGGCAGTACTGAAACGATGCTTGGTCGCGATGCTTGGATGCCCTGGAACAAAATGAAACATGTAGAGCGCGGGTTAGCGCGAATGGACAAAGCTATTGAATTACTCGGTCCGGAGCACATGCAAGAAACGTTCTTCGGGCTTCCTTTACCAATATGGGTTCAAACGACGGTCGGTTGTACGTTTGTTGAAATGCCGCAAATATTTAACAGGTTAAATGCGGGCTCGGAAATTTTGGAAGAAACACTGGAGCTAGAGTTAATGCAGTATCTTCCATTTGAAGGTAAATCTTCGACTTATCTTTGTGCTGCCATTGCCGCAGAAAAAGCGGGTAAGACAGAGGAAGCACTAAAATATGCGGGTGCGATTATTGAAAATGCGCCAGAGTCTCAAGAGGCAAGCCGAGCGAAAGAAATGGTGACTCGACTGAAAGGCTAAATGATGTACTAAAAAGCGGTTACTCCTCCCCGCCAAGAAATCCTGACAGACGTCGGGATTTTTTATTTTATTACGCCAAATTTTAGCCATTTGAGCGGGTTAACGCCGAGACAAAAATAAGCCTTCATCGCTGATTTGATGCTCGAAGAAATTGGTAATCAGCCACTTCTACGGAGCGTGCTATTTTCATTAATGATAGGATGAAAAATTTATGAAGCCTCTCCAAGTTTACGATAAAAGAAACTTAAAATGGGGCCACTTACGGTATCATGAGTTCTAAGTTTAACACTCCTTAAATTACTGTGTTTAAAGAATTTTTTGTTTTATGTTGTTGTCGCATTGTAACTGAGTGATGGCGGTAATATTTATTAATGCGGTCTCATAAGATCTACGTTGGATTGGATACATGTAGTATGAGAAGTTTTTTTTCCAAGGTTTGGAATTGGGGAGGGGGTTTTCTTTCGACAGCCGCCTTGTGCTCATTAGTTGCAACAATAATCACTATACAAGAACCGGGAACCGATCCGTGGTCTGATCTTCGTGTTTTTATCATTTCATACAGCTACGGAATTTGCTGTCATTTTAGTATCCATTTTTGGGGAATAAAATTCCCAGAGCAACCTCTTGTTACGCGGTATCTTGTGCCCGCATTTTTAGGGTTTCTTTCTGGTACAGCCTTAATCATCATCATCTCTCATTACTTCGATGTGCTCTTTGAACAATCGATTTGGGGAGACATTTCGAATTGGATTAGCCAAGTTCTACTCTATGCTCTTGTCGTGTCTGGTGGAATTATATTTTTCTTTTTTAGTTACCACCAAAAGCTTGTGATGAAAATTAAGCTTGAGCAATCTGAATTAGAAAAGGAAAGAAAAGACAAAGAAATACTTTTAAGCGAGCTAAAACTATTGCAATCTCAAATTGAGCCGCATTTCTTGTTTAATGCGTTAGCAAATTTAAAAGCGATGATACTTCTTGATACGGGTAAGTCTGTCGAGTATTTAGACCATTTTACTAATTTATTGCGACAGAGCTTATTGAGGACACGAGAAAAAGAGGTGACGCTCAATGATGAGGTGAGTTTTTGTAAGTCTTACCTCGCGATTCAAAAAATTCGATTGGATGAAAGGCTGACGGTTAAGTTTTATGTTGATAAGCAAATAGATGTGGGGCAATCATTCCCGCCGCTGCTATTACAGCCATTGGTCGAAAACGCAATTTTACATGGTATCGAAGGTACCTCAAAGCCTTGCACGTTATCTGTGAATATATCTACGAATGAGAAAAATACAATGCGTATCTTGGTTGAAGAAGATGGTGTTGGACTAGGAAATAGCCAGCATAAAGGTCACGGTGTTGGTTTGAACAATATACGTAGTCGAATAACTACGTTATATGGGGAAGAAGCCTCACTGTCAATCAGTGAAAATACGATGGGGGGGGTGACAGTACAACTTGCTCTTCCCATGAAAGAGGCTACTTAATAAATGTAATATTCTTGATTAATGAGTATTGAATTATGGATGGTTTTACGGGATTAATCGTAGATGATGAGCCGCTCCTGCGTAGGCTACTAGATAAGTATCTAGCGGAGCTTTGGCCGGAGTTAGACATTGTAGGTATGGCTGGAAACGGCAAAGATGCAGTGAAAATGGCACAAGAGCATCAACCTGATGTGGTATTTATGGATATTCGTATGCCCGAAATGGATGGCCTCACGGCTACTCGTAAAATGGCAAACTTTGAAAAGCAACCTTTAGTTGTATTCATCACTGCTTTTGAACAACATGCTGTGACAGCCTTTGAGCAAGAGGCAGTGGACTATATTTTAAAACCGGTAGAGATGGATAGACTTGATGCGTCTTTGGATCGTGTGAAGAGCCGTCTTACAGAGAATGCGCGGACAAAAGAAGCAGAAATTCCTTATTCTGAAGATTTGGTTGATCGGCTGATGGCGCATTTTGAGCATAAAAGTGAACCGAAATACCTTGATTGGTTGAAAGTAAGTCGACGTGACAGTATTCACCTGATCTCTATTGAAGATGTTTATTACTTTAAAGCAGCAGATAAATATACAACTGTAGTAACAGCTGAGGGTGAATCCATCATTCGTACGTCAATAAAAGAGCTAAAAAGTCAGCTAGATCCTTCACTTTTCTGGCAAATACACAGGGGAACACTTGTTCAGTCAAAACAAATTGAGCGTGTGAAAAGGGATTTTACCGGAAGGATGAATTTGTACTTAGTAGGCTGTAATGACAAGTTACCAGTAAGTCGAAACTTTCAAAATTTGTTCAAGCAAATGTGACGAGAGTTTAATTGTTGGTGTAAAAATAATGATTTTGTTATCGGGGAAATTGCGCAGGCTTAGAGGGGGCCCAAAAAAACGACCACAGGACCAACTGGTTGACAGTGAATGACCAGAACAAAAACAGCTGTTTAGCACCGTTCTGATGGTAGGCAGTTCATTTGCAGACAGAGTCGACTTGCCAGTGATACTGGCAAGTCGATTTATTGTTTAAAGGGTTGATGTTGTGAACTGTTTGCTGTGATTCTTGTTAGGGCAAGTGCAATTGGCAGAAAGTAACATGTTAAACAGCGTGTCCATCAACAAAATTTTGGTGTAAATATGGGGTCAAATCTATAACAATAAGGAAGCCTTCTTGCCCTTACAAGGTCGAATAAGACACGTGTTCTTACGCCGGAAATTATCATTGGGCTTTACATCTTAAGGCTAGCAAGGAACAATCTGCCAGCGTTATGGCAATGCCCAATGAATTGAATGTACCTTTGTTTGTAGTGGTTAACTCATTCCGGACAGTAAATTAGGCCGCTTTCAGCTTTCTTTGGTGGAAGTCCCCCGCGATAACTATGTTGTCTCTCTAGTATCAGGTAATGACTAATATCTTTAGATGCTTCGGGAAATGGAACATCACAATCTATTTACTCTCTTGTTTTTTCATTTGTAAGTAGCTGAGAATTGAAAGCAGAGTAAAGAAAGCAGGATCGCTCCAACCAAAGCCGACAAAAATTCCGGTTATTCCTGCATATACGGTAATAACGACACCAAGTAGGTTGCCGATCATTAAAGCGGTAAACAGCTTTTTCGCAATGAGCCCCGTTTCGATTTCTCGAAGCATTAAGCTAATTGCAGCAATACCGCCGAGGAAAATACTGGTGTGCTGTGAAAGGAAATAAGCGTATTGATCGTTTATTTCCAGTCCATACATGGGCCATATTAATGTTGGTATAAAGAACAGCGCGAGGGCAAAAACGATGTAAATACTGCCGTGTACAGTTAAGAATGTTTTGTTATTCATGATGACCTCCAAGAGCAATCGGACCACGATTGATATTGGTTAGTGGCTGGTTGATATCAAAAATATGCCCGCGCACTTCTTTAACGCCCAGTTTCTGTAATCGGGCGGTATGCATTGCTAAATAGGCCTTTGCGCTGGCTTCATCTTCAAAAAGGTAGATACCGCCACCGAGTTTATTCGCTTCGCTTTCTGTCCAGATTTTCCAAATCATACCAGGTTCATTATTAATGGATTCAGCGAGTTCTACTAAAGCGTTTGCCATTTCTTCACCAAATGGACCATTAAAACCGAAGTCTACTTGTAGTAATTTCATCATGATTATTTCTCTCTATTAGGACGCCATGTTGTTATCTGCTTCGTTATGTCATGGGTCTATTCTTATCTATAAAAAACGAACATAAAAGTTCATAATATTGTGACTAACTGTGGAATATTTAGACCAATGAGATTAAAAACGACACTAGACCAATGGCAAACCCTGTATGAAATAGAGCGTGCTGGCAGCATTCAGGCGGCTGCTACGGTATTGAATAAAAGTCATACCACGTTGATTTATGCTGTTAAAAAGTTGGAAGAACAGCTTGGTGTGTCATTAATCACTGTAGAAAAGCGAAGAGCAGTACTGACGGAAGATGGAAAATCATTGCTGCGTCGAGCCAATACCATGTTGGAGCAGGCTCGTGAGCTAGAAGAGATCAGTAAACAATTATCAAAAGGAATAGAGTCGGAAATTGTTGTCGCAATGGATCACCTTTGCAATCCTGATTGGTTGTATTCACCTATGGCGGAGTATTTATCAGAAAATAGTACGACGTCTATTCAAGTGGTAGAAACTTCCTTGTCGAAAACATCGCACATGGTAACGAGTGAAGAGGCTGATATAGCCATTATTACGTTACCAGTGACGAATTACCCTGCGGAGGCATTTGGCGTTACCACCATGCTACCTGTGATTGCTGCCGATCATCCATTAGCGCAGAAAGCATCGGTTTGTGTTTCTGAGTTTTCAATTATCCCTCAGATAGTGGTTCGAGATTTGGGAGATGAAAGTCGAAAAGTCAGTAAGCAGGATGTCGGTTGGTTAAAGTCACGCCAGCGTATTACCGTTGATAATTTTGACCATGCTCTGCGTGCTGTGGAGAAGGGCGTTGGTTTTTGCCGTCTGCCCGAACATGTGATTAAAAAGAGAGCCGATAGTGGGCTGGTTGTGCTAAATGTTGAAAATGCCAAACGCTATCAGGTTCCTCTACACTTAACATTGCCTAAAGGGAGTAAAACAGGGCCTGCGGCAAAAGGGTTTTATGATAGGTTGCTTAAATATTCTGAGGATAGGAAAAAAGAATGAAAGAAGCTACTTCGCGTGAACCAGCTTCTGGCCTGTGTATTTAACCCCTTGTTAGTCATCTTGTTGCCTCGTTAAGGCTTTACTTCTTCGATAAGGTTATAAAGTTGTGTGAAAGAGAAGGGCTTGCTTAATACAAAGTCTGCACCAAACGATCGAGCAATATCTAAATAGGTTTCACCTGATATTCTGCCACCACCAGATATTGCGATAACTTTACATGGTAAGTTGTGGTTTTTATCTTTAATGGATGTCAGAAACCAGAGGCCATCTTCATTTGGCATGATAATATCGGTGATGACAAGATCAGGCTTTAAGCGATTAAACATAGCAAGCCCTTGAATTCCATCGTAGGCAGTATGAACATCTAATCCTTTTCGATGTAAATGTTGATAGATTGCATCATTAAAATCTAGATCGTCATCGATTAATAGCACCTTCATTGCTGTACTCCTGCAATATACTTTTCTGAGATATCTCTTTTTTATCAACCTGTTTGATAGGAAGTGACAAAGTAAAGCAAGTCCCTGATCCTAATAAGCTTCTAACGGTGAGTGTTCCATTATGAGATTGAGCAATGCCATAACTTATGGACATGCCAAGCCCAGTTCCTTTTCCTACTTGTTTGGTTGTAAAGAATGGATCAAAAATTTTGCTTAAATTTTCTGGGGAAATACCATGACCATTGTCTTCTATCTCCATACATAAGTAAGACTCTTTCATATAGAGCCTGATGATGATGGTTTTATTATTTGTACCTTCTAATGCATGTTCGGCATTGCTTAATATATTTGTAATTAGTTGCTCAATATGTATTTTATTGCATTCAATATGCGGGATTTTCTTTTCAAAATTTTTGACTAAATTTATTTTATTTAAGCTGAATCCTTGAGAAAAAAGAACAAGAGACTCATCAATCAAGGTAATAAAATTGGTTTTTTCCAGCTCTGTAACGGTGTCATCACGAGTAAATATTTTTAAATGCTGTATTATTTTGGTTATTCGGTTAATTTGTTTGCTTACTTTTTTATAGATTGGATCAATATCATTTTTAGTAATAGAACCATCTTCCTGTACTATTGAGTAAATGAGCTCAGTGTTAAGTTGGATCGATCCGAGAGGTTGATTGATTTCATGGGCTAGACCTGACGTTACTTGACCAATAGAAACCATTTTAGCCGAATGTATGAGCTGTTCTTGAAGCAGTTTTAGTTCGTGATTGGAAGAGGTGAGTTTTTCATTGTAGTCGAGTAATTTTGCTTCAGATAATTTTTGTTCTGTTATATCTCTTGCAATAAGAACATACCCAGTGGTGTTGTTAGGCTCTGTGGTAAATTGGCTGAGCGATAATAAAACAGGTACTTTTACACCGGATTTTGTCAGGTATGTACATTCAATCTCTTTGCTTTGGTACTCTTGGTTATTGAAAGTGTGTTTACGGTCGTGTGAGAGAAAATCGAAGACATTTTTTCCTATCAGTTCGTTTTCTTCATAGCCTAATAGGGCACATGTGGCATAATTGATTTTTTTGATGGTGTGCTCAGAGTCAACGACAATGAGTGAGTTGTTTACAGAAGAGATTATTGCTTCAACATATTGCTTTGAAACTGTTTTTTCTTGTAGGTTTTTACTGAGTTCATTAATGCTAGAAACAACTTGGTTAAGTTCGTCATGACAAAATTTACGTTTTAAACTCAATCTTTTGTTCATATTTTCAGGAGATAGCCGTTGTAAGTACTCCGATATTGCGATCAAATGTCTTGTTACAATGTATTGAAATAGAAAAAAAATAAACGTAGAAACCAGCGTTGTCTTTATTGCATTGGAAATTAAAATAACCAGTGCTTTGTCATAAATTGAGTTATACACCTCATCCAGTGAGGCGACGATATAAAGCTCACCAATAAAGATATTTTCATTATATTGCTGATAAAACATAGGAATGACTTGTGAGAGTGTACGCTCATGAGAATCTTCTCCTACGGATGCAATGATATCCTTGTTAAATCGAATTTCTAAGTAATGTAAATTTGGTAATTGAATAAGGTCATTTAATTGATTTTTAATTTGAACATCATAGAGATTCCACAATGAGTGAGTTAAACCAGACATGGATAGCGCTTCTATTTGTTGCATTTGATCTTTTATTTCACCAACACCATAAAAATAATCTTGAACTAGTTGATAGGCAGTAATCATTAATGTAATGACCGAGCTAAATGCAACAATATAAAAGATTAAACGTCGACTAATGCTTTTTCGGTATTTAATTTTTTTCACATCTAGCATTAAATTCTTTTCCATGTACACAAAATATTTCTTGGAATGTACCATCGGCTTTCATTTCTTCTAGAACCGTATTAATTTCTGGGATCATTGGAAATAAAAATGACTTTTTTGATATCCCAAAATTATTAACGCTGACATAAACTGGCTTTTTATGCCATTTGAATTTTCCATGGTATTTGGGATTTTCTTCAATAAAACGTTCCATGACTTCTTGGTCAGCAATAAAAGCATCAATACGGCCAAGTAGTAATTTATCGGCATTATAAACGTCAGATTTTACCTCTTCGACATTAAGAGAATGCTGTTTTTTCGCTTTTTCCCAGTCGTTTCCTAAGTTGTAGCCAGTAATATTCCCTATTGTGTACTTTTTAAGATCTTCCCACTCTTGCCAATCAAATTTATTTGAGGATGATGAGTAAAAAAAGACGTGTTTTACATACCTTATAGGGACAGTAAATGACATGTATTGCTTACGTTCTTCAGAAGTCGACACCATTAAAATCGCGTCTTCTTCGCCTTGTTTAATTCGTTCTAACCCACGCTTAAATGGGTAAACAAATGTTAAGGTTTCCATATCGAGCCGTTTGAATAATTCTTCAATAATGCCGACTGCAATGCCACCCGTTGCTTTTTCGCCTTGAACTCCTTCTGTCCAAGGAGGATAGGGATCTCCAGCAACTCGTACCAAGCGTTCGTTGGCAAATGAATGGGCGCTAATGGCCGAGAAGATCAATACAATTAAACTTGTGAGTGCGTTTTTTATACTCATGAGCGGGTCCTTATTACGGCACATATATTTTGAGTATTTAATTAAATGCCACACATGGAAGTGCATTGTGTTTCATTCTGATTATAGTCTGATTAATTGTATTTCAATGCCTATGTTTTAAATTTTTATCTGCTTCTTTTTGATGGCTAGAAGAGCTTGAGAGGGCGAAAAATTTGTTTTTTTCTGTGAAAACAAAAACTCAGAAGTAAATAAGAGAAGGGCATATAGCGGGAGAAGGTGAAGATAACAATGGCACAAATTTGTGACTGAGTCATTTATGCCATTGTGATTCTAGCTGAATAAGTATAGTTGTTATTGAATTGTCACTTTCTCTACGATGATGACTTCGCATGGCACATCGTCATGGCCATTTTTTGATGTTGTTTCCACCTCTGCGATTTTGTTCACAACGTCCATACCAGCGGTTACTTTACCAAACACAGCGTAACCCCATCCTGCATTTGTAGTGGCCGTGTGATCCAGAAAATCGTTATCTGCTAAGTTAATAAAAAATTGAGCGGTGGCGGAATGCGGGGCATCGGTTCTTGCCATGGCGATACTACCTATCACATTTTTTAACCCACGGTTTGCTTCATTGGCGATTGCTGCACGTGTGTCTTTTTCTTGCATGTCTTTTGTAAAGCCTCCACCTTGTATCATAAAGCCTTTGATAACTCGGTGGAAAATTGTGCCGTCATAGAAGCCATCTTGGCAATATTTTAGGAAGTTTTTTGAACTGACTGGTGCGCGTTCTAAATTCAGTTCAATTTCGATATTGCCTACGTTTGTTGTAAAAATAATCATGCTGACCGCATTGTGTTAGAAGAAATTCGACTTATCAGTATACGTAATCACAAGCCGTAGCAATAGTATTTCTAGAAACAGGCGAGAGAACAAAGAAAAGCAGAAGGAAGCGGTGCACTTCCTTCTGCTGTTGGTTAGATAAAGTTTACATTAGTACAGTGAGATAGGTATTAATGTCTGTCTTGGTCAAAATCACCGTGGAAGTGATCGTGATCAGAAACGCTGTCTGCTGCTTTTAACTTAGTACCAATACGGTGCTTATGTGGTGCATCGTGAGTGTGTGGGTGAGTATGAAGTGCATGTCTTGCTGGTTGTACTTCAGCTTCTGCCTCTGGGAAGAGAGTCTCGCTCATGGCGTAATAAGTCGTTACGTATGCGAGTGCCTGTGTGTTTACGTATAGTGCTTTTTGACTAATGTTATTCAAGTCGTCACAAGCTTTGTGGTAGCACTTATCGTAAGCAACATCGATATCGCCGCCAAATTGCTCAACTTCTTGTGCTGTCTTCGTTTTTTCAGCGCCTGTAAATAGCCCACCAAACGCTACACCCCAATCGGCAAAGCCCGCATAGTCTGAACGTTTAGATAGTGCTTGTGGAACGATGGCTTCTGATTTGGATGTGAAAAATTCATTGAATGTATTTTCAATGTCTGAAGTACCAAATGGTGGTGTGAAGTCTCCAGTATAAGCGTTGTCTGGGCTGTCTTTTGTATCCGATAGATCGCCATCCATGACACCAAAGATATAGTTAGGAGAGGCAATCATATCGAAGTTTAAGTACAGTTTTACTTTGTTGATTTCATTGTAACGCGCTTCAACTAAGTCCACTTGTTCAGGAGTGAGCTGGTCAGGAGATTCAAGCCCAAGCTCTTTTAGAATTTCTTTCTGTGCTTGATCATAAATTGGTGTAAAGAGATCGTTGGTGTAATATTCTGAGCCGACTAAGCCAGCTTCTTCTGCTGCCCACCATGCAAATCTGACTTTATTTTTAACAGGGATATCTAAATCAGCTAGAGTGATGGCGTATTCAAGAATACCCGCAGAACCTGAGCCATTATCGTTAATACCAGGGCCTTCTGGAACGGAATCTAAATGTGCACCCAGCATAACAACCTGATCTTCATCGCCACCTTCTGTTTCGGCTAGAATATTTTGAGTGACCACCATTTGATCTTTAATATTAATATTCAGTGATACTGGAACGGACGCCGTTTGGCTTGCTTGGTACCATGATTGGCCGAGATCAAATCGGGCACCAAGGGCTGGAATTACAGCGGTGCTGTCGCTCCCTAACGTGCCGTTTACCACATCGGTTCTGCCTTCGGCATTTCCTTGGTTAAAGACGATAACGGCTTTTGCACCTGCATTTTGGGCATTCACTACTTTGTCGTTGAATGAACAGCCACCACGTTGAATGACAGCAATTTTTCCAGCTATCTCCTTTCCATTAAAGTCTGAAGCTTCACAGCCATCAGTACTGTCGTAATCAGGTGCATCGAAACGAAAATCGGGGGTAACGAATACCAGTGCTCCGGTGAGGTTGCCATTTGATGGTCCGGAATACGACATGGCCGCAAATTGAGGTTCCACTCCTTCAGGTGCCGTACGGACACCAACAAGATCGACACCATCTACATTTAATGCTGTACCTGCGAGTTCTTCCCATGCGCGGAAATCAAATTCTTGAGTCGTGACGACATAACCGTGTTCTTCCATGGTTTCAACGATGTAATCAAGAGAATCTTGATACCCATCGGTGCCGGCTGCACGTGTTATAGATGCTCCATCAGATGTTTTAGACGCTCGAATTTCAAGCTCTTCTAAGTGCTCGAAGAGCTCATCTTGTTCAATGGAATCACTGACGTGTTGAGCAGTATTTTTCGGGTCGTCCCAAAAACACCCACTTAATAAAGTTGCGCTAATAGCAGTAACAAGTAGTGATTTTTTTGTATTTATGTTAACTAGCATCTGTTCTTTCCTTGAGTTATATGTGCCAACTCATTGTTATTTATACTCAAAGTTAAGGGAATGTTAAATTTAAGGCGGGGTTTGGATTATGAATCAATATAAAATGAATTGCATATTGTATTCATTGGTATTCATTGTGTGTATGGTGAGTGTCACATAATTTTCATGAATTGCAACTCATTGAATTATTGAGGTAATTGTTATTAATGAGGGAGTGAATGAGCAGGAGTTCTCTTAAACGGGTTGTAAGGCGCATGATGAGTTACGCCCTTATAGGTACTGTGTTGGTTTGATGGCCTCGTTTTACTCTTTCACGCACAACGAGGGTATTTTTAATGCCTCTTTGAGTTTTGATTTTACTGCTCGCCAGTGAGTTTTGGGTATTGTCGGTGCCTTTTTGAGCAAATATTGCAGTTCTTTTTCTGAGGGGCTCACTTCTCCACCATGCGCAAGAATAATAGATTCTGGTTTTAGGTTGATAATTTTGTGCAGTGATTCTCGGTAGCGGTTGGGGTAGAAAACAGGAAAAGGGGGAATATAACGGCCTTTTACTTTTACCATTAAGTCGGCAACGTAAATTCGATTACTTGGTAAATGATGTAAAGATAAATCCCTGTCGGTATGGCCTTGAGTCGCTAAGGCTATCCAATCAGGGAAGTTCGGTAGTGTATCACCGTCATTGAGCTTGTAGTCGGCATTGAGTTTTCTTGAATACCAAATATTGCGTCGCGGTTTTTTCATGCGTTTTGCTACCCACTTGGCAAGCAGTAAGTCGGTTAGGTGCATAAGTGTGCCTTCGAATCCGTTATACCAATGCCCTTGTACATCTGCTGCCGCAATTTTACATCCGGTTAAAATTCGTAATTTATGAGCGGCCCCGGCGTGGTCTGGGTGCATATGGGTTACGATGACAAGGCTTAAATCATTGAATGGCCTTTGAAGAGTATTGGTTATAAAACGTTTTAAAACAGGGATATCAGCACGGCTACAGCCATCCAGCAGGAGAAGCTTATTTTTATATTCAGCTAAATAAACTGTTTGAATATAACCATCTAACTTATGTAATTTCATAGAGATACAAGCACACGTTATTATAATTGTTGAGTTGAACATTTATAATAGACTCAAAACTCGAATTTTCCACAGCTCATCAGACCACTTAATTTTGTGTTTATGAATAAAGGATCGAAAATAGGTGAAATTTGGTGCCGGGGAGGGGAGGTAAAGGAGGCATAGAGGAAAGAGAAGCGCTAACCAAATTAGTCAGCGCAGATGTTTTTATCGGCGTCTTGGGTGTGGGCGACGTGACGATCTGGCTTTATGGGAAGAAGCCGCTTTTGCTTGAGATAGTTCGATTGATTCAACGGTGAGTACCATTGGTTCACGTGGAACGATGCCTGTAGCATAAGTTCTCTGGCGAGGTGGTAATTTAAACTCTTCTTCACTTGCTCTTGGCATACGTTTGAATCGAGATAAATAAAAATTCTCTAGTTTTTCTCTGGCCCATTCGGTTTTACGAAAGAACTTAAGGCAGCCTTCTAATGTTGGATTTTTGGTAAAGCAGTGAAAACGCATTGCTGTCCCAAGTATTTCCCAGCCATAAAAGTCGATAAGTTCGGTGAGTAAGGTTTCTAATTTAAGGCCGTGTAGTGGGTTATTTTGTTGTTCTTGTGACATTGTTATTCCTAAAGCTGGTGGAAAGCGCATTCACTGTTAAGTATACCGTTTACTGAGCGTATTATGAATAGAGTTAATTTTGTATTACGCCACATCGCCATGATTGATGATTTATAAACTGTCATTAGTCAGTTAAAGTGGATAAGTGCATTGGAAAGAATGGACGAATCAAAAATAAACAAAGGATATTCAAAAGAAAATGTTAAAAAAATCATTGATTACGTTGTCATCAATCACGTTAGCTGTTGCTGCTCTTTATGGGGTATACGAAACAGAATTACTCTACAGTAAAAAGGTCGTTACCTTCGATGTGTCGTTAAAAGAGATCTCGGGTATTGAGTTTGACAAAAATAACAACTTTTGGGCGATTAACGACGGTGGCGATGATCCTAACTTGTATCAAGTGAATAAAGAAGGAGAGGTGACAAAAGTTATTACGGTCACCAATGCAAAAAATATTGACTGGGAAGACATGACACAAAATGATTTTGGCCACTTTTTCTTAGGTGATTTTGGTAATAACGACAATATGCGTAAGTGGCTTACGGTGTACAAAATCGAAAACCCCATTGATATTAAAGGGAATACTACCGAAGCAGAAATCATTAAATTTATGTACCCTGAGCAAGAAAGCTACCCGCCAAAGCCGGAAGATAAACGCTTTGACCTAGAAGCCTTCATTAATTACAACGACAATTTGTACTTATTCACCAAGAGCCGCACAGCCCCTTTTGATGGAAATACCCACTTATATAAAATTGGTGATCATGCTGCGAATTATCAGGCTAAACGTATTAGTCAATTTCATACCTGTACGACTCATGAAAAACTGTGTTGGATAACTTCAGCGGCCATTAGCCCAGACAGAACCAAGTTAGTGTTACTTGATTCGCAGCGTTTGTGGTTATTTGAAAACTGGCAAGGGGACGATTTCTTTTCTGGTGATGCTTATCAGATTGATCTGGGCATAATTACTCAAAAAGAAGCCGTTACATTTTATGATGATAATACGGTTGTATTTACTGATGAAGAATTTCAAGGTATAGGGCGAAATGCTTATGTCTTGAAATTAGATGAAGTAGAAAAGAAGAAACTAGCGAATGACAGGTGATACAATGCGGCATTGTCTAGCGTTGCAACGAGGTTTTTAAACCTTTAAAAGGAGTTTATGGTGCATTTAGTCATGTTTGATATTGATGGAACATTGATCAAATCTTGTGTTTTCGATGCCGATTGTTTTTGTGAAGCGGTACGGGATGTTACAGGGTATGAGCTAAATACTGATTGGGAAAGCTACAACAATATTACCGACACTGGCATTTTGGATGAGTTTATCAGCCAGAAGGGGTTGGAGGATCAAAGAGAGCACCTGCAACGATCAGTGAAAGAAAAATTTATCCAGTTGGTTGAGTCTCATCTTACTTCATCTCCGGCGCGTGAGATTGAGGGTTCCATTAATTTTCTGAAATATTTGCAGTCTAGAGAAGATGTTGAGATCGCAATAGCAACGGGTGGCTGGGAGCAAACGGCCAAAGCCAAACTTAAATCGGCGGGGTTTGATATTTCGGGTATTGCCTTTGCGTCTAGTACGGATCATTGTCAGCGCGTTGGGGTGATGCAAGTGGCAGAAGCTCGTTGTCAGTATCAAGATTTCGTATCAAAAACATACTTTGGTGACGGGGTGTGGGATAAAAAAGCTTGTGAGGATCTTGCGTATAATTTTGTTCTTGTTGGAAATAAATTAACGCACAGTCAGCAAATTGATCATTTTAAAAATACCCAACAGGCACTGATACACATTGGGATCGAATGATGTCATCTAGTGCAATCCCATTAATGAAATAACGGAGCAGGGATGTCTGAATTTACAGCAAAAGTGCAGTGGAAAAGATCTGAAGAGGAGATCTTCAGCGATAATAAATACAGCCGTGGCCACACATGGGAATTTGATGGTGGAGTGAAAGTACCAGCCTCATCATCTCCTCACGTGGTGCCATTACCGTATTCAGTTGAAGAGAATGTAGATCCAGAAGAAGCATTTATCGCGACGTTATCAAGTTGTCATATGCTGGTTTTTCTTTCCATTGCAGCCAAACGAAGGTACGTAATCGAAAGCTATGTTGATAACGCTATTGGTGTATTAGCTGACGATGCAGATGGTAAAACGGCAGTGACTAAAGTAGTTCTTCGCCCTAAAGTCACTTTTTCTGGAGAACGTCAACCAAGCCTTCAGCAGCTAGAAAAAATGCATCATCAATCTCATCAAAATTGCTTTATTGCTAATTCAGTTAAGACTGAAGTGGTGACTGAAATCATACTCTGAGCTTGTTTTATTCTTTTTGCCAAGTCGAAAAATGTGTTTCGATGGCCTTTATAGCAAGCGTGACCGCGATAGGCACCGAGTGCTGATAAGGGTGTAACGCGTAAACATTAACTTTAGGCAACTCACTGTGTGGCAGAGCAGCCTTTAAAGTGGGTTGCTCTGCCATAATCATTTCAGGAATAACCCCAATGCCAAATCCGGCTTTAATCAATGCAGCAGTTTGGTTGACACTGTTGGTTTTATGCTTGGCTTCAAAATGCAGCAAATGTTGTTCACGTGTTTTTTTATGAAAGAGCGTATGTTCAATGTGTTTAGGCTGCCAATGGTTAGCAATATATGAGGCTTGGTTCAGTGGTTTGGCGTAATGCAGAGCTTGGCAGAGTACATCTTGAAATGCGCCGAGTCGTTTTTGTTTATAGTTGCTGTCTTTAGATTCTCCGGCCCTAATCGCCAAATCAATATTGTGATTCATTAGATCGAGCTGAGTGTCTTGGCAGATCAGGTTCAAATGAACTTTGTCATGGCCCGAGAAAGTGTCCGTTAACGCAGGAATAACGATGGTATCCATTAAAGCGTGTGGGGCGGTGATGGTAAGAGTGCCTGTCGGTTCCGTTTGTTGTTCTAGAATTTCATCCCATGCTTGCTCAGACAGCGCATGCATTTCGCAGCAGTGTTGATAGAAGCGTTCTCCTGCTGGAGTCAAAGACTGTCGGCGAGTTGTACGTTTTAATAACGTGGTAGAAAGGTCATCCTCGAGTTGTTTTAGGTGCTGGCTCAATACCGATTTAGATAAGTCTAGTTTTTCTGCGGCTTTAGTAATGGAGCCCGCGTCGACAATGTTCATGAACAGAGTCATGTGGCGGAGTTTATTCATATTGTTTGGTTTAATTAAACAGTCAGTTCTTTTTAGTTTGTTTTTCTTTGTTAATTATAAATCTAAACTCTTTCTCGTTCACTTAATAAGGAAGATAAACATGACTCAACACGTTCTAGATGTATGTAAAGCCGGAATTTCAGCATGGCAGCAGGCTTTTAATAGCCAAAACGCGCAGGGGTGTGCTGAGCAATACGCCGAAGGTACGGTAATGGTGGCAAAGCCATTTGGTACTTTCGAAGGCCGTGAGCAGATTCAAGCTTTTTGGCAGAACTTAATGGATCAAGGTTTTAACGATGTTCAATACAGTGAAACCGAGTGGCAGCCAGAAGGAGAGGATGGTTACATCTTGACTTCTAAATGGACAATGAATAAAGCGTTTGGTGTGGTTCATAAAGAGCACTGGAAGATTCAGCCAGACGGTAAAGCGCGTTTAGTGTACGACGAATTTGAAGCGCAAGGTGAGCGATAACAGCAGCAACACCCATAAATATAATTAATTGATGTAGCGAGCTAAATATCATGTTTAGCTCGTTTTTTGTTTCTAGGTTATTCCTTTAAATGTAGTCGTTTATATTCGACCTCATACATCCGATAGTGAGTTACGAGTAGATAGTGCAATTTGTTTTTTACTTATATCGTAACTCACAATTGGACAAAATGAGTTAGATAGCATGCTAAATTAGCAACTATCAGATAATTGAAAGTGGTCAATAAATACAAGAAGTCATAAAGGTTTATTTAGGTTTAAAGAATCTCTTCAAACGAGGCTTTGGTACAATCCTTGTGCCCAAACTCAAGGCCCTCAAAGGAACTGATTAGTAAAGTCAGAGCCGTAAAGGTTACCTTCAATATAGTTATTTATTCAAATCTTGTGCGAAAACCACTTCGCTCACCCAGGTAGGCATTGGGTCAATACCACCAGCTGCAATACCACGGCACAAACCTGTGTTACTGTCGCTCGAACGAACCATTTTTTGGCCATCAAACAACCAGCTTTCAAAGTTCCAGCAATCCCCCAATCCCCGGTCTTTGTGAGCTGAGGAAATCATGCCGTCAGAATAGTCATTACCGGAGATGTTAAGGTGTTTAGGCAGAGCATCGTCACCTTCACCCAACAACCAATAATTTGAACCATAGTTATAAGCCGCCATCCAACAGGGCGCTTCAATCAATGATTGTCCGTTATTAAGCTTTGCAATGGAAATGGAAGGCGCTTCTTCAAACAGCATATGGCACTCAGCACTGTCTTCCACAACCTGATAACTAGCACGCAGTTGTGGTAATAATCTGCCATACAAGGCGGACCCTGGTTCAATCGATTTCATCATTGCATCGCCGCCGACATTCACCAGTTTGGGGGCAGCAGCAGCAGGATTTACCTTAGACTCATCCCCCTGACCTTTTGTGACAATGGCAAATGGAGTGTTCAGGCGACCCTGATATTCATCCATTCTACGAAACACTGCACTGGCACCACTGCCAGACAGTACCCAGTTGGATTTACCATCACCAATTTCGATAAGTGCATCTTTGGTCACTACATCGAGAATGGCCTGAATCTGCATAGCAGTCAGGACATCATGCTTTATCGGGCCCAACTCCTGAGAGTTGATATATAGATTGTTCTGCTCAGGCCAATGATCGAAATTAGATTCGTCCCCCAGAAACACTTTGGCCGTTACTGGCGTTGCAGGTCCCGCTTCACGGGTAAACATCACAGCAACTGGGTTCAGGTTGCTAATATCTGAATAGCCAGCTGCCCGGCAGGTGCCTGTATTATCACAAGCTAGATACCAATCTTTATGTTGAAAACTCTCTCCCTCAAAAGCGTTTGCAGAAAAAACTACTAAACCCAATGAGTATATGGCACGGCGAATATAGAGCATTAGCTTATTTCCTTAATACAATCTTCATGATTCAGTCAGTGAGCTTTGTTTTTGCTCTTTTTTACCAGTATTAAAAATACAGTATCCCTATGACTATCAGGTAAATTTCACTCCTCGAGCGTGACGTACTTTACCAAATTTAACTCATGTTAGAAGGGGGCTGTTGATAATAATGGCAGCATTCAGAACCTCATGCAGAACATACTACTACAGCTTCCACACTAAAGAGTCGATTCATAAAAACAAGGCGTCCCTTTTAGTTGGAAATAGTTGGGCTAATGGCAACCAATTTTATATTGATAAAGCTAACTAAAAGAAAATGGGCAAAAGCAATTAAGCTTGTACTGAGGGTAGGCTTATGATCAAATCGAATAGCGCTACCTAAAGTGTGACGAGAATTTAAAATAGTAAGAGGTATCGTTTTCTTATGTTCATTATTGGTTTAAGTTTTCTTTGATCTTATATCAGTAACGTGGTTTTAAAGAGGTAGCGTGTGGAGAAAGTATATGTAGTTGTTGATTTTCTTCTGACTCATAAGGTTATTTTTAGTGCTTTAATTATCAGCGTCATACTCACAATCAGGCGATTTACTTTATCTAAGATCCGCGGTGATATTCCTTTTGTATCGGAAGATCAGCGAAAATGGATGTCACGAACTAAGAATGGTGCTTTTACTGTCATTGTTCTCACCTTGTTTATTCTTTGGAAATCAGAAATCAGTGAATTTGCACTGTCAGTGACGGCCATTGCAGTAGCGATAGTTGTGGCATCCAAAGAAATTATTTTGTGTTTCACGGGCTCTATTCAGCGTGCAAGTTCTCGTTCTTTTCGTATTGGAGATTGGATAGAAGTGGGCACGCTTTGCGGAGAAGTGATTGAGCACAACCTGATGGCTACCGTAATTCAAGAAATTGATCTTCACCATGGTCAATACCATTACACGGGTAAAACAGCAACCTTGCCTAACAGTATGTTTTTTACGTACCCGGTAAAAAACTTAAACTTTATGAAACGATACGTTTATCATAATTTTGTTATTACTGTGAAAGAGTTTGTGAACCTGTACCCGCTACTCCCTTCTTTGTCTGATCGTATTGAAGAACACTGTGAAGATTTTATCGATGTGGCTCGTCGCTATAACTATGTGATTGAAAAGCACGCTGGAGTCGATTTACCAGGGCCAGAGCCTCATATACATATCACAAGTGCGACAACAGGGGAGCAAATTGTCCACTTTATGATTTTTTGTCCTACAGACCGGGCTTCTCACTTGGAGCAACAAATTAGGCAGGAATTCATGGTTGCTTATCATAGCCATTATGGAGAGAAAAAAAGCGATACAGCCTTGGATTAATGTTGAGTTTTTTATTTATTCGTAATTAAAGGGGAACGATATTCTATTTGCTAGTTTAATTATTGTAATAAATCAAGTTTTCGACTATTAAAAATAGATTCAATATTAATTTGTGTAATTTATAGATTTGTTTTTCTTTGATTTGCTAGGTGAATGTCATAAAAGATCGATCTTATGATACTAATTTTGTATCAATGCTTGGAATAATAGGCATCTACTGCTTTATTATTAGTCAGTTATTTATATTAACATTATCGTCAGCTTTTGTTTTATTTCCCTTTTTTAATTAAGGTTTATGTATCCGCTTTATTTATAAAGAAAAGAGGATAGATAATTAAGTTAATAAAACCTTTTAAATTTAAAATATATTTTTTGTAATTGACTGTTTATTGAAGGGGAGTAGACGGAAGCCGTGCTGTTGAATTATGACGCTTTTAACCATTAAGAAATAGTACCGTATCTAGAAAAACAAGGAATAAACTATGCGATTATCGATACCTGATGCTAGGGAAGCTCACCGAGATAACGGAGGGCCATTAATGGGGCACACAGCCTATTCAATTTATCGTCTTTTATCCCGAGATGAGCATCATTTTCAAGCAAACCGAAAAAAGTATTTGCAAGTGATTAATGATATTCGCTTACTTTATTATCGTGCCTCTGGACAGCGAGAGGGGGGAGCCGAAGTCTTTAAAGGCGGGCAGGTAATGCTTGCAGATAACAAAATGTTCTACCGTTATTGGAGAAGTTTAATACAAAGCGGTCATGTTGATGGTGGCTCTCGTGATGGTATGTCTTCGCACAATAGTGTTGATGAGCAGTTTGAAGTTCTGTTTCCAAATCGCTGGGGGAATGTACTATTCGGCACTCGAAATGGCGGTACTTGGTTTCAAACGGAAGCGTATGGTTTTACAGCCCCAATAAGTACATGGGGCGGGTTTAAAGACACCATTGGTCACGTAAGTACTACCGTTCAGTATGGTTTAAGTGGTATGAGCCGACAGGTAGGGACGTGTGGTTATTCCCCACATACAGAAGCAAGGCCTTTACGATTACAGGCACACCGAGTACCCGATGAGCCAACCTAAAGAAATCTTCAATTAATTGATTCTATTAGATAAATGAAGCCGTGATTTAACATAGATGATCGCGGCTTTTTTATGGGTATTTACCTATTAATGCACTATAATTTTATTTAAAAGTGATAAATAAATAATAATTTAAGTGTAAAAATAAACTTAGCCTCATAAAAACATATCTAATGTATGTATTTATGAGGCTAGGAAGCAGTTTATGTAAATAATTTTATACTTTAAAGAAGGCGATCAAGTCATTCACTTGTGCTGATTGCTTTGCTTGTCTATCTAGTTGCTTCGTAATTAACCCTAGGTTTTCGCTGTTCTCATCAGCCAGTGACTTTATACGAATGACGTTATTATTCACTTCTTCCGCTACGGAGGATTGTTCCTCTGCGCCGACGGAAACTTGGGTATTCATATCAGAAATCACCTGAATGGCTTTTACGATATTAAGGTAGGCATCAGAAGCTTGATTGGTAAATTCAAGTACACCTTGTGTTTGGTTGTTTGATTTTGCCATTACGTCGACGACATTCGAGGCACCTTGTTGAATGAGGTCGATAATGCTGGTGATTTCTTCAATAGACTTTTGAGTTTTTTGAGCCAAGCTACGAACTTCATCTGCAACCACCGCAAAACCTCGGCCTTGTTCACCTGCTCGGGCAGCCTCGATAGCAGCATTGAGGGCGAGAAGGTTCGTTTGGTCAGCAATGCCCCTAATTACCGCTAAGATGTTAGAAATATTGGCAGAGTCGCTGTTTAATTTATCTACGGCATTTGAGGCATCGCCCATATCCACAGAGAGGTTTTGCATGGCTTTGGTTGAGTTGGTCACAACCTCATTACCGACTTGAGCTTCTTGTTCTGCTTCTTCACTTTGCTTTGATGCTTCAGTGGCATTTTTGGCAATCTCTAGAGTGGCTGTGGCCATTTCATGTAACGCGGTGGCCAGCTTGTCTGTTTCATCTTGCTGGCTGAGCATGGAGTTATTTGATTGGCTCACCGCTTGGTTAATACTGTCGCTGGTTGAGTTTAAGTCGCTCAATACGGTTTTAATTTTTCCGACGGTTTGTTGGAGTGATTGGCAAGATTCATTAAGAGCACTGTTTAACGTTGCAAATTCGTCTTTCCCTTTAATTTCAATTTTTTTGCTTAAATCACCCGTAGCAATGACTTGAGCAAACTGAATGGATTGATTGAGCGGAGTCATGATGGTGCGTAATAACCATATTGTTAATACAATACTTAAAAGGATGGCAGCAATAACCGCAACAATGATGGTGCTTCTGACTTGGTCACGTACTTCATTGGAAATGACACGCTCTACCGTGATTAATGAGTCGGTGGTTTTAGATGCTTCATTCGCTTCTTTAAGCATACTGGCTTTTGCATTGGTGAGTTCGATATAAGCGAAGTTGACTTGGTCGTATCTTGCGTCGTAATGATCCAGATCGGCACTGAGTTCATTGAGTAGGGTTTGGGTTTCCGGTGAGAGCATGATGCTTTTTAACTCGGGAACCACTTTTTTCAGAGTTTCAATTTTTTCCTGAATGGTATTATTTAATTCGCTACTGGGCTTTGTATTAAATTGCCATACCATGACGCGTAGCTGATTAAAGCGATCTTTGAAGTCTTTGGCGGCTAGATAACGGGTAAACTCTGAAAAATCACTGCGATTATCGTTAAAGTAGTCTTCGATTGAATCTAGTACATTATTAATTTCTTTCGAAACTTTAGTCGCGGTGACTTCAAGCGCTTTTCGACCCTCAATCCCTCTTGCTTTTGCCTCGGTAAATTGTGAAAAAGCACTTTTATATTGTGAGATATTTACTTGAATTTTGTCGACTTGATCGATGCTTTCTTTTACTGCCATTTTGTTTTTGACATTATTCAGTAGGTCGTTGGCCTCTTGTAAATAGTTAAACACCTGATCTTTGAATTTGGTGACTTCAAGTAACATATAATCGGCTTGCGAGAGGCGAGCTTGATAAAGAACGGTGTCAGCGGAGGACAGCCCACTAAAAATGGCTTGTTGGTTTTGGAGCTTTTGTAGGCTGGTGATCGCGAAAATACCCACAATTAAAATTATCAAAGTAAGCGTACCTAGTGCTGCTATTAGCTTTTGTTTGATCGTCATTTGTCTTGCCTAACATTTATGGTGATAAATATAACGATAGTTGGATTATTGAAATAAGTGCAATTTGGTCATGTGCTTGCGCATTGTTTTTCATTCGAGGGGTAGGAGAAGTGACGCTGCTCTATAGGACAAGGTCATTTAAGAACTATCTGATATTCAGGGATCAGAAAGTTGACGGTTGTGATGTCAGCAAAAGCCATAGAGGAGAGGAAGGAGATAATAAAAAGCAGAAACTTTTTCATTATTTCCTCCCAGAGTTGAATTGTCGATTTTAGTGATTAACTGCATTTACTGCACTTAATACTAGACGAAAAATGTCTGTAGGATTAGTCGTGTATAGCCACTCTTATGATGGCACTTTGTGGTTTTTACTTTGGATAACAAACAATATTTTGGAAAGTCACAGAGTTAGAGATGGCATGATAGCCGTGAGGCTGGTCAGCAAAGAAACGGGTACTTTCCCCTTGCTTTAATGGGTGCCATTCACCATCAAAATAGATATTCAATTGTCCTTCAAGAACGTGAATGTGCTCAATAACACCTGTGCTGTGAGGGGAAGACATTTGCTGGTGTTGCTCTATGAGGGTGATTTCAAACATTTCTAAACTGGCGTCAGGTTTAAAAGGGAACAGAGTGGTGACCTGCATTTTAGGGTCGTTAGGAAACGTTGTTTCACTTGAGCAGAGCTCAGGTTCGTAAGCAAAAAACGCCGAAAAAGAGGTTTCTAGGCCACTGGCTATCTTCCACAGAGTAGCAATGGTAGGGCTAGACTCTTCTCGTTCAATTTGTCCAAGCATGGCTTTTGATACGCCGGTTGCTTTTGACGTTGCATCCAAACTTAATTTTTTTCTTTTGCGTAGTGCTTTTAGGTGTTTAGCAATATGGGATTTAAAAATTAGGCCATCCATCATTATTTCCATTTGTGCGTTATAACGTCCGGTGCTACTCTTATTTTGTGCGTAATAGCGCACAAATTTTATCACTACCCTGAGAGAAAGAGAATGATAAAAAGAATGTTTAATATTAGCCATATATCGGCGGGCTTTACTGCTGTGCTGGTGGGGTATACCAGCTCTGTTGTGATTATTATACAAGCGGCTACTTTATCAGGTGCGAGCCCTAGCCAAATTGCGAGCTGGTTATTTGCATTAGGCATCGCTATGGGGCTGACTTCGATTGGCTTCTCTTGGTATTACAAAACACCAGTGTTGACAGCGTGGTCTACTCCGGGGGCTGTCGTGCTTATTGGCTCGGTAAGCCAGTATGCTTTGCCTGAGATTATTGGTGCTTTCCTTTTTTCAGGTGTGTTGATTGTTATTACTGGTTTCGTTAGCCCTATCAGTAAATTACTCGAAAAGATCCCTTCTTCACTGGCAACGGCCATGCTTGGAGGTATTTTATTACCATTCTGCTTGAAGGCGTTTGAGCCTGTAACGACGAGCCCTATATTGTTTTGTTGCATGTTAGGTAGTTTTTTAGTGGCAAAGCGTTTTATGCCTCGTTATGCCATGTTAATACTGCTTGGTGTGGGCATTACTTTTTCTGCGATTGGTGGGGCTTTTACAAACCAAAACATTGAATTGGCGATGTCTCAGCCTATTTGGGTGTCGCCAGAATTTAATGTTATGGCAATAGTGAACTTAGGTTTACCGCTGTATGTAGTGACGATGTTGTCCCAGAACTTGCCCGGAGTTGCGATGATGCGCAGTTTTGATTATAAAACGCCGATCAAGCCTATCTTTGTAGGGACCGGAATCACTAATATCATTTTTGCACCATTTGGTGGGTTTAGTGTCAATCTTGCGGCTATTTCTGCGGCAATTTGTATGAATGATGACGTTGATAGTGATAAGAATCAGCGCTATCGAGCTGTAATATGGGCAGGCGTGTTTTACTTACTTGCTGGTGTATGGGCAACTGCAGTCGTTGCTGTTTTTTTAATTTTACCGCAAGATGTTACGTATATGCTGGCAGGGCTAGCGTTATTGGGAACATTGCTTATGTGCTTACAGAGTGCGTTTGAAGTGGAACGTTTTCGTGAAGCAGCATTGTTTACGTTTTTACTTACCTTATCGGGTATTTCACTGTTAGGGGTGAGTTCTACTCTGTGGGGATTACTGATTGGCCTTATTCATATACAGGTCACAACAATGAAATCTAAACCTCAGGTGAAAATGCAACAACAGGTGAAACAGTGATGTTGATTTTATTTAATGTATTTGGACAAAAGATGTCTGTTCAGCGTAAAAATAATGAATGGCTGCTTTTTGTAGAATCAGACACGTCGCTCCGTGCAAGGGTGTATGATGTTGTGATTCCTTCTGAATTGCCCAAGAGCATTTATCCACATTTCTTGCTGATATGTACCACGAAAATTCGACAAAAAAGCATGACAGAGTGGAATTGCTGTCCAGTTATCAGCCATCAAAATTGAAATAAATAAAAAACCAGCAGTGACATTGCTGGTTTTTATTGGATTGCAGTACGTTCAGGTTGGGTTATTACGAGGCGTAATCAAAGATACCGTCGTGATTACTTTGTGTTTCTGGCTGCTCAAGTTTGATCGTTTGAGTTGGGTAAGCAATATCTGCTTCGTGAGCATGAATGACTTCCATTACTTTAAGTAACACGTCTTGTTTAACCTCATGAAAACGGATCCAATTCACCGTTTTGGTAAAGGTATAGATGAAAAAATCTAAAGACGATGGACCGAAAGAATTCAAATTAACGATAAGAGTCTGGGAGGAATCAATATCAGGGTGATTGATCAGCATGCTTTTCACGTCTGTAATAATGGCATCCACTTTGTCTTTATCTTCGTAGCGAAGTCCAATGGTTTCATAAATCCGGCGGTTTAACATACGTGATGGGTTTTCAACCACGATATTACTAAACACTGAGTTCGGCACATATAAAGGCCTCTTATCAAAGGTTCTGATAATGGTCATACGCCAACCAATTCTTTCTACGGTGCCTTCTATTTCCCGATCTGGGGAGCGGATCCAATCACCAACTTTAAATGGACGGTCGAAGTAGATCATTAATCCGCCAAAGAAATTCGATAATAAATCTTTTGCCGCTAAGCCTGCAATTAGGCCACCAACACCACCAAAGGTGAGTAGCCCAGAGAGGCTAAGCCCAAGGCTTTGCATGACAGATAGAATGCCAAAAATAATGAAAACCAAGCGTAAGACTTTAGCAACAGCTTGGACTGTGGTTTCATCACGTTTTTTTTGAGCTAGAATTTCTGCTTCTACATTAGAAATGAGTCGAGTCACTACCCATACAAAAATCGCAATACCCATGATGATTTTTACGGGAGTTAACCAAGCACTGGAGTGATTAAAAAATGTTTCTAGAATAATTCCTGTGGAAACCAGAGCAGGCCAAACCCAAATGAGTACACTGACCGGGGTTTTTAGGGCGTGTAAGGTGACATCGTCCCAGCGATTGGAGGTTTTGGCACTAATAGCGTTTAAGCGTGAATACAATAGACGCCATACTATCCATATAATTAAACTCAGCCCTGTAATTAGTAGAACATCGGTAATCCAATTTTGCTCTATTATGGCATACTCAGCTTGGATCTCAGCTATCAACTTGTCCATAACAACCCTTCAAAATTTAATATTATTCAGCAGTTTAAGGGGTTAAAAGAATGAATGCTATAGTTTGGGCCGTATCACACAACTATTTTGAATACTAAACCGATGATAGATAAATACGATAACGAGGAAAATAACGTCAAGATGTTAAAAGGGATTCATCATGCAGCCATTATTTGCTCTGATTACGCAATATCGAAACATTTCTATACGGAAATATTGGGGTTAGAGATTATCGCTGAAAATTACAGATCTGAACGACACTCATATAAATTGGATCTCAAATTGCCAGATGGCAGCCAAGTCGAACTGTTTTCATTTCCAAATAGACCTAAAAGGCCAAGTTACCCCGAAGCTCAGGGGTTAAGACATTTGGCTTTTACGGTCGAGCACATTGACCTCTTTTCTGAATATTTGCAATCGAGAGGAGTTGAAGTTGAGCCCATTCGAGTGGATGAATACACTAACAAAAAGTACACCTTTTTTAGTGATCCTGATGGTTTACCGTTAGAGTTGTATGAGCAATAAATGGCTTTTTAATCAGAAGCTTCATAGTCAGCTTTTACATCGTTAATTCTATTATCACAGATTTATAGGTGCCGAGTACGCAATGATGTATCCGAAAAGCGTATAGGCTCTAACTTCTTTTATATCAAAAAGCCGCATAAAGTAGGCTCATCAGGTTTACATCGAGGTCTATTTTATGAGAACAACAGCGGATCGCATTCGTCACGCCATTGCGTTTGAAATTATTGGTTTAGTGTTAATGATTGGTATTTTGAGTCAGTTTGGCTTTGAACTCGCGCATGTAGGGATGATGGGGCTTGCTTTTTCAATTATAGCGACCGTTTGGAACTACGTTTATAACATCGGCTTTGATAATTTCATGATGAAAAAATTCAATTCGACAGAAAAATCTCTATTAGTGCGTGTTTTTCATAGTATTGGTTTTGAAGCTGGATTGTTGATTATTACGATCCCGGCCATTGCATGGATGCTGGACCTAAGTTTGTGGAATGCGTTCTTACTGGATATGGGAATGGTGGTGTTCTATCTGATTTATGCTTATGTGTATAACTTAGCTTATGACAAAGTCTTTCCTGTTAATCAACAACCAGCTCCTAACGCAGCATAAGTAACGGACAGTAATACCTCTTTGTAAAGTGCTACAAAGAGGTATTTTAGGTTAATAACGATGGTTGAAATAGTGGAGGGGCACAGCATCAGTGCGCTACGATATAACAATATTTTGTTAAGTTAAGAACGATTTTGCTTCATCTTCCATGTCACTATAATCAAGGTCACAAATGCCGAGTGTGTCGAACACCTTGTCTGCAACGTATGGCCAATCTGCTGTATCTTTGAAGCGTTTATGTCGATTAACAATGTTCTCGCTCATTTTTAAAATGGCGAAAGAGATTTGATTCGTAGGATCTTCATCCTGCTCTAAAAAGTCAAGTTCATGATGTTGAAGAATTAAATTACATAATGGTTTTGGTAGGTTCCATGAATTTGCAATGAAATACCCGATAACGGCGTGGTTGGTTTTAAAACGATTGTTTTCAAGTACTATTTGACTTTCACTTCCCCTTTCATTGGCTTGAATAAGGATGTGTTTATAATCCGAATATTTCACTGCCATGGCTGGGATTCCGCAATTTCGGAACAGCCCGAGAGCATATAGACTTTCTGTTGGAATACTGCCTGCCAGTTGCTTACCTACAAAAGTCATGATGTTGGCGACGTCGGTTGAATCGTCCCAGAATCGCTCTAATGAAATACAAGCGGTATCTGGGAAGGATTTTTTAAGTAAAAAAGCAGGCAGTAATAGGTTAATACTGCTAAAACCAAGAATACACACGGCACGTTTGATGTCGGAGATTTCTCTATTCATGCCATAGCTTGGTGAATTTACGGTTTTTAATATGGCCCCAGATAACCCAATGTCTGCTGAGATCAGATCTGAGATATCAGAAAAGTCAGGTTCTTCGCTGTTCATGACTTCTTGCAGTGCAACCAATACTTGAGGTTTTGCAGGGATGTGAAACCCTGCCATATTTGCTTCGACTACATCTGGTTGAATGCTGATCATACGCTTTTTACCGTCCTTACATTTTTGTCTTTATATTCAACTTCCTTAATATCAAGATATTAGTTCAACTATGCGCTCATGTGAATATCTTTTGAGTGGTTATGTTAGCTTTGCGTTGGTTTCAGTGATCTTAAGTATTTGATAAAAAGCATGCGTTTTTACAGCATTAGCTTAGTTGCTTGTTTTTAGGGTACAGCTTTAGCGAAATGGGCACTTGAATTTTCGTGACAATGTCACTATTTATTAGCCATCTATATCCAGATTTAATATTGATATGATGAGTCGAAAATTGAAGGCGGTAAGCCAAGTATGACTGGACAATCGAGCAAAAGAAGGTGTACAGCGTAAATGAATGTATTGCGTATTTAGTGAAGAATGTTGAGTTGTTTTAAATGGGCTCCGTCTATACTTCCGGGGAGAGCCTCCCATTTTTTCCAGGTGGGCTTAAAGTCTCCATTTTGGTAGAGATTTAAAATAGTCTGATTGAAACGTGTAATGAAATTGGGATCATTATGTTCTTTAGCAAAACCGATGAAGTATTCTAGTTTTTTGACTGAGCCTATGTTTTTGATGGTTTTTATTGGGATGTTTTTTATCCTATATTCAGCGAGATCTCGATTTACAAAGTACAGATCATATCGGCCATTGGCGAGTTTAATTAACCCTCGGCCATCTGCATTTGGATGATCTTCAATTCGAAATGGAATAAGCTTTTGTGAGGTCATTTCATCACGAATTTTTTCTAATGTGTATTGAGTATTCGATGGACCAAATACACCAATGGTTTTGCCCTCTAAATCTGATAATTGATTAAATGTAAATGCGCTTTCTTCTTGGGCGTAAAAACTGTAGGTGGTGGTTAATAGTGGAGCTGAAAAATACATCCATTGGTCACGCTCAGTATTCCATCCTAAAGGCATCGTGCCTGATACAGTTCCTTGTTCCATATATTGTTTGGCCCGGCGGTTAGGAAGAAAAGAAAAAGTACACTCTTCATTCATTTCAAGGCATACACGGCGTACCAGTTCTATCATGCTTCCTTTGGATTCTCCATTTTCACTGTATGTAAAAGGGGGAAATGAGTGGTGTGAAAAGTGGATTTTAGCATGAGTTGATTGACTCAAAATAAGCACAAGTACAAGGTAGATAAACTTCATTGATTAAGTTTCTCATTTTGTTTTATGTACGATTAAGTTTAGTCATGATTATCGTTGATGAAGATGGTGGTTGGTGCGTTATGGACTAGGAAAGGAAAATGGTTTTCTTTATCAAAAATGTTGTGCTGTGAGAACGAAGCGGTAGGCTGCTTTGGCACTAAGCTTTTTAAGAGTGAAATACGCACGTTCCAAGCAGGCTTATATGAGAAGCCTGCTAGATGATCATTCGCTTAACTTAAGAGTGGGGGAGAGTTAGAAAAATCCATTCATAGGGGTGTTCAGGTGATCATTTCTTTTTCTTATTAAGTCTATCTTCTAAGGCTTCTAAACGGGCAAGTAGCTGGATGTTTACCGATTTTAGTTTATGGATTTCTCTTTGTAGGTTGTTGATGCAGGCGCCATTCTCATCACAGATCTGCACTTTTCCACCCATAATGGCAAAGGTGCGCTCATCTGTTACTTCAGTAAACCATGATGGGTCGGTATTCATGGTGTAATCATAAAGCCCAATACCAACAGAATAATTACCAGAAACGATAATGCCATCTCCAAATGCTGTTGAAGAGGTACCAGAAGCGACGGTATTCATTCCCCATGCCGTTGAATTATAGCCCGATGCCGTATTGCGAGTTCCCCATGATGTAGAATAATCCCCAGACGTTGTATTTATTTGCCCCCATGTACTGGAAAAAATGCCAGAGGCTGCATTGTTATTGCCCCATGCGGTTGATTGAATACCTGATGCTTTATTACGACTTCCCCATGCAGTAGCACCATATTCAGTGGCCTTATTTTGGCTGCCCCATGCAGTAGAAGAAAATCCAGTTGCCCCATTCGTTTCCCAATGTAGATCTTCTTGAACGGAGGTATTTTCTTCTGTAGCTAGGGTAGTGTTAGCCATCAGCATAAGAGTTGTTAAAGTCAGTATTTTTATTTTCATTTTTATCAGGCGGTTAGTTTATTTGTTGTACAAGCGAATCATCATGAGAAAATATCAAGTGTGGGTCTGTGTTTGTATTAATAGATTTGATATTTGGAAGTGGTATCACTGCACGTTTGGCGTTTATGTTGTAGGGGTTCCACAATCATAATCTTCATAATGGAATTTAACTCTAACATTTGATCTATGTATCATTATTTGTTGGTGATTGTTATTCGTTTCATTGTTGTCGTTGGGTTGACGATAGATTTTGGAGATCGAGCTGAAAGTAAAATGCGCCAGAAACGGCGCATTGTTTGGTGTGCAGTGCTACGTATCCGTATTTAAATGTTGTCTTCTTTATGATCAAAACGCTCAGCTAAGGCATGAAATTCCTCAACAGACTTTTTCAGTTCGGTACTGGATTGGGTTACGTCGTGAACTGCCTGTAGATTAATATCTGATGTTTCTGCAATTTTTGTTACTCGCTCGCTCATTTCTAATGAAACATCCTCTTGCTCTTGTGAAGATTGAGAAACTTGTTCTGTGATCTTCAAAATTTCATCCATGTTAGATTGTACTAAGGCCATTTGTTTAAGGCTAAGTTCTGAGTGCTCTAGGCTTTGCTGAGTATTTGCTTGGTTATTTTCAATCAATGCTTGCCATTTACTGATGGTGTTGTTCATTCGTTGCATATTATTTTGAATTAATTCGGTTGCGTTTTGGGTACGAGATGACAAGGTACGCACTTCATCGGCAACGACAGAAAAACCTCTGCCTTGTTCGCCAGCACGTGCAGCTTCAATGGCCGCATTAAGTGCTAATAAGTTCGTTTGATCCGCAATACCGCTGATTTCCGACATCACCTCAGACACATTTTCGGTGTCTTTAATCAGTTCACTGGTGAGGTGTTTAGCTTGCTCTGTTTGTTGTGCTAGTTCAGATAGGCTGGATTGAGTGTTAACAAGATTTTTTTGGTTATCGTTGCACGCATCATGGGTTTCAATGATTAATGAATTAGTCATGCTGGCGTTTTCTGAAACCGTTTTCGCCGAGTAAGACATTTCAGTAATCGCAGAAGCCATGCTGTGTAAATTACTATTCTGAGCTGAAATCGACTGTGTGGCACGCTCTGCTGTTGCTTCTAATTTCTGAGCAAGGCTGTGTATTGGATCTGCCGCGTCGGTCATTCTTCCTAAAATAGTGCGAATACGTGCCCTGAGTAATTTTAGATGAAAATCGATAGGAGAAAATTGATGTTTACCTGAAAAGATCAAGCGGCTGATACTGTCGTATTCATTTGTGAGTTGGTTAATTTTACTGGATGTAGAGAATAAGGCTTGTCCGTATAGAAGTGCAAACACACCGACAGGAAGTAATGTTATTAAACTGGTTAATAAGCCGTTGGTTGTTTCCATATTGACCCAAAGGGAGAAAATAAGAGATGCAGTTAACAGTGGCAGTTTAAAAATATTAAATTTTAAGGTGAACCTATTTGAGCCAGTTTGTTCTTGTTGTAACAGCTTTTTATAGGCAGATTCTGCAATTTTTACGTATTCTTGTTTGGGTTTTACTCGTACAGATTGGTAACCGATAATTTGTCCACGTTCTAGGATTGGAGTGACGTAGGCATCGACCCAATAATATCGGCCATCTTTGCAACTGTTTTTGACCATGCCTCGCCATGCATTGCCTTTTTTAAGGTGAGACCATAAATCAGCGAAGGCGGCTTTCGGCATGTCGGAGTGGCGGATTACATTATGATGTTGCCCAATGAGCTCTTGCTCTGTATAGCCAGCAACTTTACAAAAACTGGCGTTACAGTAAGTGATCACCCCGTTTAGATCGGTTGTTGAGACTAACTGTTCATCGCTTGAGAAAAATACTTCCTCTGAATGTGCGCCAGCTGAAAGTGAGGTATTAGTCATCTTTCCTGTCCTTTATAAGTAGGATTGTTATTATTTTATAAACTTTTACTTAGTGATTTTTATTGTGGCCTGCTTAAACAAATATAGTTTTTGGCGGCCACTTATTTATGAAAAGTTAATAATATATTGTCTTAGATCATTTTACACTTAATTAATAATACCTTTATTTAATTTCTTTTGGGGATAGGTAATGTGTAACTGATTGATACAAGACTCAATATGTTGAGCTGCACCGAAATAAAAGCCTTGGATGTATTTGCAACCATTTTTTACTAAAATATCTAATTGACTTTTATTTTCGACGCCTTCCGCGATAATTTCTATATTCAGCTGGTTTGCTAAATTAATGACGGTTGAGGTGAGTATTTGGCTGCTTTTATTTGTCTCCAGATCCTTAATAAAGGAGCGGTCAATTTTTATGATGTCTACTTCATTGTCAATTAAGTTATTTAGCGAAGAATAACCAGTGCAAAAATCGTCTAACGCGATCTTTATCCCATTATTTTTAAGCTCTTTAATTACAGACTGAGCATGTGGATTGGAAGACATCGCAATCGACTCAGTGATCTCAATAATAATGGCATCAGTAGAGAGCCCATACTGAGTGATGGTGTTTAGAATACTTTCTTGTTCTAATTCACTGCGCATAAGTTCTTTGATGGAACGGTTAACAGAAAATGAGATATGGGTAAAACCTAAATCATGAAGATTTTTTAGATCTTGGCACGCTCTGTGAAGTATTTGGTTACCAATTAAATGAATGAGCCCAAGTTCTTCAGCGATAGGAATGAACTCTCCAGGGGAGATCATGCCTTCTTCCTCATCTTGCCAGCGTGCTAATGCCTCGTATTTGATCACGCTATTTGTTGTGATGTCATAAACCGGTTGGTAAAAAGCAGTGAGCTTTTCATTTTTAATGGCCTGCTTTAATTTTTCTTTTATCAACAGCTTTCTTTTGTAATCTTTTTCTAATGCTTTATTGTGGTAAACAATCGTGTTTTTGCCGTTTTTCTTTGCATAAGACATAGCAACATTGGCTTGTTTTAGCAAAAAATGAGAATTTGACTCATGAGTATTAGAGAGGATAGCGACCCCAAGGCTTACCGTAATATCAATCTTAATGTCATCAAAAGAAAAAGTGGCTTGTAAGCCATTTTTTAGTTGTTTGGCAAACTCTTCTGTTTGCTGGTGTTGAAAATGGGGGAGGGAGATAGCAAATTCATCTCCGCCATATCGACATGCACGGCCATTTTCACCTATCAGGTTTTTGAGCCTTTCAGCGACAGAAACCAATAGCTTATCGCCCATGCCGTGCCCGTAGGTAGTATTAATGTACTTAAAATTATCAAGGTCGAGAAAAATTAAAGAAAGTGAGCTATTTCTTTCTTGGCTTGATTTCACATCATTAGCAAGGTTTTCGATGAAGTTACGTCTATTTTCTAACCCTGTAAGTTCTTCATAATCGGCAAGAAACTGTAGCTTTTGTTCGTTATATTTTCTTTGGGTAATATCTCTGAAGATGGCTATATAATTGGTAATTTGACCTTGTTGGTTTTTTACTGAGTTGATAGATAAATCTTCCGGGTATACATGTCCTTTTTTATGTCTGTTCCAAATTTCACCCGACCAGCTTCCTGTTTTATGTAAAGTTGCCCACATGTTTTTGTAATGGTCGTTACTTTGGAAGCCTGAAGAAAGAATAGAGGGATCTTGCCCTAATAATTCATGCTCTTTATAACCACTTATTTTTTCAACTGCATTATTAACTTGGACAATTTTATTGAACTTATCTGTAATTAATACAGCTTCAGAAGTTTGGGAAAGAATATAACGAGAAAGTTCATTTTTTTTCATGAGCTCATATTGCTCAGTAATATTTTGAACGGTTCCTTCAATAAATAAAATATCACCAAGTTTTGAGTGTTTTACTTCAGCAATTTTTCTAATTACTTTAACGTTATTATTTTTATTTATTACTCTAAAGTTTATATCTAGATGGCAAGTCTGACCAGAAATTAACTTTTCAATTTCGTTGTCAAATAAGTTAATATCATCCGGGTGGATTGCCCCTTTTATGTCTTTTTCTAAAGTGATATTTTTTTCATTTGGGTTGAGGTCAAAAATACGATACATTTCTTTACTCATTGAATATATATCTGTTTTTCTATTCCAACGCCATGAGCCAACCCCCGCTATTTGTTCGCCTTTTTCAAATTGCGCTAAGAGGTCATCTTTTTGTTTATTAGATAGCTGCTGTTGGATTTCTTGGCCGATGAAGTGCCCAATATGGGTCAGCCAAGTTGCATCAGGCTTATTGTCAGTGATAGGCTTATCAAATAAACACACTAAAATTCCAACTAACTCTCCTGTTCTGGAGTGAAGTGACAGACCAAAGTAACCATTGGCATTCAGTTCTTGTAGAGCAAGATCATCAGGAAATCGTTGCTGAATGTTTTGTTCATAGCAGCAATAATCCACTTGCCCTAACGTCACTGCACATGGAGTATTCTCTAAACCATAAGTAAAATTGGTGATAACGGTATTGTGATGCAGGCAGCATAAGGTTTCAGCGCTGAATTCAGTTTGGTTAACTTGGGCAATAAAGCAATAGGTTGGCTGATATTTTTTATTAATTAAGCGTAATGCATTTAGGTATAAATCATAGCTTGAGTTTGCTTGAATTAAATAACCAAAATCCATATTCATATGACAACCTTTTATAAAGTATTGTTGTTTTATGTTGCATCGCATTTGCAACTTATAGTTAAAAAACACCTTAAGTGCTGGTGCTTATAAAAGCACCAGTTTCATGGGAAAAGTGTTAAGATATTACAAAAGGATAATAACCTGTCTAAACAGATACAAAACTATTATTAAAATAGGTGACTAGTTCCACAAAAAATAACACTTATTTTATTTTTATGATGAATGATTTCATTGTTTAAATGAAAGTGAACATTATTTAATCGAATGTGAATGGAGTAATAATACTAAAATATGTATCTGTCAGTATTTAGAAATCTTGTTCAAACTTTGATTTCACGAACTCAATAAACGTTCTTAATCGAGTAGGTTGATATTTATCTCTGTGATAAATTGAAGATAAAGCCACATCAGGAATTTCCCAGTCTGGTAAGATTTGAATTAATCTTCCATTGTTGACGTCATCATTGCAATACATTAATGGAACTCGGATAATCCCGTTGCCATTTAGGGCATTTTGTACCAAAGCTTTACCATTTTTACAGGTGAAACGACCTTCGACTTGGACATCAATGTTTTTATTTATGTCATTAATGTGTTGGTAGCTCCATTTTTTTACAGAGCCTGTTAAACAGCGATGTTGAGTAAGCTCTTTAGGGTGGTTCAGTTCCCCATATTTTTTGATGTAGTCGGGGCTGGCAAGAGTGGTCATTTTTATGTCCATGAGTTTTTTTGCAATAAAGCCTGCATCTTCGAGTTTTCCCATTCGAAATGAAATATCGAACTCGTCTTCAATAAGATCGATTCGATGGCTACTGAAATCTAAACTGATGTCGATATCTGGGTATTGCTGCATAAATTGGCTAATGTATTTTGCGATGATCTCTTCACCAATATATCCGCCTACACAGTTGACACGAATACTGCCTCGTACGGCTTTGGCGTCATCGACGGTGGCTATAAGCGCTTGATCAATTTTATTTAAGGCAGTTTCACATTGAGTGAAAAAGTGGGTACCAGCTTCTGTGAGCCGTAGTGTGCGAGTCGTTCTTACAAATAAAGTCACACCCATTTGGGTTTCTAGGGCACTGATTTGCCGTGAAACATGAGAGCGTGATACAGCAAGGGCTTCAGCTGCTTTGGTGAAGTTACCAAGTTGGGCAATCAAAACAAAAGAGCGAACGTCAGATAAGTTGATTTTGTTGATCATAAGAGAGTTACCGAGTTTATTGTTGTTATATGGCAATAGTATTTCAATTGTACAGTGAGATATCAATAAAAAGGGAGAGAACATCTTTACTATCTCTCAGTCTTCTTTACCATTCGGTCGTGCTGAAAAGTGGGTTGATGCTCATATCATTTATTTTAATAACGAGAGCACAACGTAATAATGTTAAAGGTTAATTATGATGAAAACTCGTTCGGGGGAACAACTGATCCTTGGGGCTACCCTTTTTGCTGCATTAGGCTGGGTCGCTTCTAAACAGGTCATTCAAACAATGCCTGCCTATGGATTTATTGGATTACGATTTTTACTCGCAGGGATTGTTTTATTGCCTTTGTGTTATAAAGATCTACGACGTACTCAACCAGTGACGCTCTTGAAAGCTTTATTGGTGGGGAGCGTACTTGGTGTTGCGCTATTGATTTGGATTTATTCTATTTCTATTAGTGAAAACTTGGCCGAAGGGGCATTTATTATGAGCCTTGCTATGTTATTTGCCCCTTTGCTTGCGTGGCCCTTGTATAAACAAAAACCAAAACGGTCTTTTTGGATGGCGTTGCCCATTGCGATTGTTGGTATGGGGCTACTGTCGTTGACTGCGTCTTGGCAACTTGCCACTAGCCAACTTCTTTTTCTTATTTCTGCGTTGTTATTGTCATTTCATTTTAATTTGAACAAGCAGCTTACCCAGTATTTGAAGTCATTGCCGTTGGTGTGTATTCAGCTTTTTTCGATAGGATTAGTGGGGATTGTGGTGTCGTTTTTTACTGAGCAATGGAGTACAAGCTTTGTCGATAGTCATACATTATTGTGGTTTGGTATTTCAGTCTTATTTGCCACCAGCTTACGTTATGTACTTCAAACTCAAGGGCAAAAAAAAGTGAGTACGGCCAATGCCTCTGTGATCATGATTTTAGAGCCAGTATGGACATTACTGCTGGCTATGGTGATTTTTGGAGAGCAGCTAGAGCCACAAAAAATGCTTGGCTGCGGATTTATTTTATTATCACTCTTTATGTATCGAAGATGGGAGCAAAAACTAGCAATGGTTCAAGTGAGCTCTTAGTGGTTGAACCTTTTGGGGCTGACTGCCAAATGAATGTGAGTCGATTTTGACGCTGCCACTTATTTACTAAAAGGGAAAACATCCCGGTTATGGCATAAACAGATCTATGCTGTAGTTAGGGTGTTGTAATGTGCGGTTGAAACATGTTCTCTCAATTAATGAAAAGTGTGCTGCTGTTCTTGGTTGTGGCGCAATATGGTATTGCGGCTACGCTTGATGTGAAAATTCCAATGCTAAATTACAGAGCAGAAGGTTTTGACTATCAAAACAATTTGCTTGAACTGGCATTAGAAAAGTCAGGGGAAAGCTATCAACTAACGAAGATACCTATTGAGGCTAACCAAGTACGCCTTTCTTATATGTTGAAAGTGAATGATCAAATTAATGTTTACTGGATGGGAACGTCGGCTATTTTTGAAAAAGAGCTGATTCCGGTGCGCATTCCTTTATATAGAGGGTTGCTTGGTCACCGAGTTTTTATCATTAATAAACACAGTCAGCATCGATTTGATCGGGTTAAAAGCCTCGATGACTTACAGGTTATGCTGGCCATACAAGGGATTGGTTGGTCTGATATTGCAATTCTTGAAGAAGCTGGCCTGCCGACTGTTGCGACTAAATACAAGCATATCTTTCGTATCATGAGCTCCGGTGGTCGAGCGGATTATTTTCCAAGGGGGGTGAATGAGGCTTGGACGGAAGTTAACCAATATAAAGGGGAAAATCCAAACTTATCAGTAGAGTCTCATGTACTGCTTGTTTATCCTTTTGCCATGTTTTTCTTTGTGAGCCCTAATCACCCAGATATTGCTGCTGCAATTACTAAGGGCTTAAAAGTGGCTTATGCCGATGGCAGTTTTATGGCATTTTTTAATAATCACCCTACGGTTAAAGCCTTATTTGAGCAGGCAAATATGAAAGAAAGAGTAAAATTTGTGATTGGAAATTCATTAATGAGTGAAGAAACTTTAGCCATCCCTGATGAGTATTGGCATACAAACATGAACGATTTACGTTAATTTACGGCTCTAGACTGGTATTAATTTGGTTCTTTTATATAATTCGTTTTTTATTTGTGCTTATAGCCTATTACGTGAGCATGAATATTGTTGTTAACTGATCGAAGTAGTCATCATGTCAAAAGAGCAAGAACTGAATTCATTTACACGTCTTTCTAAAGGGTATACCAAAGAGCGTCGCGCTAGAGAGTGTGTAGAACTAGAACTGAATCGTTCTAAAATTATGCTTGCGAAATCATCCGATCATAAAAAGCTGGAACGTCTTTTTAAAGATCATTAATCCTTGCCTCTCTTAGTGCGCTGAATCGCTTTGTTTTGGCGCCATCTAGTCCTCCTTTCATCTTATGGCACTCTTGACGTCTTCAAACTATGCTATTCATTAGCTGGCAGGTTTGTAGTGAGGTCAAATGAAGCGCATTATTCAATGTCTGATCGGAATTGGCTGTAGTCTTGTCTTTTCATCTTTAGTTTCTGCAAAAGATAAAATTGATTATTGGCTTAAAACTGAATTCAATCAATCGACTTTGTCTTATAGTGAGCAATATAAAGAAATGGAATGGTTTGCTGACAAAGCGGAACCGTTTCAGGGCTTAACCATTCGAGTAACTTCTGAAATCATCAACACCCACCTTTATGAAGCCAATATTTTAGCCAAAGCATTCCATGATATTACTGGTATTAGAGTGGTTCATGAGGTTTCATCTGAAGATGATATTGTTAAAAAGTTTTCTTATCAGCTCGATTCTGGCGACAGTATTTACGATGCGCACATTGTTGATACGGATCTGATTGGTCTATTAGCTCGTTCTGGCAAAGTGATACCGATTAGTGAAATGATGTCTGGTACAGGTAAGGATTTGACTTTACCAACATTAGATATTGATGATTTTTTAGGTTTGCAGTTCGCGACATCTAACGGGGTGCTATACCAGCTACCCGATCAGCATTTTGTTAATTTGTATTGGTATCGCTATGACTGGTTCACCATGCCTGCATTAAAATCTAAGTTTAAGCAACTATACGGGTATGAATTAGGGATTCCGGTTAATTGGGCTGCTTATGAAGATATTGCTGAGTTTTTCACTGTTCATGTGAAAGAAATTAATGGTAAACGTATTTATGGCCACATGGATTATGGAAGAAATGATCCTTCTTTAGGTTGGCGATTCTCTGATGCTTGGTTCTCTATGGCCGGAATGGGAGACATTGGCATTCCGAATGGTAAACCCGTGGATGAGTGGGGCATTCGTGTTAAAGGTTGTCATCCTGTGGGGGCCAGTGTTGGGCGAGGGGGAGCCATTAACGGACCAGCAGCGGTTTATGCGTTAACGAAATTTAAGCAATGGTTATTTAATTTCGCCCCGACAGGAGCTCCTAATTTAACTTTTTCTCAATCCGGTACGGTATCGGCGGATGGAAGCATTGCACAGCAGATTTTTTGGTATTCGGCCTTTGCATCAACGTATGCCACCGTAAACACCCCAATTGTGTCTTTGGATGGCAAATTACGTTGGCGAGTGGCACCGACCCCAACGGGTAAATATTGGCGAAAAGGCATGAAGGTGGGTTATCAAGATGTAGGTGCATGGACGTTTTTGTACAGTACACCCACTCACTTACGTCATGCCGCTTGGTTATATGCTCAGTTTATTGTGTCGAAAACCGTTTCTTTGAAAAAAACCATGGTGACGAACACACCTATTCGTCGTTCAGATGTGTTCTCTGAGTTATTGGAAAACAGCTTAATGGCTAAAAGTGGCATTCTGGATTTTTACAAAAGCAAAGCAATGGCGAAGTGGTCTCCGACTGGGGATAACGTGCCTGATTACCCGGCTTTATCGGCTGGGTGGTATCTTGAACTGGCGGGCTATTTAGAAGGCAAGCTGACAGCGCAACAAGCCTTAGATAATTTAGCGGCGTTTTTTGATGGCCATTTGTCCAAATTACAGCAAGAGGCACGAAGCAGTAATGTGACTTGTGCTCCTATTCTTAATCCAAGGCAAGACAGAAATTATTGGCTTAAAAGGGATGGTTCACCAAAAGAAGAAATCGCAGCTGAACCGAAAGGAAAAACAGTACCTGTCGATAGTCAGTTATGGTAGTGAAGATCATAAGGTAAGACCCTATGAAAATGAAAGCAATACTCAGTGTGTTTATGGTGTTCATGCTTACTGGTTATAGTAAGGCTGAGGTGGTGTTAATTACGTCTGAGATGCCACCTTATGTGATGTCGAAAGACAAAGGCGCGATTTATGAGATTATAGATGTCCTTTTTACACGCTCTGAAATTTCCTACTCTGTTCGTCATATGCCGATTTCTAATGCCATAGCGACAACGAAAATTACTCCCAATCATTGTGTTATTCCATTAAAGCGTACTCAGAGTCGAGAGGTGGATTTTAAATGGATCAGCCCTTTGTACATCAGTTATTCCGCTATTTTTACTTTGCCAAATAGAGGAATATACATTCGCACCCTTGATGATGCTAAGAAATACACCATAGGTATGGAGTGGGGCAGTAACTTAGTGGCGTACTTTGAAGGGCTAAGTGATGAGTATAATATTTACCCTATTGATAAAGATGAACATAACTTACTGCGGTTATTGTCTAATCGGATTGATTTATGGGTAACCACGGTGGATGTTGCTGAGTATTTTGCGTTTAAATATGAGCAGAACATAGAAAATAAGCTGACCTTTTTGACCACCTTAGAATCCATTGCCTGTAATCGAACTATGGAAGATGAAATGATTGACCGATTGAATCAAGAAATAGCAAGAATGACAGGGGAAGGGCTAATCAGTGCTCTATTGGCGAAAGCGAGGGGAGATTAAACTCTGTTGGGTTAGATTCTTTCGAGTTAAGGTTAACTTTTAGGGAGTAGGGCTAACGAAATATTAGCCCTGTATCCGATTAGGCTTAAGCGGTTTTGTCCGCCTTTTCTTTTGGATTGTTTTCTTTGTTGTTTTTGTTTTTGCTTGTATCCAGAGTGGTCACGGCATCAGACGGAGCAATTTCACGGTTTTCACCAATTAAAACGCCACCTTTCTCAATAGTTAGTTGCTGACTATGGATAGTGCCTTTCATTTGACCTTGAGATTGGATATTTACTTCATGGCAGTGACAAGAACCTTCAACTAGGCCGTTAATGATGACATGGCTAGCATGGATCTCACCTTGAACTCGGCCTGTAGGGGTTATGAATACATTTTTCTCAGTTGCAATAGTGCCTTCAACAAAACCATCAATTTGAATATCTTGCTCGACACTGATTTCACCGTTAATACGACAGCCTTTTGCGATAACAGATAGCGACGTAGAGGCTGGTTTTTGTTGTTTTTGACTAAAAAGTCCCATGAATATAGCTCCAGGCGAGTAAGGTTTTCTTCGGTTTATTTTGGCTAGTGATAATTCAAAATAATTGATGGACACAGCCTAGAAAGAGATTTGATATTTTTATCGTCTCTGAGTCAAGTTTTGTTTTAATTTTTTGGTGATCCAAAGAGATAAATTGTGGATGTTTTTCATGTGGTTAGATGTTTTTAAATACATCTGATGAAGATACGAGCGATTGAGCCGCAATAGCTTGTGCTGCTATAGCAAGGTTGATACTCTGAAATTGTAGATAATAACAATAGGCCCATACATATGGACATGAAACTGTCGCAATTAGAAGCTCGTATTATTGGTTGTTTACTTGAAAAAGAGAGTACAACGCCTGACCAATATCCCCTTACTCTTAATGCATTAACGACGGCATGTAACCAAAAGAGTAACCGTGATCCTGTTATGTCTCTTTCAGATGCGGAAGTGCTTGATGCGACTCAGGCATTAATCACTTCTCGTTTAGTGACTGACGAAAGTGCATTTGGTAGCCGTGTTTCGAAGTTCCAGCATCGCTTTTGCAATACTGAGTTTGGTAATTTAAAACTAACCAAACAAGAAGTCGCAGTAACATGTGTGCTGCTTTTACGTGGCCCTCAGACTCCAGGGGAAATTCGAACTCGAACCAATCGTTTATGTTCTTTCACTGATGTCTCTGAAGTGGAATCAGTATTGCAAGGTATGGCAGAGCGTGAAGACGGTGGTTTAGTCGTACGATTACCAAGAGAACCGGGAAAAAGAGAATCCCGTTTTGCTCACTTATTCAGTGGGGAAGTTGATGTCTCTTCACCAGCAGTGGCACTGTCTAGTGAGTCTGTAACACATGCGGATAATGCTCGTTTAGAAAAGTTAGAGCAGGAAGTCTCTGACTTAAAAGAAGAAGTAAAAAGTTTAAAAGCGTTACTTGAAGAATTAACCTCTTAATGACTAAAGAGAGCAAGGTTAAGCCTGAGCCTGTCTGGTTTGTGTATCTTATACGCACAAAGACAGGCTCTTTGTATTGTGGTGTTACCAATAATGTTGAACGACGCTTTTTACAACACCAAACAGGCAAAGGAGCAAAGGCGTTGAGAGGAAAAGGGCCTTTGATATTAGAGTGGAATCAAGAGGTTGGGGATAAATCTAGCGCATTACGAATTGAATATCGATTAAAGAGATTACCAAAAGTGAAAAAAGAGCGTCTGGTTACTGAACAGCTAGGTTATGAATCTTTTCTTTCTATTGAGGACATCTGTTGAAATAGCGCTTTTTATGGTGATCTGGATCTATTTTCATTAATTCCATTACATTCTAATTTCTATTTAGTGTGATTTTTGTCACTAAATAAATATGGATACTTCATTATGATTCTTGCTTGACTAAAGTTTGCTTAGGCTAGTGAGGATTGCATGAGCGTATTAGTAGCCATTTCATTAACAACGGGAATTTTGTCGGGCCTCTGGGGGTGGATTGCTGTTTCATTGGGCTTACTCAGTTGGGCTGGATTTTTAGGTTGTACAAGTTATTTCGCTTCCCCGACTGATGGTATCAAAGGTCTCTTCACCAGTTTATTGACAAACATGTCTGGCGTATTTTGGGCAATGGTGATCATTCATGGGTCGAGTGTTGTTGGTCTTGATATTATGGGGTATGTGATCACGGCGGTGGTGGCTTTCTTTATGTGTATTCAAGCTAAGCAATCATGGCTGAGTTATATACCGGGAACCTTCATTGGTTCATGTGCGACTTTTGCCGCTGGTGGTGATTGGCAATTAGTGGTTCCATCACTTATCTTAGGCGGGATCTTTGGTTACTTGATGAAAGCTTCAGGTGTTTGGGTTCATCAGAAATTGAATCAACCAAAAATGGCGGAAGCTAAATAATTTGACTCCGAAGTAAATAAAGAGAAGTGTAAATGCGTAGAAGTGATGATTTTCCTTCTACGCTAGATACTCTTTTTGAGCTAGCCTATTTCAACGCCCTTCATGTAGTTTACTCATTCAATATTTTTCTGATTAGGCCATACGCGGTTATTAAGAGAGTTGCGACTAGAAGGTTTCTTGTTGGCGACCTTTATGTTGGTACATTTTTTTATCCGCTTTTTCGATCAAGCTTTCGATAGTAATGATTTCAGAAAACGCACAAGAAGCGACCCCGATGCTTGCTGTGATTTTTTTATTTTCAACATATAAAGATTCCGTTAGGTAATTCTCTAAGCGTTTATATACTTTTAGCGCTTCATTATGGTTGTGCACACTGCAAACTAAAATGAATTCATCTCCGCCAAATCGCCCAAGTAAGTCACTTTCTCTTGATAACGCGCGTAAGCAATTACTGGTATGTGATAAAACGAGATCGCCAAAAGCATGGCCATAATTGTCATTACAGAGCTTAAATTTATCGATATCAATAAAGAACAAGGCAAGGATCTGATCAGAATGCTTTTTAGTGGCTATGAGTTGATTGGTTTTATTAATGAATGCATTGCGATTCAAAGTATTGGTTAGAGAATCATAATTAGCGGTTTGGTACAGCTGCTGTTCGTAATCAAATTTTTCAAGGGCAACGGCATAAATTGAAGCGGCCATTTCTAGCACTTCTAGCTCAAACTCTCCAGGAACAGAAGGTTTGGAGCTGTATATAGCAAAAGTCCCTAGTACTTTTTCAGCAGAAGAGAGAATTGGCATGGACCAACATGCATGCAGATTAGCTTGTTGGGTTAATTCTGTATAGGGGCTCCAATTAGGGTGTGTATTAATGTCTTCAACGATAACCGCCGTTTTTAGATAGGCAGCAGCACCACAGGATCCCACATTTTCTCCTATTTCGACTCCTTCAATGGCTTTGTTATAAAAGCTCGGCAGGTTAGGAGCAGAAACACAATGTAAGGTTTTATTGACCTCATCAAGCTTTAAAATTGAAGCAAGTCGATCATCGAACAATTCTTCTGCAAGATGAATGATTGCTTTATTTAGAGCATGGAGGTTCATTCCCAAAGCAAGCTCTTTGAGCAGTGCGTTAAATGAACGATGTGCAAGTAATAGCTGATCAGTATTCAAAATCACGCTTCCCAACAACAAAATAGGCACTAATGACGCCAATGTATAGGCGTTTATATTTATATTAATAACGTAAATTTTAATGTGCCCTGTTTTAATAAGATAGCACCTTGTTGCATATTTGTGTCCTAAATATAAAAAATTAGAATGCTTTGTACATTAAAACAGTTACTGCATCTGTTCATGGTAGAGCACACAGAAGTGATAGGGGGTATTTGTGCGTGTATAGTGCTTTTTGAAATGGTTGGGGTGAAGGGCTTGTTTACTATTAAGTGCTTATACCACTGCCGGCATCGACAGCGATATAAGCAATTTCATGTTACTTAGTTACGGCGTCACCTTTTCAAGGGCAGAGCCCGAAACTGTCGTTTTGGTATTGTGTTTCTCTGCGTGATTGATCAGTTTAATTAATGTTTCTGGCTGCCATTCCTGCGGCTGAGAGGCATATTGCGTTGCCATAAATAGCGTCATTTGTTCCTGTAGCTCTTTTTTAAGTTCACTATCTATCTGGCCATTAAATTGTTGAAGCCACACATTAAAATGGTGTTGAGCTTCAATAGCGTGTTGCTTCTCAAGGCTGCTTATTAGTGCCGATTTGTGATTGCTTACCACATGTGAAGGCGTTGAAGTTGTGTCCGGCTGATTTTGTTTTTTACTGACTCGCCACAAAACAGCAAGAGTAGCTAACCAGCAAAGGGCAAAAAACAGAGCAACATAAGGCCAGTAGCCAGCGTCTTTCTCCACTCTAACTTCTACTTGAGCTGGAGCATTAGCGGCTGCTGGCTCAGAAGCCTGCGCTAATATTGGGTTTGCTTGCTCTGCTGGAGAAACTGTTAATGTGAGTGCGGATGCGGTTGCCACTTCTTGTTTTTCTAGCTGGCTGTTCCACCAGTTAATTTTGACTTCTGGTAGGGTAATTGAGCCGGTGCTACGTGGAATAATGACTTGTTGTATGGTCATTACCGTGTTGCCTTGTTTGTCTTCGCCGTAAGTGGGTTTTTCATCATAAACACGTACTGAATCTGGATAATTAATGACTAAGTTAGGCAGTCTTTCTTGGGGAATCCCTTTTACTTTAAGTACTAAAGTACGGGTAATTGGCTCTCCTGCCACAACGTTTGTGCTGGCTAATTGGCCATTGTCTTGATGCCATACTTGCCCTAGTGATAAGTCTGGGGTAGGTAGCCATGTTCCTTGGTAGCTTGCCGGTTTCGGTAATACGGTTATTTTTTCCACGCCACTGCTCTGTTTGAGTGGGATCATGACATTGGCATTATAACGACCTTGAGACTGGATCAGCGTTGCCTCAAAACGTGCCCCCTCTAAGAGTAAATCGCCTGTTGTATTGGGTGTTACAACGAAGGTTTGTTCGAGTACGGTTGCTTGAATACCTTGTACAACGGTTTGGTATTGGTTGGCTTCGCCTTTAGCAACAATATTTAACCCAGAGCCTTGCGGAGGAAGTAGGGAAGGTGATTGTAACCGTCGTGGATCGGCTTTGATGAGCAGTTTTAGATCAAATGTGGCACTTTCCCCTTCGTATAAACGCGCTTTAGATAGGTCACCTGTAAGCTCAATAAAATCAGAGCTATCTTGTTTTACGGTGTTTTGAGAAACGGTTAAAGCAATCGGCTGTGTGTCGGAGCCTTCAATGCGAAATGAAGGGATGATGATGGTGCCTTCTTTTGTTGCCGCTAGTGGTAGTGTCCATTGAGTTTGGATCTGAGTTTTACCATTAATACTCGATTGATACGAGCTAACACTTGGTCGCCCCATATTAAAGTCAGACTCTAAGACAGAAAGGTCAAGATTATTGGCATCAACTCTTTTATCGATAGAGATCATTAATTGGAACACTTCGTTTACCGCAACATTATTTTTTGACACCGTTGCGATTGCTTGTGAAGCAAAAGAGTGAGCACTGTAAAAAAGAACCAATAAGCTGACCACAAAGCCAGTAAGGTAAGACAACGAGCTTTTACGTTCTTTGGTATTAAGAACGGAAGCACGAGAGTAGGTTTGAGATGTATGTAGTTTCATGTTCATTATTTTCTTAACACCTAGTTACCAAGAACGTTCTGTTTGAGGTGGTGTGTCTTTTTGTTGCGCTTGTAACAACAACTGTGCGTGCAGTAATCGGCTAGCATCATCAGGGATTTGCTCAAGCTTTTTCAAAATCGGATCAGCGTAAGCGGTGTTATGCTCAGACTCTTCTCCTGTATTTTCTGCTTGCGCGATACTTGATGGTTCACCGTTTTCTTGCTCGCTTTTTTCTGCGGGCTTAGCAGGCTCATTGGCCATTTGGCTTTCTTGTTGTTGCTCTTGTTGGTTTTGTTCTTTAGAAGACTCCGGTTTGCTTTCTTCATTTTTCTGTTCTTGTTGTTGCTGTGAGCTATTGTGCTGTTGCTCTTCCGATTCGTTACTCTTGTCCTGAGGCTTATTTTCAGCATTCTTATCTGACTCTGACTCTGACTCTGACTCTGATTTGTCCGAGTCTGGAGATGAGTTTTGATTCTCACTGTCTTTATTATCAGATTGCTGGTTTTGTTGTTCCTCTTGTTTTTGCTCTTGGTCTTTATTTTGTTCAGAGTCGGAGGACTCATCTTGCTGTTGCTGTTGCTGTTGCTGTTGCTGTTGCTGTTGCTGTTGCTGTTGCTGTTGCTGTTGCTCTAGCGCTTTCTTTACAACATCTAGGTTTTTCTGGGCATCAGCGTGATCAGGTTGCTTCTCTAAAATATCTTCATACGCTTTTTTAGCTTGTTCCAATTGACCTGATTGAGCCAGTGCATTGGCAAGGTTATACCGAGAAGTAGGATCTTCTAGGCCAGTTAAACTGCTGATAGCACTTTTAAAATCTCCAGCTTTATATTGGGCAATACCTTTCCAAGCAGGATCACTAAATAGTTCAGCCGCTTGTTGGTAGTCTTCATTTTGATAAGCTTGGTAGGCAGCACTGTTTTGGTTAACCCAAGGAGCAGCATAAACATCAGGGATGGGTAACACCATGAAAAATAAAGCTAAAACCACACCTCGCCTAAAGCCCATTAAGGTGAGTAATAACAGAGGAATGAGCAGCCAATAGCCGCCATTTTCTTTGTCTTCCAGCTTATTTTCGCCTTTTGTACTTACACTTTCTTGTGGCTTTTCAGTCGCTGTAATGATGGCTTGAATATCAGTGTTATTTGGTTGAACAAGCTGTAAAGCGCCACCGGTTTCTTGAGTTAGCTTAGCCAGAGACGATATATCCATTTTGGCAATAACAGGTTGTCCCGCGCGGTTTTGAAGCAGTTGGCCGCTTTCCAATTTAATTGGTGCGCCTGCTGTTGTCCCTATGCCTAATACAGATACTCGCCATTTTGTGTTGCTCAGTAATTCAAGAGACTCATCGAGCTCTTTATCGGTTAGCCCATCAGTAATTAAAATAATATCCCCTTGTTGGTGACCTGCTTGGCTTAGCATGTCGATAGCACTGCTAAGGCCGGCAGCTGCGTTACTGCCTTGGATAGGAAGGATCGCAGGAGACAGATTTGGAACTAAGTTTGCCAAGGTCTGGCTATCTTCAGTTAAAGGGCTCACGATATAGCCATCACCAGCATAGGTTACTAAGCCTGTTGCACCTTCTTTCCATCCTGGTAATAAGTCGAGTGCTTTGTAGCGAGCTTGTACTAGGCGGTTAGGGGAAATGTCGGTCGCGTACATAGAGCGAGACATATCCATGACCAACACTCTCGCACCAGTTAGGTTATAGGTTGGCATTACTGTGCTATTCCAGCTAGGGCCTGCCAATGCGATAACAGACATTAACCAGCCAATGGCAAGCAAAATATAGGGAACAGAAGACTCTTTTTTGACTTGAATACCAAAATGTTTTGCCAAGTGCGGAGCAATTAAGCCGCTGCCTTTATTGTGCTTTTTAAGCCAAGGCAACAAGATGGCGAGTGGTATTAAGGCTAAAAACCACAGTGGAAAAAGAAACGTAAAATTAGCCATGACGCTTCCTTATGATCAGAATAATAATGGAAAACAATAGAGCGCCCATTAAAGGGAAGCGGAACCACTCTTCACGAGGTCGCCACGTTTGCTGAGCTTCGCTCACTGGCTCTAATTGATTGATGATGTCGTATATTGTGCTTAGCTCTTGTGGGTTACGAGCTCGGAAATACTGCCCGCCCGTTAACTCGGCAATTTCAGTCAGTGTTTTTTCATCTAGATCTTGTGATGGATTCACAGTGCGAGTGAACATGAACTGACGTTGTTGCATTTCTTCTGCACCAACACCAACGGTATAAATGGTGACGTTACTTTTTTTGGCAAGCTCAGCGGCTTCAAGTGGGTCGATCACACCGGAAGTATTTGCGCCATCACTTAGCAGCACAATCACACGCTGTGGGGCATCGCTTTCAATAAAGGTTTTTGTCGCAATGCCAAGCCCTTCACCAATGGCAGTGCTTTTACCAATTAGGTTCAGCACTGCACGGTTTAACTGTTGTTCTACGGTTTTACGGTCAAAGGTTAGCGGGGTTTGCAGGTAAGCATGATCGGCAAATAATACTAGCCCTAGGCGGTCGCCTTGTCGCTTTTGAATGAAATCAGACAGAACCTGTTTCACTGCGGTTAGGCGATCAATATTGCCATTACCAGTCACCATATCTTCAATGGCCATAGAGCCAGACAGATCAACCGTTAGTAGCATGTCTCTGTGTTTGGGTTGAACTTCGATAGGGTCGCCATACCAAACAGGACGAGAGGTGGCTGCAATAAGGCAAATCCAACATAAAACAATCAAGCTTTTTCGCCACCATTGCTTTGGCTGTTGTTCAGAAATGTCGGTAGGAAGGCTTGGTAATCGAATGGCTGCAGGTTGTGGAACCTCAGGCACAAAACGATACACAAGCCAAGGCAGAGGTAAAAGAAACCATACCCACCACCAAATAAATTCAAACATTTTGGTTTCCTTTCTTAGGAGGCAAAGCATGAGTGAGCCAGATTTTGGCTTGCTCTAGGCACATCTTCTGAGTATCAGCTGGTAGGCTAGCTGTTGGCGCGTAGAGTGCGGCAAGCCATTCTGCTTCTTTGGCCTGAAAGCCATGTGATTTTCGATACTTTGCGGGCAGTTGTTGATCTAAGAAGTGAAGCCACTGTGCTCCGTTTAAAGAAGCCACTCGGCCACGAGAAAAATAACTCATTGCTGCTTGTTTTAGCAGCTCTGATACCATTGCAATGTCGTTTTGGTAAGCCGAAGTTTGTAGCAGTTGTAGTGCCTCTTTCTTTGCGGCGTGATTAGCATTGCGCTTTTTAATGAGAAACAATGTACCTGCCACGGTAAAAAGTACAACAGCCGCGAGTACCCACCAGCCCCAAGCTAAAGGCCACCAGCTTGGGGCGGCTTGTAAATGGATGTCGGCAAGGGGTAATAGCGGTGTTGTTGGTTCAGTCGCTGGTTGAGTTAGGTTACTGGCCACGGCGTTTCTCCTTATCACCTAGTTGGGTGAGCAAAGGGAGTGCGGCAGACAGTGAGTGAATGGGAACACCTAATTGTTGAGCCATAGTCATAATAAACTGTTGATGGAGCTGGTAGTGGTGCAGTAATGCGGTACGCGTTTTTTTTGCGGAAAAATCAAGCCAAGCAGAGCGTTTACTGTCACTGACGTTTTCTAACCCTCTAAAGCCGGTTTGGCCTTGTTCAAGCGGATCGGAAATCTGGACAAATTGAACTCGGTTGTGTTGGCGTAGCTGACTCAGCAAAGTTTTATCTTCAATGCGCAGATCATAAAAGTCGCTGATCATGACAATTTCGCTGCCTTTAGGGCAAAGGTGAAGAAGGTTTTTTAACGCGTGAGTAAAGCCAAAGTCTGATTGCTCAGTTGTATCAGCGCCAGTTTGTGGGTTCTGAACAGCATCATGTGCCTGTATTAAGGCATTAATTAAGCGCAGAGGCCCTTGCTGTCTCGCGGTTGGTTTGCACTCGATAAGCTTATTGCCAGTGTAAATAATGGCACCGACACGATCTTTTTCTCGTACTGTTAACCAACTGAGCAGACTGGCAAAGTGAGCGGCCTGCACAGATTTTAAAAGCAATTGAGACCCAAACAACATGCTTGGGCTTAAATCGATAAAGAGCATTACTGGTTGCTCTTTTTCTTCACTGAACAGTTTTGTATGGGCTTTTCCTGTACGAGCGGTAACACGCCAATCAATAGAGCGAATATCATCGCCCGGCTGATACTGACGTACTTCGGAAAAGTTCATTCCGCGTCCTTTTTGGCGACTGGTGTGGTTACCATTGAGTTGAGACCACACACTTTGCGCCGGAGGCAGCCATTTGACCGCCTGATTTTTGTAATACAGCAGTTCAGCCAAACATAGTGTGACACCGTCACTATTTGGCGGTAATGCTAAAGCTGAACTGGCGGTTTTGCCATTCATGCGCTTGTTACCTGTGTGATCAGCTTATTCACAATGATATTTGGGTGAATGCCTTCTGCTTGAGCTTCATAGCTAAGCAATAAACGATGGCGAAGAACAGGGTATGCCATGACTTGAACATCTTCCGGTGTTACAAAGTCGCGGCCGGATAGCCAGGCATGAGCGCGTGCACAGCGATCGAGAGCGAGTGTGGCACGTGGACTAACCCCCATTTGTAACCAGCTAGCGAGCTGATCGTCGTATCGCTCTGGTTGGCGAGTGGCCATGACTAAACGAATAATGTATTGCTCAATGGCATCGGCCATGTGGATCGAAAGCACTTCTTTGCGCGCTGAGAAAATATCACTCTGACTGATAGACACAGGTTCTGGGTTTGACTGCCCAAGAGCTTCGCCGCGGTTTAGTCTTAGAATATCCAGTTCACTTTCTTCATTTGGGTAATCCACACTCAAATGCAGTAAGAAACGATCTAACTGCGCTTCTGGTAGTGGGTAAGTCCCTTCTTGTTCAATTGGGTTCTGGGTTGCCATGACTAAAAACAAATCAGGTAATGAATAGGTGTTTCGGCCTGCGGTGATCTGTTTTTCTGCCATGGCTTCAAGCATTGCAGCCTGCACTTTAGCGGGGGCACGGTTAATTTCATCGGCCAGAACGAGTGAATTAAAAATAGGACCTGCCTGGAAAGTGAATTCACCAGTTTCAGGGCGGAAAATATCGGTACCTGTTAAATCGGATGGCAGCAAATCAGGGGTGAACTGAATACGGTGAAAATCACCTTCAATTGAGTCCGATAATACTTTTACGGCACGTGTTTTAGCTAAACCTGGAGGCCCTTCAACAAGTATGTGTCCATCTGCAAGTAAGGCAATCAGCAATTGTTTTACTAATTCAGGTTGACCAATAACCTGAGACTCAAGGTGGCGTTGTAAGCGTTGAAACGTATCCGTTAGCATGGTGGTGCATTCCTCAAAATCTGAATAACATGCACTGCCTGAAGAAAACTATGATTCATGATAATAAGGCAGTGTCTAATGATGTGCTTTCAGTAGCAAATCTTAAACATGCTACTGAAAACATGGATATACGACAAAGAGCGAGCCGAAAAGTTCGCTCTTAATGGTATGAATGGGGTTGTTTGGTTGAATTTCAAGCTCTCCCCGGATTACGGTAGTACTTTATTGAGACTCCAACTCAGCAAGCCTGTTTTTAGATTCAATCCATTGTGACATGTATTGTGTGCTTTTCATTGTATGGTGGTTCAACATAGCACCGAAAAAGTTGTTTGCACGATGTTGCTCTAAATTGGCATAAGTTTGTGTGATGCGCTCGATGAGACCGTTCCCCAATTGTTTACCGTTAAAACGTTCATGAAGCAGTTCATGAGCATGTCCGCTTGCTTGATTCCATTGTTCTTCGTTTTGATAAAGAGCAACAGCGGCATCAGCAAACCCTTGGGCATCATTTGCCACTATGCCTGGCCACGGTGTTTGGCCTGTCATGCCTTCAGTACCGATATTTGTGGTAATGCTTGGGGTTTGAACATGCATGGCATCTAATAGTTTGCCTTTAATTCCAGCACCAAAACGCAAAGGTGCGAGGCACACTTTGGCATTTTGCATCACTTCAAGGGCATCGTCCGCCCAGCCTTTAATAAAGAAGCCTTGTTTTGGGTTATTTAGAGCGGTTGCTTTTGGTGGTGGGTAAGATCCATAAATATGCAGCTCGGCTTTTGGTAATTGTTTACGAATCAATGGCCAGATTTGCTGTAAATAAAGCACAGAGTCCCAATTTGGAGCATGGCGGAAGTTACCGATCACCAAAAAGTGTTCACGTTCTTGAAAGCGTAGTGTTTGAGTCGGCAGCTTTTCTAAGTTCAACATGAAAGGCAAGTGGTGTAGCAAGTCACCATCTATTTTAAAAGTGTCGGTTAACAGCTTCATTTCGTGATCGGAAATGATCAGCGACATGTCTGAGCGCAAAATAGCCGCAATTTCACGTTTGGCTAAATCGGTTTTAAAGAGGTCTTGCTTTGTCAGATCTTTGCCTTGTTTGAGTGCTTGATGGCGTGCTTGACGTAAACATTGTAGATCTTCTGTATCTAATAAGCGTAGGGCATTAGGGCACTGCTTTTCTACTCGCCAGCCAAATTGCTCTTCCATCATAAACCGATCGAACATAACCATGTCAGGTTGAAGTTCATGAATATATTCATCAAAGCTGGAGTCGTTCAGTTCAATGGCTTTACTCGAAATCCCGTCTAAAGATAAGTCCACCATGTGCTCTGTTTGTTGAGCTGGGCTTGCAAACGTTACTTGCCAACCTTGTTGTTTATATAGCCTCAACAGTGACATCATGTGGCTGCCCGCCGCTGAAGAATTAGGTTCAGGCCATACGTAGCCAATTACAAGTACCGTTTTCATTTGATTTATCCAATCGAGAGTGTTGCCATTATGGTAATCCATATCACACGTAAAAGTCGTTTTTATCGTAGTAGATTTGTTTTCTAATTGCTTGATTGACGGAGTTTTAGTCAGTTAAGCGAGTAGGTATTTGGTTGATGGTGTGCAGTACGGTAGAATTACAGGCAGTGATATTATTTTGTCGATAATTTTGGAAGAGAATATGCAAGATTTTGAAAAAGAACTTCAAGCAATGCCAAGTGATGAACCTGAAGTGGCATTACCATCAATGGAAGAGCAGAAAAAAATTGTTGCTGAACTGAAAAAACTGGAAGCTGAAGGTAAGCTGACTCCAGAAATCATGGAAGAGCACTTTGGAAAATTCTTTGCTGAGAAGAAGCCTCACTAAGTTTTCTTAGAATTAGATGTTCAAATGCCCACTATCTTCAGTGGGCATTTATTATGTGGCTATCAAGCTTCAACATAAAACAGGTACAAAAAAGGCGAGGTCAGAAAACCTCGCCTTTCGATATAAAGAGTAGTTTAGATTACGCAGCGCTTGCTTTTAGTGCGCTTGCTTTTTCTGCGTTCACAGGCTTAGTGATAAGAGCCAGAACAACAGCCACACCCAGCATAGCAGCAGAGATAGTGTAAGCTAGGCCGTAAGAATCTGAGTACGCGAACGATAGGCCAACAACCGCTGAACCGATTGCACCACCGATACCCCAAGATGTGTAAAGCACACCGTAGTTAGTACCGTAGTTTTTCAGACCGTAGAAGTCAGCTGTGATTGATGGGAATACCGCTAGAAGCGTACCGTAACCAACCGCAGCAACCGCTGTACCGATGATCAGAGTGAACTCAGAATCAAACGTTGCGAAAAGAACCATGTTGATGCCTTGTAGGATAAAGGCAAGAAGCAGAGTTTTCACACCACCGATTTTGTCAGATAGGATACCTGCTGCAATACGACCACCTGAGTTAAATACCGCTAGGATAGAAGCAAGGTAAACAGCGTTTGGAATGTTCGCTTGTACGCTTGCAATTGTAGTGATGTTACCAATCAGCATTAGGCCAGCAGAAGCGGCGAATGCGTACATTACCCATAGAGAGTAGAACTGAGGCGTTTTTAGCATACCACGCCAGTTGATATCAACTTGTTTGATAGCGGCTGCTGGAGCTTGGCCTGGCTTTTGCGCTGGTGCTTCAGGTGTGTAACCTGCTGGTGGGTTATTGATTGTGCATGCTAGAGGAACCGCGATAACTAGAATACCAACACCAAGAATTAAGAAGCTTGTTTCGATACCGTAGCTTGTGATCAAGGCAGAAGTCAGTGGTGCAAGGTAAACCGCAGCAAGACCGAAACCAGCAGCGATTAGGCCGTTAACCATACCTTTTTTAGAAGGGTGGAACCATTTCATTGCTGAAGGAGCAAGACAAGCGTAACCAAAGCCGATACCAGCACCAGTTACCACACCAAAGGTGATAGCAAGCATCATTGGTGTTGTTGCAAAGCTAGAAGCAATCATACCTAGGCCAACTAATACTGTACCTAAGATAAGAACCAAACGTGGACCCATACGGTCTTGTAAAATACCAGCAACTAAAAGACAAATAGAAAAGGTAAGAGTTGCAATTGCATAAGGTTGTGATGCATCAGCAGCTGACCAACCAAGATCAGTTACTAAAGCTTTGTTAAATACACTCCAAGCGTACAGAATACCCATACAAAGGTTAATACAGAAACCTGCAAGCAAAATACGCATTGCTTTATCAAATTTTTTCATTATTGCTCTCAATAATTTTGGCTGACATCTACATCTAATAGACAGTATAAAAAGTACACATTCATAAAAATATGTTTGCCTTATTCAACTAAAGTAGCATTTTTAAGGCGCGCGGATTCTACCAACCTAAAGAGAGCAATGGAAGTAATAAATGTTACATTTTAAATGTGATTTTGTGATGTTAATCAAAGGTATGCTTTGTAGCGTAAATGTGAAGTGTTAATTTCTGTTTATCAATGAATAAATAATAAAGGCACTGAATTTTGTTTTCAGTGCCTGAAAATTAAGCAGATCCTGCTAAAGTTGCGTTAACTTAAGGTGAAGCTGTTTATTTGTTCAGTAAGTTCGTGCATTCGGGCTTCAAGCACTTTTATTTCTTCATCTACTGCGCTAATCATTGTGCCTGTGCTGCTGACCAAGCCTGTGAGTTCATCCAAATCGGCGTTTACGATGTTGGCCGTTTCAGATTGTTGGTTAGTCGCGGCTGCAATATTAATGTTGAAATGTGATATCTCTTGTACTGCTCCAGATAAAGAATCAATGTAATTGCGTGTGTCGTCTACAGATTCGTGTGTATTGTCACTGGCTGTTTTACTCTTTTGCATGTTTTCGAAAGAGGCTTTGGCGTTGACACTGATATCATCCAGTAGCTTACGTATGTCTTCTGTCGCTGTTTGACTGCGTTGCGCGAGTGTTCTTACTTCATCTGCGACGACAGCAAAGCCACGGCCTTGTTCACCAGCACGTGCGGCCTCAATGGCTGCGTTTAATGCTAATAGATTCGTTTGCTCGGAAATAGCGGTAATGGTATCGAGGATCTGCGAGACATTCAGGGTCTGTTTCTCAAGCTCTTCAACACGATTGAAGGTGCTTTCAATACTTTGATGAAGTTGGCGAGTCGCCTCAAAAGTTTGAGCACTGTGGTCTAGGCAAACTTGGGCATTCTGACTGGCTTTATCTGTTGTACTTTGTGCCTCATTGGTTACATCGGCTACTTGTGTACTGGTTTGTGCCATTTCTGTCATTGCGGTGGCAATGCTGTCACAGCGATGAAATGTGTCTTGACTGGCTTGTTTCGCTTCGATGATACGTTGGTTTAATTCAACTAACTCGTGCTGTGTTCTTGAAGCAACATCGTGTGCATTGTTTAGTGGGGTGGCTAAGCTCTCAAGTAGATGATCAATATGACCTGCGAGGTTAGTAAATTCATCATCTTTATCATCACTCAACTTTTTGGTTAAGTTTTTCGTCGAAGCGATCTCTTCAATTTTTTGGCCAAAAAAGTTGACTCGTTGGCTGATGGCTCGAACTGAAATAACGGTTAGCACAACCATTGGTACAACAAGAAAAATGCAAATCCCGATATAAATATTACGAGCCCATGCTGCGCTAGACATGAGTTCTTTTGCTTGGTTTTGAACATTTTCAGACACGGTATCAGCTACATTTTTTATTGAACCAATACGCTTAGTGGCTATAGAGAACCAAGTACTTGCTTCTGGCCCTTCTAAGTTTGATAAAGATTGTTTTTGCCCTAAGTACTGATTTTGAATCGCCTGAACCTGTTGCCACTCACTGGAATTGGTTGCTTGGCTAAGAAGGTTGCTTCCTGGATGTGGAAGAGTCAGTTTGGCTTGTCGTAAAGCGAATTTCTCTGAAGCAATGTAAGCGGTAATGTTGGCATATTTATCAAGGGAGGATTGCTTGCCTGCAAACGCACCGTTTAGTGCACCGCGAGTTTTTCCTGCTTTTTCTTTCATTTGCAACAAAGAAAGAAGTCCCTGCATGCTTTGTGTCAGTTCCTGAGAATTTACCTGAGTTAATATTATTGCCATGCTATCGAGGGAGAGCTTGTTCAGTGTGGAATAATATTCGAACGGGGATTGGGTTAGCGACAGGCTATCTACTTGGGTACGCATCGCCTTTTTGTTACGTAATTGATTTTGAATGTCAGACATTAATTGGCTTACTAATGCTGGTTCAAGGTATTCAGGCGTAAAGCTAACCAGTTGTGAATGTGCCGCATCAGCTAGTCTACGTTGGTTGTTTAAAGCGTTTTTCCCTTTTTCCCCTTTTGAAGCAACAAAACCAGCAGTTAAGCCGCGCTCTACCGCAAAATTATGAGCCACTTGATCAAGTAAGTTAAAAAAGGTGATGGCTTCATGTGATGTGGCGGCGTGGCGATAATTTTGATTGGTTTGAAAGAGTTGCTTCGAGAGTAAAAAGAGTACAAGAAATAGTGGAACGGCAGCAATGATAATTAAACGTGTTCTTATATTTATAGTTGGCATGTAGATAGACCTATCAACAATGGTATTTATTATTGTGTCAATTGTATTATTAAAAGTGGGGGCATTGTAGCACTTTATTTTGAAATGGCATTGCTGTCACGTAATTGAATTATTGACTGTGTCAAATTAACGTCAAATCTTATCTCATTCCATATAATGAAACGAATATATTGATAGTATAAAAATATAAATAAGTGCACATTGCATTTTATAAACATGCGCGAATAGAAAATGAATATAAATAAAATGAAAGTAGCGATCGTAATCGCTTTGAGTACCAGTCTGTTAAGCGGCTGTATGGGGCAAATGGGGGCTTCACAAATGGTTACAAAAGGGAACTTATCTGCGGTTGATAATCGTTACGGTCGTGCTGGCTTGTTTGTATTACTTAGCCCTGTGTATGGTAATTGCATCGTTGGCTGACTTGTTCATTTTTAATTCAGTCGAATTTTGGACGGGTAAGAACCCCATTACAGGTAAAGGACCTGCTGTTGTTGATCAGCCTGTTGATGCGATCTTTAAGGTTAATGATAAGCTAGATAAATCGTTAACTGAGGTGCCATTGCAAGCAAATAATACCTCATTTGAAAAAGTTGAAATGAGCCAGGTTGATGCAAAAACGCTCGAAATGAATGTCTCTTATGCTGATGGGCGCTCCGAAGTTTTACGCGGTGAAAAAGTGGGGGATACAGTGAATTTCTATTTGAATGAAGAATTTATTACAACGGCTTCATTAACTGAATTAGAAAGTTATGTACATGCGAATAATATTTAAACGAAATTTTATTTTCTAATTAATTACAATGCGACTTTAGTATAAAGGCTATGAGCTTTTAATATGAAACTCATGGCTTTTAATAATATAGGTTTCGAATATTAAACTCCGAACTTTTTTATTAAAAATTTATTTCCTTTAGTTTTAAAATAGAATAGTAGGCTAGCTCAAAAGGGCATTATGTTCTTTGTTTAAACTTTAAAACCTTCAATCAGGGCTTTTTGTTGTTGGGATAGAGTGGTTAAGTTGTCGCTCATGTCTAATGAAGCCTGAGCATCATGAGTCAGCTCCTGACTAATACTTCGTATTTTGGCGATGGTGTCATCTAACTTGAGTGCAATTTGATGTTGCTCGTCACTGGCCGTTTTAATTTGGTTGTTTTTTTGTTGGATGTGATTCATTTCGTGAAGAATTTCATCTAATGCTTGTTCTGCTTGTTGGGCAATATCTTGAACTTGAATTGCCTTACTATTACCTTGCTGTATCGCGGTGACAACTTTTGTTGTGCCTTGTTGCAAGGTACTGATCACAGTGCGTATTTGTTCAACTGAATCTTGAGTTCGGCTGGCTAAAGTACGAACCTCATCGGCTACCACGGCAAAACCACGACCATTCTCTCCTGCCCGGGCGGCTTCAATGGCGGCATTTAAGGCAAGTAAATTGGTTTGCTCGGCAATACCTTGGATGACTTCCAGAATAGAGCCTATGCTTTCAGAGTCTTTAGCCAGTTGATCTACTATTGGCACTGTATCAGAAATTTGCTCAGCCAGCTCTGATATAGATTCGCCTGTCGTGGCGACCACTTTCTTACCATTTTCTGCTCGGTCTTGAGCTGTATCGGCCGCACTAGAGGCTTCATTGGCATTGTCTGTGACTTGTTGTGCCATAGCCGAAAGTTCGGCGGAAGCACTGGCTACATGATCGACCTCTGCGTTTTGGCGCACGACACCTTTGTGACTGTTTTGGGAGAGCTCTGCTGCTTGAAGGGCTGCTTTTTGCGTATCGCTGATGCCGATAGCAAGTTCACTTATGGTAGATTGTAAGCGTGCTAAGAACTGATCGAACCCAGAGCCTAAGCGGCCAAGTTCATCTTTACGCTTTGAATTGACTCTTTGAGTTAAGTCTCCGTCACCACTGGCAATTTCAGTGAAACGCTGAGCTAATTGTTGAAGTGGTGTCGCAATGCGCGCTCCAATAAATAGGCTACTGCCTAACCCCAAAGTAACCACAACCGCAATACTGATGAAAATAAACGTTTGTCCACCGTCTCGCATTAAACGATCTGATGTTTCGGCTAATTTAGTGATATCAGCTAAAACGTAGCTAGAAGGGATTTCGAGTACTAGAGTCCAGGTTTGGTTTTGATTTAGAGGGATTGCAGTACCAATTGATAGGTTTGATTCTCCCCATATAGGAGAGAAGTCGCGTTTTGAACCTAGGTGCTGGGAAAGCTCAGGGTAAAGTGAAGAAAAGGCTTGCCCAACATGATCATTTTTTGAATCATCAGCGACAATCTTATTTTTCTCATCGATGAGGATCACACGACCTGCGCCATTTGCAAATTCATTATCCACCTGATTGATGAAGTTGTTGAGTGAGGTCAGTGACATATCAATGCCGACCATACCAATGGCTTTGTTATTGCTCATGATTGGTAATGTGACTGAAGTCATCAATATTTCATGATCATTTATGGTGTCGAAATAAGGTTGTAGAATGCATTGGGACTTATTCATGATACTGCAACTGTACCAACTGTTTTCGTAAGCGCCATTACTGGCGATGCTGGTATCAAGAAGATCCTCTTCCGTTAATAGTTCACTGACTATTTCGCCTTTAGGGGTTCTAGCCCAGTAGGTGCCAAATCGGCCTGCGCTATTACTGCCATAATCAGAGGCGTTGGCAAAACTTGCATCCTCATTATCCAGTTGATTAGGCTCATAACCGATATAGATGCCTAAATAATCAGTAAAATCTCTTGTACTGTCGCGCAATAAAGTAACCAGGTTTTCACGCAAGGTGCCAGCGTCAATTTTTTTTTCAGTAAACTGCTTTTGAAAAGCTTGAGACTGACGAACAATCATTTCTGCATGGCTGATAACAGAGTCAAAGACTTTATTAACGTTTAAGGCTTGATTTTGAGAGGCCAGTTTAATTGTGTTTTCAGCTTTGAGCGTGAGAATATCGAGGGCTTTTTGATTGACTTGTTGTTGTGTCGTGTAACTGGAGCGTATAGAAACCACTGCCATAATGGTCACGACGAGTGTTAGCACTAACGCACTGATCAAGCTCATTTTCCAGCGAATAGAAAGGTGATTCATGATAGGTAACCATTTCCATATAACTTCAGGCCATAATCAGTTAGGGACTATGTCAATATGGTCTGCCATTTTGTTATAAAGTTAGTCGATCTTTATCAGGTTTGCCTAAGTTCTATTCTCGGTCTATAAGATTAATCCTCTATCAATGCAGTATTTAGCGAGCTCCGCAGTAGAGTGAAGATCTAACTTGTGTTTAATGTTTTGACGGTGTGTTTCTACCGTTCGCACACTGATGTTTAATTCATTGGCGATTTTTTTGCTGCTGTGGCCTTTAGCAACAAGGCTTAATACCATTTCTTCGCGGCGGCTTAGTGGGTTAGTGCGCTGAATTGGCTTGACTTCAACAGGTTGATTAAAAAGGGTATGAGTCACAGAGCCACAGAAGTAAGTTGATCCTTGGTAAACGGTTTTGATCGCTTGGATCATGTTTTCTGCGGAGATCTCTTTCAACATATAACCCACAGCGCCCGCTTGCATGACCTCCATTATGTATTCACGGTTATCATGCATGGTTAACATGAGCACTTTTATATTGGGATCGGCTTCTTTAAGTAGTCCGGTGGCTTCAATGCCTCCCATTACGGGCATGCTGACGTCCATGAGTACCACATCGGGTTGATGAGTTTTTGCTGCTTTTAGTGCCTCCTCACCATTACTGGCGGTTGCCACGACTTGTATATTGGGCTCTGATTCTAATCTTGCGACAAAGCCTTCTAAAACGACTTTATGATCATCAACAAGTAGTACGCGTATATTATCCATTGCCATTTCTTCCCTAGCTATTGGTGATTACGGTGTGGCGGTAAATCAAGTAATACCATGATTTCTGTACCATAATTAGGTTCAGCAGTAATTTCAAATTGCCCGCCAATAAACTCGACGCGTTCTCTCATGTTTCTTAGACCAATTCCCATGCCGTCCAGTGCGCTTTGTACTTTGAATCCTACGCCGTCGTCACGTATGACTAGTTGGAGTAGATCACCCAATTGTTCGACAGTAACTTCTACTAAATTGGCGTTGGCGTGTTTTTCTATGTTGGTGAGAGACTCTTGCACGATACGATAAAGGGTTGTGACTACATCGGGATGTAAGTCGAGCACTTTTGTTTCTATATAAGTATTTACTGTGAGATTGGTGTGATCGGAAAAGTCCGTTAACAGGCTATGTAGTGCAGCTTCTAGCCCAATATCATCCAAAGAGCTTGGGCGTAGATTGTGGGAAATGCGTCTTACTTCATTAATGGCGGTTAATAGAGAGTGTTCACTTTTATGCAAATGCTCTTGAGCACGATGATTAAGGTTAGAGTCAATATGATGAGAAAGCAGTTCTAAATGGCATTTACTGGAAACCAGTAATTGGTTGATTCCGTCATGAAGCTCACGTGCTAAATGTTTTTTTTCATCTTCTTGGAACATAACGGTTTTATAAGCTAACTCTTTCAGGTTTTTATCGGCCAGTTTGTGCTCGTGTAAGTTGATGGCTAAAGTGAGGGCACTAATCACAGCGACAGTGACAGAAAGTAGGGCAATAACGGAGATGAAAGTCGTTTCGATGTTGGTTTCAACAGTGGTACGAATTTCTTCCACTTGTTCACTGATGTCTTCAATATATAAGCCTGTACCAATCATCCAGTTCCATTTCGGTAACCAAGCAGCGTAACTGAGCTTTGGTACGATTTCTTGGGTTGAAGGCTTATGCCAAAGGTAGCGATGGAAGCCTCCGCCTGTTTGCGCTTGATCGATCAGTGATTGAATAATGAAATTGCCATTTTCATCCGTTAGGTTGATGAGATTCTGACCAATAAGCTCAGGTTTTACTGGGTGGACTAAATTGATGCCTTCTTCGTCATAAGCAAAAAAGTAACCATCAGAGCCATAACGCAGTTTAGACAGGATTATTTTGACTTGTTGTTTGGCTTGTTCATCGTCAGGGCGAGCATAATGGTAAATGTGTTCTATGGCACCAAAGGCCAAATCGACACTGTCTTTTAAAGCGATTTCACGGTTTTTGATCAGGTTTTGTTCGAAGGTTTTTACTTCTTTTTCACCAAGTTGCCGGGCTTGATGAATGGAGATCCAGCTGATAGTTGCGGTGATCAGTAGAATTGGAATGAGTGTGAGCAGGATCAGTTTAAATTTTAACGACATAAACCAAGCCTTATTGCTGGTGGTTGTAGGATAAGGCAGAGGCTCCTCACCTTAAATGTTAACGAGAGGTTACAGTATCAACATTAAAGGGTGAGGAGAAGGTGATATCACGGATTACTCGCCTGAGATCACATCCCGTAAAACTCAGGGAAAGCGAGTAGAGACCCTAATACAGCAACTTGAATCAGTATGAAGGGCATGACACCTCGGTAGATATGTCGGGTTGTTACGCCATTGGGTGCAACACCTTTTAGATAAAAGAGGCTGAAACCAAACGGTGGTGTTAAGAAAGAGGTTTGTAAGTTCATGGCGATAAGAATGGCAAACCACACCATATTAATGCCTAAAAGCTCTGCCACAGGTGCCAGAATAGGAACAATAATAAAACAGATTTCGACAAAGTCGATGAAGAAGCCAAGAATCAAAATGACAAGCATGGTGATAATTAAAAAGCCCCACTTCTCTCCGGGGATCTCCAGCATCCATTCTTCGACTAAGATATCGCCACCCGTGTAGGTAAACGCCATAGAGAATGCAGTTGCACCCAATAAAATGGCAAATACCATTGCGGTTACTTTTACTGTCTCGTAGGCGCTGTCGTAAAGCATAGACCACGAACACTGTCGGTAAATTAATGCCAGTATGATGGCTCCGGCTCCGCCAAGTGCCGCTGATTCTGTTGGAGTCGCAATTCCGGCAAAAATAGAGCCTAGTACCACAACAATGAGTGCTAACGGTGGAATGATGGCTTTGAGTGCATCTTTGATTTCATCACTGCGAGAGACACTTTCATCACGGCCAATTGGTTCTGCAGCACTAGGGTTGAGCTTACTGTAAATAATAATATAAACAATATAAGCGCCGACGAGAACTAACCCTGGTAAGACTGCCGCTTGGAATAAATCGCCCACAGGTACACCAAGCACATCACCGAGTAGGATAAGAACAATCGAAGGGGGAATAATTTGCCCTAATGTCCCAGATGCACAGATAGTACCGCAGGCAAGGCCCTTATCGTAATTGTATTTCATCATTACGGGTAGAGAAATCAAGCCCATAGCCACAACAGAAGCACCTACAACGCCTGTTGAAGCCGCAAGGAGAGATCCAACTAATACGGTAGAAATGGCTAAGCCGCCCCTCATGCCGCCAAATAAGCGCCCCATAGAAACCAGCAGTTGCTCCGCTAGCTTGGTTTTTTGCAGTACGAGCCCCATAAAAACAAAGAGAGGGACAGCCATTAAAATGGTGTTTTCCATAATGCTTTGAATGCGGTAAGGCATAAAAGCAAACATTTCAGGGCCTTCTGCCCATAAGCCAAAAATTAAAGCGATACCGCCAAAGGTAAATGCAACAGGGAAACCTAGTAGTAAGGCACCAAGTGCAACAAGAAACATCACTATTCCGATCATGATTACGTCCTGTTATTTATCATGAGAGAGGTGCGGGTTAAAAATGCGATTTAAGGCATGGAGCATCATACCGAGCCCGCTGATTGCCATAAAAAAGAAAGAGAGCGGAATAACGGCTTTGATTATCCAGCGGTAAGCAAGACCTCCCGGATCACCAGAGGTTTCTCCTAACGAATAAGACTCTTTGGCGAAATCGATGCCAAACCACGCGACCAATAAACAAAAAGGCAGCAAGAAAATAAGAGTGCCGAGTAAATCAATAATGGCTTTGGCACGAATACTTAGTCGTTCGTAAATGATATCAACTCGAACGTGGCCACCTGTTTTTATGGCGTAAGGAATGCCGAGTAAGAATACGGCAGAAAAGAGATGCCATTCAAGTTCTTGGAAGGCAATAGAAACATCGTTAAATACGTAGCGCATGACGACGTCGTAAACGACATTAACGAGTAAAAGAAGAAAAAGAGTGGCAGATAACCAACCTAAAAAATCACTAATGCGATTTATTAAACGTTCAATATAAATAAGACTGTGCATGAAAGCTCCACAAACTTGAGCTGAAATGGCTGAAGAAATGTGTCTTCAGCCATAAAGTGAAGTGATTACTGTGATTGGCTATCTAAGTAAGCTTTTAGTGAGATGTCTGTCCATGGACGAACCGTTTTTAAGTAATTTGCTTGAGATTCTAAGATCTCTTTTGCTAGCTCATCTTTAGAGGCTTGAGCCGCAAGTAAGTCGCTATTGGCTTTTTTAATGGCTGACATCACTTCTGGTGGGAAGTTTTTCACTTGAATATCAGGGAATTCAGATTTCATGCTTGACCAGTTTTTGCCATTTTCGTGTGTCGCATGAATGTACATGTCGTACGCTGCGGTACGCATGGAAATACGTAAAATTTCACGTAAGTCTTCTGGTAAACGGTTCCAAGTACGCTTGTTTACTAAAAATTGCAGCTCAGAGCCCGGCTCATGCCAACCTGTGTAATAGTATGGAGCGATTTTGTGGAACCCCATTCGTAAATCGAGCGAAGGACCGACCCATTCCAGCGCATCGATAGTACGACGCTCTAGAGATGTATACAGTTCACCTGGTGCAATGTTAGTGGGTTTGGCCCCTAGTTTTGCCAGAATTTCTCCTGCAAAACCTGGAATACGCATTTTCAGGCCTTTTAGATCTTCAACGGTATTAATTTCTTTTTGGAACCAGCCACCCATTTGGATGTCGGTATTGCCGCCAGGAAAAGAAAGTAGGTTATGTGGTGAATATACTTTTTCCATCAGCTCCATACCGCCGCCATGGTAGAACCATGCATATTGCTCGGCAGTTACCATGCCAAATGGCATTGAAGTAAAGTAAAGGGTATTGGGTACTTTTCCTTTCCAATAATAAGATCCAGAGTGGCCCATGTCGTATTGACCTGATTTAACCATATCAAACACGCCTAATGGGGCTTTGTGTTTATTGGCAGAGTCGATACGGATTTTTAAACGTCCGTTAGACATCTCTTCGGCCATTTTTGCCATGTTCTTTGTGGCATCGCCAAAAATAGGGAAGTTTGGTCCCCAAGTTTCAGCGAGCTTTAAACGGTATACCTTATCGGCGGCCATCGCGCTGCTGCTTGCCATGATTGCGGCGCAGGCACTGACCGTAATGAGTGCTTTTTTTATGGATCTTTTGATAAGACTCATGATTTACGTCCTTGATATGATTGTTGTATTCGATATCAGGTTGGCGAATGTTTGATAGGACTTAAATCAGGGGAATCACGCAAGAAATTAGTGAAAGTTAATCTTCTTTTACTTAAGTCTTACGTAGTTACACGTAGTGGTTTACTGGTGCTTTTTATAAATATCCTATTAAATTAATAGCTTATGACTTCGTGTTTCTTTTTCATTTTACAAAGTCGACTACGTAGTTTTCTTCTTACTTTGTTAGGAGGAAAGTAATGAAACTGTGATGATTGTCAATTTTAGTTTTGTTTGGAGACTTTGATTTAGCCTGTATAGGGCTTGAAAGTACCGCGGAATGAACGTATTCGGATACAGTGCTAGGGTAGATAAAAGAAGGATTGAATTTATCTACTATAATAAGTTAGCGCTTAACTTCAATGAGTTATGATTTCAGGGAGGAATTAATGAAGAGAGCGACTATTCTTATTGCCGTATTTGTACTTACTGCTTGTTCTGATGCGTTTGTTCCACCCAAAGTTCGAATCGCCATTAACCCTTGGCCCGGTTATGAGTTTTTGTATTTGGCGGCTCAAAAGAAATACTTTGCTGAGGTAGGGCTCGATGTTGAGTTGGTCGAAATGTCTTCACTTTCCGATGTTCAGCGTTTGTATATTCAAGGACGAGTAGACGGTATGGCCAGTACCATGATTGAGGCCGTACAAGCGGCGGGGATCACGCAAGTACCTCTTTCGATTGTGCTTGTACCTGATTATTCCGATGGTGGCGATGTGATTGTTGCCAAATCGGAACTGACTTTTTTATCTGATTTAAAGGGGAAGCGGATTGCTGGTGAGATTGGCTCGTTGGGCATGTTTATTCTTGTTAGGGCATTAGAACGTATAGACTTGACGTTAGACGATGTCGATTTCACGCATGTCGAGCAGTTGAATATGCTTGAAAAAATTAAAAATGGAACCATTGATGCTGCGGTGACTTATCCACCATACTCTACAGAAATATTGAGAAATCATGAATTTAAAGAGCTCTTTTCTACGTCGGAAATCCCTCTAGAAGTCATTGATGTTGTTTCGGTAAGATTAGATATGATTGATTCTGATCCCGAATGGGTAGCGAAGTTTCATCAAGCTTGGCAAATGGCACTGGATTATGCCCAAAGAAACCGCGCTGAGGCATATAAAATCATGGCCGATAGAGAAGGGATAACGGTTGGGGAATTTACAGAAGCGTTAAATGGGGTGGCCATTAATTCCTCTGAATCTCAGCCTGAAATATTAAAAAGCACGGTTTTAAAACACAATATCAGTAACGTATGCCGAGTGCTGAGCGAATCAAAAACAGTCAGCTTTAAATGTGCAGATGCAGTGCCTTTGATTACCCCTTACAAGCAAGAGTAATGGAGGGTATATATGAATATATCCACAAAGATTATTGCTCCATTTTTTTTACTCTTTAGTGCTCTTGTCGTTGCCTTATGGATTGGGATTCATTATTTAGCCGATTCACTGATCGAAAGAAAAGTGACTAACAGGGCGCTTGAACTTACCGATACCTTTTTATTGGCGGCAGTGGATAATAAAACGAGTGAGATCATTAAGGTGGTTAGTTCTATCGGCGCTAATGAAGATGTCTCTCATATTGTGCTGTTATCGAGGCGCACCAACATGGTTGTGGCTTCGAATCTAGGGCGTTACCGTAATAAGCATGTTTCTTTTATCGATATAGCCCCTTTACGAAGGTTCATGTTGAAGAGCAGCAATGACACAGGGATTCATCGGCTCTCTTACGAAAATAATGTCCTATATTTTTCCTATCATACTCATTTGCCCGATAATGCATCCCGCAGTTTAGTGCCTTATACGTTGTTTTTAACCATTAATACCAACGAAATTAGCCGTTCAATGGAAAAGCTGTCTCATGAAGTATTCTTAGTGATGTGCTTTAGTGTGCTGATTATTCTCGGTTTTTGTTATGGGCTAATTCGATTCATCGTGTTGAAACCCATTAAAAATATTACAGCATCTTTTACTGATACGAACTTAAACGTTGAGCCAAAAGCGTATATTACGAAGAGTAAAGATGAAATTGCACAGCTTGGCTTTGCTTTGTCAGAGCAAGCGAAAACTCAATATCAGCAACATAAAGAGCTACAAGCATCCAGTCGTGCGATTAAGTCTGCCACACAGGCCAAGAGTGAATTTTTAGCCACCATGACGCATGAAATTCGTACGCCATTAAATGGAGTGATTGGTATCGGTTCCTTGCTCAAACAAACAGAGTTGTCGAAAGAGCAAAGCGAGTATGTACATAGCTTGGTTACGAGTGGCGAGCAGCTGCTACTGATTGTGAATGATATCCTCGATTTTTCTAAGATTGAAGCGGGTAAACTGGAACTAGAGTGTGAATCTTTTTCAGTCCGTCTTATGTTCGAGCAATGTAAACTCATGTTTAGTAACCAAATGATTGCTAAAGGTCTTGAGTTTGTTGTTGATTGCCAGGAAGGAAAGACTCCGTCGTTAATTGGTGATGCGGCACGGCTAAAGCAAGTGATTGTGAATCTTCTAAGTAATGCTTATAAATTTACCGAGTATGGTCATATTAAGTTGAGTATGAAAGTCATCTTGCTTACGGAGAAAGACGCTGAATTTCAAATTGTCATCGAAGATACTGGCATAGGTATGAGTAAAGAGCAGCAAACGCAGCTGTTTAAACAGTTTGTGCAACTAGACTCCTCTTCGACACGTAAAACAGCAGGTACTGGGCTTGGGCTTGCCATTTGCAAAAGTTTAGTTGAAGCGATGAAAGGCTCCATTGACGTTTCTTCTGAGGTTGGTGTTGGTACTCGATTTCGAGTGTGCGTTCGGATGCCAGTAGCAGAGCAGGAGGTTGGCTGTAAAAGCTCTGTGCACCGTTATGTAACGCCGCAACTCAGTGTATTGAAGCCTTTACGTGTTCTAGTCGTTGATGATACCCCTTTAAACCTGAAAATTTTGAATGCCATGTTGAGTAAGATGGGGCATGAGGTGGTGTTGGCAGAAAATGGCCAAGTAGCGTTTGAGCTTTTTACTGAGCAAAGTTTCGATTTAGTGTTTTTAGACTGCTTAATGCCAGTGCTTGATGGTTATGAAACCGCTAAAAAGATACGAGAGTGGGAAAGCAGTGAATGTTTTTGTCCCATTGTTGCTGTTACTGCCAGTGCGCTACAAGAAACCAAAGATAAATGTCATGACGCTGGTATGAATGATTTTATTACTAAGCCTCTTAAAGTTGATGAAATTACGCGGGCATTAGAAAAATGGCAAGGTAAAGCTCGGTTTAAACAAGTTGCCCAATCAGAGCTAAAGAGTGAACTCTGACTGGGCTAGGAGACGATTAGAAAGGCGGCTGATAAATATTATGCTGCTCGCCGTTGTTTGTTAGCTGCTCTAGGACCTGTTTGAAAGGCAGTCTTTCCAGTTGGCCAAACCCTTCCATTTTCCTCGCTCGAACTTTGGTGGCCATTGGGAAAGTAATGCCGCATAAGAAACGTGTTTGTGCCTTATAACTAGGGACAACATGAGTTTCTTTATGAAAAGCGGCAATAAAAGGCTGTAACCACACTTGTAATAAATTGGGGTTGATCGTCAGCCCTTCATAACTGTTTGGTAGCTGAACATTTTTTCCGCGACATACCGAGCAATGATCACATTGTTGTGGGGCGTTGTTATCACCAAAATAACTGGCAAGTTTTGCGCTCAGGCAGCTGGTGGACTCAAAGAAATCAATTAAATTGGCAATGCGGTTGATTTCGTTATCTTCTTTTTGAGTAAAGAGTTGATGTAGATCGGAAGCTAGATTGTACACTTGATTTGGACGTTGATTGACGTGATAAACCTCAGTCATGAGTTTTGTCTCCAGTGCAATCCAACCTTTTTCATGGAAGAAATCTAAAGAGGCAATGACACGCTGACGGTCGGCACCATAGGTTTGCCAGATCACATCAAAATCAGGCGTACACCATACTTTGGCTTGCTTCGAAGCTTGGAATACGGCTGAGACGAACTGTAAGCGTTCCCCTTCAAAATGTTTCAATATGACTTGTGGCTCAACCAAAAACTTGAATTTGTATTCGGCAAAATAGCTGTAAGCTGGGGTGATAATACCGCGCATTTCTAAATACACGAGTAAAGTTTTTAGTGGAAGTTGGCGAATATTCGTATGATTGGATAGGCGCACCAGAATTACTTCCCATAACGAGCGGCCGTTTACGGTTTCAACTGCACTAATTTCGTTGAGTAGTTCTTGAATTGCTTCTTGATCTGGGGTGTCGCCATACACAAAGTTTTCTAATACCGTGAGGTTGTCTTTATTGGCTAGAACGGTACAGGTGGAGTTGTTGCCATCACGGCCAGCACGACCAATTTCTTGGCTGTAGTTTTCAATAGATTTTGGCAAATCAAAGTGGATCACACGACGAATATCGGATTTATCAATGCCCATACCAAAAGCGATGGTAGCGACAATGCAGTGGTGCTCTCCGGCCATAAACTCTGCTTGAATTTGCTGGCGTTTTTCTGAGTCCATTCCCGCGTGGTAGGCTTGCACTTTAAGTCCTAAGGATTGTAAGTGTTCTGCCACCTCTTCAGCGGTGTGTTGTAGCGTTACATACACAATTGAAGGTAATTGATGATCATGAAGCAGCAGAGAAGAGAGTCTTTCTAAGCGTTCATCTTCTGGCACGGCTTCAACGGTTAAATCTAAATTAGAGCGATAGAAGCCAGTAACAACAATGTTGTCTTTTTTAATGGCAAATTTTTCACTCATATCGCTGATCACTTTGGTGGTCGCTGTGGCTGTTAACAATAAAACTTGAGGAATGTTCAGCTCTTTTTGGTAATGAGATAACTTTAAGTAATCCGGGCGGAAATTATGACCCCATTCTGAAATACAGTGGGCTTCATCAACCACCAGCAGTGAGATAGGTACTTGAGAAATGAATGAACGGAATCGCTCATTTTTTAATCTTTCTACTGAAATCATCAAAACCTTAAGTTCGCCTTCGCGCACAGAACGCATTACCTGTTGGCTTTCATCCCAAGTTTGGCTGGAATCTATGGAAGCGGCTGGAATGTTTTTGCTGTGCAGAAAATCGAGTTGATCTTTCATCAATGCCAATAGAGGCGATATAACCAAAGTTAAATGGGGCAGCTGAGTTGCTGGAAGTTGGTAGCAAAGAGACTTTCCAGATCCGGTAGGGAAAATAGCCGCAGTGGATTGGCCGGATAAAATCTTTTCAATGACTTCTTGTTGGCCTGTTCTTAGTTGGTCAAAACCAAAATGTTCTTTTAGGATCTGGTTAAGCATAATCTTGCTACTCAAGTGTTGATATGAACTCATCATACTTCATTTCCAGTATTTTTCGTAATAACTCCTTCATCTCATTGCGATAAATCTCTAGTTCCGCTGCTACTCTTAAACGGTAGATAGTTTTCGCCAAGCTTTATGAGCATTTTGGGGATTCTTCATAGACTGTCGACAACTTTGTTTTAAATTAGCCTTTTCCTTACTTTTCTGTACGACTTTAGTCTTTATTGTTGACAATATTCTTGATTTGACCAGATTTGCAGACTATTTTTTAGTCATTGAGTTTATTTTGTAGACAATGTGATGATGGAAAATACAGAGGTGGTAAATGCTGTCGACAGAAACAGTGTCGAAAAGGTTGAGCCTGATAAAGAGCTGACTAAGTCAGAAAATCTGACAGAGTGTTTAATCGAGGCGATTGTTAACGGAGATCACCCTCCGGGGAGTAAAATCTCAGAGCCTGAACTGGCTCGGCAGTTTGGTGTTAGTCGTGGTCCTTTACGTGAAGCCATGATGCGAGTTGAATCGTTAGGCTTGGTTGAGCGGGTTCCTCATGTTGGTGCCCGAGTAGTGACCATGAGTTTATCACAGCTTATTGATATTTATTCTGTACGCGAAGCGTTAGAGGGAATGGCAGCACGTTTGGCTTGCATCAATATGGCGGAATCAGAAGTTGCATCGTTACAGCATCTCCTAGATACACACAGCGATCATATTGATCAGGTGGAAGGGGCGTCTTATTTTCATCAACATGGCGATTTTGATTTTCATTACCGGATAATCAAAGGGAGTGGGAACCAAAAGCTTATCGGTTTGCTATGCGATGAATTGTATCATCTACTTAGAATGTATCGTTATCAATCGCCACGTTCCCACTCTCGTCCATCAAATGCATTACATGAACATCATCAAATTTTATCAGCGATCCGTGAACGTGATGGGGAGTTGGCAGAATTATTAATGCGTCGCCATATTTCACGAAGTCGAAAATTACTGGAGCAGCAGTTATCAGAATCTTTTGATTGAGCTGCTATTACTTAGAGTATCTATGATTAGGTAGTTAAAGACCTAAGGAGAACATGCAATGAATTTAAGTCCGGGGGCTAAATTTCGGTTAGCAGTTAAGGAAAATAATCCACTTCAAATTGTCGGCACGATTAACCCTTACTGCGCCATGATGGCTGAGCAAGTAGGCCACCAAGCGATTTATTTATCTGGTGGTGGGATAGCAAATGCCTCTTATGGATTACCTGATTTAGGCATAACCACACTTAATGATGTACTGGAAGATGTAAGGCGTATTACCTCGGCATCAACGGTTCCACTGCTAGTAGATATTGATACGGGGTTTGGCGGTGTATTCAATATAGCTCGTACTGTGAAAGAGATGGAAAAAGCGGGTGTTGCAGCGATACATATGGAAGACCAAGTTGCGCAAAAGCGTTGTGGTCACCGACCAAACAAAGCCATTGTGAGCCAGCAAGAAATGGTCGATAGGATTAAATCAGCGGTGGATGCTCGAACTAATGATTATTTTGTGATCATGGCTCGTACCGATGCATTGGCCGTTGAAGGTATGGATGCTGCTATAGAACGTGCGGTGGCATGTGTAGAAGCGGGGGCAGACATGATTTTTCCTGAAGCGGTGAAAACATTAGATCAGTATAAGCAATTTTGTGAGGCCGTTAATGTGCCGGTACTCGCTAACATTACTGAGTTTGGTCAAACCCCGTTGTTTAGTTGTGAAGAGTTAGCGCGATCAGGTGTGGATATGGTTTTGTATCCGTTAACCGCATTCAGAGCGATGAATAAAGCGGCTTTAAATACTTATCAGCACCTGTTGACTACGGGTAATCAAGAAGGGTTGCTAGAGAGTATGCAAACCCGAGAAGAACTTTATCACTATCTTGGTTATCACGGCTATGAGCAAACACTCGATAAACTGTTTGATGCTGATAAATCAAAATAACAGCTGGTGGCTAAGTAGGTTTTTATTAGCGCAAATTTAGAATAAGAAAATAAGCATAAAAACAATAAATCCAATAACGTGAACGCTTTTACGTGCCGTAGAGCATGAAAGCACTAATATAAGGAGCTTGCTATGTCTGATAAAGTCGTAGCTGCAACAAAAGGACATTCTACTCTTGCTGGTGAAGGTCTGCGTGGTCAATGTGCTGGCCATACTTCACTGTGTACTGTCGGAAAAACGGGAACTGGCTTAACCTATCGTGGTTATGATATTTCAGATTTGGCTCATCATGCTGAGTTTGAAGAAGTGGCGTACTTGCTTTTGAAAGGCAAGCTACCAACTCGCGCTGAGCTGGAAGGATATAAAGCCACCTTGGTTGGGTATCGCGGCTTGCCTATTGAATTACGCCAAGTACTAGAAACGATTCCTAAAACAGCTCACCCAATGGATGTGATGCGCACAGGTTGTTCCATGTTAGGTAATCTTGAGCAAGAAAAAGAGTTTGGTGAGCAAGAAGAAAGAGCCGATCGTATTTTGGCCTTATTACCTGCCATTATTTGTTATTGGTACCGTTTTAGTCATGATGGTGTTCGAATTAACACGAACTATAACGACGATGGTGGTGATGAAGATTGTATTGGTGGCTATTTCTTAAAAATGTTGACCGATAAATCGCCATCTGAATTACATCGTAGAGTGATGCATTGTTCATTGGTTTTGTACGCTGAGCATGAATTTAATGCTTCCACTTTTGCTGCAAGGGTATGTGCTTCCACTCTATCGGATTTGCACTCTTGTATTACGGCGGCAATCGGAACATTACGTGGGCCATTACATGGCGGGGCAAACGAAGCGGCCATGCAGATGATTTCTCAATGGAAAACTCCTGATGAAGCGGAAGCTGGCATTTTATCTATGTTGAGCAAAAAAGAAAAAATCATGGGGTTTGGTCATGCAATTTACCGAGAATCGGATCCTCGTAATGCGCTGATCAAAGAGTGGTCGAAAAAATTAGCTCATGACGCTGGGGACACTGTGTTATATCCGGTTTCAGAGCGTGTTGAGCAAGTCATGAAACGCGAGAAAAATCTGTTTTGTAATGCGGATTTTTTCCATGCTTCTGCTTATCACTTCTTAGGTATACCCACTAAATTGTTCACGCCTATTTTTGTTATGAGTCGAGTGACAGGCTGGGCGGCTCATGTGTTCGAACAACGGGCGCATAACCGTATTATCCGCCCGAGCGCGGATTACGAAGGCCCAGAACATCAAGATTGGTTACCAATTGAGAAGCGATAATTACAAGGAAGTAAGAATAATGAGTACAAATGTAGATATTAATGAACGCCCAGCACCAGATGCATTATTGGTAGAAATTGCGCAATACGTTGTCGATACCGAGATTGAATCAACCGAAGCTTATAACACAGCCAGAAATTGCTTGATGGATACCATAGGTTGCGGTTTGCTAGCACTGCGCTTTCCTGAATGCACAAAACACATGGGACCTATTGTTCCTGGAACAACCGTGCAAAATGGGGCTCGTGTGCCAGGTACTTCTCATGAACTGGATCCGGTTACTGCTGCATTTAATATTGGTTGCATGATCCGCTGGTTAGATTTTAATGATACTTGGCTGGCGGCAGAGTGGGGGCACCCATCTGACAATTTAGGTGGAATTTTGGCCACTGCGGACTACTTGAGTCGTGTTGCTGTGTCTCAGGGGAAAGAGCCACTAACCATGCGTGATGTGCTAACGGCAATGATCAAAGCGCATGAGATTCAAGGTGTACTCGCTTTAGAAAACAGCTATAACCGTGTTGGATTAGATCATGTCTTGTTGGTTCGAGTGGCTTCGACTGCTGTCGTCACCAAGATGCTGGGAGGAACGAAAGAGCAGATTATTGATGCGGTGTCTCAAGCTTGGGTCGATGGTTGCTCACTTCGTACTTATCGCCATGCGCCTAATGCAGGATCACGAAAATCATGGGCAGCAGGAGACGCAACTTCACGTGCAGTACGCTTAGCCATGATCACCATGAAGGGAGAAATGGGATTACCATCGGTACTAACAGCACCACAGTGGGGTTATTATGATGTGCTGTTTAAAGGAGAGTCTTTTAAAGTTAATCAGTCATTTAATAGCTATGTTATGGAAAATGTGCTTTTTAAAATCTCATTCCCAGCAGAGTTCCATTCACAAACTGCGGTTGAGGCAGCGGTAACTCTACATGAACAAGTGAAAGATCGTATTGACCAAATCGAGAAGATTGAAGTCATCACTCACGAGTCAGCAATACGTATCATTTCCAAGGTGGGTGACTTGGCAAACCCAGCAGATCGCGATCATTGCTTGCAATATATGATAGCAGTGCCTCTTATATATGGTGATTTGATTGCAGAACACTATGAGGATAGCTTCCATCATGCTGATCCTCGCATTGATTTGCTACGCGAGAAAATGGAAATTATCGAAGACCCACGTTATAGCGCCGAATACTTGGAATCGGATAAGCGATCCATCGCGAATGCCATTCAAATTCATTTTTCTGATGGCACTTCAACGGAAAAAATTGAAGTGGAATATCCTATAGGGCACCGTCGTCGCCGTGAAGAAGGTATTCCAGTGCTTGAACAGAAGTTTCTGAGTAACTTAAATACTCGATTCCCTGTGGCTAAAAGCAATAACATTTTTGAATTGTGCTGTGATCAACAACGCTTAGAAGCGACTTATGTGAACGAGTTTATGGAGTTGTTTACGATAAACTAGTGCCTATTTAAATATTAATGCCGTTAAGCATGAGTACTACAAATCATTAAGGGTCAAAGCAGGCAGTTCGATGCGGCTGCCTGCTTCTTCTTGATAATAGTGTCCATTATTTAAACCCATGCTTTTTGAGTAGATGATCGTAAGTACCATTTTTTTTGATGATATCCAATCCTCTGTTGAAATCTTCGATGATTTTTTCTCCATCAGGAAGGCTTCTACCAACCATGATATAGATAGGTTGGGAGGCGAGTAAGGGTTTTAAAATTACAACTTTGTTTTTCTTATTACGGCGAATTTGGTTGTACTCGTATTTAAAAACAGGAATAGCCATCGCAATCATATCAACGCGATTTCTAAAGAGCTTACGCACATTCTGGGTAGAGCTGATGACAGGATCTTTGTTTAAGTAGGTCGCGGAATCAAACTCTTCTCCATAAGACCAGTCATCGCCAACACCAATAGTGTATTTTTTTAAATCTTCCAATTGGTCGTATTGCACAATCCCGAGCTCTTCAAGAGCAATTAAGCCAATATCGATATCAAAAATAGGCTTACTGTAGCGATAGATTTTGTTTCTTTCCTCGGTATAGTAGGCACCAAGCAACACATCAGTATTTCCCTCTTTCACATTCTGCATAGCACGACGCCAAGAAAAAAACTGGATGTCTGTTGTATAGCCAGCTTCTTTAAATGCGGTATCCACGATTTCATTAACGATGCCGTTGTTTAAAAGAGTATCACTGTAAAATGGCTCCCAAGCTACCGATTCCATGGTTATTTCACGAGAATACGTGGTAATGGAGCAGAAAATAAGCAGTAAAGGAAGCAGAGCTTTCATTAGTAAGTAACCGTTGTAGCAAATAGGAATACTTATAGTGTAGTCAATGTCAGAAACAGGCTTTTGAGATTTGAAGTTACTTAAAGCCGTGCTTTTTTAATAAATGATCATAAGTGCCATCGGCTTTGATGGCTTTTAATCCACGATTAAAATCTTCGATGATCTGCACACCATCTTTCAAGTTTCGCCCGACCATGATGTGTAAAGGTTGACTGGTTATGAGGGGAGATAAAATGACAATCTCATCATTCTTATTGTGCTTTAGCATGTTACGTTCATAGTGGAATACAGGAATGGCCATCGCGATTAGGTCGACTCGATTTCGAAAGAGTTTTTTGACGTTCTGTGTAGAGCTGATCACCGTTTCCTTTTTTAATGGTGCTTTATCAAACTCTTCTCCATAAGACCAATCATCACCAATACCTATGCTGTAACCTTTTAGATCATCTAATTTGCGGTAATGTGTCAGGTTTAAAGATTTTAAAGCGATAAAGCCGATATCGATATCAAAGATAGGATCGCTAAAGCGATAGTTTTTATCTCTTTCTTTAGTGTAATAAGCCCCGACTAGAACATCCACATCACCCGCTTTTACATTTCTCATGGCTCTGCGCCACACCACAAAGCGAACAGCTGTATCATGTCCAACACGCTGAAAAGCTCGGTTAACAATTTCCACAATGACACCATTGTTAAGTAAGGTGTCATTATAAAAAGGCTCCCAAGAGGTTGTTTCCATTGAGATTTGTCTAGCGTGTAACCCTGAAGATATGAAAGCCAGAATTAACAAAACCAATACTTTCATGGTGTTCACTCAAAACTATTTTGCTCTTAACAAGTGTAGTCAATTTACAGGATAGGTTTATTTAGTGGCTTCTCAAACTTGTACAGATGTCATTGGGTGGTTTATCTCAAGTTGTTACTCAAGTCTCTTCTTGTGTCCCGAAATTTGGAAAATTCAGATGATGTTGCGTCTGTAGTGTATGCAATTCTCAATAAGAAGATAGAATGATATGCAGTAAGTTATGGTGGCCTTCATTACGATGAGGGGTATGCCTTAGATATAAAAGAAATTATTTGAGATCGGCATGGGAGTGTTGATGAATCGATTTTTGTATGTATTTATTCTGTCTTTATCATGCTTTTGGGTAAGTCCTTTCACATATACCACTATAAAAAGTTCCGGGCTGAGTATTACTTCTCCACTTTTGTGTGTAGCGACATTAGTACAAGGAGGTGAATAATGAATTATTTTATTCATCGTCTATCTTTGCGCCAAAAATTGTCTATTCCCATCCTTGCGTTTACTTTTTGCGTTTTTTGCAGTTTCCAAATTTACACTTATTACACCACCATCGAATATGAAAAGAAGAGCTTAATTGAACGGGTACAAGTGCTTGCTAATGGGGTGGCTGTAAACATGCAAGCGGCTTTATTATTTGATGATAAGTATGCAGCGGAAGAAGTATTATCGGCGTTTAAAGTGGATAAAGAAATTGTAAAAGTGGTGGTTTGGGACATAAAAAGTGATGAATCTTTTGTGACTTATCAAGAGCCATCTGTGAGCTTTATACAACCTAATGAGCTAGAAGCAGCAGAAATTCGAAGCGACGGGGTTAGTATTGGTAGTAATTTTCTTTATATCCTTCTTCCCGTTACAGTAGGTACTGAACAATTAGCAATGATGCGTATTACCGTGTCATTAGAGCGCTTTACTCAAGGTAAGCTGCGCTTATTTCAAACCAGTACACTTCTGTTCGTTATTTTATTGCTGTTAGGTTTGTGTTTAATTCAGCGAATTCAAAACTGGGTTATTACTCCAGTTACTGATCTTATTCATGCTATGAGAGGGGTGATTGAGCATCGTGGTGACTTTGTTCGACCAGTAGTAAGAACAGAAGATGAACTTGGAGAGCTGGTGGACTGCTTTAATACTATGTTGGATAAACTGCATGAGCGTGAGCGGCAAGTTCATTACACACTTGATAAGTTAGCAAAAGAAAAAGCTTACGCTGACGATGTTATTCAAACTGTTCAACATGCTTTGTTAGCGGTAAATAACAAAGGAACGGTGGACCTAGCCAATGAAGCTTCTGGGCGGGTATTTAAGCAATCTCCAACTGATCTCATTGATCAGAGTTTTTTATCTATTGTTAATCCATCGGAACCAGATAAAAACTTACTTCAACAAGCCTTTCACGGTACGATTTTTTTAGACGATACTTTCATTACATCGACTGATTCGTTTGGAAAAAGTATTACTTATAGTATGTCTTCAAAAAGGTTAGCGGATAAAGAACAGATTTTATTTGCTATTGAAGACGTAACGGAAAAACAACGAGCCATTAGAAGGCAAAAGTTGGCTGCGGGTGTTTTTGAAAATAGCCAAGATGGTTTGATTATTTTAACGCCTGAAGGGGTGGTTACAATGACAAACCCAGCTGTCACGAGGTTGCTTGGTTATAGTCAGCAAGAGCTACATGGGAAAAAATTACGCTCTGTTTTTGAATGTCAGCAGTTTGCTGCATTAGCCGATGATATTGCAGAGTCGCTAGAAAGGTATGGTCAATGGCAAGGAGAGCTATGGGAGCGCCATAAAAATGGAGGCTTGGTCCCGATGTTTGTTAAAGCAACCAAAATTCATGCTGAACAACATACCGAAGAAGATAGTATTGTATTAATGGCTTCTGACATGAGTACAGTTAAAGAAGTCGAGCGTTTAGATCATATGGCTCATCATGATTCATTAACGGGCTTAGCCAATAGAGCCAAATTACATCAAGTTCTTGATAAGACAATTCATGCTCACTTAAATACTCATGCTCAATTTGCTGTACTGTATTTGGATCTGGATGGTTTTAAATTAGTTAATGATACATTTGGCCATGATGCCGGGGATTTAGTGCTTAAAGCGGTGGCTCAACGATTATGTGAGTCGGTAAGAAGTACCGATACTGTGGCTCGATTAGCGGGTGATGAATTTGTTATTTTAATTGATTATGTGGATAACGAAAAACACATTAAAGCTCTTGTGACACGTATGCTGGAATCATTGAAAAAGCCTATGTTTTATAAAAATGAAGCCATGTTTGTTGGAGCAAGTATCGGGGTTAATATTGTTACGGGCGGGAAGCGTTACTTACAAGACGAATTACTCAAGGCGGCTGATGGTGCCATGTATCATGCAAAAATGTCCGGGAAAGGGCGTTACCATATGATTCATTTCTCTTCAGACAATAGTGAAAATAAAAACTATGGTGATGAGATAGTATCAAATAAGTGTTAAATGGCTGTTTTCTTGTATATAAACTAAAATTATCGAGTAAACTACTTTTAGATTTTTACAGATTAGGTATTTAATGATGCGTGTATTAGTTACAGGTGGTATGGGTTACATCGGAAGTCACACTTGTATTCAAATGATCGAAGCTGGTATGACACCAGTGATTTTAGATAACCTAGATAACAGTAAACAAACGGTTTTAGAAAGAATTGAAGCTGTTTCAGGGACTAGGCCGCTGTTCTATCAAGGGGATGTTCGAGATAAGTCTTTCTTAAATCATGTTTTTTCTGAACAACAAATCGATGCTGTGATTCACTTTGCTGGCTTGAAAGCCGTGGGTGAGTCTGTTGAAAAGCCGTTGGAGTATTACGATAATAACGTTAATGGCACATTGGTTTTAGTTGATGCTATGCGCGAAGCGGGTGTTACTTCGTTAGTCTTCAGTTCGTCGGCAACTGTATATGGCGATCCTGCGTCTGTTCCCATTAAAGAAGATTTTCCAACCAGTGCGACTAACCCATATGGTCGCAGTAAGCTAATGGTGGAAGAGTGCTTAACGGATTTCCAAAAAGCCAACCCAGATTGGAGCATTACACTGCTGCGTTACTTTAACCCTGTTGGTTCCCATCCTTCAGGTCAATTAGGTGAAGACCCACAAGGTATTCCTAATAATCTAATGCCGTTTGTGTCTCAAGTGGCAGTTGGTCGTCGTGAATTTTTATCTGTATTTGGCAGCGATTACCCAACAAAAGACGGGACTGGTGTGCGTGATTATATTCATGTTCTTGATCTGTCAGATGGCCACTTAGCGGCGTTAAATCGCGTAGGCAACAAGGCTGGTTTACATGTTTATAACCTTGGCACAGGTAATGGTTATAGTGTGCTTGACATGGTAAAAGCGTTTGAAAATGCTTCTGGGAAAGAAGTAGCTTATAAGCTGGTGGATCGTCGTCCAGGAGATATTGCGGAATGCTGGGCAGCACCAGAAAAAGCAGCGTCAGAGCTTGGTTGGAAGGCGCGCCGTGGTCTCGATGAAATGACACAAGATACGTGGCGTTGGCAAGAAGCTAACCCTCATGGTTATCCAAATAGTTGATAAAATTGATTGATTTATAAAGGGCCATGTTTAGGCCCTTGTTGCATTTGTTTTATTAAATTGTATCGATATTGCTCACAAATTATTATGTGCGCTCGAACTCACAATCAATTGTATGATAGATTTGCGGTGCTTGTTGATTAGTGGTTTAAAATTTGTTTAAAACGGGGAGTGTTGGTGATGGAAATTGTTTTATTAGTTGCATTTATTGTTGTTGCAGCGGTTATTGTTAAAAAAGAGATGTCAGACAAATAGGACATGCTGACGGTGTTATCACCTCATTTTATACAATAAATGTGGCCTTATGCTTTTAAAGGTTGTGATACCCAGAATTGTACTTTTCAGCGTCATTATTGGCTTATGTATTTCTTTAGCACCTATTTCTGGCCAACTGTACCTTAAGCATCAAATTAAGAATGACACCGCCCAGCTTTTTTCTAGTTATAGAGAGCAATATAATACCTACCTTGATAATATTGCTTTATTAAGCAGTTCATTTTCATACACTTGCACACCTGAAGATCTTCATCGTCTACGAAAACTGGTTTATACGGATCTTACTGTTCGTCGAATTTCATTAAATCTTGCTAATGGTGTCCAATGCTCTAGTCATGATGATGTATTGGGTAATTCAAAGTTCAAACTGCTTGAGCCTAATTTTAAAAAAGATCTTTCTTTATGGGTCACTAATTACCCGAATCAAGAAGATAATGTGCTTGTTGTAAAAGAAAAAACACCAAAAGGTGAATTGATTATTTACCTTGAACCTTTAGTAATGAGCGCACTAAGTCATAAATATTGTTCAGCCTGTTTATTAACCTCCATTTACAGCTTATCTAACCCAACAATCGTATATTGGCGGGGAGAGCATCAACTTTTTAGTCAGCCAGCTTTACTCAACTATAACATTAACGACTCCATCATTTTATCTGCACGGGCTTCACGTGAACTTATTCAAAAATACTGCGATCTAGCCATGATCCCTTTGGCTATGTTGGGGATTATCATTACGTTGTTGCTCCTCTCCTTGCAAAAAAGCTTACTTCAACGAAAAGTGTCAATTTATTCTGTTATAGAGAGAGCCTTGATAAAAAATGAATTTGTGCCTTATTATCAGCCTATTGTAAATACACAGACAAATGCACTTTATGGATGTGAGGTATTAGCGCGTTGGAACCGAATTGGAAAGAGTATTATCCAACCAGATGAATTTATCCCGTACGCTGAAAATAGTGGTCAAATTAAACCTTTAACTCACCAGCTAATGAAAAAAGCGATCAGAGAGTTAAGTGAATTAGGCTGGCAAGAGACAGCTCATGTCTTAACGATTAATGTAATACCTGATCAACTGGAGTGTGAGCAACTTGCTGAGCAGTTAGCTGAATTACTGAAAAATCATAAAATGTCGTCGACCCAAGTTTCTTTTGAAATTACTGAGCGTAAACGATTTAGTGATATTACTGCGGCGTCTGCGGTGATCGATAAACTTCGTTTACAAGGTGTCGAAGTTAAACTTGATGATGTTGGGACAGGATATGGTGGATTTGGTTATATTCAATCTTTGAACCTTCGGAGTATGAAAATAGACAAGATGTTTGTTGAAACGATTGGCACCAGCGATTTGAAACTCTCAGTATTGGATTCCATCATTGCTTTTGGACAGCAATCTGGCATGGAGATGATTGCAGAAGGGGTCGAGACACAAGAGCAATCAGAATATTTGAGTGAGAGAGGGGTGTACTTACAGCAAGGGTTTTTATTTGGTAAACCAATGCCTGTAGAGCAGTTTTCTCAATATAGTATTTAATAGTCAAAACTAAAAAGGCTTCTGAAAATCTCAGAAGCCTTTTTTACTCACAGTATGATTTGTTTAGAAATCGTATTTTACTGAAATTGAGTAATTACGTTCTGCCTGAGAGTTGTCTTTAAATAGTTCATCATCTCCACGAACGTCATTCCAGCGGTAGTATTCTTTATCTGTTAGGTTAAAGACACCGGCTCGAATTGTTACATCTTTCACTGGCTTATAGTAAGCGGTTAAGTCAAGAACTGTCGCACTAGGCAGCTCAACTTGATCTGCTTTACCGCCGTTATTTTCGTCAGTATTTATATCACGACGTGATTTATCAGCTGTGTAGTTTAACTTCAGGCTTGTACCCCAATTGCGACTTGGTGCATCAAAGTTTAATGCCAGTACTGCATTCCATGGGTTAACACTATTTAGCGCATTACCTTTTCCGTCTTCACCTTCAGTGTAAGAAGCAACAAAGTTTGTGGATAGGCCGTCAGGAGCCCCAACAAGCTCATTCCATAAAATTTGGTTAGATAGTTCGATACCTTTAATCTTTGCTGACTCAATGTTTACATAAGAATAACGAGTCAAAGTACCTGTTTTTTCAGTGATAACTTGCTCGATGAACTTATCGTAATCACTGTAATAGACAGCAAATTCTGAAGAGGTCGCTTGTGTTCGGTGACGGTAGCCTAGTTCATAAGATAGGCTTGTTTCAGACTTTAGGTTAGGATTCGGGTCGTTCACATATCTGTGGGCAGGGTTATCATAAGTGTAGTAGAGCTCATCAAATGAAGGCGCTCTGAAACCTTGGCTTACCTGACCGAAGACAGTACCTGAGTCTGTTGCTTGGTAAGTCGCACCGATACGCCCAGTTACTGCTGAATCACTGAATTTTTCTAGTTTTTCGCCTGTATTATCGCCTGGATCTGTTGAAAAATGATCAAATCGAACACCAGGAGTTATAACGAGTTTATCATTAGCTAAAGCGATCTCGTCTTGTAAGAAGAAACCAAATTTTTGTTCTTTTGCATCTGGTGTATAAACGTAGATCTTATCAGCAGTAGCGGGATCGGAGTTGTACTCCATATTGGTATTACTGATGTCGCTATGTGTGTAAGAAAGGCCATAAACTAAATAATGGTTATTAATTTCTTTATCTAGCTGAGATTCAAGCTCGACTTTATCTTCCTTGTAAACATAATCTTTTGTTTGGTTATTGTCATTGTTAGCAGGTACCCATGGTGGTCTACCGGCACTTGCTGGTTGGAATCGCTTAGTCACACCGTTTTCATCTTTAGCAATATAAGATGCTTTGCTGGTTATGGTATCTGCAAATGGTGAATCAGCGAACCAAATATGCTTAATTGCAAAGCGATTTTGTTTGGTTTCATCTTCACCAGTAAAACTAGGGTAGGATGAATGGTGAATATCTGAGTCTGTTGTGTCTTGGATTAATTCAGCAAGAAATTCGATGCGGTGATTATCATCAACTTGGTATTGCAGCTTCACCAGTAAGTTATTCGCAGCGGTATCTTGTGAATCAATTGAATAGTTTTGAAGGTTATTTTGATCACGGAAGTTCTGAACATCTTCACCATCGCGACGTGTGAATGCGATTAAAGTTTCTAGATCACCGAAGCGATTTGCTAGAGCTACATGCTCACTGAATGATTTATCTTCAGAAGAGTAGGTCAGTTTAACTTGACCACCTAAATCTTCACCGTCTTTTAGGAAATCACTTGGATCTTTCGTTTCAAAGGCAACAACGCCCCCAATAGCATCACTACCGTGTAAACTTGATGCCGCGCCTTTGACTATTTCAACACTTTTTAGCATGTCTGGATCAATCGTGATAGCACTAGAATTGATAAAGCTGTACGGGCCACCATCAAATGAGCCAGGCTGGGATGATCCATCAACAAGAATTTTTACTCGCTTTCCTTCCATTCCACGAATGTTAATGGTTTGGGCACCTTGGCGAGGGCTGGAATTCATGGTTACACCAGGCGTATATTCAAAAACCTCTTCAACGCTCTTAGCCATATTTTCTTCAATTTCTTTATCAGAAATAACGGCTACAGAAGCGGCTGTGTTTTCGATGGTTTGATTTGTACGTATTGCAGAGACAACAACCTCATCAAATTGGGTGTGCTCTTCTGCTAAAACTGGGCTAGAAAGGGAGGCTAGAATAGAAGTTACGAGGAAACTTTTCTTGTAAGACATCGTGTTTTTCCGTAAATACAAATGGATAACTTATCGTTGGTTGTGCGCATAATAGATCAATGAGAATGATAATGGCTATCATTAATTTTATTACTTAGGTTTTATTTTTGACGATATTTAATCGTATGCCTGCCAATATGTATTAAAATCATTGTCTTAGAATTTTTTTAATTTTAGGTATTCAGGGTGTAAATGTATGAAAAATGAGATTCAGATCACGTACGATGCTTTATATATTTTTCTAGAAGACCTATGTCAGGAAGGATAAACTGTCGTTATTAAATACTTATGTTAAGGAAGATTGTGAGTCAGTTATTGTCGTTTGAGGCTTTGGTTGTATTAGATGCGATTGATCGCAGGGGGAGTTTTGCAGCGGCGGCTGAAGAGCTGAATCGAGCACCATCTTCTTTGAGTTATCAAGTTCAAAAATTAGAACAAGACTTAGATTTAATGATTTTTGATCGTTCGGGGCATAGGGCTAGTTTTACAAAAGCAGGCCAATTACTTCTTGATCGAGGCCGGATGCTAATTCATGCGGCGGAAGAAATCGTGGCTGATGCTAATGTGCTTGCTCATGGTTGGGAGTTAGATCTAACGATTGCGTTTGATGGTCTAATTTGTGCTTCTGAATTGTTTCCTATGGTGGAATTATTAGGGAAGAAGTCTAAAACGAGAGTTAAATTACAAGAAGAAATTCTCGCGGGATGTTGGGAGGCTCTTACTCAAGATCGAGCCGATATACTGATTGCTCCAATGCCGATGGTGGTTCCTTCGGAAGTTAAAATTGAGGCAATAGGTAAAATTGACAGCATATGGGTTGCCGCTCCTGAACATCCAATTCATTCAGAGCCGGAGCCTTTATTACCAGAAACTCGGGCGAAATACCGAGGAATAGCAGCCGCAGATACAGCACGACAAGCACCGCCACTGAGCCATAATTTATTAGATGAGCAGCCTAGATTAACGGTATCGTGCATGAGTGCCAAAAAAGATGCCATTGTCGCAGGCTTAGGCATAGGAACTCTTCCAACAAAGATGATTAAGCCATTGATTGAAAGTGGAGCGCTAAAAGTGATTCATGGCGCTGAAGAATCTGGTATTGAGTTAGTGATTGCTTGGCGAAGAAATAGGATGGGTAAGGCCAAGAGCTGGTGTGTAAATTATCTTAAAAAACATGGGGTATAATTCGAAATGAAGTTAATGAGTTTACTTTGGCTCATTAACTTCATTAAGTCGTTTTTATTGCAGAGGCAGTAACATATCTACTACACCATCTTCCATTTGAATATCGATTTTAAACCCAACCTTTTGAGCGAGCATGATCATGCCTCGGTTAGAAGGCATGGTCATTCCTGAGATCTGTTTAGTTCCATGATCCTTACAATATTGGATGATTTTATTCATCAGTATCTTGCCTAACCCTTGTTCTTTTAAATCAGACCGGACAAGAATCGCAAATTCCGCATCGATGTTTTCGGGGTCAGCTAAAGCTCGGGCGACACCAAGTATACGTTCTTTATTGTTTACCATTTGAACTGCCACAAAGGCCATTTCTCTGTCGTAATCAATTTGAGTTAAATTGGCTAGTGCTTCATGGTTGAGCTCACCAACATCGGAGAAAAAGCGTTTATAAAGATCTTCTACAGAAACGTGCGAAATAAATTCTTTATGGTTTGGTTCATCTTCAGGAAGAATCGGCCGTAATAACACTTCGGCATCGTTACGTAGGACAGTGTTTTCTTCTAAGTGGTTGGGGTAAGGTCTGATCGCTAGTCTGCTGTGTGAGTCACCAATAAATGGTTCTATATTGACCGATGCATCGATAATGGTGAAGTCGTTGCCAGTAGCTAACAGAGGGTGAATGTCTAGCTGAGTAATTTCAGGGCAATCAATGATCATTTGAGACAGCTTGACTAAAAACTCACATAAGCCAGTGATGCTCATTTTTTGTGGTAAATTTTGATTACGTATTTTGCCTGTTTTTATCGCATTAATAACTAAGTAGCGTGCTAGAGCCATATTAAGTGGCGGAATAGCCACAGCAGCATCTTTAGTGATATCCCATTCGGAGCCGCCTTCACCGAGCAAGATCACAGGGCCAAAAACGGGGTCGGTTTTCACGGTTATGCGTAGTTCTTGTGCGCCAGCTCGGTGAGCCATTCCTTGGACGAGCAAGCCTTGAATGCGGGCTTTGGGGTAGGTAAGAGCAACACGATCAAGTATGGCGTGGGCGGCATTGGCTACTTCATTGGCACTGCGCAAATGGAGCATAACTCCCTGTACATCCGACTTATGCTGAATATCCGGAGAACGCAGTTTTACCGCAACAGGGTAACCAATTTGTTCAGCAACCAGTACCGCTTCGGATGGATCAGAGGCAATCCAGGTTCTTAACGTAGAAAATGCATAAGACTCGAATAAAGAGGTGACTTGGTGGCTATCTAGCTGCTTTAGCCCTTCCGTTAAACATTGGCTTAGCCATTTTCTTGCTTTAGCCACATCTTGCTTTGGTATATGTCCAGTGGAGACAGGAGTTTCCATTAGTTGCTTTTGGTTACGTCTGTACTCCACAAGGTGCATGAAGGCAGACACCGCACTTTCTGGTGTTCGGTAAGTTGGATATCCTGCATCAGTAAATAAGTTTCTCGCCTCTTTAGACGTTTGTTCACCTGACCAATTAGTCAGAATATTATAGTGACGGCTTTTGGGGTGGTCTTTGATTAGCTCAATGATTTTTTTGGCTGAATCGGTGGAGGGGGCAATAGCAGAGGGGCAATGCATGATAAGCAGCGCATCAAAATCGTCGCTGTCGAGTAAAATGTTCAATGCCTTACAGTAGCGATCACAATCTGCGTCTCCGACGAGATCGATTGGATTTGTGCGTGACCAGCTTTTAGGAAGTAACGCGTTTAGTTTTTGAGTGGTTGTTTCACTTAATGCTGCAAGCTTACCACCTCGTTCAATTAAGGCATCGACGGCCATGATTGCTGGGCCACCGCCATTTGTGATGATAGCGAGTCTTTCGCCTCTTAACGGTACGGAATGGGCAAGTGTTTCTACGGCGGCAAAGAGCTCATGAGTATTTGATACGCGGAGCATACCAGCACGCCTTATGGCAGAATCGTACACCGCATCTAAGCCTATTTCTCCCCCCGTATGTATGTGCGCAGCATCACTTCCTGCTTTTGTTCGTCCGCTTTTAACCACCAGAATGCGGCGATTTCGTGAAGCAGCACGAGCAGCCGACATAAAGCGTCTAGCGTCTTTAACTGAATCGACATAGAGAAGAATCGCATCGGTTTTACTGTCGGTACATAAGCAATCTAAGAGCTCAGCGAAGTTGATATCACAAGCGTCACCTAAAGATATGAAAGTAGAGAAACCGATTTTCTTTTCATTAGCCCAGTCGAGAATGGTGGTACATACGGCAGCGGATTGTGAAACAAAAGCAATTTTTCCAGGAAGGGCTTTGATAGGAGAAAAAGAGGCGTTCAAATTAAGCCAAGGTAGAATGATCCCCATGCTGTTTGGACCTAAAAGTCGCATGTTATACTTCTTCGCAATGGCCTGCATTTCTTGCTGCTCGGAAATCCCCTCACTATTTGTATTAATGGCCATTTCCGCAGAGAGAATAAGGGCCGTTTTTGCACCTTTTTCACCTAGTTGTCTGATAATTTGCGGATTACGATGAGCATTTGTACACAGAATAGCAAGATCAGGAGAAATGGGTAAGTCATCAACACTGGCGTATGCCAGAACTCCTCGGACTGATGCGTATTTGGGTGTCACTGGCATAATAGGGCCTTGAAAGCCATCAGATAACAAGTTCTTCATGACTATGTTGCCAGTTCGGTATGGCGTATCTGAAGCACCAATAACTGCGATTGATTGAGGTTTTAAGAGTTTATCCAGCCCGCGCATTCATCATCCTTACATCAATAAGCACCTAGTAAAATATCTTACGCGTAAAATATCATAGTGGGAGAATTCGATAGGTTGGTTGTGATCAATCACTAATAGATTTTTATACACAAAGAAAATAGATGGGAATACAAAGAGGAAAGTTGTGACTTATAACGGATAGTCATTGTGTAATCATGATCTTACACTTGATTGCTGTGCAGCATCGGGGCAGAATGATATCAACTCTCTTTGTAGGCAACATTTAACATGAAAAAAATTGTCACCCTAGCTCTAGCTGCTGTAATTACTGGTTGTGCAGGTGGTAGCTACACAACTCAAATTACATCAAATTCATCGGAAGAAACGTATAGCTTCGCTCAGGAAAAGCCGGTTGTTGAAATGGAACCTGTTATGGAGACAGCACCACCGCCTGTTGAAGTAATGGAGCCTATTGTTACTCATACGGCTGCTATGCCTCCAGTATCAAAAGAAGTGATTGTAAAAGATACGGTACCAGTAAATGGTGGCGTTAAAATTATGCCGCCAACGAAAAAGCAGATGGTTGAACACCGCCGCTTTGGTTACACGATTCAGGTAATGGCATTAAGTCACGATAAAGAAATTAAAAAACGTGCTCAAGTATTGCCAGGTAGCAACCCAATCTGGATGAACCAAAAAGAAGTCAATGGCTCACCTTGGTATACGATTTTGTATGGTGATTTTGCTACTAAACAGCAAGCGAAAGCCGCAATTGCTTCTTTACCTGCAAAAGTAAGAGCTTATGGTCCGTTTGTACGCAGTATCGATGACATTAAAAACTCAGCATACCCTAAAATGCAAAAGTTAAATTAAACATAAACAAAATTGATAAGGGGAGCTTCGGCTCTCCTTTTTTATAAAATAAAGAAATATATCCATTCAAATAGCATGTAGTACTAAGTATTTCCTCTATGATTATTTTTTAGTAGTAGAGAAGTCTGATTTTCTGGTATTTTACATGGTATTACTGACAGCCAATGCCATAGGTGATATCGATCTCTTGGTATGTGGTATGTTCAATGGTACATGGAATGATTAATTAGATGAGCAATATGAATATTTTACTCCTTTGTGGTGGAGGCAGTTCAGAGCATGAAGTGTCTTTGGTTTCAGCAAACTATTTAGAACAGCAATTGAATCAAACGGATGGATTCAATGTAATTCGTGTTGAAATACAATCATCAGGCTGGTTTTTAGCATCGAACAATCATCCATGCCAGTTCAGCCTCGACGGCACATTAACAGGGCTTAGTGATGGCACTGTTAATATTGATTATATTATTCCATGCTTACATGGCTTTCCTGGAGAAACTGGTGATATTCAATCTCTATTTGAATTGGCACAGGTGCCTTATTTGGGGTGTGATGCAGAATCAAGTGTGCATAGTTTTAATAAAATCACATCAAAGCTGTGGTATGACGCGCTAGAGATCCCAAATACTCCTTATGTTTTCTTAACGGAAAACACAACGGCTTCATACGAAAAAGCGCACAATGCGTTGAATCAGTGGGGAGCTCTTTTTGTTAAAGCTGCTTGCCAAGGCTCTTCGGTTGGTTGTTACCGTGTCACTAATAAGACTGAGCTTCAGGATGCAGTAGAAAAGGCATTTGGATTTTCAGAGCAAGTATTGGTTGAAAAAGCAGTGAAACCAAGGGAGCTTGAAGTGTCAGCTTACGAGTTTAATGGTGAACTTTTCATTACTAAACCAGGTGAAGTAAGCTGTCCTGACGGTGTGTTTTATACGTACGAAGAGAAGTACAGCAGTACGAGCCATTCAACAACGTCATTAGAAGCTGAAGGGTTAACACAGGAACAACTAGAGAAAATCGAACACTATGCGCGTAAAGTGTTTGTTCAGATGAAACTGAAAGATCTGTCTAGAATTGATTTCTTTTTAACAGAAGATAATGAGATTTTCTTGAACGAAGTAAATACGTTCCCTGGCATGACACCAATTTCAATGTTCCCGAAACTTCTAGAACATAATGGCCATGATTTCAAAGAGTTTTTAGCTCAGGCTGTACGTCGAAAATAGACATACTAGGTATCTAAATCAAGCAATTTTTAAGACCTTCATGAGTGCTCATCGTACTCATAGGGTCTTAAGCTTAATTATATAACTTATAGATATTTTATATATTCTGTCATTGTTGTTATACTGTGTTACACGGTGGTTATCTTTTGATGACATCGTGTGTTTTTCAAAGCAAGTTGAAATGGCAAACTAAGTGAAAGCTTAGGACGCAAAGCCTCCGGTCTAAGGGAAAGATTCTTACGATAGCGGGGTTACCAAGGCTGGCGAGTTTAACTCCCTCCTTAATGTTATAGCGCTGTATTACTGCCTTTTTAGCATGTTCTTTCTATTTTTATCCTCTGATTTTAAAAGGAAATGAAAATGCATACAGAAATCAAAAAAAATCTTATGGGAGGAGATTATGATTAGGCAGAGAACGTTAAAAACAATAGTTCAAGTGACAGGGGTTGGGCTTCATTCTGGTGAAAAGGTCACATTATCTCTAAGACCAGCTGCTGCTAATACTGGTGTCATATACCGACGTGTGGATCTAAACCCACCTGTAGATTTCTCTTCTGACCCATCTCTTATTCGTGATACAACTCTATGCTCCACCATGATAAATGATGATGGAGTGACGATTGCCACTGTTGAGCATCTCAATGCGGCATTAGCAGCTTTTGGCATTGATAACGTCATTGTAGAAATCGACGCTCCTGAAATTCCAATCATGGACGGCAGTGCCAATCCTTTCGTATACCTTTTGCAAACTGCTGGAATTGAAACATTAAATACACCTAAACGCTTTTTGCGTATTAAGGATGTAATTCGTGTTGAAGACGGAGATAAATGGGCAGAGTTCCATCCACATGAGGGGTTCCGATTAAATTTCACAATCGACTTTAAGCACCCTGCAATTGAAGATGATGAGCAAAATTTAATCTTTGATTTTTCATCTCAAGCATTTGTTGATTGTATTTCAAGAGCGAGAACATTTGGCTTTATGAGAGATATTGAATACCTACAAAGTCAGAATAAGTGCTTAGGAGGAAGCTTCGATTGCGCCATCGTACTGGATGACTACAATATTTTGAATAACGATGGCCTAAGATTCGAAGGAGAGTTTGTTAAGCACAAAATCCTTGATGCGATTGGTGACCTTTATATGTGCGGCCATAACATCATTGGTGAGATGAGGGCGTATAAATCTGGGCACGCTTTGAATAATCAACTACTACGAGCGGTTTTAGCTAATCAAGAAGCATGGGAATGGGTTACATTTGAAAATGAAACCACCTCGTCTGAACCATTTGCTTTACCAACAATGCTAACGGCTTAATATTTCTCTTCTTCTTAAATTGATGAAAGCTGGGTAATTAATCCCAGCTTTTTATTTTCTTAAATACTAGTTTACCTTTCTCACTGTTTTCTTTGTGTCCAAGGTATTGTGCTGGCATTACTGGGCTAACCCATCGCCCAAAAGATTGAATATCATGTAAGTTGTACCCTTGCTTTGCTAGCTCTCTTGTTGCACCAACACGTGTCGATTGACCAGAAAAGGCTTGCTCATTGGCTAGGCCCAGTTCATCACTGGCTCTACGAAATACTCGGTACAAAGAGGAATCATCCAGTGGTTTATCGCCGACATTTCCGTGTCTATCGAGTCGCCTGAAAATAGGGCCATACTCAATTCCAGAAGAGTCTAACCATCTTTTTAAAAAGGAAGAGGTATCATCGCTGAGCTGATAAGTGGTGAGCTCAATATTTAATGCCAAAGTTCCATCATTATTGTATTCAATTTGCCTAACATCGAGATCACCAGCTTCACGGCGTTTTAGCATGGTTTCAAACATGACATTCCATATGCATACATCTCGAATGTCTTTTAAAATGCTTGAATCAGCAAAACTGTTATTCAGGGCGAGTAGGTGATTGTGCGTAAAGGCGGCGGCCTGCTGACTATCGTCTTTCTTTTCTATTTGCAGAGATTTAACTAAAAAGCGAACCTGACGATGATTGGTAGGATCTTGTAATGAATGACACCGATGTAACAGTCCAATCGTGACTAAATATCTTTTTATGGTTGATAATTTTTTTGTTTGTGCTTGCTTTTCAATATAAAGTCTCACCGCTGTTACTGAAGCAGGTAAAGGAGACACTGATTTATCCAGACAAAATAGCAAAAAATTATTCCAATCGTTCTTCATTGAAATAAGAGAATTTTTTGCATATTGATGGTGAGTTAATACGCGTAATAGTTCTTCATCTTCCAGAAACTGTGAAAACTGAGTAAGACTTTTTTTCACTTGTTGCGGACAATCGATAGGAGCAATCTTTTTAGTCATCAAATTTTACCTAGTGCACTATAATTAGTGATAGCATAGTCAAATTTATTAATTATTTCATTATAAATGGCTACATATACAAAAAAAAATATGACAGAATAAAGTTAGCAGGTAAGCATACATTCTGTGTTTTTTTTGCTATAAATCATATAAGTACGCAGAACAGGAGATATCCATGGGCCGAGTTTATCATAAAGGGTATTGCATCGAAAATACTGGCGATGCAGAAGATGGTTGGAAAATACGAATCAAAAACCGAGTATTAACAGGGCATTTAGCTGCAGTTAAAAAAAGTATTGATTGGTGGTGTGATACTGCCTCTATTATCGACCCGAGTGAACTGGGTGATATGGGTGCAGAAGCCAAAGCTGAAAAAGAAGGTAAAAAACAGCAAGAAGAATATCTTGGCTATAATCTTCGAAATGATACTGGTGAACCAAAAGAATGGTATGTCATGCATGGTGGCCAATTGGTAAAAGGCTCATTAAAAGCCTTAAAAGGCTACATTGATAAATTACCAAAGAAAGAATAATCCTGTATGCTCTTTGTTACTCTCAATAAATTAACAACAGTTCGAGAAGAAAAATGACTTTAGTTTACTCCACAGGTGTTGGTCGAGTCACAGAAGAAAAAGCGCCAGTGCAACGTCCTAAAGGCGATGGTATTGTGAGAATCTCTCGCCAAACCAAAGGACGAAAAGGCAAAGGCGTTTGTATTGTTACTGGATTAGACCTAGATGATCCTCAGCTAAAGCTGGTTGCGGCAGAGCTTAAAAAAGTGTGTGGTTGTGGAGGTGCTGTTAAAGATGGCACGATTGAAATTCAAGGCGACAATAGAGATAAAATCAAACAACATCTTGAAAAGAAAGGACATACAGTTAAGCTTGCTGGCGGATAAAATATAAAAAGAGTAGGGCAGTAAATGATTACTGCCCTTATTTTTTAACTAAAAAGCCACACTACCATTTAGTGAAAATGTCGTCGTCGTAATATCATCATTTTCAGATAGAAGCACTTCAAAGCCTAAGCTTGGGCCTACGATCATACCTAACCGATACCCAAATCCGAGTTGGTATCCCCAGCCTTTTTCTGAATCAGTTCCATGTTCTAAGCTATAATATTCACCACCACCACGAAGGTAGGTATCTCCAATAATCAATGGCACATCAAATCGTAATCCTACTGGAATCGTATAAGATTTAAATGTTGTATTTGGGTTGGTCGCTGTAGAAAGATCGGCACTGGTTTCACTATACCCAGTATAGATACTGCTCATTGGGGCTACCTGATACCGTGCATTTACAGACCAAGTTATACCTGTTTCTTTCTGTTCTTTGTACTCAACTTGTGTAGTACCAGCACTAACATCAATAGCAAGTGGTAAAACTTCAGCATGACTTAGTATCGGAAATATGGAGACTGCAACTGCTCCAAGTAAGGTAATGGGTTTTGTTAAATGCATTGAAACCTCCATGTCATTCCATATTAATTAAGCATATATCAAAATTACGCAACTACTACTAAAATCTTTTTTAATTTACTAACTTACAGGCACTGTATTCTAGAATTTGTAATCCTAATCTTACAATACAGAAAGCTAAAAAGATTAGCTGTGAGGCTGAGCAACTTTGTTGGCCAGTCTCACAGATAGTGTTTATTAGCTATTTTATGGTAAATACCAATTATGGTTAAATTGTATAAACTTCTGATATCTCTTCAGAGTATGGAGTGGGTGATAGGAATACTAGAAGAGGCTATAAATAGATAAGCTTATACTTATACCGCCAAACTTAATTTAACATAACGTACATAATACGCACTCGCGTAAGTTATTGTAACATTTGGATTAAGGTCATCTATTTTGTAAACGCTGACTTATTTTTTCTATGTTCATCAACCAGTTATTCTCATTTCTTTGTATTTATCTCCATTTCAATTGTCTGTATCTATGTGTCCAGTAAATTGGGCACGCTTCGGACATTATGTCACTTTTGGCCGTTTCATCGCTTTTGTCGATTAAAACCCGATTTACCCATCGATAAAAACCATCAAAAGAAAAAAAGAATCGTGAGGTTTA
>NZ_JAKRGH010000002.1 GCF_022347565.1 Vibrio sp. Of7-15
GAGTAATCTGAATATGGTGCGGAAGGAGAGACTTGAACTCTCACACCTTGCGGCGCCAGAACCTAAATCTGGTGCGTCTACCAATTCCGCCACTTCCGCGCTCTGTTTTTATAACAGAAATTCTTTTTAGTTACACTGAAAATTGGTTATTCAATGTAACGTTGTATGGTGGCTACGACGGGATTTGAACCTGTGACCCCATCATTATGAGTGATGTGCTCTAACCAGCTGAGCTACGTAGCCAAACAACAATGATCTTCATCAATGTGTTTAAATTTTGGCAGGGTTACCTGGATTCGAACCAGGGAATGACGAGATCAAAACCCGTTGCCTTACCACTTGGCGATAACCCTACAGCGATTAATCAGTTAATACTGAGTAATCTAAATATGGTGCGGAAGGAGAGACTTGAACTCTCACACCTTGCGGCGCCAGAACCTAAATCTGGTGCGTCTACCAATTCCGCCACTTCCGCATTTTATTCTTTCTAAATTCCCTAACTAAATAGGACACTTAGAAAGAATGGTGGCTACGACGGGATTTGAACCTGTGACCCCATCATTATGAGTGATGTGCTCTAACCAGCTGAGCTACGTAGCCATTTTTAACTGTTTTCTTCGCTTTGGAATTTCTTCCTCTGCGTTGAGAACGGAGCGCATTATGCTTATCTCCGTGAGATGCGTCAACCCTTTTTTTGAATAAATCACTAATCTTGACTCGTTCGGGTGTAATTTAAACAAAGTGCCTGATTTGTGATCACAAACTGGGAAGAAACCGGAAAAAAGCACGATTTCTCTGATAAAGAAAAGCCAGCGACAAAGGCTGGCTTTTAGATGCAATAACTTTTTGTTGGTTTTTTATACGTTAAAGCGGAAGTGAACTACATCGCCATCTTTAACGATGTAATCTTTACCTTCTAGACGCCACTTACCTGCTTCTTTTGCTCCGCTTTCGCCGCGGTGCTCAATGAAGGCATCGTAACCAACAACTTCTGCACGAATGAAGCCTTTTTCGAAGTCGGTATGGATCTTACCAGCCGCTTGTGGTGCAGTAGCTCCAACAGGGATTGTCCAAGCACGTACTTCTTTAACACCCGCTGTAAAGTAGGTTTGCAGTGTTAGCAGCTCGTAACCAGAGCGGATCACACGATTTAGACCTGGTTCTTCAATCCCCATGTCTGCTAGGAACTCTTCACGATCTTCATCGTCAAGCTCAGACAGCTCGGATTCAATTGCAGCACATACAGCAACAACCACGTTATTTTCTGCAGCTGCGTACTCACGCACTTGATCTAGGTACGGGTTATCTTCAAAACCGTCTTCATTTACATTAGCAATGTACATGGTTGGTTTAAGAGTTAGGAAGTTTAAGTAGCCGATAGCTGCTGATTCTTCTTTCGTTAACTCAACCGTACGTGCCATGCCACCTTCTGTTAATACAGGAAGTAGTTTTTCTAGGACCGTAATTTCAAATTTAGCGTCTTTATCGCCGCCTTTTGCTTTTTTCGCATTACGTTGCAGCGCACGTTCACACGAATCCAGGTCTGCTAGAGCAAGTTCTAGGTTGATCACTTCAATATCTTCGATTGGTGATACTTTACCTGATACGTGAACGATGTTTTCATTTTCAAAACAGCGAACAACGTGGCCAATGGCATCTGTTTCACGGATGTTGGCTAGGAACTTGTTACCTAAACCTTCACCTTTAGATGCGCCAGCAACTAGGCCTGCGATGTCTACGAATTCCATCGTAGTTGGTAGGATTTTTTGTGGGTTAACGATTTCTGCCAGTGCATCTAGACGAAGATCTGGCACAGGTACGATCCCTGTGTTTGGTTCGATAGTACAGAACGGGAAGTTTGCTGCTTCGATACCCGCTTTAGTTAGTGCATTGAAAAGTGTTGATTTACCTACGTTTGGTAAGCCAACGATACCGCATTTAAAACCCATGGTGGAAAACCTTTTAAGTCGTTTATTCTGCTTTGAATGAATGTAAGCGATTTTGCGCTTTGTTTAAGCCGTCTTTTAGTAAGATATCAAGACAACGGACCGACTCATCTACAGTGGCATCAATGTTTTCTTGTTCTTTCTGTGGGGCTTTATTGAGTACAAAACCGGCTACTTTGTCTTTGTGGCCAGGGTGACCAATACCTATACGTAGGCGGTAAAAGTCTTTGTTGTTGGCCATTTTACTGATGATGTCTTTTAATCCGTTATGTCCACCATGGCCACCGCCTTTTTTAAACTTAGCAATGCCCGGAGGTAGATCAAGCTCATCATGAGCAACCAGGATCTCTTCTGGTTTTATCTGGTAAAACTTCGCCAGTGCAGCAAGCGCTTTACCAGATAAGTTCATATAAGTAGTTGGGATCAGTAAACGTAGATCATGACCGTTAGCTTGAATTCTTCCGGTTAATCCAAAAAATTTACTTTCTTCTTTGAGAGAAACGTTATGTACGCGAGCTAACTCTTCTACAACCCATGCTCCGGCGTTGTGACGAGTTTTAGCATATTCTTGCCCTGGGTTTGCTAGCCCAACAAGAAGTCGAATTTGATTACTCAAGGTAGTGATCTCTGTAGTTGACTGGGAGCCCAAACAGGGTTTGGAAACCGAAAAAGCGCGCTATGTTACCATTAACTGGCTACAGCGCTCAAATAATGTCATCCGTTACCTACAAAAACGCCCCGCATATGCAGGGCGTTTTAGCTAAATTAAGGGAGTAATTAGCTTTCGAACATTGCTGAGATAGACTCTTCGTTGCTAATACGACGAATGGCTTCGCCTAGCATGCCAGATAGTGTTAGCTGAGTAACTTTACCTGTTGCAATCATCTCTTCAGACAGTGGGATGGAATCGGTTACGATCACTTCATCTAATACTGACTCGCTGATGTTTTGGGCTGCGTTACCAGAGAATACAGCGTGAGTCGCGTAAGCAAATACACGTTTCGCGCCACGTTCTTTAAGGGCTTCAGCGGCTTTACACAGTGTGCCGCCTGTGTCGATCATGTCATCAACGATGATGCAATCGCGGCCTTCAACGTCACCGATAAGGTGCATTACTTGAGAAACGTTAGCACGAGGGCGACGCTTATCAATGATTGCAATGTCAGTGTCATCTAACAGTTTAGCTGTAGCACGTGCACGTACAACGCCACCGATATCTGGAGACACAACCACTGGATCTTCAAGGTTTCTTGCTGCCATGTCTTCAAGAAGAACAGGGGTACCGAAGATGTTATCTACAGGTACGTCGAAGAAGCCTTGGATTTGCTCAGCATGTAGGTCAACAGTAAGTACACGGTCAACACCAACATTTGAAAGGAAATCAGCAATTACTTTTGCAGTAATTGGCACACGAGCAGAACGTACACGACGATCTTGACGTGCATAACCAAAGTAAGGAATTACAGCGGTAATACGACCAGCAGAAGCACGACGAAGTGCATCGATCATAACAACCAATTCCATTAGGTTGTCATTCGTTGGAGCACAAGTAGACTGGATGATGAAAACATCACTACCACGAACATTTTCGTTGATCTGTACTGCAACTTCTCCGTCAGAAAAACGGGAAACAGTTGCATCACCAAGTGAAATATATAGTCGATCAGCAATGCGTTGGGCTAGTTCAGGTGTGGCGTTACCAGCAAATAGCTTCATATCAGGCACGGTGGAAACCTCAGGGTTGCGTCCAAGTGATGTAAGTTTAGTTGTTTGTCTTGATTTTGTAGCTCTCTAATGTTTCAGTAAGAGGTGAGGTGTTTAAACCTTTTGCTACAAATCCAGCAATATTGTCAGGCAGACGGTTTAAAATTGCATTGGCTTCATTTTCACTGTTAAATTCAGCAAAAATACAAGCGCCAGTGCCAGTTAACCTCGACGGCGCGTATTCTAACAGCCATGAAAGTTGCTTATCAACCTCTGGGTACACACTTCTTACGATTTTTTCGCAATCGTTTCCGTAAGGCTGGCGTAACAGTGCTTCCAAATCTCTTTTTGGGGTATTTCTGGTCAACTCTGGATGAGTGAATACGTCTACAGTTGCAATACTGACTGATGGTTTTATAACCAAATACCATTTCTCTTGTGGTTGAGCAGGCTGTAATTTTTCACCAACACCTTCGGCAAAAGCGGCGAAACCACGAACAAAAACGGGAACATCAGCCCCCAGTTGCAGCCCTAAGTCGGCGAGTGTATCTAGGTTTAGGTTAAGCTGCCATAAATGGTTTAATGCGACCAGTGTGGTTGCAGCATCAGACGAACCTCCACCAAGACCTCCTCCCATTGGCAGGACTTTCTCTATATGTATCTGGGCGCCAAAAGGGCAATTGCAGTGCTCTTTTAAAATTTGAGCAGCTTTCCAAATTAAATTATCTTCGGTTTTTACCCCTTCAATGGCAGGAGATAAAGTGACGTTTCCCGATTCATTGGCTGTGATGGTGAGTTGATCACTGCGGTCAATAAACTGAAATAAGGTTTGAAGCTCATGATAGCCGTTGTCTTTTCTTCCTGTAATGTAAAGAAATAAGTTGAGCTTTGCCGGTGCTGGCCAGGTGGTGGTATCGGCTATGGGAGTATTTTTTTGCATGGTATTTACGTTGCTCATGGATTCGTTGTCCAGTTGGAAATCACAATCTTAAGAGAAGTGGCGCCTTGATGAAGCTGCATCTTATTGGGAAGCGGTAGTTGTTGGGTTTGTTCGTAAGCTTGGTAGTTTAATTGCCATTGTTGAGAATTGATGGACTTAAACAATTGCGCGACGGTTTGTTCTGGGTTTAAAGTGAAATCGTCAGCATTGGTTGGTAAGCCTTTTAACCAGTCACTGAGGTTACGAAAGGGAATGTTTAGCCCGGTGAGTTGGTAAACCAATTGCTCAGCACTAGCATGATGGTAAGTTTTATCATCACGAGTCACCACTTTTGCACCATGCTCATCAATGTCCATTTTTAAAACGGTCTGCCCGAGAAAGGTGGTGAGAATCAGTTGGCTGTTTTGTGTGTTTTGCTTCCATAAGAAGTTTAGGCTTTGGCGTTGCTTGTCGTCTTTATAACCAAGCTTTCCTCTGACTTGATAGTTTTGAAGTTTTTCTAAAGCTTGTTGATGCTGTTGCCAATCGACACTAAGTGGTGTGGTGGGCGTTGTGCTGCACCCCACAAGAGAAAGGAAAAAGAAGACACAGAAGCTTCTGATTGTGATGTTCATTTTGCTAAGTTTTACCTTTATCTGCATGTGATGCCTATTTACGTTCAATTTGATGGCTTGATCGTCACAAAAGCGGCGCTAGAGTGCAAGTTTTTCCATTGAACGTAAATCTTTCTCAATAATTGCCGGTTTTTCGCTATTTTATAGGCTTGTCAACGAGGAGTGGATCAAAACATAACGGCTATCGGCTTTCATTACTTGGGAGCATAAAGTAAACTTCGGGTCTTAATTGTTTATGTATGATCCTGGTAACGCCTTTCAATGTCCTTGCTTGCAATCGGAATAAATCACAATACAGCTTCAGTTGATCTTCGTGAAAAAGTGGCTTTCTCTCCTGAGAAACTCACCAGTGCGTTAGAGGAACTCAATCGAGATGCCAATATTCAAAGTGGTGTGATCATCTCAACCTGCAACCGCACTGAGATCTATTGTGATGTAGTTGGGGCTGGAACAGGAACCGTGGTTGATTGGTTAACAGCATTTCACCATGTTTCGGCGGAAGAGCTAATGCCTAGTCTGTACACTTATGAAGAGCAAGCGGCGGTGAAACATCTGATGCGTGTCTCTTGTGGGTTAGACTCTTTGGTTCTCGGTGAGCCACAAATCTTAGGGCAAGTAAAACAATCTTATGCGTCAGCACGTGAGCACGATGCGGTTGATGGTACGGTTGAGAAGTTATTTCAAAAAGCCTTTTCGGTTGCTAAGCGAGTCCGTACTGAAACGGACATTGGTGGTAATGCCGTTTCGGTCGCGTATGCCGCTTGTACATTAGCAAAACAGATCTTTGAGTCTATGGCGGATGCGACTGTTTTATTGGTAGGCGCAGGAGAAACCATTGAACTGGTTGCGAAACACTTAGTAGACAATGGTAGCTCAAATCTGATTGTGGCTAACCGAACTAGAGAACGAGCTCAAGGCTTAGCAGAACAGTTTGGTGCAGAAGTGATCAGCTTGGAAGAAATTCCTGAACATTTACCACGAGCAGATATAGTGATCAGCTCCACCGCAAGTCCGTTACCAATAATAGGCAAAGGCATGGTAGAAAGCGCGTTAAAGGCCCGTAAACATCAACCCATGTTATTGATTGATATTGCCGTTCCTCGTGATATTGAAAATGAGGTCGGTGAATTAAGTGATGCCTATCTTTATAGCGTTGATGATCTGCAAAACATTATTGATCGTAATATAGAACAACGAAAAGTTGAGGCTATCCAAGCGGAAGCCATTGTCAGTGAAGAAAGTGCTGCGTTTATGAGCTGGCTTCGTTCTTTGCAAGCGGTTGATAGCATTCGTCAGTATCGCGAACAGTCAAATAATGTACGAACTGAGTTGCTCAATCGTAGCCTTCAGGCTTTATCTGCTGGTGTTGCGCCAGAGAAAGTACTGCTTGAGCTGAGCAACAAGCTAACCAACAAATTAATACATGCCCCAACTCATGCCATGCAACAAGCGGCGAAAAATGGGGAACCTGAAAAACTATCAGTGATCCGTGCTAGCATTGGATTAGATAATTAAATACAAGTCTTAAAAACACCTATGAAACCATCGATTCGAATTAAGTTAGAAGCGCTTGTTGAGCGTTACGAAGAAGTTCAGCATTTACTTGGCGATCCTGAAATTATTGGCGATCAAGACAAATTCCGTGCTCTTTCACGTGAGTACTCCCAGCTGGAAGAAGTGACAAATTGCTTCCAAGCGTATCAGCAAGCACAAGAAGATCTGGAAGCGGCTCAGGAAATGGCCAATGAAGACGATCCAGAAATGCGTGAAATGGCGCAAGAAGAAGTAAAAGAAGCAAAAGAAGCCATTGAAAACCTAAATGAAGAGCTTCAAGTTCTGTTGCTACCTAAAGATCCGAATGATGAACGTAACTGTTTCCTAGAGATTCGTGCTGGTGCTGGTGGTGATGAGGCTGGTATTTTTGCGGGTGATTTGTTCCGTATGTACAGCAAATACGCAGAAAAGCGCGGTTGGCGTATTGAAGTGATGAGTGCAAATAACTCAGAGCAAGGCGGTTATAAAGAAATGATCGCAAAAGTAACTGGTGAAGGTGCTTATGGTGTACTGAAGTTTGAATCTGGTGGTCACCGTGTTCAACGTGTACCAGCGACTGAATCACAAGGTCGTGTTCATACATCGGCGTGTACATTAGCGGTAATGGCAGAAATTCCAGAAGCGGAAATCCCAGAAATTAAAGCCAGCGATCTAAAAATTGATACGTTCCGTGCCTCGGGCGCAGGTGGTCAGCACGTAAACACCACTGATTCTGCTATTCGTATTACGCACATCCCAACAGGCACGGTGGTAGAGTGTCAGGATGAGCGTTCACAGCATAAGAACAAAGCCAAAGCGATGGCGGTTCTTGCGGCTCGTATTATTAAAGCGGAAGAAGAGCGACGTGCCGCGGCTGAGTCTGATACTCGTCGTAACCTACTGGGCTCTGGTGACCGTTCAGACCGTATTCGTACTTACAACTACCCTCAGGGGCGCGTTTCAGACCACCGCATCAACCTAACCGTGTATCGCTTAAATGAAGTGATGGAAGGGGATCTGGACTGCTTAGTTGAGCCTGTGATTCAGGAACACCAAGCGGATCAGCTAGCGGCGCTTTCTGAGCAAAACTAATGAACCATTGCATTCAAGATTTATTACAGAATGCAATGGAACGTCTTAGCGAGTCGGGGAGTGAATCTCCCCAACTTGATGCTGCTGTTTTGTTGTGTCATGCCTTAGATAAACCACGTAGCTACTTGTTAACTTGGCCTGAAAAAATACCAGAGCCTGAACAAATAGATCTTTTTGAAAAGGTATTAGCTCGTCGTTTACAAGGAGAACCTGTTGCTTACATTTTAGGTGAGCGAGAGTTTTGGTCTCTTTCGTTAAAAGTTTCCCCATCCACGTTAATCCCTCGTCCTGATACTGAACGACTGGTTGAGCTTGCGCTTGATAAATTGTCGGTAGTATCAGGCGATGTTTTGGACTTAGGAACGGGAACAGGTGCTATTGCTTTGGCGATTGCTTCTGAATGCCCAACTTTAAATGTCATGGGCGTTGATATCCGAGAAGAGGCAAAAGCGCTGGCGACGGAAAATGCTGCGCGTTTACAAATTGCAAATGCCCACTTTCAAGCGGGTAGCTGGTTTGAACCTATTGCCGATGATCATAAGTTTGCCGTGATCGTCAGTAATCCCCCTTATATTGATGAAACGGATCCTCACTTATCCCAAGGTGATGTGCGTTTTGAACCCGCCTCGGCACTGGTTGCGCCTAACAAGGGGCTAGCGGATCTGGATTACATCAGTGAACACGCAAGAGAATTTCTACAAGCTGGTGGCTGGCTGTTAATGGAGCATGGCTTTGAGCAAGGCCCAGCTGTCAGAGATATTTTAATAAAACTTGGCTATGACCAAGTAAGTACAGCCCAAGACTACGCCGGTAATGATCGGGTGACGTTAGGCTGTTGGACTTAAGAGAGGAACTATGTACGCTGCAGTGAAGCACATTCATTTATTATCGATTGTCTTAAGCATATCGTTATTTGTTTTCCGTTATATATTGGTCATGCGTGCATCACCAATGTTAGAAAAACCGTTGCTGAAAAAAATGCCACACATGGTAGATACCGTTTTACTGGCCACGGGTATAGGCTTGGTGCTGATTACGGGTTTTACGCCATTTACACCTGCGGGGTTATGGCTAACTGAAAAGCTTACCTGTGTTATGGTCTACATTGCTCTAGGGTTTGTTACCTTGCATTATGGCAAAAACAAAGTATTTAAAACGTTCGCTTTTTTAGGTGCGTTAGGTTGGCTAATGGTTGCAGCGAAATTGGCCGTTACTAAAGTTCCAACATTCTTGGGGTAACCATGTTTCATTTCTTTGATGAAGATTTAGATAATATGGAGTTAGTTGAAGGTGCATTGGCATTAAATGCGGCCATTAACCCTTCAACATCCGTTAAGTGGGCTGAACTTAAGCTAGATAAATTAGTAGAAGAAGCTGAATTAGCGCTGATCAGTGAACGTGAGCCAAAACAACGATTTGATGCGTTATTGCGTTTATTTTATAACGAGTGGGAATTTAAAGGGGATGAAGAGCAGTACTTCTCATCGTCTAATGTCTTCGTTGATAAAGTAATTGAACGTCGTACTGGAAGCCCTGTGAGTCTAGGGGCTATTTTATTATTTCTGGCTCATAAACTTGATTTACCTGTATCGGGTGTGAGTTTTCCAACTCAGTTTATTTTACGAGTGGACTGGCCAGGAGAAGAGGCACTGTATTTAAATCCGTTTAATGGCGAATTTGTCGGAAAAAGCACCTTACAAGCGTGGCTGATTGGGCAAGATGGACCATTGGCGACGCTTAAACCTGAGCATTTAGCGGTATCGGATAATCCGACCATTATTGGTCGCTGGCTCGCGGTGATCAAAAGTGCTTTGCTGCGAGAAGAGCACTATTCTTTAGCATTGCGCTGTACGGATTTGGCATTGACGTTCTCGCCGGACGATCCTTACGAAATTCGCGATCGCGGTTTTATTTATCAGCAGTTAGAGTGCCATCAGATTGCGGCAAGCGACTATGAGTTTTTTATTGAAAACTGCCCGGAAGACCCTGCCGCGGAATTATTAAAAGCACAAGTCAAAGCTTTAAATGAGCGACCAACAACGCTTCACTAAATAGAAGAGTGATAAAAATGATAGAACAAAAAACAGTTAAAGTTGGTGATATCGATGTAGCCAACGATAAGCCATTTGTCTTATTCGCTGGTATGAACGTATTAGAGTCTCGTGATCTTGCGATGCAAATCTGTGAGCATTACGTAGAAGTGACCAACAAGCTTGGTATTCCTTACGTATTTAAAGCTTCTTTTGATAAAGCAAATCGTTCATCTGTGCACTCTTACCGTGGCCCTGGTATGGAAGAAGGTTTAAAGATCTTCCAAGAGCTAAAAGACACATTTGGCGTGAAAATTATTACGGATATCCACGAAATTGAGCAAGCTAAGCCAGTTTCTGATGTGGTTGATGTGATTCAACTTCCTGCTTTCCTAGCTCGCCAAACCGACTTAGTAGAAGCCATGGCAAAAACAGGTTCTGTGATTAATGTGAAAAAACCACAGTTCATGAGCCCAGGCCAAGTGGGGAACATCGTTGATAAGTTTGCAGAGTGTGGTAATGAAAATATCATTCTTTGTGAACGTGGTACCTGTATGGGTTACGACAATTTAGTGGTTGATATGCTAGGTTTTGGCGTCATGAAAAAAGCATCAAACGGCAGCCCAATCATTTTTGATGTGACCCATGCTCTGCAAAATCGCGATCCAAGTGGTGCTGCTTCTGGTGGTCGCCGTGAGCAAACAGTAGAGCTTGCTAAAGCTGGTCTTGCAACAGGCATCGCAGGCTTGTTTATTGAAGCGCATCCAAACCCAGACAAAGCACTGTGTGATGGCCCATCAGCATTACCGTTGGACAAGCTAGAGCCATTCTTAACGCAAATGAAAGCATTGGATGATGTGATCAAAGGTTTTGAGCATATCGAAATCAAATAGGCGCGAATAGTCATAGGGCGTTGATTGCTCCTTGCATGAAATGAAAAAGGGCTGCCATCATCGGCAGCCCTTTTTAGTACGTGCTATTTCATGGTAGCTTAAAGTTTAAAGCGATTAATTTCTTGTTTTAACTCTTCAGAGAGTTCAGACAGCTGACCCGCCTGTACCGCAGCTTGCTGAGTCTCGTCGGTTAATTCATTCGAAACATCACGCACCGCTTCAGTATTACGTGTGATTTCTGCGGTTACAGAAGATTGCTCTTCTGCTGCGGCAGCAATCTGAGTGGCCATATCATTAATTTGATTAACTGACGCTGTGATCTGCTCAAGGCTGGCAGAAGCGGATTGAGCATCACTGACGCTGGTATCAGCAAGGTGGCGGCTGTCTTCCATAATACCAACGGCTTTTTGGGTTGTACCTTGTAAGCCTTCAATCATTTGTTGAATCTCTTGAGTAGAGGCATGAGTACGTTGGCTAAGAACGCGCACTTCATCGGCAACTACGGCAAAACCACGGCCTTGCTCACCTGCACGGGCTGCTTCAATGGCTGCATTAAGTGCTAATAGGTTAGTTTGCTCAGCAATGTTTTGAATAGTAGAAAGAATAGTATTAATGCTTTGCGCATTGGTATGTAACTCTGTAATCACCGTTGTAGCGGTTTCAACTTCAGTGGCTAGATTACCGATAGACGCTTGGCTTTGGTGTACTTGCTGAGCACCGTGATTAGATACGGTAACGGTTTGCTCGGCAGTGCCTGCGGTATTATCTGCATTACCTGCGATCTCTTGAGTTGCTGCTGCCATCTCATTAATTGCAGTCGCTACCATGTTGATTTCATCCATTTGATGTTGGATGCGTTGGTTACGCTCTTCTGCACCCTGCGCTGTGGCTGTTGCCTGAGTCGCCAAAGTTTGTGAAATGTCACGTAAGCGGCACACCATTGCATGCATGTTGCCAACAAACTGGTTGAAATTGATAGCCAATTGGCCCACTTCATCGTCACTGTGTGGTTCAAGGCGCTGGGTTAAATCACCTTCACCTGTGGCGATCTCTTCTAATGCTTTTGATACGCGCAGTAGATCTTTAAATAAGAAGTTAACCAGAAGGGTCAGAGCAACGGCTATCAAGGCAGTTAAACCAGCACTAATGAGGAGTTCTTCTTTTAGTAGAGCACGGTGTGCCGCTTCCTCAGTACGCTTGGTCATCTCAACGGCGAAGATCCAGTTAGTGTTTGGCACATTGGCAAAATATACTAACTTTTCCACCCCATTAATCGTAAATACTTCGATGCGTTTTTGCTGAATAGCTTGTTTGATACGTTGTGGTGTTAGGTCATTTGAGTAGCGGCTAACTGGCTCTAAGAGCAGAGAAGAGTCAGGGTGTGCGAGGAAAGTTCCATCACCATCAATCAGGGTAGTAATGGCGTCTTTACCTGCATCTAAGCTGATCACATCACTGATGAGTTGATCGATAAGTACATCCGCACCAATGACACCTACAAGCTGGCCATTTTTATAAACTGGTTCCGCAATGGTTACCAATAGAGAATTAGTAATGGCATCTTGGTAGGCAGAAGTAATGATTTGTTTACCAGCACTGAGTGCTTCTTTATACCAAGGGCGCTGACGAGGATCGTAATCGGCACGGTTACGTTCAGGATGAGATCGGTACATTTCACCCTGTGGAGTACCTAAGAAAACATCATCAAAACCACCCGACTTGCGGGCTAGCTGCAAGTAAGAAACGATGTCTTCTTCTTTGCTGTAATCACCAGTTGCGTGAGCAATTTGAGATCGTATGCCTATCCAGCCTGATATGCCGACTGTTGCTGATGATGCCATACTTTCTGCTCTGGCATACACTCCATTTCGAGTTTGTTGAAATAACTGGCTTGATGATAGCCAAGTGAGAATGGAAGCAGTAATGATGACGGCGAGCAAACTGGCGCCGATCAGTTTTTGTTTTAAGGTCAATTTCATAGCAGCTTTTTGGTGATAGAGTCAGAGGGGTGAGTATTCTATGAATAGTGCTGTTTAATTGCACGTATAAATAGCCTGAATAGTCTATAAAAAGTGAAAAACGGAATTAGTGTTTCAAAATGTAAGCCTAAATGACGAGAGTAAACGTTTGCTTGTGATCTATCTGGTTTAATCGTGTTCAATGCGAGGAAAACTTGCACACCAAGCCTGTTGTAAAGGTGATCTAACCAGCAGATTCATGAAAGTCATATGATTGTGTCATATATTTCTTTTAAACTTCCTCATGTTTTCAACGCTACGCAGGGGATTAGCTCAATGATTAGTGCTAGTTCAACGGCCTCGCCGTAGCTTGACCTCCCTCGAAATATTTTAAGACAAGGTGATAAAAATGAAGGAACGCTTATCCGTTAAAGCCGCTGTTAGTGCTGCGTTAATTGCGACTCTTGCTGGTTGTGCATCTCAACCTGCTGAGCCTACGTGGGAGCAAGATACGACCTACAAATTAACGGTACTTCACACTAATGACCACCATGGTCGCTTCTGGCAGAACAAATACGGTGAGTACGGCATGGCTGCGCGCAAAACGTTGCTTGATGAGCTTCGTACAGAAGTCCGTGCAGAAGGTGGTAGTGTGTTGCTTCTGTCTGGTGGTGATATCAACACTGGCGTTCCTGAGTCTGATCTACAAGATGCAGAACCAGATTTTAAAGGCATGAATCTGCTAGGTTACGATGCAATGGCTCTAGGTAACCATGAATTCGATAATCCGCTTGAAGTTCTAGCTAAACAGCAAGATTGGGCAAACTTCCCAATGCTTTCTGCAAATATCTACGATAAGAAAACTGGTGAGCGTATGTTCCAGCCTTACCAGATCTTCAATAAGCAAGGCATTAAAATTGCGGTTATCGGTCTAACAACTGAAGATACAGCAAAAATCGGTAACCCAGAATACATCGGTGGCATCGATTTCCGTGACCCTAAAGCGGAAGCGAAAAAAGTGATTGCTGAGTTACGTGAAACGGAAAAGCCTGACTTAATCTTTGCTGCGACTCACATGGGACATTATGAAAATGGTAACCGTGGCGTGAATGCTCCTGGTGATGTGGCTCTTGCTCGTTACTTAGATGAAGGCGACCTAGACATGATCATTGGTGGTCACTCTCAAGAGCCTGTGTGTATGGAAGGCCCGAACCTAGTTAAGAAAAACTTCAAGCCAGGTGATGAGTGTAAGCCAGATTTCCAAAACGGCACTTGGTTAGTTCAAGCGCACGAATGGGGTAAGTATGTTGGTAAAGCTGACTACGAATTCCGTAACGGTGAGCTAGAGCTAGTAAGCTACGATTTAATCCCAGTTAACCTGAAGAAAAAGATTAAAGTTAACGGTGAGAAAAAACGTGTATTCATCCAAGATGAGATTGCACAAGACCAAGCGGTTCTTGATTTCTTAACGCCTTACCAAGAAAAAGGCCAAGCGCAGCTTAACTTTAAGATCTCTGAAAGCAACGGCAAACTGGAAGGCGATCGTAACGTTGTTCGTTTCAAGCAGACTAACTTAGGCCGTTTAATTGCAACTTCTCATATGGAGCGTGCTAAAGCTGACTTCGCTGTAATGAACTCTGGTGGTGTACGTGATTCAATTGCCGCTGGCGACATTACTTACAAAGACGTTCTGAAAGTACAACCATTTGGCAATATCCTTACTTACACAGACATGACTGGTGCTGAAGTGATGGATTACCTAAACGTGGTTGCAACTAAGCCGATTGATTCAGGTGCCTATGCACAGTTTGCTGGTATTTCAATGACTGTTGCTAACGGTAAAGTAAGCAATGTTAAAGTTGGTGGTAAAGCGCTGGATACCAACAAGACTTACCGCTTCACTGTACCAAGCTTCAACGCTGCTGGTGGCGACGGTTACCCTAAATTAACAGGTCACCCTGGTTACGTGAACACAGGTTTTGTTGACGCTGAGGTTCTTAAAGAGTACCTAGAAGTGAACAGCCCAATTGATGTAAACGCATACGCACCAAAAGGTGAGATGGTTTACAAATAATCTGAATAGTAGCAAGTGATTCAGTATGACAACGGCGCTTAATCAGCGCCGTTTTTTATTGGCTTTTTTATTTGACGAAGGGGGCGTGTGAGTTGGTCTTTGCCTTAGCTTGTAGTAACTTGTTATTTCGAAATAAAACGAAGAAGAAGATCCAATGACACCTGCCATCAATTTAGCCAAGAAGAAGAAAATAAAACATAGCGTCCATCAGTATCATCATGATCCTAGTGTTGAAAGTTACGGTACAGAAGCGGTTGCTGTATTAGGTCAAAATCCTCAGCAAGTATTTAAAACACTTTTATTTTCCATGAATGGTGATCCGAAAAAGTTGGGCGTAGCCGTTGTGCCTGTGGCCAATATGCTGGACTTAAAAGCCATCGCAAAAGCAGCAAAAGCCAAAAAGTCTGAAATGGCGGATCCGAGTATTGCTGAAAAAACGACAGGGTATGTTGTGGGTGGCATCAGTCCTCTTGGTCAGAAGAAAGCGCTGCCGACTTTTATTGATGATTCCGCACAGCAGTTTGAATCTATTTTTGTGAGTGCAGGCCGAAGAGGGTTAGAGATCGAGCTATCACCTCAAGATTTAGCAGGTCTGACTCGCGGCCAGTTTGCTGTTATTGCTAAATAATCTGAGTCTAGGGTGAATAGGCCATCGAATGAATCACTCTTTATCGAGCTTGAATTTAAATTTACTGGTGACTTTGCAAGTGTTACTCCGTTGCTGCCACGTAAGTCAGGCGGCAAACGAATTGAATATTACACAGTCGGCGGTGAGTAAGCAGCTTGCTCAATTGCGGGAGTGTTTTGATGATCCCCTTTTGGTGCGTGAAGGTAATACCTTATTGATGACGCCAAGGGCAAAAACGCTGTTAGCGGAATTGGATGTGTTACTGGGGCAAATTCAACATTTTATTGAACCCATGGAATTCTCGCCAAGCAAATTAACGGGCACATACACACTGGCGTCGTCAGATTATGTGGCTCAATTTTTATTGCCTGAGATTGTTAGCGAGTTGGTTGATAAAGCACCAAATTTAGCCATTAATTACCAGCTTTGGTCACCAGAGAAATTAGAGCTCCTAGCCGAATTAGACGTCGAGTTGGTGTCGACCATGTTACCGGATGTGCCTGCGGGATTACATGGCCAGTTGATGGGGAGCGATCAGCCTTGTTGTGTCATGAGTGCTCATCACCCGTTAGCGGAAAACGCATCGCTGACGTTGCCTGAATTGTTGGGGTTCCCTTTTGCTTCCGTCAGTGGCGGCGGTGATAAAGACAGCTTTTTTGATAAAGAGCTTTCTTCTTTGGGCTTAAAGCGTAATGTGCAGTTCAATGTGCCATTTTTTACATCGGCACTCACCACTGTCGCCTCTAGTGAAATGTTGTTGATCATCCCTGAGCACATAGCAGTGACCATGACGTCATTTTTTGATGTGGTTTATAAGCCCTTGCCAATGAAAGCGCCCACTTATAAGTATTGGTTGATTTGGCATCCCAAATACCACACAGATCCTAGTCACCGTTGGTTCCGAGAGCAAGTGATGGGGGTGATAAGAAGCTCTTCGTTTTCTATTGGCTATTCCTATAAGTCATAGCTTGTATGATAATTGATAATTTCAAATCATCACCTTCTGTTGTTACTGTGGCGATAACGTCATTAATCATGAGAAACATCAATGGAATTGGGAATTTGGTTATCGCTATTAACCGTTTGTTTATTAGGTGCAATGTCACCGGGGCCGAGTTTAGCGGTAGTCGTAAAGCACACATTAGGTGGTGGAAGAAGCCATGGTTTAACGACGGCATGGGCACACGCATTAGGTGTGGGTTTTTATGCGTTACTAACGATTCTGGGCTTGGCGGTATTGTTAGAGCAGTTTCCGGTTGCCTTTAAAGTCATTGCCTTATTGGGGGCAGCTTACCTTGCGTGGCTAGGTGTGAATGCACTGCGTTCTAAAGGGGGCATTGCGGCTAAATTGGCAGCAGGGAAATCCAGTACCTTTAGTGAGGCGGCACGTGATGGTGCAATGATTTCGTTATTAAACCCGAAACTTGCGTTATTCTTCGTAGCTTTGTTTAGCCAGTTTGTTGCTGTTGGCACAGGGCTGACAAGCCAAGCGATTATTGTGGCAACTCCTTTGTTGGTTGATGGTTTATGGTATACCTTGATTGCATTTATACTGTCTAACCCGAAGGTATTGGAAAGACTAAAAAGTAATGCCATTTGGATCGATAAATTATCGGGTGTTGTGCTTATTTTGTTAGCGCTTCGAGTTGTATGGCAATTATCCGTGATGTAGTGGGATAGCAGTAAGGTTTTTTCATAAGCACCAAGATTAATATTTGGTGCTTTTTTTTATTTTGTCTACCGTTAATAGAGGAACAGTGCTGGCTTCATTAAGGAGAAAGCTTATGGTAGACAAACGGATTCTTGTCTTAATTTTCACTGTGTTACTGTCTGGTTTTTCTTTTGCAGAAGAAAAAGTTGAAAAAGACATCAGTGTGAAGTTTGGTGGTTGGTCTCATCATTTTAAAGCGGCAGGTCCGCATAACGTGTACGAGCGAGAGGGCTATAACGAAAATCACCAAGGTTTGGGTATTGAATATAATCAACAGTTGTCTGAAGGGGGGCATCACCGTATTTCTACGGGATATTTTTACATGAAAGACAGCTTTACTCACCCAATGCACGTATTGAGTGTTGGCTACAAATACCGTTGGCGGTGGTCGAGTATTTATGGCTTAGATTTTTCTTTAAATTCCGGGTTAATCAATCGTACTTACCGTTCTTTTCGTATCACTGGCAATGATTATGAAGTCTCTTATCGTCGTGATACCCAAATGTTTATTCTTCCTTCATTAACCGTTCATTTTACTAAAAACTTTCACGCCGATGTGTCATACATCATGGAAAATAGTATTTCAGGCCAAGATAGCCCAGCTATTGCATTTTTTCGGCTAGGCTATGTGTTTTCTCTTTAAGTAAGAGAGAGGGCTGAAAAACGGCATTAAGACGAGCGCTTTTGGTGTATCTCTCTGTTTTCTAATTTCTTTGCTGGGCTTTTCTTAAGCATGACGTACAAAGCGCCAGTGCCACCATGAAAGCGTTGAGCTGAGTGAAAACACATGACTTCTTGAATGTGCTCTAACCAGTGGGCGACAAAACTTTTTAGTAAGGCTGGGCGCGTGGAATGTGCCGCGCGTCCATGAGCGATAACAACGGTACGGACATCCATGGCTTGGCATTTTCTTAAAAAGCTCAGTAACTCGTCTCGGGCTTCTTTTACCGTCTTTCTGTTCAAATCCAGTCGAGCTTGAATGTCATATTTGCCCAATCGGAGCTTTTTATAGACGCCTTCTTGCACACCGTCTCGTTTGAATTCAATGACATCATCAGGCTTGACCATGGGTGCATGCTCAATGGATAAGTAATCTGGATCATTGTGATTTAAGCTTTGCGCTGCAATTCTACGTGCTAATTGAGCTTCAGTGGCTTTATGTTTAGTAGGAGTTGGAAGTGTGGTGTCTTGCGTTAATGGCTTAACGTCTTCCATCATTTTTTGAAAAAGGCTGAAATCATCACTATTTGGCATAGGAAACAACAATAAATAAGCGGGATGATGGCCAGTATTATAGAAATGTTCCGGATGGAAATTAAGTTTTTTAACTATTTTTGAGAAAGGAAGCGAAAATATGAAGGGAGAAAATGAAAAAAACCAGAGTCAGGAACGAATTGACTCTGGTGCAAAACTAATCTGCAAGGGCTCTAGTGAGGAGATTTTGCCGTGATGACTTTATAGATAAAGAAACCGCCATAAAACAACATTAATCCAAGCGCGCCAAAAATAACAAGCATGGATGAGAGTCCTACCGCGTTACCAAATAAGAGATCTAACCAGAAATCCATAATATGTTTACCTATAAAGTTTTACGATAACTAGAGGTTACTCATGTTACGAAGTGATGGTTCTGATCTGGATCAATCGCGCTTCTTATGTTGACAATATGTTGAAAATGGTGAGATTCAGATCACATCCTATATAGAAGTGGTGAACTTATAGGCAAAAGAACGGAAATTCTTTAAAAAGAGTAATTAAGACTTGTGAATTTATTTGGGCTGAGTATTATAAGCGTCCGCTAAGGGCAATAGCTTCTAGCAATATTAGTTTCATACAGTCGGTGAATAGCGCAGCTTGGTAGCGCATCTGGTTTGGGACCAGAGGGTCGGGGGTTCGAATCCCTCTTCACCGACCACTTTCTCTTTGAAAGCAGAAAGTGTAAAATGAAGTAATAACACAGTCGGTGAATAGCGCAGCTTGGTAGCGCATCTGGTTTGGGACCAGAGGGTCGGGGGTTCGAATCCCTCTTCACCGACCACTTTCTCTTTAAAAGCAGAAAGTATAAAATGAAGTAACAACACAGTCGGTGAATAGCGCAGCTTGGTAGCGCATCTGGTTTGGGACCAGAGGGTCGGGGGTTCGAATCCCTCTTCACCGACCACTATTTAGAAGCCTCGTCTTAGGACGAGGCTTTGTTGTATCTAGTGCTTTGATTTTAGCTCCAAACTTATTTGTTTAGGAGCGTGATGAAAATAGGTCTGGGCATAAGGCTTTTTTACCTTGGGTGAGTGGTTTTATCGTGAACCCTTGTTGTGTTAACAGCTCTAGCACATTATCACTACCTACTAAGTGTAATGCACCCACTACAGCAAAGTAGTGGCCTTTTGGAAGCTCAAACTCGTTTTCTCCTAAGATCTTAGCCCATTCTTGATTGCGCTTAACCAGCAGTGCTTCATTAAATTCATCGCTAAGTTGACTTGAAGTTAAGATACTTTCGAGTTTCTGGGTATCACCGTAAAACCAAGATTCTACTAAGCATTGCATTTCACTATTGGCGGCTTCCCATTCTTCTATGGTGGGTTTTAATAGTTCATACCCATCATTTTTTAGGGATTTAAGCAGTTGGATTTGTGTTTCCATTCCTTCCAATTCATAGACAGGTAACTTTTTCTGGTGAGCTTGGGTTAGAAAGTGGTTATCAATGCCAAGTTGTGGTGTTAATCCTGCATTGGTTGCTTGTCCCATTTGCAAGGTAACAGCAGTCATCCAAGGTGGTGCTTGAATAAGGGCGTCGTAGGGTAATGCTAGCTCATTAGTGATTTTGATGAGCTGTTTTGACTGAGCTTGAGAGAGGTAATCTTGGGTTGTTTTGTAATCGGAGCCTAAGTCTAGATTAAAAGGCTGCTGGATATCTGCTTCAACAATAAGCCCTTGGCTGTTTTTAAAGGCGTTGGTTATAGGGGAAGGTAGAGGGTAAAAGCTTTGTTTACCTGCATGAATAGAGCCTAAAATTGTATAGCTGAGCCCCGCTTTTTCAGCTTGCCAGGCTAGCGGCGCTGAAACACTAAAAAAGCTGACAAGAGGGAGCAGTAAGCTCACTAACCATCGATTCATTGGATTCATTTCCGAGCAATTACAGTGTTTACTATATTGCCCGGAATTGAACGTTATTCAAAACTGTTTTTGCATAATTATTGATTGTAGCTGTTATAAACCGTGGTCATGCCATTTTTGGTAAACCCGATCACGTGGTACGGATCTTTTTCATTTCCATATTCCATGCCCGGTGAGCCCATTGGCATACCAGGGACTGCTAAGCCAGCTAAGCTCGGTTTTTCAGTAAGAAAGCGTTTGATGTCTTTTGCGGGTATATGCCCTTCAAAAACATAGCCATCAATGACCGCAGTATGGCAAGAAGCCAATTGTGGGGTTAATCCAAGCTTTTGTTTAATTGGGTTCATGTTTTCATGGTTTTCAACTTTAACGGTAAAACCTGCGTCTTCCATATGCTCTACCCATTCAGTGCAGCAGCCACAGTACGGTGATTTATAAGTTAGCACTTCTGTTGCAAAAGCAGAGGCAGAAAAAAAAGCTGCACCAGTGATCAGGAATTTTGATAGTTTCATGGAAGTGATCCCTATTTGTTTTTTGAATTTGGTATCACCCAGAACCAATATACGATGGCAATAATTAATATCAGGCCAATAAGATTTACCATGGTTTATTCCTCTGAGTGGTTTGCTGAAGTCGGTTGAAAGAGTCTTAAGCGGTTTGCATTGGAGACGACGGTAATGGATGACAGCGCCATCGCAGCTCCAGCAACGACAGGGCTTAATAACGAACCAGTAAGCGGGTAGAGTATGCCTGCGGCAATGGGAATACCCAGCACGTTATAAATAAAGGCCCCAAATAAATTTTGTTTCATGTTCTTTAATGTTGCTTTAGACAATTCAATGGCATCCGTTACTGTGACTAAAGAATGGCGGATCAATGTTATTTGGGCACTTTCAATGGCAACGTCGCTGCCACTGCCCATTGCGATCCCCACATCTGCTTGTGCGAGTGCAGGTGCATCGTTGATACCATCACCTACCATGGCCACTTTTTTTCCTTGTTGTTGAAGCTGTTCAATTTGGGCGGCTTTACCATCAGGTAAAACTTGAGCGATAACTTCTGTGATCCCTAGCTGTGTGGCGATGGCGTTAGCTGTTGCTTGGGTATCTCCGGTTAACATGACAACGTTCAGGCCTTGTTTTTGTAATTGTTTAACGGCGTGCTTTGAATCTTCACGTAGGGGATCACTGACCAAAAATAGCCCTGCTAATTTATGGTTAATCGCAACGATAAGTGGTGTCATTGCATTGTTTGAGGCTGCATTTAGATCGGCTTGTGCTTCAGTGATATCGATCGCCAGCTGCTCCATGAACGCAGAGTTACCAATAGCTATATTCTGATGGTTAATCGTTGCCTGGGCTCCTAATCCTAAATGTGCTTTGAAATCACTGTTAGCAAGTAAATCAACGGTGTGTTGTTGGGCATAATTTACAATTGCTTTAGCGAGTGGGTGCTCTGAGCTGGTTTCTGCGCTGGCACTGAGTTGGATTAGATCTGACTCTTTTACATTTGAGTACGTAATCAGCTGTTGTACTGAGGGCTTGCCTTGGGTAAGGGTGCCCGTTTTATCGAGAACAATGGTATCAATGTGGCTGGCTTGTTGAAGGACATCCGCATCTTTAATTAATAACCCAAGCTCTGCGGCTTTACCTACTCCTACAGTTACCGACATCGGAGTTGCTAGCCCAAGCGCACATGGGCAGGCAATGATCAACACGGTAGTTGCTGCGATAAGCATATAAATGAGAGTCGGTTCAGGACCAATGTTGTACCAAACTAAGGCAGACAAGACGGCGATGATCATGACCACTGGAACAAAAATGGCAGAGACTTTATCGGCTAATTTTGCCAGTGCAGGTTTGCTGCTTTGAGCTTGCCTTACCATAGTAATGATACGGGCCAGCATGGTGTTTTCGCCGATGTTATCAGCCGTAAATGTTAAGCTGCCTTGTTGGTTGATGGTGCCAGCATTGACAGTATCTCCCACCTGTTTTAAAGCGGGAATAGGTTCGCCTGTTAGCATGGACTCATCAATGTAGCTTTGCCCTTGGGTGATGGTGCCATCGACGGGAATTTTGCTGCCTGGCTTTAAGCGTAATGACATACCCGCTTTAACCTCTTCAAGAGGAAGTTCTTTTTCTTCTCCGTTGATTAAAACAATGGCGGTTTGTGGTTGTAAATCGAGGAGCTTCTCTAATGCTTGAGACGTGCGGCTACGGGCTTTGGTTTCAATGGCGTGACCCAAAGTGATTAACCCCAAAATCATTGCACTGGCTTCAAAATACACATGCCGAGCTTCTACAGGAAACAGGGTGGGGGCAAGAAGCACGAGCATGGAATATAACCAAGCAGAGCCTGTACCTAGGGCAACAAGAGTATCCATACTAGCGCGATGGTGAGTAAACGCTTTCCATGCATTTACATAAAAATGACGCCCAGCGGTGCAGAGCAGAGCAAGACAAAGAATACCGACGATACCCCAGCCTATTTGATCTTGTGGGGATTGGATCATCATGCTCCCCCCAGCTAAGCCCCATAACATTAGGGGAGCACCAAGCAGTAAGGCTAGGAAAGTGTTTTTCTTATGGCTTGCATATTGCCCTTGCTGCTGCGCTTTTTGTTGTTCACGACGCTGATGCTCACTCAGACTTACTTGAGCGCCATATCCTGCATCCTCGACGGCTTTGATAAGATCGTGTGCGCTGGCTTGCCCTGATACTAATGCGGTTCTTTCCGCAAGGTTAACTCTTGCCGATTGTACATGCTCAACAGAAAAAAGTGCTTTTTCAACAGAAGCAACACAGCTAGCACAGGTGATCCCTGAAAGGATTAGCTGAATGCTCTCGGTTTCTGTGGCGACTGCTTCTTCGGTAAGTGGTGTGTTTGCCTGTACAGTTGGCTGCTCAGTTTCTGGCTCAGATATTGGGGGCAGCGTCGTTGCACCAAAGCCTAATGATTCAATAAGCTCAATGATATCTTCACTGGAGCTGGTGGTCGTGATGATTGCTTGTTCTTTTGAAGTGTCGTAGTGAGAGATGCATGATTCCGCATCTAAAGCAGCATTCAGCTTTTCTACGCACTTTTGGCAAGATAAGCCAGTAAGGTACAGAGTGTAGTTGGTGGTTTCTGGAACTTGATAGCCAAGTTTCTCAATCAGAGCAACGAGTTCACTCTTGCTGATGGTACCTTGCACACTAAGTTGATGTTTTTCTACTTGGTGGCTGGTGATTGTACTTTGTTTGGCTAATGCAGCTTCTACTTTCGCTACGCATCGGCCACAGCTTAAGCCTGCAAGAGGCAAGTGATGTGTCTCTCCGGCTTGGTAGCCTAGTTCTTCAATGGCATTAAACGCATCTGTCAGTAAGAAGTTGCCAGATATTGTTGCAGTGTTGGTATCGACGGTGGCTTCTGTAACCCCATCTAGGGAGGTAAGGGCGTTGGATATTTTTTTTGCACACCCCATGCAACGAACTTTTTGTAGTGGGATCACAATACCATTGTCCATAATTACCTCCTGATAAAAGTCAATAAAGTGCAGTCCACCTGCCACTAATATTGAATACTAAACCTTCCATCAAGTGGAAGGTCAAGTGTCTAATTCACGAGGAGCTAAGTAAAGCTAATGGAATGAGAATAAAGCGATCAGAGTAGAGGTATTATGCGTTGTCTTCTGAAGGTGTTTCTTGGGCAGGAGCTACATCACTAGTGGCTTGATTCTCTGCATTCTGAGCTTCGAGTTCCATTTTTGCACGTTCTGCCTTTGAGATGTAACGGGGCTTATTGCTCTTGTGCAGTTTCGCATTCGCTTTTTTCATGCGCTTTTTTAAAATCTGGTTTACTTTCTTTTTACGGTTCATGGTGTCATTCCAATGGTGTTGATGGGCTGTGATTGTAAGGGCTTTTGACTGAATAACAAGTGTATTGACGTTCTAGCTACTGGAAGGTATACATTCGTCATCATGAGCCGATTTAGATCTAGGTGATAGAATGAACATTAGTGAAGTCGCAAAACTGACTGGATTAACAGCCAAAACCATACGTTTTTATGAAGGAAAAGGGCTGCTTACTGAGCCAAAGCGTGGGAATAATGGTTATCGATTATACAGTAATAAACACGTTGATGAGTTGGTATTGATACGTCGTTCCCGTTTAGTGGGGTTTAGCTTAGATGAATGCCAAGGGCTCTTGATGCTCGCGAAAAATCCAAACCGACGCAGTGCGGATGTAAAAAGCAAAACCTTAGATAAGGTGGCTGAGATTGACATTAAGATAAAAGAGCTTACAGAAATGAAGCAGACTTTACTTTCTTTAGCGGAAAGTTGCCCTGGTGATGAGGGGGCTGAGTGTCCGATTATTAATGGTTTATCGTGTTGCGATCCAAAGAAATAGAGCACCAATCGATGGTGCTCTATGTTATGAGGTGTGGCTATTGATTGCTAAGCCTAGGAGACAGGCTTGATGATAAGAATAATTCCCTCAACATCCACGACTTCGACTAAGGTACCGGCATCAATTTTTGTGTCGGTGCGAGCTGACCAACAGCTGTCACCTAATTGTATTCTGCAGTTACCTTTTTCAATGGTTTCTTCTAACCGTGTTGTTTGGCCTATCATTTGGCGATCTCGTTGGTTTAACACACGGTTCTTGTCTTCTGATTTATCTTTGCCGTGCTGGTATCGCCACCATAGCCAAGTTGTGATCAGAGAGAAGCTTGCAAAAGACATCCATTGCATTTGCCAGCTAAGTGGCATCAAAGAGATGATTAAGCCAACAAGCATGGCAGAGATCCCTAGCCAGAGTAAGTAGCCAGCAGTACCTAATAATTCCAGTAGCAATAACCCGAGGCCAAATGCTAGCCAGTGCCAGTAATTCGCTTGTTCAAGTAACTCAATCATATTTCCCCCTTAGCTTGAACGGTGTTGCTGGGTATCGTTAGCGCTGTCTTTGCTTGCTGTAAACATTTCTGCGATACCTGCAACCGAGCCCATTAAGCCAGTTGCTTCGAGTGGTAACATAATAATTTTACCATTTTCTGCTTGGCCGATAGATTTAAGTGCTTCGGTGTAGCCTTGTGCAATAAAGTAATTTACCGCTTGCATGTCACCTTGAGCAATTGCGTCCGATACCATGCTAGTTGCACGAGCTTCGGCTTCTGCAGCGCGCTCACGAGCTTCGGCTTGTAAAATAGCAGCTTGTTTATCACCTTCTGCTTTTAAGATCTCCGATTGTTTATGACCTTCTGCTTTAAGGATTTCAGCCTGACGTACACCTTCAGCTTCTAGAATGTCGGCACGCTTGTTACGCTCTGCTTTCATTTGTGCGTTCATGGCTGCGGTTAGATCCGCTGGTGGCTGAACATCTTTGATCTCAATACGAGTAACTTTAATACCCCAAGGGTTGGTGGCACCATCTACAATCGTCAGCAATCGGCTATTGATGTTGTCACGTTGACTCAGCATTTCGTCAAGTTCCATAGAGCCAAGTACTGTACGAATGTTCGTTAAAGTCAGGTTACGGATGGCATGCTCTAGATCGTTAACTTCATAAGCGGCTTTAGAAGCTTCAATAACTTGAATGAAACACACAGCATCGATGGTGACGTTGGCGTTATCTTTTGAGATGACTTCTTGAGCAGGGATGTCGAGCACCTGCTCCATCATATTGATCTTTTGACCAATAGAGTCGATGAAAGGAATAATAATATTTAGGCCTGGCTGTAGAGTTTTGGTGTAACGACCAAAACGTTCAACTGTCCAGTTATGTCCTTGAGGAACGGTTTTTACACCTGCTGCAATAATAACAATAGCGACAAGTATAAACACACCAAGGGTAATGAGAGTATCGTAAGGCATAGTATCTTCCTGATTTGTAAATAAATGGAACAAAACGTGGCTAATCAGAGGATACGCACTTATATGCTACTAATAAATAGTAATACCAATAATATTATAAAAAGTCTAACTATTTGTGTTTGTTGATATTTTTGTTACTTGCCTTGCTTTAAGAAAGTGAATTGATGAAAAATAAGCAGCCGACTTAAAAGTGGCTGCTTAGAGTTTGAATTAGGAGGTTAGTACAGTAATGAATACAGCTGTCGGCGGTACTTAGCTGCTATGGCATTCCCTTGTCCAAGAGCGGAAAGAATATCCAACATAGTTTTTTTAGCACTACCATCATTCGCATTTAAATCTTTTCGTAAGACTGTAATGAGTAACTCAAGCGCCTCTTCTTGGCGATTTACTTGGCTGTATTGTACTGCCAGTTCAAAAGCCACATCGTGATTGTTTGGATCGGCATGGTACGCATCTTCTAATGAACGAATTTCAGGTGTGTCTGCCGCTTGTTTATGAAGTTCTAATTTAGCAATTAAACCTTTGAACTTTGCGTCTTGATCTTGCATTGGGATCGTAGTTAATAACGTTTCTGCATCATCAAACTGCTGAGTTTCGACTAAACACTCGGCTATGGCCAATTTAACAATGCTGTTGCCTTGAAAGTGATCTAACAAGCTTTTTAGAGTAGGGAGAGCTTCGGTGTATTTCCCTGCATCGACTTGTTCTAGAGCAGCCTTTAGTTGCATTTCTTCTTGGCTAGGTAAATGTTTGTTTAACATTGCCTGAATAGCCTCAATTGGCTGAGGGCCGCCTAACCCATCAACGGGTTGACCATTTTTAAATAGTGCGATGGTTGGCAGTGCTTGAACGCCAAATTGTGAGGCGATCATTTGTTCTTGTTCGCAGTTTAAGAGCGCGAGTGTAAATTGACCTGAATATTGGTGTGCTAACTGTTGTAGGGCTGGGATGAGATCGGCGCTTTCTTGGCTCATTGGCGCCCAGAAATGGATCAAAACAGGGGCTTGGCGCGATCCTTCTAAAACTTGCTGGAAATTTTGTTCATTGAGCTCAACGATGTAATTCGGCTGCATGTAAATACCCTAAATGATTCAGTCTTTACATTGAATCTGAGGGTAAGTGGTCGTTTTTTCAAGGTTTGTGATTCTTTTTCGCTGTAGAAAGCACAAAACCGCTCTGAGTTGAGCGGCTTTGGGCTTAATGCAAGCAAAGGTGTGTTAGAAAATTAACACGACGGCCAGTGTAATACTGACACAAATCCAGTTTATATGGCGAAGCGTCATTTGACCTCCCACAGTTGTATGCCGTTTGTTTATTAGGCTTATTTTTGCTTTTTTTGGTCTATTTCATGGAAGCAAGTGTGGGCCTTGTTGATGATGAAATAGACTAAACTGTTTTTGTGACACTAATATGACTAAATGTAGATTTTCTCATTGTTTAGATTATTTTTTTACCTGTTGCCTGTTTTTGGTAGTTAATCACTCTTTGAAAGTAAATAATCGAGCTGTTTAGTCGGTAAAATACGACGAAGGAATGCAAAGACCTTTGTTGGTGTTGTGACTCGATAGCGTGGTTTTGCTCGTTTTGCCATCAATGCGTGAAGCAGAGGAGGAACGATTGAACTTGCGGGTAGGGTGAAGGCATTATTGGATTCTTTCTTTTCTAAGCGCGCTATTTGTTGCTGATATTTCAGGCGATGCTCACTGTTATCGATATTGACCCATTTTGTAAAAGCATTTAACGCATTGGCTCTAAATTGAGTTTCAATAGGGCCAGGTTCGATAAGGCTAATTTGAATGCCAGAACCTTGTAGTTCAAGCCTGAGAGTGTCTGTCCAGCCTTCTAAGGCAAATTTAGATGCGTTATAAGCACCGCGATACTTCATCGCAACAATACCGAGCACAGAGCTATTTTGAATAATTCGTCCTTCCCCTGCTTGGCGCATTATTGGTAATACTTCAGCTACGAGCTGGTGCCAGCCAAATAAATTTACTTCAAATTGTTCACGCAATGCTTGTCTAGGTAAGTCTTCCAAAGCACCAGGTTGACCATAAGCGCCATTATTGAATAAGGCATAAAGTTGGCCATTAGTGAGTTCTAACGTTTTTTGTACAGCTTGAGTGATACTTTCTGGGCTTTGTAAATCAAGCTGAAGACAGGTAAGTCCTTCTTGTTGCAATCGCTCTACGTCGGCTACTTTCCTGCATGAGGCGATCACTTGAAACCCTTGTTTATGCAGTGCGTGGGCACATTCATAGCCAATACCACTGGAACAGCCAGTGATCAAAATGGAACGAGTCATTGTTCTTCCTTAACATTACCAAATACAGAGTGTTTGCAAAGGCATCATAGAACTTTTAATTCTTTGATTGAAGTAAGTTCTCTAAGGCAGGGGGAAGGTAGGAATATTTAAATTCGAAGCCAATGTCCGTTAAGTTTTTGGGTTTAGCGCGCTGGCTATCAAGTAATAAAGAGGCAGACTCACCAAGCAGTAACTTTATCGCCCAGGTTGGTGTGAACAGCAGGTGTGGGCGATGCAGGGTTTTGGCAAGCATTTGGCTAAATTCTTTATTTGTAACTGGGTGTGGGGCACAGAGGTTAAAGGGGCCCTTGGCGTGAGGTGTATTTAACAAATGTAGGATGGCGTGAACCATGTCGTGCAGGTGTATCCACGGCATGTATTGTTGGCCATGACCAATTGGGCCTCCTAAGCCGAGTTGATAGGGCAAAAGCATTTTAGAAAGGGCCCCCCCGCACCTTCCCAGTACAATTCCGGTTCTGAGCAAGCATACTCGAGTATTTTCTGATTCGGCGTGCTTTGCGATTTCCTCCCATTTTGCACAAATATGATGAGCAAAACCGTGATGGTGAACAACGAGAGATTCATCAAAAGGATGAGCTTGTTGATCGGCGTAATAACCTACGGCTGAACCACTAATAAAGGTATGAGGTGGAATACTGCTGGCGTGGCATTTGGCAACGAGTTGTTCCGTGATCTTCCAGCGACTGTCGCAGATGACTTTTTTTTGTTGATTACTCCAGCGTTTATCTACGATGGGTTCGCCAGCTAAATTAATAATGGCATCAATATGGTTAAAGTCGCTCAGTTCATCTAATGCGTTAATGTAGTCAATATGGCCGATGTCGAGGTGGGCAAGGGTGTCTTTGGCCTTTTCTGTTGAGCGGGTTAACAGGGTTATTTGATGTTTCGCAAGATGAGCCAGTAATGCTTTGCCGATAAATCCTGTGCCACCTGTCACCAAAATATGCATGAGCTACCTCTGTCATTTGTGCATCTAAGTATAGATGAATCCTTGAATAAATTGTAAATCACTATAGCAAACAGTTGCATTTATCATCAGTGAAATATTTTTTATCTTGTGTGATAGCGGCTTTTCATCACGGTTTCTAAAAACTGTTCGATCTCTTCGCATTTATCTTATGGGGAAGGGAAGCTCAGGGTCAGCCACCGTTACTACGCTAAAAGTCATAGGAGGAAGTTTATTTCGCACTTGATGTTAACAGGCGTACAATTCCTTTTTTGTTTTATATTTATTGGAGTGCGTCTTGAAACTTTTTTTTGCTTCCGATCTTCATGGATGTTTACCAGCTGCGCACAAGGCAGTTGAACTGTTTTTGGCTTCAGGAGCTGAGCATTTTGTGGTTTTAGGAGATACGTTAAATCACGGCCCTCGTAACCCAGTACCTGAAGGGTATAATCCACCGGCGGTCGCTGAACTATTGAATCAGTACGCAAAACAGATTGTGTCAGTTCGTGGTAACTGCGATAGTGAAGTTGATCAGATGTTATTGTCATTTCCGATGATGTCGGATTATGTCTTAGTGCTGTTAGAGAATGGGCGTAAACTTTTTTTAACCCATGGTCATCTCTATAACCAAAATAAACGACCAGTGTTGAATGAAGGGGATGTGATTGCGCATGGACACACTCATGTTCCTGTGGCTGAGCGTAACGGCGAGCATTATATTTTTAACCCTGGTTCACTAACATTTCCACGTGATGGGTATGCGCCAAGTTATGGCCTGTTAGATAATAATGCGCTGTCAGTGATTGATGTAAATGGCAACGTTATTGTTACGACTCATCTAGAATAAGAATCACTACCGAGCTGTTGTTGCTCGGTAGAGCCAAGGTAATATTACTTACTATCAGAGTGGCCGAGATCCCGTTCAGGGTCGATAAGATCTCTCACTTTTTGCTTTAACACTTTGGCCTCTGGAAAACCGCCGTCTTTTTTTCGTTCCCAAATTTGCTGACTATTACAGTGGATCTCAAAACGGCCTCCGGTATCAGGGTGCAAAGAGATTGTTTCAATTTCTTCGCTGAAAGTATGTAGCAGCTCTTGGCTTAGCCATGTTGATCTCAGCATCCAGTTACATTGTCGGCAGTAATAAATATCGATGATGGCTTTATCCATGATGTTTCCTGTAGTTACATTCCAATAATGAGTTTTAGACCGACAGCAAAAGTCAGTATTTCAAAGCAGCGTTTAATGAGTTTATTGCTTCCTTTGTTTGCCAAAATAGCACCAAGATAGCCACCACAAAAAGAACCCAGTAATAAAACGGGTATCCAAGGCCAATGTATAGGGGCTCCAGCTTGATACATGGCCAAGCCGCCTAAGCCATTCCAGAATAGACCGACACTGACAAGGGTGAGAGCCACCGCTTGCTTGTAATCTAAACCAAACCATCGAACTAAAAATAGGGTGACAAACAATCCGGAGCCTGCAGTGAGGGAGCCGTTTAAAACGCCGATTAACCCTAATCCGATAACACCAATAGCAACCCCACTTTTATGTCGGTTTTTAGGTTCATTTAGCTGGCCGAGATCTTTTTTAATATAAGAATATAAACCTAAACCAATGATTAACAAGCCAAGGGCTGTTTCTGCAATTTGGTTGGGGACAAATAGGATCAAATTTGCGCCTATAACGACGCCTAAACTGCCCGCTAACGTTAAGTAAAACGTCAATTTCCAATCTAACGAGCCTGAACGGATGTGTTTTGCTGCTGCACCAATACCGAGTGCGACGCTGGCGACTTTATGCGTCGCGAGTGCCGTTGAAAAAGGAAGCCCTAAAAAGATCAATAAAGGAAATTGTAGCAAACCTGCACCGCCGCCAGAGAGAGAAGCAAGAGTATTGGCGACCAAAGAGCCAATGAATAGCCCGGTTGTATTAATGATATCCATATCGTTAACTAACTGATAAAACGAAGGGCTCAATGTAGCACAACTGGAAATGGTGATGGGTTTAGATTGAGGAGTATTTAGAATAATAAGTAGTAATCATAGGGAGGATGGCTCCTCCCTTAGGACATTAGTGAGAAAACAACACAGAAGAGCCGTGGTTTAGGCTTGTTAATAAAAGTGTTTTATCATTAATAACATCAATGCGGCGACTTTGCTGGGCATCCATTTTATAAACGCGCTTGATGATGCTCAGTTGAGCTTTGGTAAAGTCTTGATTCACATTAGATGTGATGTCTTTAAACTCTATTGGGTTACTTAATAAATAGCCACCGCTGACATCCCAAGTGCCGGATTCAGAAATGTGAATGTTCATAGGCAGCCCTTTTGTTGTTTCACTGTACAAGCTAAGAACAGTCACTTTCGAGTACGTTTTATTCGGTAAATACACGACGTTTGAGGTCATGTCTGAACGTTTTAGTGGACCCACATTGTCGATTTCTGCCTCAATACGTGTAACGGAATTAGACTGCCATTCACGAGACGTCAAGATTTGTTCCGTTTTAAAGTCACTGCCCCAATAAAACCAGCTGCTAGTCAGTAAAGAAATAGCTAAAAGAAGAAAAGGAAGGTATTTCTTATATGCTAAAAGTTGTTCTTTGTTTAACCACATACGTTCGTAACCTCTTTTTGGTTAATCAAAAGACGTACTGTGATATTTTCTTCTAAATGCTCTGTTGAGTGAATATAGTTCAGTACAAGTAATTGATTTTTTTGCCCACCAGTTGCAATAACTTCAACAGGGCCTTTATTACCTTCATGATGTTGTTGGTAGTTATTCACGCATTTCTCGATCAGTGGCTGCCAGCGGCTAATGTCTGGGTGGTTAGTTGGAACCATGACAGGTACGTTGTTATACACTGCGACTTGTTCAAAAGCGGACGATTTTGGGGTGAGCTGAGTAAACGCCAAAATCGGTAAGATGATGGCAATACAGATTAAGAACCACCCTAATGGGGTTATCTTATTTTGCACTTTTTTCGGTGTTTCTTCTGAGACTGTTTTGTCTGTATCAGCCGTGTTTTTATGGGCGATGTTAGCATCTGGACTGGCTGAAAAAGAAGGTGCATTGCTCACTTGGACAGAAGTGCTTGATACATTCTCAGCCACAAGGCTGCTGGCGCTATGGATGGATTCGAGTTTATTTTCGGTGGTGTGTTTTGGTTCTAGGGAGACCGCCGTTGAAATAAACTGATAACCACGTTTAGGCACGGTTTTGATAAATTCAGGGGATTTTGTAGGATCTTTTAGCAGCTTTCTTAAAGTAGAAATAGCTTGAGTTAGGCTTGAATCATCCACTTCAAAACCTTGTTCTCTCCATACATACTCATGCAGTTGTTGACGGCTAACGACACTTCCTGGTTCTTCGATTAGCAAGCACAAGACGCGACTTTCATTACTGCCTAGACGGATCACATCATCATCGCTATGTTGGTCGACTAGGCTGTTATCTTTGGGATCAAAGAGAAAGCGTTGTCCTATCATGATTTTTGTTGTAAATGCTGTCATTGATTGCTTACTCGGTAAATGAAACTAAATTTTTATACCACATTAAACTGAATGCTCTCTGAATATGTCTTGGAAATGTAAAAGAGCTAAGAAAATATCAAAAAAAGATAAAAAAGAGCATTTTTGAGCTAAGAAGGCCTTGAAAATAATTTATAGCCCCTTATCTAAGTTGATAATTATAGACAATCGAATTTATGCGGAGTTCTGATGAGCGAGCAAGTAATCAACAATAAAGAAACTCGTGGTTTCCAATCTGAAGTGAAGCAGCTACTTCATTTAATGATCCATTCTTTATATTCAAACAAAGAAATTTTTCTACGTGAGCTGATTTCTAATGCATCTGATGCTGCAGATAAATTACGCTTTCAAGCGCTATCAAACGCTGATTTATATCAAGGTGATGCAGAGTTAGGTGTAAAACTGTCTTTTAATGCAGAGGCAAACACACTAACGATCTCTGATAACGGCATCGGTATGAGCCGTGATGATGTGATTGAACACCTAGGTACGATTGCGAAATCAGGTACAGCGGATTTCTTCTCAAAATTATCTGATGATCAAACAAAAGACTCACAGCTAATTGGCCAGTTTGGTGTTGGTTTCTACTCTGCATTTATCGTTGCAGATGCGGTAACAGTACGTACCCGTGCTGCTGATCTAAAAGCAGATGAAGCGGTTGAATGGCACTCTGAAGGTGAAGGTGAATACAGCATTGAAACCATTACGAAAGAAGGCCGTGGTACTGAAATCGTGCTTCACATGCGCGAAGAAGGCAAAGAGTTCTTAAACGAGTGGCGTCTAAAAGAAGTGATCAGCAAATACTCTGATCACATTGGTATTCCTGTGTCTATCTTAACTCAAGTTAAAGATGAGGAAGGTAAAGAGACAGAAGAAACCAAGTGGGAGCAAATTAACAAAGCTCAAGCACTTTGGACTCGCAATAAGTCTGATATTAAAGAAGAAGAATACCAAGAGTTTTACAAGCACGTTTCTCACGACTTCGCTGATCCACTAGTATGGAGCCACAATCGCGTAGAAGGTAAAAACGACTACACAAGTCTTCTTTATATTCCGGCAAAAGCACCATGGGATATGATGAACCGCGATCATAAAAGCGGCCTGAAGCTATACGTTCAACGTGTTTTCATTATGGATGACGCTGAGCAGTTCATGCCGAGCTACATGCGTTTCGTTCGTGGCTTGATTGACTCAAACGATTTACCACTGAATGTATCTCGTGAAATTTTACAAGATAACAAAGTGACTCAGTCTCTTCGTAGTGCATGTACTAAGCGTGTACTAACTATGCTTGAGCGCATGGCGAAAAATGATGCTGAGAAATACCAGTCTTTCTGGCAAGAATTTGGTCAAGTACTAAAAGAAGGCCCTGCTGAAGATTTCTCTAACAAAGAGAAAATCGCCAACCTACTTCGTTTTGCATCAACAGAAACAGAGACTTCAGAGCAAACTGTTGGTTTAGCACAATACGTTGAGCGCATGAAAGAAGGCCAAGATAAGATTTATTATCTAACGGCTGATAGCTATGCAGCGGCGAAGAACAGCCCACACCTTGAGCAATTTAAAGCGAAAGGCATTGAAGTTGTTCTAATGTACGATCGCATCGACGAATGGCTGATGAACTACTTAACTGATTTTGATGGTAAGCAGTTCCAAGCGATCACAAAAGCGGGTCTTGATCTAAGTAACTTCGAAAACGAAGAAGACAAAGAAAAGCAAAAAGAAGCTGAAGAGCAATTTGCTTCTGTTGTAGAACGCACAAAATCCTACCTTGGCGATCGTGTGAAAGAAGTTCGTACAACGTTCAAGCTAGCAACGACACCAGCAGTTGTTGTGACGGATGAGAATGAAATGGGCACGCAAATGGCTAAATTATTAGCGGCTGCTGGCCAAGAAGTTCCAGAAGTTCAGTACATTTTTGAGCTGAACCCAGAGCACACTTTAGTTAAGCAAATGGCAGATGAAGCTGACGAAGAAGCATTTGGCCGTTGGGTTGAAGTTTTACTTGGTCAAGCGATGTTGGCTGAGCGCGGCGCGATGGAAGATCCATCACAGTTCCTAGGCGCAATCAACCAATTGTTGACTAAGGTATAATCGACAACGTTTGCGATTCTCGCTAACAATAATAGCCAAGCCCAGTAAATACGAATAGTGTGCTGGGCTTGATTGCTTTCACTAATCCGTGTATTTTGCACGTTTTTGTTATACCGAAGCTTATAGGCTTAACCTCTGTGAGGTTCGGTATAAATTTCAAATTAACTTTAAGGGGATTACAATGCGCATCATCCTTCTAGGCGCACCAGGCGCTGGTAAAGGTACACAAGCTCAATTCATCATGGAAAAATATGGTATTCCACAAATTTCTACTGGTGACATGCTTCGCGCAGCCATTAAAGCGGGCACTGAACTTGGTAAGCAAGCTAAATCAGTAATCGATGCTGGCCAACTGGTTTCTGACGACATCATTCTTGGTCTAGTAAAAGAGCGTATTGCTGAAGACGATTGTGCTAAAGGTTTCCTACTAGATGGTTTCCCTCGTACACTTCCTCAAGCTGATGGTCTTAAAGAGATCGGTGTTGAAGTAGATTACGTTCTTGAGTTTGACGTTGCAGATGATGTGATTGTTGAGCGTATGGCTGGTCGTCGTGCTCACCTTCCTTCTGGTCGTACTTACCACGTTACTTTCAATCCGCCACAAGTGGAAGGTAAAGATGACGTAACAGGTGAAGCGCTTGTTGTTCGTGATGACGACAAAGAAGAGACAGTACGTGCACGTTTAGGTGTTTACCACGAGCAAACTGCGCCTCTTATCGAGTACTACGGTAAAGAAGCTGAAGTGGGTAACACTAAGTACCTGAAGTTTGATGGTACTAAACCTGTTTCTGAAGTAAGTGCAGATTTAGAAAAAGCATTAGCATAAGTGAAGTTTCACTTGTAAATGATATAGTAACGGGGTGGCCAATAGGTCACCCCGTTTTTTATGTCTGAGTTTTTACTTCTTCTTTTTATAGGTTTTATCATCCATGAGCGACAAAAATAATAATTATGGAGTTCTGCTGGTTAACTTGGGTACGCCCGATGAGCCGACACCAGCAGGGGTTAGGCGTTTTTTAGGTGAGTTTCTTTACGATAAACGAGTGGTGGCTTTATCTCGTTGGTTATGGACACCTATTTTATTTGGGGCGATTTTACCCATTCGCTCTCCAAAGGTAGCGAAACTTTATCAATCGATTTGGATGGAAGAAGGCTCTCCTTTAATGGTGTATTCCAAGCGCCAAGTGAGTAAACTGAAGAACATACTTTCAGTGCCTGTTGAATTAGGGATGACGTATGGCACTCCGACGATCCGCTCAGGGGTTGATGCTCTAGAGGCTCAGGGGTGTAAAAAAATCGTTATTTTACCTCTATACCCACAGTATTCGGGGACAACAACAGCCGCAGTTTTTGATCGATTCGCCAAAGACCTGAAATTGAGTTCAGTGATCCCTGAATTTTCATTTATTCGAGATTATTATGATCACCCTAGTTATATTAAAGCGTTAGCTGCGTCAGTAAGGCAGTATTGGGAAGAAAATGGCAAAGGTGAGTATTTGCTGTGTTCTTACCATGGAATACCTAAGCGTTTGGCGGATCAAGGCGACATTTATCCGCAACACTGTGAGAAAACCACAGAGTTACTGGCTAAAGAGCTCGGATTAGATGAATCAAAAATTGGAATGAGTTATCAGTCTCGTTTTGGTCGGGAAGAGTGGTTGAAGCCCTACACGGATGAAACACTAGAAGGCTTACCAAAACAAGGGATCAAAAACTTAGATATCATCAGTCCTGCTTTTTCGGTTGATTGTTTGGAAACGTTGGAAGAGATCTCTGAGGAGTGTAAAGAGTTATATTTAGAGGCGGGTGGTGAGCAATACCAGTTTATCCCATGTCTTAATGATAACGATGAGCATATTGAGATGATGGCCCAATTAGTGAAAGGGCATTTACCTTCCGTATAGCTACTGTTGGGATTTAAAAAAGCCGAGTCATAAAGAGCTCGGCTTTTTTATGAAGCTAACTTTACTGAATTAAGCCGTTTGTGCCTGTGTTGGTTGTTGAGGCTCAGGCTTAGATTGCCCTTCAGCACCATGCATCCAATAGATTAATTTATTGGCACATAGAAGTAAGATAACACCAGCAATAGAAGCGGTGATGGCGATGCCGCCGAAGATAGCCAGAGCACCATAATTACCCACGTGTGCGCCAATGTAGCCAGCAACATAGTTTGCAATAGCATTAAAGCCGAACCATGCTCCCATCATTAAAGACGCTAAACGAAGCGGCGCTAGTTTGGTGATCATTGATAGGCCAATTGGCGATAGACATAGTTCTCCTAGAGTGTGAAAGAAGAAAGCGGCGATTAACCAAAACATAGAGGTTTTAACGGTCACATCTCCACCTTGTTCCATCACTGCGCCAACCATGAACACAAAACCGATGGCTAGGAAGAATAAAGCTAAAGCAAACTTCACTGGAGAACTTGGCTCTCTTGGCCCCATTTTTACCCAAATAGCAGCAATGACAGGGGCTAGGGTAATAATGAAAAATGGGTTTAATGACTGGAACCATGCAGCAGGGACTTCAAAGTTGCCGATCATACGATCAGTGTATTGCTGAGAGTATAAATTCATTAAACCGCCAGCTTGTTCAAAGCCAGCCCAAAAGATGATCACAAACAGTCCCATGATCATGATAACGCGCATGCGATCGACTTCTTCACGAGTCAGTGGAGCGTTGTTTTTGGATGAAGTGAGTTTTTTGGCACGCTGTGCTGCTGGAACTTTACCAATATCGCCTAGTAACTTTTCTGCAAAGAGAAATTGCATGCAAAGGCTCAGTAGCATACCAACACCTGCTGCGACAAACCCTGCTTTCCAGCCCATATCTTCGGTAATAAGGCCTGCTATGACACCAGCCATGAGTGCGCCAATGTTAATGCCCATATAGAAAATAGTGAAAGCGCCATCACGACGATTATCCCCTTCCGTGTAGAGATCACCGACCATAGTTGAAATATTTGGTTTGAATAAGCCGTTACCAATAATGAGTAAGGCTAGGCCAAGATAAAATACAATCTCTGGGCTTAGAGAAGTGAATCCATTAGGAAGCGCGAGGGTAAATTGACCAATTGCCATGAAGAGGCCACCAATCAGAATGGATTTTCGTTGGCCTAAATAGTTATCGGCAAGCCAGCCACCGATCAGCGGTGTAATGTACACAAAACCAGTATAGATTCCATAGAGTTTCAAGGCTTCTTCAGTGGTCCAGCCCATTCCTCCGTTGATGGTTTGATCTGTGAGGTAAAGGACCAGAATTGCTCTCATTGCATAATAGGAGAAGCGTTCCCAAAGCTCTGTTCCAAATAATAGAAACAGCCCTTTTGGGTGCCCTAATAGTGTGTTATTAATATTTTGCATATTATTCTCTGTATTTATAGCTATATTCTTATATTTAAAGCTGAATTATTTATACTATCTGGTTTTATATTCCGCAAATGTTAAATATTTCGATATTATTTTTTAACAATGTAAGGTGTTGAAAAATAAGGAATTGATATATCTTCATTTGATTGCTGAATATTCTTTAATTTTAGAGTTTGAATTGATGTCACAGGTTGTGGTATTGTTTATTTCTAATTTAACAGTGTTTTATTTTTGTTTTTTCCTTTTGTGTGGAATAGTGTGAATGAGAAATGGCTTTGTTCATGTTTTTTACAATTTAACGCGCAAGGCTGATATGGTGATTGAATAGTCATTTAACACTGTGCTTATTTTTATCAGTTCACTAAGCTGATAGGATGGAAGAGACAATAAGAGTTGGCTTAGGGTAGAAGTATGAAGCGTTGGTATTTGTTGTATTGCAAGCGCAGTGAGCAGCAACGAGCGGTAACTCATTTGGAACGTCAGGGAGTTGAGTGTTATTTCCCTGAGATCGACATTGAGAAAATGTCCCGAGGAAAAAGAACCAAAGCAAAAGAGCCTCTGTTCCCATGTTATGTGTTTGTCCGTTTTGACTATGAAGTTGGACCAACATTTACCACAATTCGTTCTACTCGCGGTGTCAGTGATTTTGTGCGTTTAGGTCCACATCCGAAAGAGTTAGAAGGCGATCTTATTTATTCGCTAAAAACTCTTTCAGGCGATGACGTCACTGAGTGCGCTGAAAGCCTTCCAGAGCCAGGGCAGAAAGTCGCGATTAAAGAAGGCCCATTTGTAGGGGTAGAAGCGATTTATCAAGAGCCAGATGGTGAGAAGCGTTCAATTTTACTGATTCAGTTGATCGGGAAAACAGTCAAGAAAGTAGTAGAGAATAAAGATCTAGAGTTTTAACGTATTACTCTTTTCTAAAAAATAAAGGCACCTTAGTAGGTGCCTTTGTGTTTTGAATTGAATGAAAATTAATCGTAAGCTTCGTTGTGTACTGCCTGAACTGCACGGCCTGATGGGTCTACGCAGTTTTGGAAAGACTCATCCCATTCAATGGCTTTAGCAGAAGAACAAGCAACAGAAGGGCCGCCCGGTACGCATTTTGCGGCGTCTTCTAGTGGGAATAGTTCCTCAAAGATTTCTCGGTATACGTAACCTTCTTTTGTTGTTGGGGTGTTGTATGGGAAACGATACTGCGCCGTTTCCATCTGCTGATCCGTTACTTTGGCTTCAGCTGTCTCTTTTAATGTATCAATCCAGTTGTAGCCTACACCATCTGAGAACTGCTCTTTTTGACGCCATGCAATAGATTCTGGTAGATAATGTTCGAAACACTCACGAAGGATGTGTTTTTCCATTTTTCCGTTACCACACATCTTATCTTGTGGGTTTAGTCGCATGGCTACATCAATAAACTCTTTGTCTAGGAATGGTACTCGGCCTTCGACGCCCCATGCCGCAAGAGATTTGTTAGCACGAGCGCAATCAAACATATTTAGAGCAAGGAGCTTACGTACTGTTTCTTCATGGAACTCTTTAGCATTTGGTGCTTTGTGGAAGTATAAGTAACCACCAAAAATTTCATCGGCACCTTCACCAGACAATACCATTTTTATGCCCATTGCTTTGATTTTGCGGGCAAGAAGGAACATTGGCGTAGAAGCGCGGATTGTCGTGACATCATACGTTTCAATGTGATAAATCACATCACGAATAGCGTCTAACCCTTCTTGAATGGTATAGGTCATTTCATGGTGGACTGTGCCAAGTTTATCGGCAACATCGCGTGCCGCTACTAGATCGGGAGCACCTTCTAAACCAATGGCAAATGAGTGTAATTGTGGCCACCAAGCTTCTGATTTTTCGTCATCTTCAATACGCATTGCAGCAAAACGTTTTGCAACGGCAGAGGTAATAGATGAATCTAGGCCACCAGACAGTAATACACCGTAAGGAACGTCGGTCATGAGTTGTCGTTTAACGGCGTCTTCAAGGGCTTGGGTTAAATCTTCTTTGCTTGTTAGGTTGTCTTTAACTGTGTTGTATTCCATCCAGTCTCGTACGTAATAACGTGTCGGCTCTGCTTGTTTGCTCGAATAAAAGTGGCCAGGAGGGAATTCACTGATGGTTTTACAAACCGGTACTAAGGCTTTCATTTCTGAGGCTACGTAGTAGTTACCGTGTTCGTCGTAGCCGTGGTAAAGAGGAATAATACCAATATGATCTCGACCGACTAAAAATTCATCGTTTTCCTCATCATATAGGGCAAAGGCAAAGATACCGTTGAGATCTTCAAGTAACGCGGAGCCTTTTTCACGGTATAGCGCTAAGATAACTTCACAATCAGAATCTGTTTGGAATTCATAGTTAGATGACAGATCTGCTTCTAGATCTTTATGGTTGTAGATCTCACCATTTACGGCTAGTACGTGCTTTTTATCTTTGCTATAGAGAGGTTGAGCACCGCTGTTTAGACCCACAATAGCTAAACGTTCATGAGCGAGAATCGCTTTATCTGATGAATAAATACCAGACCAATCTGGACCACGGTGGCGCAGTCTTTTAGACATTTCTAGTGCTACAGTTCTTAGTGGTTTTGGATCACTTTTTATATCTAGAATGCCAAATATTGAACACATAATTCCCTCTCTAATCTTTCCATAAACGTATTTGTAATGTGATGTAAATCAATTTGCCATTGTCGCTAAAAAAAGCAACCCATTAATACAAAATAAATTACAAATAGGTACTAGGTGTGGATTTTTTTTAATAAAAGGTAGGTTTTGTTGTTATTTATCTATGTGTGGTTCAAATAACATACAAAAAAGGTGGCCTGAGCCACCTTTTAAATAGAAAGTGAATTAGAATTTAGGTTTCAATTTATCGCATACATGGCGTGCAAACCCGCTGCCTGCCTCGTTATAAATATTAAATGCAGCATCCACACCTTGTTCGCGCAATATTTCAAGTTGATCACTATATGCAGCAATGGCGGCAACTTGACCTTGATAGTTTCTTGATTGTAATTGTTCTAAAGCAAATTGGTTTCCTTGGTGGTGAGGCATAGCAAGTAGAACTAGTTTTACTTTACCTGTATCTAAAATGCGCTCCCAAAAATCGGGGTCGGTGGCATCACCAGTAATGACATTCCGCCCTTCATTACGGTGTTCTTCTGCGGCTTCAGAGCGAAGCTCAATACCTAAAATAATATCGCCATAGCGTTGGCGTAACTCATCATATGCACCACTACCAATGCGGCCCATACCTAGGATGAGTATTTGTGCTTCTCCCGGGTTAATTAATCGATCTTTAGTGTGAAGATCTTCAGGTGCTTGTTCTTTTAACCATGCTGCTGATTGTTGGTAGATTTGATGGCCAAAGCGGTTTAATGGGGCGGCGATCAGGAAAGAGAGTGAGACAGCAATAGCAATTGACACTAATAAATCACCTGGTAGCCAACCCATTTTAAATGCTAACCCACCAACGATTAAGCCGAATTCGCTGTAATTGAATAGAGATAAGCTGGTCAGAAGTGAGGTACGAATTCGGAAATTAAACTTATTGATGATGATGAAATATAAAGCGCCTTTAATCGGCAACAAGAGGATTAAGACAATAGCCATCATTAACCCAGACAATGTTGGCTGCTCTGATAAACCAATGTTTAAGAAAAAGCAGACTAAGAAGAGTTCTTTTAGATTAAACAGAGATTTTGAGAGTTCTGAGGATTTTTTATGACCAGCGAGCAACATACCTAAGATTAGCGCGCCTAGATCAGGTTTCATTCCAACCAGTTCAAATAGGCCTGCACCTGCAACCAAAGCCAAGAATATACCGTATAAAACTAACATTTCACCATGGCCTGCCCAATCTAGAACCTTATAGAAGATAGGGCGAAGAAGTGGCAGAGCAAATAGGGCAAAGGCGGTTATTTCAGGGATTTTTCCAGTTGATGCAGTTAAAAAGATAACAGCAAAGATGTCTTGCATTACCAGAATACCAATAGCAAGCGTGCCATAGGTTGCGTTCATTTCGCCTTTTTCTTGGAGAGCTTTTACTGCAAACACAGTACTAGAGAATGAGAGAGCAAAGCTGAGTAGGACTAATTGGCCTAAATCCAATCCTTCTAGCATGCCAATACCAAGTGTTTTAAGCCCAAGTAGCGCAATCGTAAAAAAGGCGGTAGAAAGCAGGTTGTGAGCTGTAGCACCAAACCAAATTTCTTTGGCAAGTAGGGTCTTTATATCCAGCTTTAGGCCAATAGTGAACAGGAGTAATGTGACGCCCAAATCTGCGAGTAGTTGTAATGAATCATTGGATTGATAGCCCATGGCATGTAAGCCAAATCCAGCAAGCAAAAAGCCCACTAGGGGAGGGAGGTTACATTTGAGTGCAATAAAGCCCGCTATGAAGGCGGTGATGATGAGCATCAATTCCATAGAGCATTACGTCCTTACTAAGGCATGTTATTTAAATAGTGATAGATACAAGAACGGGCTGCACTTATTGAAGTGCAGCCCGCTGTATATTGTAACGTATTTTAGCGGCTAATTATTCTTCTAATAATTTTTGTAACAAAACACCGTTAAGCATGGCACGTTTGATCATTGCAAAGGCTCCCATCGTTGGCTGTTGATAAAGTTCTGAAGCAACAATAGGGAGATTGTTATGGAATGTTTTGAGTGATTGGTTTTCAATACAACGGCGAATTGCGTGAAATAGGATCTCTTGAGCTAGTGTAACATCACCTGCGATAACAATTTTTTGTGGGTTAAATAAGTTAATGGTCATGGCAATGGCTTTACCTAACTGGTTACCTACTCGCAGTAAAGTTTGGGTTGCGAGTTCATCACCATTGTTTGCGGCTTCACAAATAGCGGCCATTGTGACACTTTCTACGTTTGCCAGTGAAGTGGGGTAGCCTTGTGAGATTAAGTTGTTTACACGCGTGATAATGGCTGGGTTTGACGCTACCGTTTCTAGGCAACCAAAATTACCGCATTGGCATTTGTCACCAATAGGGTCAATTTGAACATGGCCGATTTCACCGACATTGCGGTTATAGCCTAAAAAGACTTGTCCGTTAACAATAATGCCTGCGCCAGTACCTCGATGGACACTGACTAGGATAGAATCTTTGCAATCACGACTGGCGCCAAAGTAATGTTCTGCTAGTGCCATACCTCGAACATCATTGCCGACAAAACATTCAACACCAAAGTTGTCTCGAATAGCATCAGAAAGAGCCAGTTTGTCGATGTCAGTGTTTGGCATGTATTCAACGACCCCTGTTTCAGGGTTGACAAGGCCAGGGAGGGTAATGCCAAAAGCAATAAGTTCTTTTAATTTGGCTTGGTTAGCGGCTAAGAATTGTCGGATATGTGCAATGATACCATCAAGTAATTGTTGCTGATTTTGATAGATAAACGGTTGGTATTCGCTTGCGAGTTCTTTACCGCTTAAATCGTATAGGCTCGTTTGAATGTAATCTCTGCCCAAACGAATAGCGATAGAGTGGAATGGATCAGTTTCTGTGGTTAAGGAGATGGCGCGTCGGCCTCCCGTAGAGGCTTGTTGCGCGACCTCTTTAATCAGGCCGCGCTCTAAGAGTTGGCGGGTAATTTTGGTAACGCTTGCTGGAGCTAGCTGGCTAACATCCGCAACTTGTATCCGTGATATCGGACCTTGCAAGTCAATAAGTCGGTATACAGCAGCACTATTTAGCTGCTTTACTAGATCTACATTACCAATTTGTCCGCCAGTCATAGTTAATTTTGCTCGTATTGTCCGTTAACAACAGTCGCTCGAACATTGAAGTCTCGGTCAAAGATAGCTAGGTTTGCAACCATGCCTTTTTTGATTAGGCCTAGTTTGTTATCTACACCAATAGCGCGTGCAGGGTATAACGTAGCCATACGTAGAGCTTCGTCCAAAGCGATTCCAACGTGCTCAACAGTATTTTGAACTGCCTCGATCATTGTGAGTGCTGAGCCGCCTAGTGTGCCATTTTCATCAACACACTTGCCATCTCGGTAATATACTTTCTTACCAACAAAAATAAAGTAATCCATGTCAGCACCTGCTGGAGCTGTGGCATCGGTCACTAATACGAGCTTTTCACCCTTGATTTTGTGAGCAATTCTGATGTTTGCGTAGTCAACATGAAAGCCATCTGCAATGATGCCAGCGTAAACTTCAGGAGTATCGTAAATAGCACCAACCACGCCTGGCTCGCGGCCTACCATTGGGGTCATGGCATTGAAGAGGTGTGTCGCGAAACTGATGCCAGCTTCAAACCCTTTACGTGCTTCTTTGTACGTAGCGTTAGTGTGGCCAATTGCTACAACCACACCTGCTTTATTCAAGCGTTCAATGTGCTCTGGGTCGTTTTGTTCTGGCGCTAACGTTACTTTGGTAACCAGATCTTTATTTTCACAGATCAAATCGATCATCGAGTCATCCGATGGGCGGATGTAATCGACGCTGTGAATGCCTTTTTTCATGACATTTAGGTATGGACCTTCAAGGTGTAGACCTAGAGATTGGTTTTCATACTTAGCGTGGTATTCACGAGCCGCCTCAATAGACTGGCGCATGTTTTCATCTGAAGACGTGATTAATGTTGGTAAGAAGCTTGTACAACCGGATTTTAGGTTGGCTTCGTGCATGATTTGCATTGTCTCAGCGGTGATTTCATCGTTTAGCATCACGCCACCACAGCCATTTAGCTGCAGGTCAATAAAACCAGGGCTTAGGTTTGCACCATCAAGGTTACGTATTTCAATACCAGTTGGCAGCTCAGATTCCGGGCAAATTGAGTGGATTGTCACGCCATCAATGATGACGGCGTGATTTTCCAGCACATCGCTACCGGTATAAATTTTACAGTTGGTCAGCGCGTACATCGTAGGAAGATTCCTTAATTATAGGTTTTTAATGTTTTCAGCTTCTAGCTCTTGGAAGTACTTCACGGTCTTCACTTTTAATTCTTGTGTCGCTGGTTCATCACAAACGATTACTGATTTTGGATGCAGCTGTAGAGCAGAAACAGTCCATAGGTGATTTACAGAACCTTCAACAGCAGCTTCAAGAGCAAGTGCTTTGTTGTGGCCTGTAATTAGGATCATGATTTCTTCAGAGTCAAGTAGAGTGCCTACGCCGATTGTTAGTGCGTATTTTGGCACTTGGTTCATGTCGCCATCAAAGAAACGAGAGTTCGCGATACGAGTATCTTCTGTCAGAGTTTTGATACGAGTGCGAGAAGATAGGGAGGATGCAGGCTCATTAAATGCGATGTGGCCATCGTTGCCTACGCCACCCATGAATAAATTGATTTTGCCGTAAGATTTGATTTTGTCTTCGTAACGTTGGCATTCCGCTGCATGATCGACAGTATTTCCGTCCAGAAGGTTGATGTTTTCTGCTGGAATATCAATGTGGTTGAAGAAGTTTTCATGCATGAAAGTGCGGTAAGATTCAGGGTGATCTGAAGGGATACCAATGTACTCATCCATGTTAAAAGTCACTACGTGTTTGAAGCTTACTTCGCCAGCTTTATAAAGCTCGATAAGACGCTTGTATGTGTTTAGCGGAGTACCACCAGTAGGTAGGCCAAGAACGAATGGGCGATCCGCAGTTGGCTTGAATTCATTGATGCGGTTAACGATATGACGCGCCGACCACAAACCTACTTCGTTAGCTTTATTAAGTGGAATCAGTCTCACAGTACACCTCTGTATAATTATCAAAATCTATGTGAATTTTATCGCTACGCGACCATTTTTTCGAATGATAAAATAAGTTTTATGATCTAGCTAGCAAAATAGTTCAAATATCATCCTATCGGGTGATTATGATCACAAATGATAAGGTTTTAATTTGCGGGGCGAAATTAATTACATAAACTGAGCTGGACTAAATCGAGTAGCGAAAAAAGTTACTTAGACAGAAAGATTCTAAGAAATCCTATAGGGGGAACATACTGGTGAATATTCTTGGATATGCGCAAAAATTAGGTAAAGCATTAATGCTTCCTATCGCAACATTACCTGTTGCGGCGCTTTTACTACGCTTAGGTCAAGGTGACCTATTAGACATTCCATTCATGGCTCAGGCTGGTGGTGCTATCTTCGGTCAGCTACCACTGCTATTTGGCCTAGGTATCGCAATCGGTCTTGCTAAAGACGGTTCTGGTGCAGCCGGTCTTGCTGGTGCAGTAGCTTATTTCGTACTTGATGCAACCGCGAAAACAATCAATGCTGACGTTAATATGTCATTCTTTGGTGGTATTATCGCTGGTATTATTGCTGGTCACTCTTACAACCGTTTCCACGCAACTCGTCTTCCTGAGTGGTTAGCGTTCTTCGCTGGTAAACGCCTAGTACCGATTATGTCTGGTATTTTTGCTCTAGTCGCGGGTGCGGTAGCTGGCGTTGTATGGCCATCAATCCAATCTGGTCTTGATGCATTTGCTCACGCAGTATCTAACTCTGGCGCAATTGGTCAGTTTGTTTATGGTACTCTTAACCGTGGCCTTATCCCTGTTGGTCTTCACCACGTATTGAACTCTTACTTCTGGTTCGGCATGGGTACTTGTCAGGTAATCAATGTTGAAGCTATCGCAGTTCTAAACGGCGCGACACAGCTTTGTGTTGACCCTACTCTTGCGAAAACGCTTGTTGCTGGTCAAGCTCATACTTTTGAGTTCGCTAACTCTGTTAACCCTGAAATTACGACAGTTGTTAAAGAAGTTACTGAAACAGTTAAGTCTGGTGACCTACACCGCTTCTTCGGTGGTGACAAAGGTGCAGGCGTATTCATGAACGGCTTCTTCCCTGTAATGATGTTCGGTCTACCAGGTGCTGCTCTTGCTATGTACCTTGCAGCTCCTGCAAACAAACGCGCTCAAGTTGGTGGTGCATTATTCTCAGTTGCATTCTGTTCTTTCCTAACAGGTATTACAGAGCCACTAGAGTTCATGTTCGTGTTCCTTGCTCCTGCTCTATACGCAATGCATGCAGTATTTACTGGTCTGTCTCTAGTTGTTGCTAACATGTTTGGTACTCTACATGGCTTCGGTTTCTCTGCAGGTCTTATCGACTTTGTATTGAACTGGGGTCTAGCGACTAAGCCACTAACTCTACTTCTAATCGGTCTAGCTTTCGGTGCTCTATACTTCTTCACATTCAGCTTCGCAATCCGCGCTTTCAACCTGAAGTCGCCTGGTCGTGAAGATGACGATGAAGCTGCTGGTGACGCAAATGCAGAAAGTGGTGACCTAGCTCGCCAATACCTAAAAGCACTTGGTGGTCACGGTAACCTAACAACAATCGACGCTTGTATTACTCGTCTACGTCTAACGCTGAAAGACCGCTCTGTTGCAAACGAAGCTGTTCTTAAGAAGTTAGGTGCTAAAGGTGTTGTTAAACTAGGTGAAAATAACCTACAGGTTATCCTTGGTCCTCTAGCTGAAATCATTGCGGGTGAAATGAAAAACATCCCTGCATCAGATGACCTTTCAGATGTGAATCTTCCAAAGTAATTTGATTACTTAAGGCATCAGAATAGAAACCGCTCCTTCAAGGGGCGGTTTTTTTTTGTTCATATAAAAAACTATTTGATTCTACTGGTTGAGTCTATGGTCATAATCGTGGATCATGTAAAGTTATCATTCTTGACAATACTAAAATGTATGAGGTGCTATTGATGAGTGAGTCTGAGGCTCGTCCGTCCAACTTTATCCGTCAGATCATAGATAAAGATCTTGCTGATGGTAAACATACCAGCGTGCACACCCGTTTTCCGCCAGAGCCGAATGGTTACTTGCATATCGGTCACGCTAAATCTATCTGCCTAAACTTTGGTATTGCTCAGGACTATCAGGGGCAGTGTAATCTTCGTTTTGATGATACTAACCCAGAAAAAGAAGACATTGAGTACGTAGAATCTATTAAGAACGATGTTAGCTGGTTAGGTTTTGAGTGGAGTGGTGATATTCATTACTCTTCTAACTACTTCGACAAGTTACATGGCTTTGCTATAGAGCTGATTTCTAAAGGTTTAGCGTATGTTGAAGAGCTAAGTCCTGAGCAGATCCGTGAATATCGTGGCACACTTACTGAGGCGGGTAAACACAGCCCGTATCGTGAGCGTAGCGTAGAAGAGAACCTTGAATTATTCGCTAAAATGAAAAATGGCGAATTTGAAGAGGGAACGGCTTGTTTGCGTGCCAAGATCGACATGGCTTCACCGTTTATGGTGCTGCGTGATCCTGTTTTATATCGTGTACGTTTTGCCCATCACCATCAAACGGGTGATAAGTGGTGTATATACCCAATGTACGATTTTACACACTGTATTTCAGATGCCTTAGAGGGAATCACTCACTCTATTTGTACTCTTGAATTCCAGGATAATCGTCGCTTATACGATTGGGTTTTAGATAATATTACGATTGATTGTCAGCCGCGTCAGTATGAATTTAGTCGTTTAAACCTTGAATATACGGTGATGTCTAAGCGTAAGCTTAACCAATTGGTAACTGAGAACTTAGTTAACGGTTGGGATGACCCTCGTATGCCAACTATCTCTGGTTTACGCCGTCGTGGTTTTACTTCTGCGTCTATTCGTGAGTTTTGTAAGCGTATTGGTGTAACTAAGCAAGAAAATACCATTGAGATGGGCTCGCTAGAATCATGTATTCGTGATGACCTTAATGACAATGCACCACGTGCAATGGCTGTACTTGATCCAATCAAAGTAGTGATTGAAAACTTTGACGGTGAAACAGAAACACTGAGCGTTAAGAATCACCCAAATAAACCAGAGATGGGTGAACGTGATGTTCCATTCTCGCGTGAACTTTGGATTGAGCGTGAAGATTTCCGTGAAGAAGCAAATAAGAAGTACAAGCGTCTTGTTCTTGGTAAAGAAGTTCGACTGCGTGGCGCGTATGTAATTAAAGCTGAACGTGTAGAAAAAGATGAAGAAGGTAACATCACGACTATTTTCTGTAGTTATGATGCAGAAACATTAGGTAAGAACCCTGCTGATGGCCGTAAGGTCAAAGGTGTAATTCACTGGGTGTCTGCTGAAAAAGGTGTGCCTGCTGAAATCCGTTTATACGATCGTTTATTTACGGTAGCTAACCCGGGTGCTGCTGATGATTTCTCGGCAACGTTAAACCCTGAATCACTCACTGTGGTTCGTGGTGTGGTAGAGCCAAGTCTACAAGAAGCAAAAGCCGAGGTGGGGTATCAGTTTGAGCGTACAGGCTACTTCTGTGCTGATAATAAAGATTCGTCCGCTGAGTCACTAGTATTTAACCGTACTGTTGGACTTCGTGATACATGGGCAAAAATTGGTGATTAAATAAATTGGCCGCTAATTAATGGGCCTGTTTATTTGGATGTAAAAAAACCAGCGTAATTGCTGGTTTTTTATTATTAGTTTAAATATTAGCTTTTTAGAACATGAGCTTGTTTATTACTTTCACAATCTTCAGTAATACAGTGTCCGTATAAATATAAGCTGTGGTTAGTTAGTCGAACATTATAGTTCTCAGCTACAATTTTTTGGCGTTCTTCGATGATGTCATCAGAAAACTCAATTACTTTGCCACAATCAAGACACACTAAGTGATCATGATGATGTTGTGTGGCCAGTTCAAAGACTGATTTACCACCTTCGAAGTGATGGCGAGTTACAATGCCTGCATCGTCAAATTGGTTTAAGACACGGTAAACGGTCGCAAGGCCAATTTCCTCACCGATATCAATCAGTTTTTTATACAGATCTTCTGCACTAATATGTTGGCAATCTGGGTGTTGTAAAATCTCAAGTATTTTTAAGCGAGGTAACGTTACTTTTAGTCCAGCTTGCTTTAGCGCCTGATTGTTATCTGACATTAGGTATTCCTGTTTGGCTATCCGCACCGCATAAGTGCGGCAGTCTGCATGTATTATTTTATTATAAGTTACCAATAGCAAACAATAAACCTTGAAATCAAAATGGTTATTAAAAAGTAAGTGTTGTTAAAATGTTAACTTATTGTGTTATATTAAGGTCTGACCAGTTTGCAAGGAGGCAGTGTGTTTAATAAATTCTATACGCCAAAGATCGTCAAAATGGCACTTAATCTATGGCCACCATTTTGGGGAGCAGGCATCGCAATTACCGAGATTGGTCCTAATTTTACTTATGTAAATGTGAGGCTTAAATTGCGTTGGTGGAATAAAAATGCAAACAGGACTCAATATGGCGGCAGTATTTTTTCAATGACTGATCCTATTTATGCCTTAATGCTAATGGGAATTTTAGGGAAAGAATATTACGTTTGGGATAAGCAGGCTGGGATTAACTTTATCAAACCTGGCAGTTCTGAATTAACAGCACGGTTTTGTCTTTCGGAAGAGACTATCGAATCAATTTATCGGGAAACTGAATCTGGTGAGAAGTACTTTCCAGAGTTTGTTACAGCTATTGTAGATACAAATGGGGAAGTGGTCGCGGAAGTGAAACGTACTTTATATATTAGAAAGAAACCAAAGTTTCGTGAGGCTGTTGTTTCTCAAGTTTGAATCATTTAGTAACAAAAACGCACCGAAGCAAAGTTAATATTTTGCTTTCGGTGCGCTTTTGTATGATGAAATGGATTAGTCTTCTAATTCAGCTAAGCACATTTCTTCATGGATTTGATTTACCCACGTAGTTACACGTTGATCAGTTAGCTCTGGCTGACGATCTTCATCAATACATAGGCCAACAAAGTTTGCATCGTCTACAAGTGCTTTTGATGCTTCAAACTCATAGCTTTCAGTTGGCCAGTGACCAACGATAGTACCGCCTTTTGCTTCAACGATATCGCGTACATTACCCATCGCATCACAGAAATATTCAGCGTAATCTTCTTGGTCACCACAACCAAAGATTGCAACTAGCTTAGTTGAGAAGTCTATACCTTCAAGCTCAGGGAAGAAGTCATCCCAGTCACATTGTGCTTCGCCGTAGTACCATGTTGGAATACCAATCAGCAGAAGATCGAAGTTATCGATGTCTTCTTTACTACTTTTTGCAATGTCTTGAACATGAACTAGTTTTTTACCTAGTTGTTTTTGAATCATCTTTGCGACTGCTTCAGTATTACCTGTGTCGCTGCCAAAGAAGAGTCCTACGCTCGCCATATGAAGATTACCTGTATATTAGTTCGTACTGTGACGTACGGTGTCAAATTGTCTAGGGCAAAGCCCACATCTACAATAATTAAATACTCGATAATAAAGGCTATCTGCCACTATTATGCTCTAATTGTATGGGGTTTATCCAATCCCTGCGCCTTCCCAGCTTAATTGAATTAAGCCTTTTGTGATAAAGCCTGCGCATCCTAAGAACAAGACAAGCCAAACAATACGTTGGCCGAAAATAGGGACGTTTCCTTGTTTTAAAACATCTTTTATCGCCATACCAATAAAGAAGAAGACAGAAGCAAATAACAGATCGAGGCCTATCGACTCTATCAATGCGAAATTTTCATACAGCATGGCGGTTCCTGAACTTAGTGGTTAATGGTCGGGCACTATAACATAGGTTTCAGGCTAAAGTTAATGTGCAGCTGTAACTAAGAAGCGTTCAATCACACGGTTAACGGCTTCCGGTTTTTCTGCATGTAGCCAATGGCCTGTATTGGCTACCATATGTGCTTTTGCATTCGGAAATTGTTTCATGATGGCTTCTTTATGATCAGCTTGGATGTAATCTGAATTCTGGCCTTTTACAAACAGGGTTGGCCCAAGGTATGGGGGGCATTCTTTCCAACCTGTAATTTGTTCGTATTGTGCTATTAATCCAGCGACATTAAAGCGCCATTCTAGCGTTTGTTCATTTTTAAACAGTGATTTACTTAAAAATTGTCTAACCCCGGGTTCTTGTATGTGCTGAGCCATGAGTGTGTCCGCATCGGAACGTTTCTCTGGTTGGCCTTGAATTACGGCATTCAAACCCGCAAATACATTATCATGACGTCGAACAAGGTATGGTACGGGTGCCATGTCTAAAATAGCAAGCTGAGTGATACGCTCAGGGTAAAGGGCTGCTAAGGTCATGGCGACTTTTCCTCCCATGGAATGACCCACAACTGAAAACTGCTGTATATTCAGGTGTTCCATTACGTGGAAAATATCGTTTGCCATTAGCTCGTAGCTGATTTCTTCTGAATGAAAAGAACGGCCATGGTTGCGTAAGTCAACACTAATGACATGGTGATCTTTTTCTAAATGGCGTGCGAGCAGACCAAGGTTATCTAAACTGCCAAATAAACCATGGATTAATAGGACAGTAGAGCCATTGCCCTGTTGCTTGAAGTTTAAAAGCACTGACTTTTCTCTTGCTTGTTATTGGTTTGACGTAGAGTATAACGAGATATCACGGTATAATCGTGTGCAGATTGACAAAATAGAAGAAAATGAACGATACGATGAAGACTATTGAGGTAGACGAAGAGCTATATTTATATATTGCTAGTCAAACCCAGCATATCGGTGAAAGTGCATCTGACATTTTACGCCGCTTACTAATGGAACCAACCACCCAAGAACCTAAAAAAGCAGCTATTTTACCGCCTGTAGTAAATTCACAAACTCCAGAGCCTAAAGGTATTGTTGTAAGTAAAGATGCGGGCATGGAGATCCAGTTAGATCGAGTAAAAGAGGTTCGCTCATTACTGATTTCGGATGAATTTGCAGCGCAAGATAAAGCGATTGGTCGTTTTATGACTGTATTATCGTCTCTTTATCGTATTGATCCTCAGGGCTTTTCTGAGGCAACAGCACTAAAAGGTCGTACTCGAGTGTATTTTGCAAATGACGCAGATACCTTACTTGCAAGTGGTAAAACGACCAAACCTAAAGCGATTCCTAATACGCCATTTTGGGTGATCACAAATACGAATACTGGTCGCAAACGTCAAATGATCGATCAACTAATGATAAAAATGGGTTTTAACTCAGACTTGATCGAGAAGGTTTGCGGCGCAATTTAACTTGGCATCGCGCCTCTTTTTACAAGGACACGTTAATGGCTAGTCATCCTCGCGCTGGGCAAAAGGCTCAGCAAGAAGATTTATACAATATCCCTTCTCTTGTTGCTAACTACTTCCAGGTTCAGCCTAGTGCAAGTAATGTTGAACATAAGGTGTTGTTCGGTACTTCTGGGCACCGTGGTAGTGCAGATAAAAGCACATTTAATCAGCATCATATTTGGGCAATTGCACAGGCTGTTGCTGAAGTTCGTGCTCAGCATGGTGTAAAAGGTCCTTTATTTTTAGGTAAAGATACTCACGCACTGTCTGAGCCAGCTTTCAGTTCAACCATTGAAGTGCTAGTTGCTAATGGTGTTGAAGTTATCATCCAACAAGACCAAGGCTATACGCCGACTCCGGGTATTTCTCACGCTATTCTTTGTCATAATCGAACAAGTGAAGCGAAAGCTGATGGCATTGTGATTACACCATCGCATAATCCACCTCAAGATGGCGGTATTAAATATAACCCGACTCATGGTGGGCCTGCCGAAGCGGAATTAACTCAAGCGATTGAAGATCGTGCTAATGAATTAATTGTGAATCATTTAGTTGATGTGAAACGTGTCTCGATTACAGAAGCACTAGCCAGTGATTTTGTTAAAGAGGTCGATTTAGTTAAGCCATATGTTGATGATCTAGTGAATGTCATTGATATGGAAGCGATTCAAAAAGCTAATTTGAAGCTCGGTGTTGATCCGCTCGGTGGTTCAGGGATTGAATACTGGCGTCAAATAGCTTCACGGTACGAATTAAATTTAACACTTGTGAATGAAGCCGTTGATCCTTCTTTCCAATTCATGTCGTTAGATAAAGACGGTGTAGTCCGTATGGATTGTTCATCTCCTTATGCGATGGCAGGTCTTCTTGCTTTAAAAGATGACTATGATTTAGCATTTGGTAATGATCCAGACTATGATCGACATGGTATCGTGACTCCTGCGGGCTTAATGAACCCAAACCATTTCTTAGCGGTATGTATTGATTACCTTTACCGCCATCGCCCTGACTGGAACGAATCTGTTGCTGTGGGTAAAACTCTGGTATCAAGTGCGTTAATTGATAAAGTTGTTGCTGATTTAGGTCGAGAACTGTGTGAAGTTCCAGTTGGCTTCAAATGGTTTGTTGATGGCCTATATAGTGGTGAGCTGGGCTTTGGGGGCGAAGAGAGTGCCGGGGCTTCTTTTTTACGTAAAGATGGCACACCTTGGTCAACAGATAAAGATGGTATTTTACTGTGTTTGTTAGCCGCTGAAATTACGGCTGTAACGGGAATGAACCCACAAGAGTACTATGAAAAATTAGCCACTCAGCATGGCGCTTCTCAGTATAATCGCTTACAAGCAGTGGCGAACTCTGAGCAGAAAAATATTCTTAAAAAGCTTTCACCAGAGATGGTTGCGGCAGATACATTAGCAGGTGATGCAATCACTGCGCGCCTGACACATGCTTCAGGCAATGGTGCTGCTATCGGTGGGTTGAAAGTTACTACAGAGAATGGCTGGTTTGCGGCTCGTCCTTCTGGTACTGAAGATATTTACAAAATTTACTGTGAGAGCTTTAAAGGTTCAGAGCACTTAAAAGCGATAGAACAAGAAGCACAAGAAATTGTAAGTAAAGTTTTTTTAGATGCAGGTCTGTAATTTTGTAAAATGTTGATAAGAGGCTGTGGGAAACTACAGCCTTTTTTGTTTATTCCCTCATTTATCACTATGTGATGTTTTGTGTATTACACATTTCCTCCCAATTATTTGGCACGATAAACCAAAAGTGCCCATGTTCGCTTTGCGCATGCACACTTCTTTCAATTGTTCCTATGCCGCTTTTAGGGGAAACATCAAGATGTTCTGTTTTCTCTAGATCTCCATTTAACCACTGTGCTCTTTCCAAGAGATAAAGTGGCTCAGTAATTAAGTGGGCTTGATTAGCAAAGCACCAAGAACCTAGTTCAAGTGCTGGGTTCAACTGATGATTCATGCAATGTGTCGGTACAGAGTCTTCTTCAAAAGGGTTGAGATACAGCCGTCCTTGCATGATCAGCCTAGGTAAAATGGACTGTGGATCTATTGGAAACTTGTCTTTAAACGCTGGGTGCTTCGTTAGTTTTAGCTGATGGTTAAGCATTCGACTTAGTTTTATATCTAAGCGGTCATTTCCATTAGGACCATGCCATAATCCTTTGTGTAGAAGATAAAATTTTACCGCTACCTCCCAATGCTCAATTTGATTGTTGTGTGTGTCTTCAACTAAAAAGTCTAATGCACCAATAGTCTTCGTTTTATCGTTAAGTTGTATCTCTTCCGCAATAAGTTGGTATCGACTTGATTGCTGAATTAAGTGGAGCCACAACCATTGGTAATAAAACCCGATTCTATTTGGTCCAGAATAGAGGTGATCTATGTTGCTGTGCTTAAACTCTTGTATCCAATCTATTTCACAAAAGGGGAGTGGTGGTGAAAATAGTGTAGGTGTTTTAATTACCCATTTTAAATTTTGGGAGTCTTGAGTGTTGTTTGTAAATATTTTGTTATTAAATGACATCTATAACCTTACATAGAGACTTTTGGCAAACTTTAGCTAAATATGTGTATGAAAACCGAGCAGGTGTAGTATTATTACCAAATTGGCTCGTGGTTGTTTTTCTTCGGTTGAGGTTTCAGTATGTATAAAACGTTTCCTTTATATACCATCATTTTTCGTCGTATTTTAGTGGTTCTTGCAGGGGTATTGGCTTTTCCTGTTATGGCGTGTTTACAATCACGTTCTCAGTTTTATAGCTATTTGCATCGTTCATGGCATAAAACCAGTACTAAACCAGTATGGTTGAAACAGACAGAAAAAGGCTCAAAAGAGTTATTCTGAGATGTTTTTTGAATAAAGCACCAGTTACCTGTAAATGGTGCTTTAAGTCGTTATGTTATATCACTTCACTATTCCCGTTCGGACTTTGCCGCTTTATTTCTGCCTTTTTAGTTAGTGCAATTTATCTATAGTAAATGAAACCTCGCCGAATTGTGTGTTTTGAGGTAGCTTAATAGCATCACTATATACACAGTAAACACGATGAATAACTTACAATTTGAATCAATATTAAACGAGCTCCTTTCTCCCCATACAATTAAAGACTATTGCCCAAATGGCTTACAGGTTGAGGGAAAAACTGATATTCGAAAGGTGATTACAGGTGTCACTGCTTCGCAAGATTTAATTGAGCAAGCTATTGAACATAAAGCGGATGCGTTACTTGTACACCACGGATTCTTTTGGAAAGGGGAGCCTTCTGAGCTCCGAGGGATGAAATTTCGTCGCATCAAGGCATTGATAGAAAATGGCATTAATTTATATGCTTACCACTTACCTTTAGATATTCATCCTGAACTTGGCAATAATGCTCAGTTGGCTAACCTGTTGGATCTTAAGACGATAGGGGGCTTGGAACCTGGTGATAATTCAGTTGCGATGTGGGGTGAGCTCAGCTTAGCCATGCCTTCTGAGGATTTTGCGGCAATAATAGAAAAGGTGCTTAACCGAAAACCTTTACATATTACTCATTCAGGATCTAATCTTATCAAAACAGTCGGTTGGTGTACTGGTGGTGGACAAGATTATATTGATCTAGCGGCTCAAAAAGGGCTAGATGCTTTTATTTCTGGTGAAATTTCAGAAAGAACAGTGCACTCAGCACGAGAGTTAGGTATCCACTACTTTAGTGCAGGGCACCATGCAACGGAGAGGTATGGTGTAAAAGCACTGGGTGAGTGGTTAGCTAAAGAGCATAATCTTGATGTGACTTTTATCGATATAGATAATCCAGTTTAGTGTGATTTCAATAAAAAAGCCGCGTTATGCGGCTTTTTTAGTTTTAGTTGTTTATTTCTTATTCACGATCGTGAAGAGGTTTAAAATCGCGTTGTTGCTTACCAGTGTATAGCTGACGAGGGCGACCAATACGGTTTAGTGGATCACTGTGCATTTCGCTCCAATGTGCAATCCAGCCAACAGTACGAGACATCGCGAAAATAACGGTAAACATAGAAATAGGGATACCAATCGCTTTTAGAATAATACCTGAGTAGAAATCCACGTTCGGGTAGAGCTTCTTCTCAACAAAGTATTCATCAGAAAGGGCAATACGTTCTAGCTCCATTGCTACATCAAGAAGTGGATCTTGAATGTTCAGCTCTTCTAGAACTTCATGGCATGCTTCACGCATTACCGTAGCGCGAGGATCGTAGTTTTTGTAAACACGGTGACCAAAGCCCATTAGACGGAATGGATCATCTTTGTCCTTGGCTTTCGCTACGTATTCAGGAATGTTGTCTACTGAACCAATTTCTTCAAGCATACGTAGACATGCTTCGTTTGCACCACCGTGAGCTGGGCCCCAAAGTGAAGCAATACCCGCAGCGATACATGCAAATGGGTTCGCGCCAGAAGAGCCAGCTAGACGTACCGTAGATGTTGATGCATTTTGCTCATGGTCAGCGTGCAGAGTAAAGATTTTGTCCATTGCACGAGCGACCACAGGGTTTACATTATATTCTTCACATGGGTTTGCAAACATCATGTGTAAGAAGTTTTCTGCGTAGCTTAGATCATTTCTTGGGTAGATAAATGGTTGACCAATCGAATACTTATAACACATTGCCGAAAGGGTCGGCATTTTCGATAGCAAACGGAATGCTGCAATTTCACGGTGGCTATCATTATTGACATCTAAAGAGTCATGATAGAAAGCGGCAAGAGCGCCCACTACACCACACATTACGGCCATTGGGTGAGCATCACGACGGAAGCCGTGGAAGAAGCTCGCAATTTGCTCGTGCACCATGGTGTGACGAGTTACCGTTGTTTTAAAAGATTCGTATTGTTCACGAGTTGGGGTTTCGCCATACAACAAAATGTAGCAAACTTCTAAGTAGTCTGCGTTGTTGGCTAATTGGTCGATAGGGAAGCCTCGGTGTAGTAGAACACCTTTTTCGCCATCAATAAAAGTGATTTGAGATTCACAAGAAGCTGTGGCAAGAAAACCCGGATCAAAAGTAAAGTAGCCATTTGCTCCAAGTTTACGAACATCAATGACTTCCGGCCCAATTGTGCCGCCAATGATCGGGAACTCAATTGGTGCTTTACCTTCAACATGAAGGGTTGCTTTCTTATCCGCCATAACATTCTCCTTTGTTTATTATTATCCTAATCCCGGATACTAGAGTTGCCAACGTTGTACCCATGATAGGCACTATTGTCAATTTTAGTGCGTTTTTGTGTGCACTTGTTAGGGTTTTTAATGAAAGAAAAGTTAAAAGTCTGTTCTGTGTTCTAGATTGTGTTACTGCAATTGTAATTGTATGTTACGCGGCGTATACTTTTGACGGGTCTCTGGACATGTCCCTATGTTTATAAGGGCTTGGAACAAATATCTAACTCGTATTTGGTAGAGAATGTTACTGCTTATCACAGTCTTCGATTAGTAGGATAAATGGTAAAAGTTAAAGTAATGTTAAAATCCAGCCCGAAATGGGAATTTCAGAGAGTTCAATAACAATAATAGGCTCAATGGAGCTGAGTGAGCAATCCGTGAACGTTAAAAAGCCAAGACCTGTTAATCTGGACCTACAGACGATTCGCTTTCCTATGGCAGCGATATCATCGATCTTACACCGTATCTCAGGTGTTATTACTTTTGTGTCGGTCGGCATCCTTTTATGGTTGTTAGGCCTATCACTATCCTCTCCTGAAGGGTATGCCCAAGCTGTCGATATTGTCGACGGTTTTTTTGTGACATTTATCCTATGGGGAGTTCTAACTGCCCTTGCTTACCATATCTGTGGTGGTATTCGCCATTTGCTGATGGATTTAGGCTATTTTGAAGAGCTTGAATCAGGTCAACAAAGCGCGAAAGTAACCTTTATCGCTACAGCAGTTCTTTCTCTTCTTGCAGGAGTTTTAGTATGGTAAACAATGTTTCCTCTTTTGGTCGCAATGGCGTACATGATTTTATCTTGCTACGCGCAACTGCGATTATTCTTACGCTTTACACCCTTTACATGGTCGGCTACTTCGCCTTTGGCGCAGAGCTAACTTACCAGCTATGGACTGAGTTTTTTAGCCAGACATCAACCAAAGTATTTACCATGCTGGCACTGATCTCTGTTCTCATCCATGCCTGGATTGGTCTGTGGCAAGTGTTAACTGATTACATTAAGCCTGCGGGTCTTCGTGGCTTACTTCAGTTTGGTGTTGTTGCCGCTCTTTTATCATACTTTTTCTCTGGCCTATTTATTTTGTGGGGTGCGTAAGTGAGCATTGCAGTTCGAGAGTTCGATGCCGTCGTTATCGGTGCAGGTGGTGCGGGCATGCGCGCCGCATTACAAATTTCTGAGCAAGGTCTATCGTGTGCTTTGCTTTCTAAAGTGTTTCCAACTCGTTCACACACAGTGTCTGCTCAAGGTGGTATTACGGTTGCGTTAGGTAACGCACATGATGATCACTGGGAACAGCATATGTACGACACAGTGAAAGGTTCTGATTATATTGGTGATCAGAACGCCATTGAGTATATGTGTAAAACGGGTCCTGAGTCTGTTATCGAACTTGAAAGAATGGGATTACCATTTTCTCGTTTTGATAATGGTAAAATTTATCAGCGCCCATTTGGTGGTCAGTCTAAGAATTTTGGTGGTGAGCAGGCTGCTCGTACTGCAGCAGCGGCTGACCGTACCGGACATGCACTTCTTCATACCCTTTATCAGCAAAATATTAAGCACAAAACCACCATCTTTTCTGAATGGTATGCCCTTGATTTAGTGAAAAACCAGGATGGTGCGATTTTAGGTTGTACCGCACTCTGTATGGAAACGGGTGAGATTTGTTACTTCAAATCAAAAGCTACCATTCTTGCAACTGGCGGTGCTGGTCGTATTTATGCCTCAACAACAAATGCTCATATTAATACGGGCGATGGTGTTGGTATGGCACTACGTGCTGGCGTTCCAATGCAAGACATGGAAATGTGGCAATTCCATCCTACAGGTATCGCTGGAGCCGGTGTTTTGGTGACAGAAGGCTGTCGTGGTGAAGGTGGTTACCTTCTAAATAAAGATGGTGAGCGTTTCATGGAGCGTTATGCTCCGAATGCGAAAGACTTGGCTGGACGTGATGTTGTTGCGCGTTCAATGATGGTTGAGATCCGTGAAGGTCGTGGTTGTGACGGCCCGTGGGGACCACATATCAAGTTAAAACTTGATCATTTAGGTAAGGAAGTTCTTGAATCTCGCTTGCCAGGTGTATGTGAATTATCTCGTACCTTTGCTCATGTAGATCCAGTGAAAGAACCAATTCCAGTTATTCCTACTTGTCACTACATGATGGGTGGTGTGCCGACTCAAGTTTCAGGCCAAGCGATTAAGCAAAATAGTGCAGGTCATGACGAAGAGATCCAAGGCTTGTTTGCTTGTGGTGAGATTGCTTCTGTATCTGTACATGGTGCGAACCGTCTAGGCGGTAATTCACTACTTGACTTAGTGGTATTTGGTCGTGCGACTGGCTTACATCTAGGTGAGACATTAGCAGCTCAAACGGAGGCTCGCCCTGCTTCTGAATCTGACATTGAGGCTTCACTTGAGCGTGTTAATCGTTGGAATAACACACAAACAGGTGAAGATCCTGTACAGATCAGAAAAGATCTACAAAGCTGTATGCAGAACAATTTCTCGGTATTCCGTGAAGGTGAAGCAATGGCGAAAGGTCTAGATGAGCTTAAAGTCATCCGTGAACGCTTAAAAGAAGCTCGCTTAGACGATAATTCATCAGAATTTAATACGCAACGTATTGAGTGTTTAGAGCTTGATAACTTAATGGAAACGGCGTTTGCTACGGCTGTTGCGGCTAACTACCGTACAGAAAGTCGCGGTGCTCATGCTCGATTCGACTTCCCTGAACGCGATGATGAGAATTGGTTATGCCATTCTATTTACACCCCTGAGACTGAAGAAATGTCTAAGCGTGATGTAAATATGGAACCAACTCATCGTGATGCTTTCCCACCGAAAGCTCGTACATACTAGGGGGAAGAAGAAAAATGAAACTATCATTTTCGATTTATCGTTATAACCCAGACGTAGATAACGCTCCTCACATGAAAGAGTACACGTTAGAGGTAGAAGAAGGCTCAGATATGATGGTGCTGGATGCACTAATCCTATTAAAAGAGCAAGACTCTACGCTGTCATTCCGTCGTTCATGTCGTGAAGGTGTCTGTGGTTCTGATGGCCTAAATATGAACGGCAAAAATGGTTTAGCGTGTATTACACCTTTGTCTGATTTAACAGATCAGGCACAGATTGTTATTCGCCCTCTACCAGGCTTACCTGTGATTCGTGATTTGATCGTGGATATGGCTCAGTTCTATGAAAATTACGAGCGCGTGAAGCCGTATTTAGTTAACGATGCTGCTGTACCACCGTCTCGTGAAAACCTTCAGTCACCTGATGAGCGTGTTCATCTTGATGGTCTGTATGAATGTATTATGTGTGCATGCTGTACAACATCATGCCCATCTTTCTGGTGGAACCCAGATAAATTCATCGGACCAGCAGGCTTACTGGCTGCGTATCGTTGGTTAATTGATAGCCGAGATACTGCAACAGAGGAACGATTATCTGATCTAGACGACGCTTTTAGTGTTTTCCGTTGTCATGGCATCATGAATTGTGTAAGTGTTTGTCCTAAGGGACTAAACCCAACAAAAGCAATTGGACATATTAAATCTATGCTGCTGAAACGAGCAGTGTAAATTATTAATATTGTCAATATATATCCGGCTCTTCGGAGCCGGCAGAAGTCCGGCAGAAGACCGGTACAAACGTGAAACTACTGGTAAGGGAACATAATGCAGAACGGCGTGATGAAGGCATGGCTCGAGTCTTCACACTTGGCTGGCGCCAATGCAACTTACGTGGAAGAACTCTACGAACTCTACCTCAGCGACCCAGATCTAGTGGGAGAGGAATGGAAGCAAGTTTTTGATGGTTTACCGATCAAGAATGACACTGTGGTTGAACAGCCACATTCGCGTGTCCGTGACTATTTCCGACGCTTAGCGAAAGAGACCAAGCAAGTTAGCGCACAAGTTAGTGATCCAGATGTAGATGCCAAACAGGTTAAAGTCCTACAGTTAATTAATGCGTATCGTTTCCGTGGACACCAAAGTGCAAATCTAGACCCACTAGGTTTGTGGCAGCGTGAAGCTGTAGCGGAATTAGATCCAGCATTCCATAACCTCACTGAAGATGATTTCGAAGAGACGTTCAACGTCGGTTCATTTGCAATCGGCCAAGAAACGATGAAGTTATCTGATCTCTATGATGCACTAAAAGCGACTTACTGTGGCTCTGTTGGTGCGGAATACATGCATATTACTAACACAGATGAGAAACGTTGGATTCAGCAACGTTTAGAATCTGTCGTTGGTCAACCAGCCTTCACTAAAGAAGAAAAGCAGACTTTCCTAGAAGAATTGACCGCAGCTGAAGGGCTAGAGCGCTATCTTGGTGCTAAATTCCCAGGTGCGAAGCGATTCTCTCTAGAAGGTGGCGATGCACTGATCCCTATGATGAAAGAGATCATTCGTCATTCAGGTGCAAATGGTGGCCGTGAAGTTGTTGTGGGGATGGCTCACCGTGGTCGTCTTAACATGTTGGTTAACGTATTAGGTAAAAAGCCCCAAGACTTATTTGATGAGTTTGCTGGCCGCCATGATGATACATGGGGTACCGGTGATGTGAAATATCACCAAGGTTTCTCAGCAGACTTTGCAACACCAGGTGGTGATGTTCATCTTGTTTTAGCATTTAACCCATCACACCTTGAAATTGTTAACCCTGTAGTTATTGGTTCAGTTCGAGCTCGTCAAGATCGTTTGCAAGATATCGATGGCTCTAAAGTACTACCAGTAACGATTCATGGTGATTCAGCTATTGCAGGTCAAGGCGTTGTTGCTGAAACCTTCAATATGTCTCAAGCACGTGGCTATAAAGTGGGTGGTACGGTTCGTATTGTTGTTAATAACCAGGTTGGTTTTACAACATCTAATCCACAAGACATGCGTTCAACACAGTACTGTACTGACATTGCGAAAATGGTACAGGCTCCGATTTTCCATGTAAATGCGGATGATCCTGAAGCAGTGGCATTTGTTAGCCGAATTGCATTGGATTATCGCAACACGTTTAAGCGTGATGTGTTGATCGACTTAGTGTGTTACCGCCGCCATGGTCATAACGAAGCGGATGAGCCAAATGCGACTCAGCCTCTTATGTACCAAAAAATCAAGAAGCACCCGACTCCTCGTAAGATCTATGCTGATGCATTGACTGATAAGAATGAGATGGACCTTGAAAACGCAACTCAAATGGTGAACGAATATCGTGATGCTTTAGATCACGGTGAAGTTGTTGTTAAAGAGTGGCGTCCGATGGCACTACATTCTGTTGACTGGTCACCATACATTGGCCATGACTGGACAGTAGAGTGGGCAAGTAAATTCAGTAAAGAACGTCTAGTTGAGCTAGGTGGCCGTTTGTGCCATCACCCTGAAAGTCACAAACTTCAAAGCCGAGTGAACAAGCTGTATAACGACCGTCGCTCTATGTTGACAGGTGAAAAAGCGGTTGACTGGGGCATGGCTGAAAACTTGGCTTATGCAACGTTAGTTGATGAAGGTAGCCGAATTCGTATTACGGGGCAAGATTCTGGTCGTGGTACGTTCTTCCATCGTCATGCTGTTTTGCATAACCAAACGGATGCAAGTACTTATGTTCCTCTGAGCAACTTGCATGATAAGCAAGGCCCATTTGAAGTTTATGACTCAGTGTTATCAGAAGAAGCTGTTTTGGCTTTTGAATATGGTTACGCAACGGCTGAGCCAAGTGGCTTAACTGTATGGGAAGCACAGTTTGGTGATTTTGCAAATGGTGCACAGGTTGTAATTGACCAATTCATCTCATCTGGTGAGCAAAAGTGGGGACGCATGTGTGGCCTGACAATGCTGTTACCGCATGGCTATGAAGGTCAAGGACCAGAGCATTCATCTGCTCGTTTAGAGCGTTATTTACAGTTATGTGCTGAACAAAACATGCAGGTTGTTGTTCCATCAACTCCCGCACAGGTTTATCACATGATTCGTCGCCAAGTTGTACGCCCAATGCGTCGTCCATTAGTGGTGATGTCACCGAAGTCTTTGCTTCGTCATCCGCTATGTACGTCGTCATTAGATGAACTTGCGGAAGGAAACTTCCAGCCTGCAATTGGTGAAATTGATAACTTAGATCCAGCCCAAGTTAAACGCGTTGTGTTCTGTTCAGGTAAAGTCTACTTTGACCTGTTAGAACAGCGTCGTAAGAATGAACAAACGGATGTTGCGATTGTTCGTATCGAGCAGCTGTACCCATTCCCGAAAGAGGATGTAGAAGCCGCGATTGCACAATACTCACATGTAACTGATTTTGTATGGTGTCAGGAAGAGCCTCAAAACCAAGGTGCATGGTATTGTAGCCAGCATAACTTCAGAGCCGCTCTGCCGCAAGGCGCTGGTTTGACGTACGCTGGTCGTCCTGCATCTGCATCGCCGGCTGTAGGTTATATGTCGGTACATATGAAACAACAAAAAGCGTTGATAGAAAGCGCTCTTACCCTCGATTAAGAACTAGAAAGAATAGGATAAACCGATATGACAATCGAAATTCTGGTTCCAGATTTACCTGAATCTGTTGCTGATGCCACTGTAGCTACTTGGCATAAAAAACCTGGCGAAGCCGTTGCACGTGACGAAGTTATTGTAGACATTGAAACGGATAAAGTGGTACTTGAAGTTCCGGCACCTGATGCTGGTGTACTGGAAGCTATTGTTGAAGAAGAAGGTGCTACGGTTCTTTCTAAGCAGCTTATTGCTAAGCTAAAGCCTGGTGCTGTAGCTGGTGAACCAACAAAAGATGTGCCTGCAGAAGCGGAAGCATCACCTGATAAGCGTCACACAGCATCTCTGTCTGAAGAGTCAAACGATGCTTTAAGCCCAGCAGTTCGTCGCCTTCTAAGTGAGCACGACATTCAGCCTAGCCAAGTAAAAGGCACAGGTGTTGGCGGTCGTATTACACGTGAAGATGTGGATGCGCACATTAAAGCAGCACAAGCTGCACCAAGCCCTGCTGTTGCTGAAGCGCCATTAGCACACCGTAGTGAGAAGCGTGTACCAATGACACGTCTACGTAAAACTGTGGCAAATCGTCTTCTAGAAGCGAAGAACAGCACAGCGATGCTGACGACGTTTAACGAAGTGAACATGAAGCCAATCATGGACCTTCGTAAGCAGTACAAAGATCAGTTTGAAGAGCGTCACGGCACTCGTCTAGGGTTTATGTCTTTCTACGTGAAAGCGGTAACGGAAGCTCTAAAACGATATCCAGAAGTGAACGCATCAATTGATGGTGATGATATTGTTTACCACAACTATTTTGACATCAGTATGGCGGTATCAACGCCACGTGGTCTAGTGACGCCAGTTCTAAAAGACTGTGACACACTAGGTTTTGCTGATATCGAAAAAGGCATCAAAGAGTTAGCGATTAAAGGCCGCGATGGCAAGCTAACTGTTGATGAGTTAATGGGTGGTAATTTTACTATCACTAATGGCGGTGTGTTTGGCTCTCTGATGTCAACGCCGATCATCAACCCACCACAAGCGGCTATTCTTGGTATGCATAAGATCCAAGAACGCCCAATGGCAGTTGATGGTAAGGTTGAAATCTTACCAATGATGTACCTAGCGTTATCTTATGACCACCGTTTAATCGATGGTCGTGAATCTGTCGGTTTCCTTGTAACTATTAAAGAGTTACTTGAAGATCCAACACGTCTGTTACTGGATGTGTAACCCCTGATTATTGAGCCGGAATGCTCAACATCCGGCTCATTATCAGTAGGCTTTTAGCCCGAAAAATGACGAAGGGGCAACAAAGAATGCCCTATGGATATAATAAATCCCATCGATGGGATTAGATAAATGGATAGAACATCATGAATCTGCATGAATATCAGGCAAAGCAGCTTTTCGCTGATTTTGGTCTGCCAGTACCTGAAGGTTTCGCATGTGATACAGCTCAAGAAGCTTTTGAAGCTGCTGGTCGTATTAGCACTGCAAAGAAAGTTGTTAAATGTCAGGTTCACGCTGGTGGCCGTGGTAAAGCGGGCGGTGTTGAACTGCATGACACTAAAGAAGGTGTTAAAGAATTTGCTCAAAAGTGGTTAGGTAAAAACCTTGTTACTTACCAAACAGATGCAAATGGTCAACCGGTTACTAAAATCTTGGTTGAAGAAGCATCTAACATTGCTAACGAATTATATCTTGGTGCGGTTGTAGACCGTGCAAGCCGTAAAATTGTATTCATGGCATCGACTGAAGGTGGTGTGGATATCGAGAAGATCGCGGAAGAAACACCAGAGCTAATCCATCAAGCAGCAATTGATCCTTTAGTTGGTCCTCAAGCATATCAAGGTCGTGAGCTTGCGTTCAAACTTGGCCTTGAAGGTGACCAAATTAAACAGTTTGTTAAGATCTTCATGGGTCTTGGCAATATGTTCTCTCAGTACGATCTAGCGCTACTAGAGATCAACCCTCTTGTTATTACTGGCGAAGGTAATCTACTTTGTCTAGATGGCAAGATCAACATCGACTCTAATGCACTTTATCGTCAGCCTAAGCTTCGTGAAATGCATGATCCTTCACAAGAAGATGAGCGTGAAGCACATGCAGCACAGTGGGAGCTAAACTACGTTGCACTAGATGGTAACGTTGGCTGTATGGTGAACGGTGCAGGTCTTGCTATGGGTACGATGGACATCGTAAACCTACATGGTGGTAAGCCAGCGAACTTCCTAGATGTAGGTGGTGGCGCAACAAAAGAGCGTGTAGCTGAAGCATTTAAGATCATCCTTTCTGATGACAATGTAAAAGCAGTACTTGTTAACATTTTTGGCGGTATCGTTCGCTGTGACATGATCGCAGAAGGTATTATTGGTGCGGTTAAAGAGGTAGGTGTGAACGTACCTGTTGTTGTTCGTTTAGAAGGTACTAACGCAGACCTAGGTCGTGAAGTACTTGCTAATTCTGATGTTGATATCATTGCTGCTGAATCGTTAACTGATGCTGCTCAAAAAGTTGTTGCTGCTACGGAGGGCAAATAATGTCTGTACTAATTAATAAGGACACGAAAGTAATTTGTCAGGGCTTTACTGGCGGTCAAGGTACTTTCCACTCTGAGCAAGCTATCTCATACGGCACCCAAATGGTTGGTGGTGTATCTCCTGGTAAAGGTGGTCAAACTCATCTAGGTTTACCTGTATTTAATACTGTACGCGAAGCGGTAGAAGCAACAGGTGCAACGGCAACTGTTATCTACGTACCAGCACCTTTCTGTAAAGATGCAATCCTTGAAGCGATTGACGCGGGTATTGAATTGATCGTAACGATCACTGAAGGTATTCCAACAACAGACATGATCGACGTAAAAGTGAAGCTAGAAGAAACTGGCGTTCGCATGATCGGTCCTAACTGTCCGGGTCTTATCACTCCTGATGAGTGTAAGATTGGTATCATGCCTGGTCATATCCACAAGAAAGGTAAAGTAGGTATTGTTTCTCGCTCTGGTACTCTAACGTATGAAGCGGTTAAGCAGACTACTGATGAAGGCTTCGGTCAGTCTACTTGTGTTGGTATCGGCGGTGACCCAATCCCAGGTTCAAACTTCATTGATATCCTAAAATTATTCCAAGAAGATCCTGAAACTGAAGCAATCGTAATGATTGGTGAAATCGGTGGTACAGCGGAAGAAGAAGCAGCAGCATTCATTAAAGAGAATGTAACTAAGCCAGTTGTTTCTTACATTGCAGGTGTTACTGCTCCTCCAGGTAAACGTATGGGCCATGCTGGCGCTATCATCTCTGGTGGTAAGGGTACAGCGGAAGATAAGTTTGCTGCACTAGAAGCAGCAGGCGTTAAGACTGTTAAGTCTCTTGCCGATATTGGCAAAGGTCTTCGTGAAATTACAGGCTGGTAACAGTCTAGTTTTTCAAAAAGCCAGTCGATTTTCGGCTGGCTTTTTTATTGCGTTGGCTTTATTAACTGGTTTGCTTTTTTAATTGGCTTAGCATAAATAAAGCTGCGCTACTGACAACAACGGAAGGGCCAGCAGGTGTGTCGTAATGCCATGACATCAGTAGCCCTGATACAACGGAAATACAACCAAGTAAGGAAGCTATTCCAGCCATCTGTTCAGGGCTTTTGGCAAATTTTCGTGCCGTAGCTGCTGGAATAATTAATAAAGAAGTGATGATTAATGCGCCAACAAACTTCATTGCCACAGCAATAACAAGACCAACCATAAGCATTAAGATCAATCGCATTAATCCTACGTTGACCCCTTCTACTTGAGCCAATTCTTCACTTACTGTCGTTGCAAGAAGAGGTCGCCAAAAAATAGCAAGCAGGAGTAGTGCAGAAATAACACCAGCATAAATATAGAGTAAATCAGTGTTATTTACAGCCAGTAAGTCCCCAAAAAGATAAGCCATAAGATCAACACGTACATTGTCTAAGAAACTCACTGCTACAAGACCAAGTGATAAGGAGCTATGAGCTAAAATACCCAATAAAGTGTCTGTGGCAACAAGTTTTTGCTGTTGTAAAGTCACCAGTAATACTGCAATAGCTAAACAGCAAACAATAAGAGCCAAGTTAAGGTTGATATCGAATAGAAAACCGAGTGATAAGCCAAGTAGAGATGCATGAGCGAGAGTATCACCAAAATAGGCCATTTTACGCCAGACAACAAAAGAGCCAAGCGGCCCTGCTAGTGTTGCAATACCAATACCGGCAAGAAAAGCGGGAAATAAAAACTCAATCATGTTGGTGGCCTTGGTTACAGCAAGAGTCGTCGACAGGTTTACCTGATAAATCATGTTCATGCTGATGTTGATGTTGATAAAATGCTAATTGCTCGCGCTCTTGCTGGCCAAAAAGGGCTAAATAAGAAGGGTGCTTTGTGATGGCTGCAGGAGCACCTGAACAACAAATATGGCGGTGTAAACAAATTACTTCGTCGGTTTTTGCCATCACAAGGTGTAGATCATGAGAGACCATAAAAATAGCACACTCGAAACGATGCCTTAAAGACTCAATTAAGCTATACAGCTCTATTTGGCCTTGCACATCTACTCCTTGTGCAGGCTCATCAAGTACCAATAAATCTGGGCGCTGTAATAAAGCTCTTGCTAGAAGAATACGTTGGTTTTCGCCACCAGATAAACTGTGCATATTGGCTAATTTTAGGTGCTCAGCACCAACCAGCTTTAATGCTTCTAATCGTTCTTGAGTACTGAACTTGCCAGCTAGTTTCATGAATCGGTCTACATTGAGAGGTAGCGTATCGTTTAAAGTTAGCTTTTGAGGAACGTAGCCAATACGGAGTTTTTGGGATTTTTTGATATTTCCGTGGCTTGGCTTTTGTAAACCTAAAATCGTTTTGACTAACGTAGACTTACCTGCACCATTTGGCCCTATCAGTGTGATAATTTGGCGTTTATGAATGCTGAAAGAAATGTTATCTAGAATGTTTTTATTACCAATCTTAACGGAAATATTGTCAAGTTGAATGAGCTGAGTCATAAATGTAACTAAGAGTCGTTTGCAATTTTGTATTGTTATAATGTAACATTTTGCACTATTCTATGCATTACATTTTTAGAAGGCTCGCATGCGTTTCTCATTTCCCAAGTTACTTAGTGTTTGTTCTGCTGCATTTTTGTTTACTCCGTCGGTTCAAGCCATTGAAGTCTTATCCACAGTAAAGCCGCTTCATTTGATTGTGAACGATCTAACGGATGGTATCGCAGACTCTGATTACTTGCTACCACCAGGAACTTCCCCACACGATTACGCTTTACGTCCTTCTGATGTAAAAAAAGTAAAAAATGCGGATGTATTAATTTGGTTTGGCCCAGATCTTGAGCGATTTTTAGAAAGTTTTACTCGAGATAAAGAAAATGTCGTAACGATCAGTGAGAGTAAAACGGTACAATTTCGTGAATTTGGGGATCATCATGATCACCATGGGCACGATCATGGTAGCATTGATGCGCATTTTTGGTTAGGTCCAGAACAAGCGGTTGCGGTTGCTCGTGATATTACGGTGGCACTTAGTCAGTATGATAAATTGAATAGTCAGGCGTATCAGGCTAACCTTGAGCGGTTTGAAGCAAATGTACAGAGCACGACTGCAAAACTGAAGACGGATCTCGCGCCTTATAAAGACAAAGGCTATTTTGTGTTTCATGATGCTTATGGGTATTTTGAAGAAACATTTAATTTAAATAATTTAGGCTCGTTCACCGTGAGTCCTGATCGTAAGCCAGGCGCTAAAACACTTATTAATATTAGAAAGTCATTACAGGCTAAAAATGCTGAATGTGTGTTTTCTGAACCACAATTTCAGCCTGCTGTTATCGAATCGGTAACGAGAAATACCTCAGTGAAGCGAGGAGAGCTTGACCCACTTGCTTCTAATATCGATGTTCAATTAGGTTCTTATTCTTTATTTCTTAAAGGGTTAGGCGATGAATTTATACGTTGTTTGAGTAAATGAAAAAAATAAAGGTAGCGATTTCGTCATTACGACGTCTTCCTAGATATCACCGCATTGCATTAATTTCCTTATCTTTGGCGACATTAGCCATATTTATATGGCAGCCAAATTTACATAAAAGTGGTGCGATCAGTAACCACAGTCGCATTGAAGTCGACATAGCTAACGATTTGCTTCAGCCATTGGCGGATCTTCACAGTGAGCCCCTTGGAGCAACGATTGATGCAAGTGACCCTGAGTTTGTCTCTCCGCAAGATGAGTTAGAAAAACAGCTGACAGCCGATGTGGATGCAGTGCATTCTCACCGGGTTGGGAGTGGTGAAACGCTAGGTGCTATTTTTGAGCAGTACGGTTTGCCTATTACGAATATGTATCAGTTATTAGCAAGTAACAAATCGGCTAGTAACTTACACATTGGCCAGACTTTAGAGTGGCGGCAGAATGAAGAAAACCGTTTAACAGAATTGCGAATCGATCGTAGTGCAAAGTTAACGGACATCTATCTTTGGAATGGTGAAAAATACCAATTTAAGCAATCGGAGGAGCAAGGTGAAATTAAACCGATTGTACTATCGGGGCGAGTTTCCAGCAATTTTTACAACTCCTCCCGTGCTGCTGGGCTAACACCGGGTCAGATCCAAACCTTGGCGCAAGCTTTACAGTGGAAGTTTGATTTTGGTAGAGAAGCTCGTAAAGGAGATAAGTTTGCCGTTGAAATTGAAAGAGAGTTTATTGACGGAAAAGCAGTGGGTCGTGGTGAAGTTACCGCTATTTTGTATTTAAATGGTAATCGAGAAATTACAGCAGTTAAGCATAGTGATGGTCGTTTTTATGATGAGGAAGGGAAAAGTTTAAATAGAGCATTAAATCGATATCCATTAGCAAAAAAATATCGAATTAGCTCTTCATTTAATCCTCGGCGTAAGCATCCAGTTACTGGGCGTATTTCACCACACAATGGAACCGACTTTGCGACGCCGATTGGTACTCCAGTGCTGGCTTCTGGTGATGGTGTGGTTGTAAAAGCAAGAAAGCACTCGTTGGCAGGCAACTATTTAGTGATTAAACACGGTAGGGAATACAGCACCCGTTACCTACATTTGCATAAGTTGCTCGTTAAGGCTGGAGATAAAGTTTCCATGGGGCAAAAAATAGCGTTAAGTGGCAATACTGGCCGTTCGACAGGGCCGCATCTACATTATGAATTGTTAAAAAACAATCGTCCTGTGAATGCAATGAAAGTTCCTTTACCACAGGCTGATCCCATCGTTAGTCGTGAACGTTCTGCGTTTAAATCTAAGGCGAAGCAATCTATTTCAGCATTAAGAGAGCAAATTTAGAAAGTATATAAGGCACGTTTACGTGCCTTTTTCATTTTAACGTTTCTAATTTTTTAGAATTAAGCCTACTAAAACTGAGAGCAGTTCTTGCCTAGTACTAATAAAGTAACGAATTAAGAATATGTTATTAGATTTTAATAAATAACATTTGTGGATTTTTAACTCTAATTATATGAATAAATGGCCTTTTATGAGTTATGATTCGGTCGGTTATTATTATAAGGGAATATAATTCACGTGCTTTCTCGGCTTAACTTCTTAATTTCATTTCTATTTTTGTGGCCATCCTTCGTTTTTTCGTTTGATTTTAAACCTATCTTTTACCCTGTTCCGTATCAAGCTCAAGGGAAGTATATTACGGCTAAAAAGTTGTTTCCAAGCCAGAGCAGTGGGTTTTGGATGCAAGATATTAAAGGGTTTCTTCACTTTTTTGATGGTAAACACTTACTGCCTTTTACGGATCAAAACGTGTCATTTCCTATTGATAAGCTAGCAAAATCAGGCTCCTATTTTTGGTATTTTAAAGATGAGCAATTAGTGCGAGTTCATTCGATGACTGCTGAAAGTGACGTTGTGGATAAAGCTGGTTTACCGACAATAGTGGATCGTGTGGGTAGTGAGCATGATTTTATTTGGTTAAGTAATAATGAGGCTTTTTATACTTATCATCGGGTGACTCAGCAGCTAATCGAGTATTCATTCCCTAACGCCAATACTGTGTTTCCTCCTTTTGTTGTTAATGATGCCAAACAAGTTAATGGCGTATGGTTTATAGCTACAAATCAGGGGGTATTCACTTCCTCTGATGATGATCAATTATTGCAAGATAATCCGTTTGGTGAAGAGCTAATTGAGCACTTGTACTATTCAGTATCGAGGAACGAGTTAGTCCTTGGTGGTATGAAAGGCGCGTGGGTTTTAGATCTTAAGTCAGAAGACATTGTTCAGCTACCTTTAAACCAACAACACGTTCTTACCATTGCAGAAACGCCTGCTGAGTACTGGTTTGGTACTGATAATGGTCTTTATAAATATCCTTTTTTGTCTGGCGATATGATTGAGCTCAATGCGAACTTTCGGGATAGCTATTCAATCGAAGGCAATCGAGTTTATGATCTTTTTACCGACGGGCAAGGGGGGATGTGGATCTCGACTGATAACGGTATCAGTTACTATTCAGTCATGAGCTCTTTATTTTCTAGAGTTCGATATGGTGTTGATCATGATAATTTACAAACTAATCAACTGAATGCTATTTTGCAAACGCCTAATCAAGTGGTTTGGGCTGCCACAGATACTGGGTTAAGTAAACTTAAGCTTGATCCCATTAAGGTTGAAACTTCTGTTATTGGGGAAGATGAAATCTTTGATTTTGCCATGGTTGGCGATCGGTTATGGCTAGGTGTTAGCACGGGGCTAAAAGTATTTAACTGGCGAACGGAGTTTTTTGAATCGGTCGAGCTTCCAATGGTTCTGCAAGGTAAAAAAATCACTCATGTCGCTTCCGATCAGCATGGTTCATTGTGGTTAAGCTCGGAAAATGGGGTAATGCGTTATTGGCCTGAGAATAATAAAGTCATTGAATTTGGCTTTTATTGGCAGATAGATAAAAACTCTTCATCTCGGATTACTCATCTTTATGCTGATTCATATGGCACAGTATGGTTTGGCACAGATCATGGTTTGTACGCATATCGCAATGGCAAAATTGTTTATGAAACGAGCAAAGCATCGTATCAAGGAAGTATGGTGGATATGGCGAGTGCAAACCAAGAGTTCTTATGGTTTGTTAAAAATCATGGGCTACAAATCGCGAAAGGTAGGAATACTGAAAATAAATCGAATATTGATTTAGTTGAAGAAAATATAACACCGCAATGTGTGGTGCCAACTCATCGTGGCGTATGGCTTAGTTCTTCAAAGGGGTTAAGTTTTTATCAAGCTGATGGAACGTTTGTTAAACATTTTGGGGCTCCGTTTGGCTTAGTGAATAATGAGTTTATTCCTGACCTATGTGTTAAAGGAGATGGTGATACGCTTATTTTTGGTAGCCAATTTGGTTTATTAATAGTCAATGAGGTGGATTTACTGGTAGCCAAAACACCTGCGTCTAATGTGATCATTAGTGAGGTAAGAATTAACCATAAGCTGAAAAAGCTAGCGGTTCACCAAGAGAAAAAAACACTTATTCCTTATAAAGCGTCGTTAAGTTTTCAGTTTGGTGTTTTGCCTGAGTTTGATTTTGACGTTTTAGAGTATCGTCTATTGGGCAGCAATGATGAAGAGTGGTCAAGCTTTCAAGGTGGTTTCTTAGTTTTTGAGTATTTGGCCCCAGGAAATTATACGTTAGAAGTGAAAGATCAAGATATTGGCCAGCAATCACGCCCTATTAGTCAGTTTCGCTTCTATGTTGCTCAGCCGTGGTATATGGCTCCGTGGTTTATTGTGCTGGTGGTCTTAATTTTCTTGAGTGTTTTATTTGTCATTATATCTTGGCGGTCTCGTTATATTCGTAAGGCCAATGTGGTTCTAAAAGAAGCTGTTACATTGAAAACGCATCAATTAAACCGACAAAGTAAAGCATTGGTATCAAGTAACAGTCAGCTACAAAAATTACTGACAATAAGGCAACACGTGATAAATCAATTTGCGGATGATATCACGACACCTATCGTTGAGCTTAAAGAGCAGATCAGTGCGCATGCAGCGCTTTCCGGCCATAAAGCCATGATATTGCAGAACACAGATTATGTGCTGCAAATGATTGAGCAGTTTAAATTACTGGAACCAGGTCCTGTTGCGGTTGAAGCGGAGCAAAGAGATGCGTTGTTAAGTCCTATTGTGCAAGCTACGGTAAAAGGTTGGCAGGCGGATGCTGAAAGTAAAGGGGCAAAAATTATGGTTGATGATCAAGCTAAGGGATTTAGCGTGTTGGCTCAGCCATACAGTCTGGATGTGATCATCAACAATTTGATTGCGGGTGCGTTAAAGCGGGTAACAGCACCAGAGAGCACGATTGAGCTTTCCGTTAAGGTGTCTGGAGAGTTTATTGATCTATCTATTCAAGACTTTGGCTCTCTTCTTAGCGAGCAATATTGTTTGGAGCTTGAGTCGGTAACTTCGAGTTCAGCGAATCAGCAGTCTGTCTTACTTGGTATTGGTCTTCTTAATGCCAAGCAGTTGGTACTACAAAATCAAGGTGTGTTCCGCTTAGCTTCCAATGATACCGTGTCAGGAGTTCGTATTGTTATTCGTTGGCCAGTGGCAAATTACGTTAATAGTTATGAGCAAAATACAGCGTTAGAAGATATTAGGCTAGAGCAACCTGTAGCCGATGTAACCACAGCAAAACTCGTGCATGAGGATCCATGGTTAACAAAAGTGTATGAGTTGGTTGAACAGCATTATCACTTACCTGAATTTGGAACCAGTGCAGCGGCCAAGCTGTTATTTATTTCTGAGCGTAGCTTGCAGAGAAAGTTCAAGCAGGTGACAGGGCGATCATTTAAAGACTATGTAATCGAAGTGAGATTAGAGCAGGCATGTAATCGGCTAATGAAAGGAGACAAAGTCTCGGACGTTGCTTTTGATTGTGGCTTCAATGATCCTTCGTATTTCAGTCAGCGTTTCAAGCTGCACTATGGGTTATCGCCAACGAAGTTTATGGAAAGCAGTGACTAACAATATCTCTTTAATAGAGATGCTCGTAGGAAAACATGATAGGGAGAAGGGTTAAAAAAAAGAGCGTGGTATAGCCGGGGGGACCATACCACGGGTGCCAACGACACCTTCGCTTGCTGCCGGGGTAGCATAACGTTTGCTATGCTACCTCTGGAATTTTTGGTGATAGGGAGATTTCCCTGTCGATGTAATATTTATACTTCAGACTAATTATTTTCTTTATAAAAATAACGACAACATTAGGTGACTAACCCGACATTCGCTATTTTTTAATTATAAGTTATTGTTATTGTTTGATTTGTTGTTTTTGTTTATTTTCGTGCAATGATTAACTTATTTCTAATGAAAATTCAGTTTTAACGTAATTAACGATAGAAAATTGACGTTGATTGCGAAACTTTGACACTTTTCGACTTATTCACCCAGTCTATTTCTCTTCACCCTCTTTTAAAGCTATGAAAATAGCGGATCTCTATAAAATTGATTTCGCTCAATTTGTCATATAAATTGCGGCGGTAAAATTAAAACAAATAAAAATAGTTATCATTTTATATAGGTTTGCGTATGAAATTGGCTCAATTACAGAGTGGCGTTGATGCCACCATTACCGATATGTCGGCCTTGCCAGCTGACACTAGAAAAAAATTGATGGTGATGGGCGTTCTCCCTAACACCCAGCTACAGCTTATTCGCCGAGCACCATTAGGAGATCCACTACAAGTGATGGTACGTGGAGTTGCTATTGCACTTCGTAAGCAATTGGCTGAACAAATTGATGTAAAGGTAGCAGTATGAAGTACCAGGTTTTAACTGTAGGTAATCCAAATAGTGGAAAGACAACGCTATTTAATGGCTTGACTGGCGCAAAACAGCAAGTCGGTAACTGGGCTGGTGTAACTGTTGAGAAAAAAACAGGTAGCTATGAATGCTCAGGAGATCAGTTTTCTTTAACGGATTTACCAGGCATCTATGCTCTTGATAGCGGTAATGATGTTAATAGCTTAGATGAAACGATTGCTTCTCGTGCTGTGTTAACCTACCCATCTGATTTGATCATTAATGTCGTTGATGCGTCTTGTTTAGAGCGTAGTTTGTACATGACGCTACAACTGCGTGAATTAGGCCGCCCAATGGTGGTTGTGCTTAATAAAATGGATGTTTTAAAAAGGCATAGACAAAGTTTAAATGTCAAAGGGCTAGAAGAGGTGTTGGGTTGTCCTGTTATCTCGTTATCAGCGAATGATAAAGGGCAAGTTAAACGCTTTAAGCAGAAATTACATAAATTGATTGTGCAAGGTGTTCAAAGTAAAAAGCTAGATTTGAACTACGGTGAAGATTTTGAACAAGCGATTGAAAAAGTACAGCCTTATTTCACTCATGAAACTGCAACCCCTCGTTCATTAGCGATCAGGGCTTTAGAAAGCGATGCGCTAGTGCTTAATAGTTTAGAAGAGAAAGCACTGAATACAGTGAGCCAGATTCGCAATCAATTGAATGTGAATACTGAGTCTGATCTGCATGTGGCAGATACTCGTTACACTTACTTGCATGATCTGTGTCAGCAATTACGTAGCCAAGATGGAAAGTTAAGTCATTCAATGAGTGACAAAATTGATCAAGTTGTCCTGCATAAATTTATTGGCGTGCCATTTTTCTTTTTAGTCATGTACTTGATGTTCATGTTCTCTATCAACATTGGCGGTGCGTTCATCGATTTCTTCGATATTGGTGTTGGAGCGTTATTGGTTGATGGAGCACATTACCTACTTGATGATCATATTCCCGTTTGGTTAGCAACATTGATCGCTGATGGTGTGGGTGGTGGTATTCAAACCGTTGCGACATTTATCCCTGTTATCGCCTGTTTATACCTTTTCTTAGCGGTACTAGAAAGTTCGGGTTATATGGCTCGTGCGGCTTTTGTGCTTGATAAAGTCATGCAAAAAATTGGCTTGCCAGGTAAAGCTTTTGTCCCTCTTGTTTTAGGATTTGGCTGTAATGTTCCTTCTATCATGGCAACTCGTACTTTAGAGCAGGAACGTGAGCGCAAGTTAGCAGCTGCCATGGCTCCATTCATGTCTTGTGGTGCTCGTTTGCCAGTTTATGCTCTTTTTGCTGCCGCGTTCTTCCCTCAAGATGGCCAGAATGTTGTTTTTGGTTTGTATGTACTTGGGATTTTTGCCGCCGTTCTTACAGGTATGTTATTACGTAATACACTCTATCCGGGGCGTAGTGACAGCTTTATTATGGAGATGCCAGACTACGAACTACCAACAGTTCAGAACGTTGTGATTAAAACATGGCAAAAACTGAAGCGTTTTGTATTAGGTGCCGGTAAAACTATTGTTATTGTGGTAACCATTTTAAGTTTTGTGAACTCTTTAGGTGTAGATGGTACTTTTGGTAATGAAGACAGTGAAAATTCTGTTTTATCTAAAGCTGCTCAAATCGCAACACCGCTACTTGCCCCTATTGGTGTTCAAGAAGATAACTGGCCTGCAACCGTTGGTATTATTACCGGAATTTTTGCAAAAGAAGCCGTTGTTGGTACATTAAATAACCTTTATTCTTCTCCAGATGCAGAGGAAGCTGAGTTTGATTTAATGGCAAGTTTAGAAGAAGCGGTAATGTCGATTCCAGATAACTTGATGGGGCTAAGCTATTCAGACCCATTGGGCGTAGATGTTGGTGATTTAACGGACTCATCCGCTGTAGCAGAAGAGCAGGAAGTTGATGCTTCTATCTTCGGGAACCTAAAAAGCCATTTTATGAGCAGTTCAGCGGCTTTCGCTTATCTTATCTTTATCTTACTGTACACACCGTGTGTTGCTGCCATGGGGGCTTACGTTCGTGAGTTTGGTAAAAAATATGCCGTGTTTATTGGTGCTTGGACCATGTTACTTGCCTATGTATTTGCGACTCTGTTCTACCAAGTTGCTCACTTCTCTGATCACCCAACAACCAGTGTCGGATGGATCAGTTTCTTCATTGCTCTGATGGGAGCGACGTTGATGATGTTAAAAATGCAAGGCAGAAAAAAAACGGATGAACAAGCTGAGGCTCTGTTGGTATGATTTTAACTCAGTTAAAAGAGTACATTGTAAAACATGGCCGAACCAGCCGCTCGGTATTGGCAAAACACTTTAGCATTAGTGAAGATGGGGTTGATGCTATGTTAGATGTTTGGCTTCGTAGGGGAATGCTAAGCCGGGAACTTGTTGGGTGTCGTCAAGAAACGTCTTGTCAAACAGCGAAAGAAGTTTGGTATCGTTGGCATACAGGCCCTGAATTGTCGATCACAGTCATTCGATAAACATATCCTTTTTATTTTATAGGGTATTTCATAGCAAGCGCAGTCATTACTGCGCTTGTTTTATTTAAGCAGCTTGAAATCCATCAATAGACTGAAGTTTCTTTTGTAACTCGTCGATGAGTGATTGTTGGGCTATGTCATTACGAATCTCACCGCTAGTATTTCCCCAAATTGGTCCCGGCCAAGCAATGTCAGACTTAAAGCGAGCAACATGGTGGATATGTAGTTGAGGAACTAGGTTGCCTAAAGCACCCACGTTAATTTTATCTGGTTGGTATGTGTTTTCTAGTATGGTTGAAAGCGCACTAGATTCAGTAATAAGTTGAATTTGTTGCTCATGAGGTAGGTGGTGGATTTCCACTAGGTCTTCTATTTTAGGCACCAATATTAGCCATGGGCCTATATTTTCTTTACTTAATAACACAGTGCAAAGTGGGAAATCACCGATATGTAATGTATCGGCCTTTAATCGAGGGTGAAGAGCAAAACTCATTGGTTACTTTCCTGTATTAAGACATTCATGCGATATGATCTACTAATAATAAACAATCGCAACTCTGTTTTTTATTAATGGATAAGTGAGTGGCATTTCTTAATAATTTTGATTGTTATACCATAGCCAGTCGTAGATTTTTCTAATGCAATTTCTGAGAGTAATAAACCTCTATGAGTAATGAAAAAGACAACGCTTTATATGAGCCAAAATTTCAGTGGTCATTTTTGCATCCTAAATATTGGCCAACGTGGTTAGGCATTGGAGTTGCGCTTTTATTGGCTTTTTTACCATTTAGGTGGCGTGATGCACTGGCTAATCGGTTATCTAAATACTTTGCTTCTGCAAATAACCGTGCTAAGCGTCGTGCAGTGATAAATATAGATAAGTGTTTTCCTGAGAAGTCTGAGCAGGAAAAGCAGACTATTTTAGAGCAATGTTACGCAACAGCCGCACAAGTTTTATTAGGTTTTGCTGAATTAACGGCAAGAAGCAGTAAGCGACTAGAAAGCCGCAGTAAGATCATCGGTGAAGAAAATTTATTCCCTTTATTAGAAAAAGGGGAGAAAGTCATCATGCTTGTGCCTCACTGTTGGGCTATTGATTTACCCGCGATGCTGTTTGCTTCACGTGGTATCAAGGTGGTTATTATGATCCGCCCACAAGCTAACCCGATTGGCGATTGGTTGATGTATGTTCAGCGAATGAAGTACGGTGGCCGAATTTACCCTCGTGATGCTGGCGTAAGGCCTTTTATTAAGTCTATCCGAGAAGGCTATCTAGCTTATTATTTACCTGATGAAGATCATGGCTTTGATCAGAGTGTTTTTGTTCCATTCTTAGGAACTGAAAAAGCGACATTAAAAGGGTTTGGTAAGTTAGCACGCCTATCGGGGGCGAAAGTCGTGCCTATGATGCCAAGTTATAATGCCGAATCGGGGCAGTTTGAAATTGAGATCAAGCCTGCACTTGAAAATATGCCTAGTGGAGACGAAGTCGCTGATGCTGTTGCGATGAATCAGGCTATCGAAGGCTTTATTCGTGAAAAACCAGAGCAGTACATGTGGATTTTGAATTTATTGCGTTCTCAGCCTGATGGCAGTCAACTGTACTAGCGAACGGGCATAACTCTATTTCGGCCGACCTCTTTCGCTTGATAAAGCAATTGGTCGGCTCTATCGACTAGAGCTAGTGGGAGCTCTTGGTTTTCTTGTTCAGCAACACCAAATGAAGCGGTTATATGGTCAATTTTTCTATTCTGCTTCTTATCTAGTACTGAGACTTTCTCAATAGTACGGCGAATGCCTTCTGCAAGCTGGAGTGTAACCGGGAAAGATTCTCCAGTGACAATGACAGCGAATTCTTCTCCGCCATAGCGATAAACTTGGGCTATTCTGCGGCATTTTTGTCGGATACGTTGAGCCACCACTTTGAGCACTTGATCCCCTAGTTGATGTCCATATTGATCGTTAAGTAATTTAAAATGATCAATATCGGCCATAATTAGGCAAACATTCTGCTTATCATTAATGGCGGCACGTAAATCTAAATCGAAGGCCCTTCGGTTCCAAAGCCCAGTCAGGCTGTCTTCATTCACTTCTCTTTGTGCTTTTTCTAGCTGCACTTTTAAGCATTGAATTTCTTTTTCAGTATGTACTAAATAATCAACAAAAAGCTGGGTTGAGCTTTGGATTTGGTCCGAACTTGAAATAAAGGAGGAGACGGCTTCTTTGAGTTCATTAATGCTATTGCCATTTGTATTATGTCGTTTTAGCTGGGAGACACTATTATCAATGGAATTTTGAAAGTCACCTGTGCTGGTGATCGTTTCTTTGAGTGCAGTATCCAGCTCAAGAACCATGGACGCCATGCTGCTTTTAGCAAGGTGTAAGTTGTTTTCTTCTTCAGAGGATAAGTACTGATAGTACAGAGTGTCGCATACCGCTTCACTGCAAAAACCTTGGGTCTCAATGTAGTTATTCATTGTGCTGGCCAAGTCTGAATCTGGCTCAGAAACATAGGCATACCATAATGAGTAATTATTAGGCGTTGGCGGGATCTTATATTTGATCATTAGCGCAATCGTCTGTTTAAAAATATCAGTAGGTTGCTCACTCTGAGTGTTGGGCATATTGGAGTCTCATCATCCTTTGATAGAATCAGTATAATTCATTGTCTGAAAAATAAAAAAGCCTTGTAACTAATTTAGCTACAAGGCCTTTTACATTAATTCATTAAATGAATCACATGCGTTCTAAAGTTTCAATACCTAATAAATCAAGGCCTTGTTTAATTGTTTTCGCAGTCAGTGCTGCCAGCTTTAAACGGCTTTGTTTAATAGCGTCATCTTCGTTATTTAGAATTGGGCACGCTTCATAGAAGCTAGAGAACTGACCTGCTAATTCAAATAGGTAACCACACATGATGTGAGGTTGGCCTTCACGAGCAACAGATTGAACCGCTTCTTCAAATTGCAGCAGTTTTGCAATTAAGGCTTTTTCTTTTTCTTCCGTTACTTTGATTTCACCTTCTAGCGAATCCATTGCAACGCCCGCTTTTGCAAAAATAGAGGCAACACGAGTGTAAGCGTATTGCATGTAAGGCGCTGTATTGCCTTCAAATGCAAGCATGTTGTCCCAATCAAAAATGTAATCGGTGGTACGGTGTTTAGAAAGATCCGCATACTTAACTGCTGCCATTGCTACTGTATTTGCAATTTTCGCTTTTTCTTCTGAATCTAAATTCGGGTTTTTGGATTCAATTAGTTTTTCAGCACGTTGCTCTGCTTCGTCTAGTAGGTCTTTTAGTTTTACAGAGCCACCAGTACGAGTTTTGAATGGACGGCCATCTTTACCTAGCATCATGCCGAATGCGTGGTGTTCCAGAGACACTTCTTCAGGAATGTAACCCGCTTTACGTACGATCGTCCATGCTTGCATTAAGTGCTGATGCTGACGTGAATCGATGAAGTAAAGTACACGATCTGCGCCAAGTTTTTCAAAACGATATTTAGCACATGCAATATCGGTTGTGGTGTAAAGGAAGCCGCCATCGCGCTTTTGTACGATAACGCCCATAGGCTCGCCATCTTTGTTTTTGTATTCGTCTAGGAAAACAACTTGAGCACCATCATCTTCTTGTGCCAGACCTTGTTCTTTTAGATCAGCTACAATTTCTGGCAGCATGTTGTTATACATGCTTTCGCCCATCACATCGTTTAATGATAGTGAAACGTTCAAACGATCGTAGTTACGCTGGTTTTGAACCATAGTGATGTCGACAAGCTTTTTCCACATCTCAGCGCAATACTCATCACCACTTTGTAACTTAACCACGTAGTTACGTGCTTTTTCTGCGAAGGTTTCATCTTCATCGTACAACTTTTTAGAGTCGCGGTAGAAAGCTTCTAGGTCTGAAAGCTCCATTGAAACTTCGCCTGATTCTTTCTGCATACGCTCTAGGTTTGCGATAAGCATACCGAATTGAGTTCCCCAGTCACCAATATGGTTTGCACGGATCACTTTGTGTCCAAGGAATTCAAGAGTGCGAGTAACTGCATCGCCAATAACCGTTGAACGGATATGGTGAACTGCCATTTCCTTTGCAACGTTTGGTGCAGAGTAGTCAGTGACAATCGTTTGAGCTTCAGCTTTTGCAACACCAAGGCGTGAGTCAGCAAGCGCTGCGTCTGCTTGTTGTGCTAAGAATGCTTCGTCTAGGAAGATGTTTAGGAAACCAGGGCCTGCGATTTCAACTTTAGAAGCGATACCGTCTAGGTCTAGAACGTCCAATACTTTTTGAGCAAATTCTCGAGGATTTGTACCTAGTCGCTTCGCAACGCCCATCACACCATTTGCTTGGTAATCACCAAATTGAGGCTTGGCGGATTGTCGAACCGCAGCAGGGCTACCTTCTGGTGCGCCAGCGGCTTCAAGAGCCTGAGATACTTTGTCATTAATTAGTGCTTGAATGTTCACACGCTTATCCTTCGAATCGCTAAAGTGCAGAGCTGTCTTGCTAGAATGAATTACCTAGAGCCTTAAGTTGTGACGAACGCAACTTGTTGTTTAAAGCAGTGTTAAACAGATTTCTGACAGGTCGAAATGGCTATGGATCTCGGGTTAATGCCGAGCTAGGTTTAATAGCACTAATAATACCCATAAAATAAGGTCTATTTGCAACCATAAAAACCAACTTAATGGCTTTTTTATGGTGTTTTTTTTATTCGTTGAATATTATGCAGCAATTCAATTCATACAAGGCTTACAGGATGGGCTTTATCAGTCCATTCATAGTTAAAGTATGGATAATTATGCGCTTGAAAAACTTTATGGTGTAAACGGAGATAAATAATGCAACAACTAAGTCAAGAAGGTTTAACTCCCGAGCAATTGATTGATGGTTTACCTCAGTTTATGGCACGTATATCAGAACTTAATGACGCATTAGGGATAGATTTGGGGTTGTACCAAGCGGACCACATAGCGGTACGAATTAATGAATTCACCGTCGCGCAACAAGCCCACCAACAATGGTTACTGCGCGCTAAGGAGTGGTCCAATACCGAAATTAATGGGCGTCCGATTATTGCACTCGGTTTTGATGAACCGATCTGTGCAGGGGAGTGGGAGATTGAATGCTTAGAGCTGCCTTACCCGGGCAATAAGACCTATCCAGAACAAGGGTGGGAGCACATTGAGTGGGTGATCCCATGTGACGCTCAAACACCAGAGCAATTTTTGGATGTGTTATTTGAGATTTTTCCAAAACTTGCACAGCGTTGGGATCAATTGTCTAACAATGGCATCAAAGTGAAATTAAGCTCGCCACAAGGGGAACATGAACGTTTGGCTAACCCAACAGTGGCGTTTAAGAAAAATGGAGTGTGTATTAAGCTTCACCCTCATTCGCTTAAAGCAGTCATTGAAAGCGAACAAGAGTAATTGAGTCGATTGATAGCGCCCGTAAGTAAAGTGACAGGGGCGCTATGACTTTGTCATTATAAATCTTTGGTTATAAGATCACTGTCTTGTTGCCGTAGACAAAAACATGATCATTGACGACTTTGTTCAGCGCTTTACTTAGCACCGACTTTTCCACGTCTTTCCCTGCTTTTGCCATGTCAACGGCACTAAAATTGTGATCAACCGGAATTACATCTTGTTTGATGATTGGGCCTTCATCGAGGTCGTTAGTGACAAAGTGAGCCGTAGCCCCAATGATTTTTACGCCTCGATCAAAAGCTTGTTGGTAAGGCTTTGCACCAATAAAAGCAGGTAAGAAGCTGTGGTGAATATTGATGATCTTATTCGGGAATTGGTGAACAAAATTCGGTGTTAGAACACGCATGTATTTAGCCAGCACTAGATAGTCTGCATCGTATTGATGAATTATATCCAGCATATTTTGTTCATGATCTTCACGGCTTACATCTTGGTGGCAAACGTGATGGAATGGAATATCAAACTTTTCGGTTAAATGAGCCAATGTATCGTAGTTACCAACCACTGCTGCAATATCCACATCTAAGCTGCCATCGTATGCTTTGATCAGAATGTCTCCCAAACAATGGGCTTCTTTTGTCACCAGAATCACGATTTTTTTTCGTGAAGAGCTGATTAATTCTCGGCGGCTTCCTTGCGGTAGGGCTTGGTCTAAATCGAGTAAAAATGTGTGGTCATTAAAAATCCCTTCCAGCTCCGTGCGCATGAAAAACTGTCCGGTCACATTATCCACATATTCATTATTATGAATAATATTGAGCTGGTGTTTGTAACAGATATTAGTGATTTTTGCTATAAGGCCACGTGAGTCAGGGCAATCTGTTAGCAGGGTCTTTCTTTCCATTTCTCATCCTTGATAAAAAAGTTGTGCTCTAGTTGTTGTTTTACCGATAAAAGCGGTTGGGGTCAAAGTGATTTTTTAACATTAAAATGAATATTTTTAGCAACCGTTTGCGTTCGTGGCTATGCTTAATAGTAGCAGTTGCGTACTTGAACGAGGTTGTTATGGACAGAGAAACGCTTGCTCATCGGTTATACCGAGAACGTATTGCAGAGTTACTAGGGATGTCGCCTGAGGAGTTAGATGAATCTTCTATTGGTGGACTTTGGGATAATAAAACTAACCCTATCGATGCTGCTAAAGAGATATCAATGTCTTCGTCGATAGAGGGTGATGGTGATCAAACTGGCTGGGTTGGACGTTTTTTAAGTCGACGTGGTCAAAATCGCTAATATTCAACTAGGTAGCTGAGTCCAGCTCCCATATTCTGATTCTTTTATTTTCAATAGTCGACCTTTGTGTAAATCTTGGCATAATTGCAACCATTAACCACTGTATGAATGAACAATGATTGCCAAGATTTTTTCTTCTGAAGGTGCTTTGGGTAAAACAATACCCGGCTTTCAACCACGCCAGCCACAATTGGATATGGCGCACGCGGTGCAAAACGCGATCAAAAATCAATCCCAATTGGTTGTAGAAGCAGGCACCGGTACAGGTAAAACCTTCGCGTATCTTGCACCTGCCTTGATCAGCGGAAAAAAGGTGATCATTAGTACAGGTTCAAAAAACCTCCAAGAACAGTTATTTCACCGTGACCTTCCACTTATGGTAGACGCGCTCGGATTCTATGGCCAAGTCGCTTTATTGAAGGGGCGCTCTAACTACCTATGCCTAGATCGATTAAGTCGTCAGATGATCGAAAGTCATGAACATGACGCTGATCCAGAACTTTTGTCTCAGTTAGTGAAAATTCGTACGTGGTCATCGGAAACGAAATCGGGTGATTTAGGTGAATGTGATGCAATCGCGGAAGACAGCTTTGTGATCCCAACCGTCACATCAAATAACGATAACTGTTTAGGGAAAGATTGCCCAAGCTACGAAGACTGTTTTGTCAATAAAGCGCGTAAAAAGGCGATGGATTCAGATGTGATTGTGGTTAACCATCACCTCTTTTTGGCGGACCTGGCCATCAAAGAAACCGGGTTTGGAGAGTTGATCCCTGAAGGTGACGTGTTTATTTTCGATGAGGCACACCAATTACCTGATATTGCTAGCCAATATTTCGGACAAAGCTTATCCAGCCGCCAGATCCAAGAGCTCGCCAAAGACATTGAAATTGGCTATCGTACAGAAGCAAGAGACATGCGTCAGCTGCAAAAAATGTCTAGCCGATTAAACCAAGCAGCGATGGAGTTACGGATTGTACTGGGAGAACCGGGCTTTCGTGGCAATTGGCGAGATGCGTATAATTCGGAATCCATTAAGCGTGAAGTCGTGCGCTTGCGTGATGCATTAGAACTTGCCCATGATGTCTTGAAATTAGCATTGGGCCGCAGTCAACTACTGGATGCGGCGTTTGAGCGAGCCACATTGCTCAAAGCGCGGTTAGATCGAGTTTGTGATGTGTCTATTACCGGATATTCGTATTGGTATGACTGCACGCCGCGCCATTTTAGTTTGCACATTACCCCTTTGTCAGTGGCTGAAAAGTTCCGAGAGCAGATGATTCAGCAATCTGGAGCATGGATTTTCACATCGGCGACGTTGGCAGTACAAGATGACTTTAGCCATTTTAGCTCGCGGTTAGGTTTGCAGCCCAAAGAGCAGTTTTCTTTGCCTAGCCCGTTTGATTACCAAGAACAAGCCCTATTGTGTGTGCCGCGTTTTTTACCTGAGCCAAACAGTTATGGTTTAGCGGATAAACTCGTTTCGATGTTACTTCCTATGATCGAAAGAAATAACGGCCGCTGCTTCTTTTTATGTACTTCTCACCAAATGATGAAAGACTTGGCTGAACGTTTTCGAGATCAATTTGATTTGCCCGTATTGGTACAAGGGGAAACGTCAAAGCAAAAGCTACTTGCTGAGTTCATGGAGCTGGGTAATGCGTTGTTAGTAGCGACGGGAGCATTCTGGGAAGGGATAGATGTTAGAGGCGACACCCTTAGCTGTGTTATTATCGATAAATTGCCTTTTACTGCTCCAGATGATCCGCTAATGAAGGCACGGATTGAAGATTGCCGATTACGAGGAGGAGACCCTTTTTCTCAGGTTCAAATCCCTGATGCGGTGATCACATTGAAGCAGGGCGTTGGTCGCTTGATTCGCGATCAGAAAGATAAAGGGGTATTGGTGATTTGTGATAATCGATTAGTAACAAGGCAGTATGGTTCTGTTTTTTTACATAGTTTACCGCCAATTCCTCGCACTCGTGATTTAGAAAAAGTATCAGAGTTTTTAGATAGCGTGAGCAATTAATAAGCTCACTGCCCAAATTGTTCGTTTATTCAGTCTGAGGCGTTAATGACTGCAAAAATTTTAGCTGTAGATACAGCAACTGAAAATTGCTCCGTGGCTTTGATCATTGATGGTCAAGTGATCAGCCGTAGTGAAGTGGCTCCACGTGAACACACAATGAAAATCCTGCCAATGGTGGATGAAGTATTGGCTGAAGGCGGCATACGTTTGCCACAGTTGGATGCGTTAGCGTTTGGTCGAGGTCCTGGCAGCTTTACTGGTGTTCGTATTGGTATTGGTATTGCGCAAGGCTTGGCGTTTGGTGCTGATTTACCTATGGTGGGTGTTTCTACACTTGCCGCAATGTCACAGGCTGGTTACCGTCTAAATGGCGCTGAGCACGTTGCTGCGGCTATTGATGCTCGCATGAGTGAAGTGTATTGGGGTATGTACCAACGCCAAGCGGACGGAGACTGGTCTACGGTTGGTGAGGAATGTGTTATTGTTCCTGCTCATTTAACAGAACAAGTTGAGCCATCGGAAGCCACTTGGTTAACCGTCGGAACTGGCTGGGGAGCTTATCAAGACGAGCTACAAGCTTTGCCTTTGACGACATCTGAAAGTGATATTCTGTTCCCTGAAGCTCAAGATATGGCAATGTTAGCGCAATTCGCCTTTGCTCGTGGTGAAGCTGTTGGCGCAGAACATGCTAGTCCTATTTATCTACGTGATACTGTTACGTGGAAAAAACTGCCTGGTCGTGAGTAGGCAATGGATGTGTGCTATGCGGTAACCTCCGCATAGCTTAGTTGAGGCAATTATGGTTTCGATTCAAGGTTTACCACCCGCGATCGTGCACAAGCAGCGCGCGGCACAGAAAAAAAAGTCGGTTGCAGAGGCGGAAACCAGCAAAGAGGTGAGCGCTGAGGCTTCCCAAGCAGCTACGGCATTGGCACACAGCGTGAAAACGATGGATCCTGCTGAATACGCTAAAGCTCAGGTGCAATACGATCTACCTGAAGGTAAGTCAAGAGATGCATTAGCACAGTACTTTGATGTGATGAATCAATCGAAAAGAGAGGAACTTGCTAAGTTAATGGGGGTCGATATTTATATCTAACTTATTGAGATGTATAAAATGAAGCCACTAATTATTGCCACACTTTCCCTTTTTATTCTCTCTGCTTGCTCATCACTGCCCACCGGTTTACAAAGTCGCGCAGAAAACCCTATTGTTGATTACCAAGACCTTGCCTCAGGTGTTCGAGCCGATGAATCAGTTGTATTCGATGTTCGTTTAGGAGGCGTGATCGCGAGCATTGATAATATGGCAGATAAAACCCGCATTGAAATCGTTAACTTACCTTTAACATCGAGTGGTAAGCCAGACATAAAGCAAGAACCAAATGATCGTTTTATTGCCTATGTTGATGGTTTTTTAGAGCCAGTGTCTTATGCTGAAGGCCGACTAATTACGGTTGTTGGCACAAGTGCTGGTTATGAAAATAATAAAGTGGGTGAATATTCTTCAACAGTTCCTGTCATTGAGGCGTACGGTCATCAATTGTGGCGAGTAGAAGAAACGGTCATCATCCATAATCATGACTCTAATTTTCCACCTTGTTATGGTCTGTATTGCCGCTATTACAGAAACTACTTAGGTGTGTCTAAAGGCACCGTGACACAGGAAGTAAAATTATAATTTCCTTACAACAAAGAATGATCGAAACGGAGCACCATGGCCTTGCTGCATTAGAGGCTGGAAAGAAAGGTGCAAAGACAGTATTTCTTTTTCTTCATGGTTGGCAAGATAATGCAGCTAGCTTTAGTTCAGTACTCAGTGACATGGTTACTAGTGACCCTGAGCACTACTATGTAGCCATTGACTGGCCCGGACATGGTTTATCTTCCCACAAAGCATCAGATAATTATTATCATTTTTTTGACTATATTGACGACCTACATCAGGTAGTGGTGAATTTATCAGCAAACAGATTAGTTATTGTTGGCCATTCCCTTGGTGCTTTAGTAGCGAGTTGTTATAGTGCCGCCTTCCCAGATAAGGTTTCTGCATTGGTGATGATCGAAGGGCTAGGGCCATTGGCCGAGTCTGAACGTAATGCTGCGAACCGATTACGAACTGGTATGCTTAGTCGTCAAAGGTTGAGAAAAAAATCACCACGTACGCTTCGGGATCAAAAGGAAGCGTTGAAGCTACGCATGGCAGCCAATCAGTTGCCAGAAACACTGTTGTGGCCAATCGTTGAGAGAGGAACTCGATTTGATGGCCAGCATTGGTATTGGAGTCATGATCCAAAATTGAAATGTGACTCTTTATATCGGATGGCAGAAGAACACGCTCACAGTCTAATGCGTGAGATTCAATGTCCATCACTATGTATTTTAGGTCAACAAGGGTTTCATCATCTAAAAGATCACTCTCAGCGCGCTATGTGCTTTAAAAATTTGCAGGTTACTTCCATTCCAGGTGGTCATCATTGCCATTTAGAGCAACCTAAGTCGACGGCAGAACTGATCTTTGCTTTACTTAACAAAATTCAAACAAGCGATTAAAACCTATGTGTTAATTGTTTGTTAAATGTGCTGTAATGGTGCTTATTAAACATACGTCATAAGATTAGAGTAATTACCCTACACGTACAATAAGCTGCCAAGTAGCAAAATAGATCAAGGAGAATTCACGTGGATAAAGTTTGGCTTTCCCGTTACCCAAGTGACATACCAGCAGAAATTAACCCTGACAGTTACTCATCGCTGGTGGATATGTTTGAGCAATCAGTACATAAATTTGCTGATCAAACGGCATTCATTAACATGGGTTCGGTTATGACCTTCCGAAAACTGGAAGAGCGAAGCCGTGCATTTGCTGCGTATTTACAAAATGAACTGAAGCTGAAAAAAGGCGATCGTGTGGCGATCATGATGCCAAATCTACTTCAGTATCCTATTGCGTTATTTGGTGTGTTACGAGCAGGGTTAGTGGTTGTAAATGTTAATCCACTTTATACCCCACGAGAGTTGGAGCATCAGTTAAATGATTCTGGCGCAAAAGCCATTGTTATTGTATCTAACTTTGCACATACCCTTGAAAAAGTGGTTAAAAATACCCCGGTTAAACACGTTGTTTTGACCAATCTTGGGGAGCAATTACCAAGGCCAAAAGGCACGATTGTTAACTTTGTTGTTAAGTATGTGAAGAAAATGGTGCCTAAATATAATTTGCCACATGCGACATCCATGCGTAAGGCGTTGAGTAAAGGGCGTCGTATGCAATATGTGAAGCCATTTATGAATGGTGAAGATATCGCTTTTTTGCAATATACCGGTGGTACCACAGGTGTGGCAAAAGGGGCGGTATTAACTCATCGTAACATGCTAGCCAATGTGATGCAGGCGAAAGGCACCTATGGGCCAGTATTAACAGAAGGCCAAGAACTCGTGGTAACGGCCCTTCCGCTTTATCATGTGTTTGCTCTAACGGTAAACTGCTTGCTGTTTATTGAGCTTGGTGGTCAAAACTTAATGATCACAAACCCTCGCGATATTCCTGGGTTTGTTAAAGAGCTGCAAAAGTATCAATTTACGGCGATCACGGGCGTAAATACGTTATTCAATGCCCTTGTAAATAATGAAGACTTCCACGAACTTGATTTTAGCCGTATGCGTTTAGCCGTTGGTGGTGGTATGGCTGTACAGCGCTCTGTTGCAGAAAAGTGGCAGCAGTTAACAGGAGTGCACTTACTGGAAGGCTATGGTTTAACCGAGTGTTCGCCATTAGTAGCAGCGTACCCATATGATTTAACAGAGTACAATGGGTCAATTGGTTTACCTGTTCCTTCAACGGATATTCGTATGATCGATGAAGAGGGGAATGTAGTTGGTAATGATCAAATGGGTGAACTTCAAGTTAAGGGCCCTCAAGTCATGCGTGGTTACTGGCAGCGCCCTGAAGCGACCAAAGAAGTGCTGACTGAAGACGGTTGGTTATCTACCGGAGATATTGTTCAGTTTGATGACGAAGGTTTCTTGCACATTGTCGATCGTAAAAAAGACATGATTTTGGTGTCTGGATTTAATGTCTATCCGAATGAAATTGAGGATGTGGTTGCTTTGAATGACAAAGTGATGGAAGTGGCTGCTATTGGCCAACCTCATGAAGTTTCTGGAGAGCTTGTTAAAGTTTGTGTAGTGAAGCGTGATCCAAGCCTTACAAAAGATGAGCTATTAGCTCATTGCCGTAAACACTTAACTGGTTATAAAGTCCCTAAGATTGTAGAGTTTAGAGATGACTTACCAAAAACCAATGTTGGCAAGATCTTACGTCGTGCACTGCGTGAAGAGTCACAAGAAACCGCAGACGTAAAAGCAGAGTCGGAAAAAGCTGAAGCCTAATTGGTTATTTAAGGTACAATTAACATCGCTATTTTAATGCCAGCATCTGCTGGCATTTTATTTTTCAAAGGTATGCCGTGAATTTTGAAATCATTGTAGAACAAGAGCGTTTACGCCAAGTGTGTGAATTAGTTTCTCAAAAACCGTATTTAATGGTCGATACGGAATTTGTTCGAACTCGAACCCTATACCCAAGGCTAGGCCTCATTCAAATTTATGATGGTGATATTCTGGCGTTGATCGATCCCATTGCATTGGAAGACATGACACCATTTTGGCAAGTTCTGCAAAATAAAAACGTCACTAAGGTGTTACATGCATGCGGTGAAGATTTAGAGGTCTTTCAGCACTATGCTGACTGTATGCCAACACCAATGTTAGATACTCAGGTTATGGCTTCCTTCTTGGGATATGGGATGTCTGCAGGTTTTGGTAGCTTAGTGAAAGACTTTTTAGGCATTGATCTCGATAAAGGTGAAGCTCGTACCGACTGGATGGCAAGGCCACTTAGCAATAAGCAACTTAATTATGCTGCAGCGGATGTTTTTTACTTATTGCCATTGTTCGAAAAAATTAAGCAAGAAGTTGAAAAGGTAAGCTGGTGGGAGGCCGTTGAGCTTGAAACGCAATTAGTGATGGAAAAACGTCAGCGTCAAGTGGATCCAGAGAAAGCTTATCTCGATATTAAAAATGCTTGGCAGCTACGACCAAGGCAGTTGGCTGTATTACAACAAGCAGCAAAATGGCGTTTATTAGAAGCCCAAAAAAGAGATCTAGCTTTAAATTTTGTCGTCAAAGAGCTTAATTTGTGGAAATTGGCTCGTTATAACCTACGCAGTCGTGAGCAGTTAGAAAAAGAAGGCTTTGAAAGAATGGAAATTCAGCGTCATGGGAATCGTTTATTAAAGATGGTTTATGATGCTGATGGATTAAATGAAGCTGACTTGCCAGCACCAATTACACGGTTGGTGGATATGCCTGGATATAAGCAAATTTTTAAATTATTAAAAGACCAAATAAAAGAGGTCTCTGAGCAAACGGGGCTCGCTACTGAGTTCTTAGCCTCTAAAAAGCAACTAAATCAGCTATTGTCATGGGACTGGAAATATAATCGATCAGCCGACGCCTTACCTGATGTATTATCTGGTTGGCGTAAAGAGTTATTGGAAGAGCGTTTATTGAAAGTGTTAGAACGTTCAAAATAAGAACATAATTTTAGCAAAAGTATTCCTAAAAAATAAGCCAGTATCTGCTGGCTTATTTTATTATTAAGAGTTAGCGAACTTTATTTAGTTTCATCTTCCGGTAGGGTAACATTTAACTCTAAAACGGAAAGATCTTCTTCTTTTTGCTCCAGCGATACAGTGACCATATCAGGGCTGACTTCTACGTATTTACTGATCACTTCGAGAATATCTTCTTTCAGTTTTGGTAAATAAGTAGGCGCTGGCCCACCGCTACGACGTTCAGCAACAATAATCTGCAGCCTTTCTTTAGCTATATTAGCGGAAGGTTTTTTAGGTGTTCTGAAAAACTCAAGCAGCGCCATTCTTTAGCCTCCAAATAATCGTTTTAGAAGGCCTTTTTTCTCTTCCTCAAGGAAACGGAAAGGGCGTTCTTCACCAATTAAACGTGCAACGGTATCTTCGTAGGCTGCACCAGCATCGGAGGTGGTATCAAAAATAACAGGAACACCTTTGTTGGATGCATTGAGCACAGACTGGCTTTCAGGGATAACGCCCAGTAAAGGAATATGAAGGATTTCTTCTACATCTTGTACACTTAACATTTCACCTAAGGTTACGCGTGCAGGGCTGTAGCGAGTCAGAAGCAAGTGTTGTTTTACTGGCTCTAACCCATTTTCGGCACGGCGAGATTTAGAATCAAGAATCCCCAAGATGCGATCTGAGTCTCTCACCGAAGAAACTTCTGGGTTAGTCGTGACAATGGCTTCGTCAGCAAAATACAGAGCCATTAGCGCACCAAGCTCTATACCTGCAGGTGAATCGCAAATAATGAAATCAAATTCCATGTCTTGGAGTTCATTAAGAACGACTTCCACTCCCTCTTTGGTCAGTGCGTCTTTATCGCGAGTTTGAGAAGCGGGTAAGATGAATAGGTTTTCAACACGTTTATCTTTTATTAATGCTTGGTTGAGTGTTGCTTCACCGTTGATAACATTTACAAAATCATAAACAACACGTCGCTCACAACCCATAATTAAGTCAAGGTTTCTTAAACCAATATCAAAGTCAATAACGGCGGTTTTTTTGCCCAGTAGTGCTAAGCCTGACGCGATAGCTGCACTTGAAGTGGTTTTACCTACACCACCTTTGCCTGAGGTAACAACGATAATTCGTGCCATCTCTATTATTCCTTATAAAATGTTATAGTGTGAGCGTTTCGATATGTAGATGATCATCTATCATAGTAATCATGACATTTTGATGCCAATGCTCACCATTAATCTGGTCACTCAGCCAATAATTACCCGCAATGGAAATCAGCTCAGCTTGTAAATTGTTACAGAAGATTTTGGCATCATGTTGGCCGCTTGCTCCCGCAATGGCTCGACCACGTAGAGTACCATAAATGTGAATGCTACCGTCGGCGATGACTTCTGCTCCGGGGCTTACGTGGTTTAAAATGACTAAATCACAGTTGCGAGCGTAAATTTGCTGGCCTGAGCGAACAGGGGTACGAATTACCTTCGTTGGTTCTAGAAGCGGTTTAGGCGCTTTAGTGGGCTTAACTGAGGTCATGACTGCAAACCCAGCTTCGGTTGCAGAAGCTTGCTTTTGTTCACATTGGCACCCAGTGATCCCTACTGGAATCATCCCTGCCTCTTCGACTCCTATCTTTAGCTGAGCAAAGTCAATTTCACCAGAAACATGTTCGATATTGATCACGACAGGAGCAGACGCGAAAAAAGAAGGCGCTTGAGCTACTTTTTGCTCAAGAACATCGAGTGCATTGGCAATATTGTCATCGGGTAAATGAAGTACTGAAAGCGTAAAGCTACTGCCTTTCAAGTCTGCTATTTTGGTCATGGTCTCAACTATGGTCTGAAATTGCCAACAGGGAATCTATTTGCATTATCACATGTGTCTTTGCATGTTATATTCAGATCTGACTATCAGCAAGTCATCTTATGGCCTGTGGCGCGTTTTCAGACAAAGTTCTCACGAAATGTGCGTTTTATCGGGTTTTGAGGCAATGATAACAACCGACACCTGCTAAATAATGATTGAGGAAAAACACGTGGTATTGTGTTCGATTTACAAAAGCGCAAAAAAAGAAGGCGCTTACCTTTATGTTCCAAAGAAAGATGATTTTTCTTCAGTTCCGAAAGATTTGCTAACAATGTTTGGGTCACCTCAGTTTGTGATGGTGATAAAACTAGAGGGGCGAACTTTGGCTCAGGTTGATGTCGAAAAGGTGAAGCAATCTCTTAAAGATGATGGTTTTTTCTTGCAATTACCACCACCGCCAGAAAACTTACTAGAAAAATACAAAGCAGATAAATTGAAACGGAAAACAGAAGAAGGATAATTCATGAGAAAACGTGTGTTAACTGCTCTGCTAGGGCTGAGCTTGACGGCTGCATCCAGCTCATATGCAGTCAGCTTTGATGAGTATATTCAGGGATTAAAAGAGCAAGCACGCGCAGAAGGTATTTCTGAGACCATTTTAACTCAGGCATTTGATGGTGTTGAATATAAGAAAAAAGCCGTAAAAGCGGACCGTAATCAGCCTGAAAAAAAATTAACATTGGATCAGTATCTACCAAGAGCTGTACCTGATTGGAAAGTAAAACAAGCAAAAGAGCTATATAAAAAACATTACACTGAACTGAATGAAATCGGGAATAAGCTGGGTGTTCAGCCTCGTTTTATTGTGGCTTTATGGGGTGTTGAAAGTAATTTTGGTCGTTTCACTGGTGGGTTTAGCGTGATAGAAGCGTTATCTACACTGGCCTATGATGGTCGTCGGGAAGCTTTTTTCCGTAAACAAACCATGGCTGCATTAACTATCTTGGAAGAAGGGCATATTGCGCCTGATAATATGAAAGGCTCATGGGCCGGTGCAATGGGGCAATGTCAGTTTATGCCCACGTCTTTTCTTGCTTATGCAAAAGATGGGAATGGAGACGGTAAAAAAGACATCTGGAATACAGAAGCGGATGTTTTTGCTTCAACAGCAAATTACTTAAAGCAAGTGGGGTGGGATAGTAACTACACATGGGGACGCCAAGTTCAGTTACCAAAAAACTTTAATTATCAGCTAAAGGGACTTAAAAAAGCCCAAGCTCAATCGTTGGCACAATGGCAAGAGTTAGGTGTTAGGCGCTTGAACGGAAAGGCGTTACCTGAGGTCGATTTGGATGCATGGTTAGTGCAGCCGGATGATAATAAAGGCCGAGCTTACCTTGTCTATGGTAATTACCAAGCCCTAATGAAGTGGAACCGTTCACACTATTTTGCATTAGCGGTGAGTCATTTAGCCGATCGTATAAAACATGGTTAGTTGAGAAAAAAGATAAAAAAGGCTCGATCATCGAGCCTTTTTTATAAAACTGCTAAAAGTAGAGTTTATTTACTGTGGTATTGTTCACATGCCAGCATGGTGTTTTCAATTAAACTTGCCACGGTCATCGGGCCCACACCGCCTGGAACTGGAGTAATGTAGCTGGCTTTCTCTTTGGCTATATCAAACTCAATATCACCAATAAGTTTACCAGAATCTAGGCGGTTAATGCCTACATCTACTACAATTGCCCCTTCTTTGATCCACTCACCTGGAATGAAATTAGGTTTACCAACCGCTACGACAACTAAATCAGCTTGACGAACGTGACCTTCTAGATCTTTGGTAAAGCGGTGGCAGGTTGTTGTGGTGCAGCCTGCGAGCAAGAGTTCAAGTGTCATTGGGCGACCAACAATATTAGAAGCACCAACCACAACGGCGTGTTTGCCGCGTAACTCAATATTGTAACGATCCAATAAGGTGATGATGCCTTTTGGAGTACAAGAACGTAGTTTAGGGATACGTTGACTTAAACGGCCAACATTATAAGGGTGGAATCCATCAACATCTTTTTCTGGAGTAATGTGCTCTAGAACTTTAGTGCTGTCGATACCCGCAGGGAGTGGAAGTTGAACTAGGATGCCATCAATTTCATCGTCTTTGTTTAGTTCGTCAACAAGTGCTAATAGCTCAGCTTCCGTTGCGCTAGATGGTAAATCGAAAGACTTAGAAACAAAGCCAACTTCGTCGCAAGCACGGCGCTTACTGCCTACATACACTTGTGATGCTGGATCTTGGCCAACAAGTACAACAGCTAACCCAGGGGCTCGCAGTCCGGCATCAATACGTGCTTTTACTCGTGCAGACACTTCAGAGCGAACAGTCTGTGAAATCAACTTACCATCAATAATTTGAGCGGCCATGATCTTCCTTTAATTGTGGTTGACAGATAAAACTGCAGGTATTGTCGCAGATATTAATTTGAATATCTACGAAGCAAACGTTTGCTTGTGGTGGCTTTGAAATTGCCTAGTAGAAATAAACTTAAGAAATGAATAGGATAGGAGCAGTAAGTCGTTTTAAAAAGCATCAGAGTGTTTTTTTTTTAAACGGTTGAACGTGTTTTTATTAAATAAGCCGATAAAATCATTGACCTGAAATATTCTGCTCTTATAATCCTCTCCCTGTAGCGCGCCCTTAGCTCAGCTGGATAGAGCACGTCCCTTCTAAGGATGTGGTCGTAGGTTCGAATCCTACAGGGCGTGCCATTATTTAGAAGGCGAAGTAGCTTAAAAAGTTACTTCGCCTTTGTCGTTTTTTCTCTTCCTGTGATGCAACCCTAAACCACATCGCTTATTTTCTTTTGCAGAGTTCATGTTAGTTAAATGCCTGTTGAATTACTTCTGAGTCTCTATTTCTTCACATTACCAGCTTTAAAGGCATGAAACCGTAGTTGGGATTGAAGCAAGATAGTTAGACTGATTTTTATGGGGCAATAAAGAAGGGCAAGTGGAAAATAAGTCATTAGAGTGGCGATTATGCTCTTATAATCGCCATGGGTTGTATATCAGAGCTGATTACTCATTAAAAGTAATTATAGCGTCAGTAAGTAATTAACCAGTTGGTTGTATTCATCATAACTTTTGATGTTGTTTGGCTTTACGATGTATTTGTTGTTTACCAGTACACCAGGGACGCCAGTAAGTGTGCTAGCCTCAAATTGTTTATCAAAACGTTTCTGCATTGAGCTGACTGTAAATCCTTGGTAGGCCGCATCAAACTTCTTAGCGTCTACGCCATGATCGATAAAGAGTTGGCGTAGCGCAGCTTCATCTTTGGGAGCTTGGCCCAATTGGTGAATTTGGTTAAACATTGCTGGCACCATTTTTTCTTCCACATCTAGTGCTACCATTGTCGCGTAAGATTTAGCCATTGGAACCGCCATGTTGTTGCCCATAAAAGCAACATGTACTTTTTCAAAGCGGGCCTCTTTTGGAAGTGATGGTTTTAGGTTCTCAACAACCGCTTCAAACTTATAGCAATGTGGGCAATAGAAAGAGAAGAATTCCGTTACTGTTGGCTTAGTTGCTTTTGCTACATCAAGTACTTGGTAGTGCTTCCCTTTTTCGAATTGAGTTGCCTGAACAGATAAGCTGATCATTAACGTTGTAAAAAGTGCAAATAGCTTTTTCATAATTAAATAATTTCCATAATGTAAAATGTATTACTGGGCTGCGCCTACCTTCATTAGTAAACACATGATTAAGAGTGTTGAGTTGGAAATTATAAAATAGGGGGGCGATAGAGCGTCTGAGCTCTAACAATCGGTTGTTGTATGCTATCCGGCTGAATTAATGCTAGGGTGTGCGGTTGCAGAGCAAGTTCTACAAAAGGTTTGTAAGTTGGTATCTTAAGTAGGCAAAGTGAGCTACAGCAATGGTGATTGGAGTTGTCACTGGATATAAGCTGCTGTTCAGGGCAGTTTGACTCAATATTGAGGGGGTGATGTTGTTCAGTTGTATGCTCAAGAGTAGACAAAGTCGCACCGTTTGTTTGAGCACTAACGATAAAGCTCGTTAATAGCATGGCAAACAGAGTGATGATCGTTATCCAAATTTTTTGAATTCGATTTGGCATGTTTAGGACTTTGTTTTTAGTGAGTGGCCATGATACATCAATTTTATTTTCGAATTAGCATTATCTACACTGAATTTGCCCCAAATTTCTTGGGGATACCGTAATCAGGGTGGATGAAGCGTAAGATTTAAACATCATACCGAGATTGAAATGGTAGCGGTATGGCTAAGAAACCGACCTTAAGTTACTAATGTAAAAGTGGGTGCTGACTGCCTGTAATATTATTCCGTCTTGAAAAGTATTGCTGATTGTATTGGAAGGTCAATGATTGGCTTTTTAGTAATATGGTCTGACAAGTGCATTACTTTCCTCTTATCACTGTTTACTTATAGCATTTCAGTGGTTTATGTTTTCACTGGTTTGATAAAGATCACACTCTATTTATTCCTATTAAAAAAAATAAGAAAAGATGGGCTTTCCGCTTGAAAATCGACTTTTCATCCCCAACTTTACTGGAAAGCTATGTTTAATAGGGCTCAACTCGACACGGGCAACCCATGCCGCTACAATGTCGCGTCTTAAATAGCCCTTGGGCTAAATAGATATGTTTTTGATTAAAATATGACTATTAGCCTGCTCTTATTAAGATAAGGGCATTTATTGCCGATGTGTATTTAGTTACATGTTATGAATTACAGACGTTACGGTTTTACCGTAGCAAAAAAGGATGCGGTCAATCTATATTGGCAACGCAACTCAGGAATCCTGAGTAAGTTTTGAGGTTTAAAATAATGCAAGTTACCGTTGAAACCAAAGAAGGCCTAGAGCGTCTTCTAAACATCACTGTTCCAGCTGCAAACATCGAAGATGCAGTAACAGCTGAGCTACGCAACATCGCTAAAAACCGTCGTTTTGATGGCTTCCGTAAAGGCAAAGTGCCTATGAAGATGGTTGCTAAGATGTACGGTAAGTCAGTACGTCAAGACGTAATGGGCGAAGTAATGCAGCGCCACTTCATCGAAGCTATCGTTAAAGAAAAGATTAACCCAGCAGGTGCACCTACTTTTGCTCCAGTAGAAGTAGAAGAAGGTAAAGACCTAGTTTTCACTGCTACTTTTGAAGTTTACCCAGAAGTAGAACTACAAGGCCTAGACAAAGTTGTTGTTGAAAAGCCAGCTGTAGAAGTTAAAGACGAAGACGTAACTGAAATGGTTGAAACTCTTCGTAAGCAACAAGCTGAGTGGGTTGAAGTTGAAGGTGAAGCTGCTGAAGGCACACGTGCAACTATCGATTTCACAGGTTCTATCGACGGTGAAGAATTCGAAGGCGGTAAAGCAGAAGCTTTCCCTCTAGAGATGGGCCAAGGTCGTATGATCCCTGGTTTTGAAGACGGCGTTGCTGGTAAAAAAGCGGGTGATGAGTTCTCTATCGAAGTAACTTTCCCTGAAGATTACCACGCTGAAAACCTAAAAGGTAAAGCAGCGACATTCGCTATTAAACTTCACAAAGTTGAAGCTCGTGAGCTTCCAGAACTTACTGAAGAGTTCGTATCTCGTTTCGGCGTAGCTGACGGTTCTGTTGACGGTCTTAAAGCTGAAGTTCGTAAGAACATGGAGCGTGAGCTTAAGCAAGCTGTTAAAGGTCGCATTAAAGAGCAAGTACTTAACGGTCTTGTTGAGCAAAACGACATCGACGTACCAGCTGCACTTATCGATCAAGAAATTGGTGCTCTACGTCAACAAGCTGCACAACGTTTCGGTGGCGATGTTAAGAACGCTCCTGAACTACCACGTGAGCTGTTCGAAGAGCAAGCTAAGCGTCGCGTAGTTGTTGGCCTTCTTCTTGGTGAAGTAATCAAGTCTGAAGAGCTAAAAGCTGATGATGAGAAAGTGAAAGCACTAATTACTGAAATGGCTTCTGCTTACGAAGATCCATCAGAAGTAATTTCTTACTACGAGCAAAACGAGCAACTAATGAGCAACATGCGTAACGTTGCTCTAGAAGAGCAAGCTCTAGATGCTCTACTTGCAAAAGCACAAGTTTCTGATAAAGAAGTTAGCTTCACTGAGCTAATGAATCAGCAACAACCTGCATAATTGCAATTTTATCGAGTAGATAGTTGACTTCGTTTCAATTGATCTGCTAACAATGGTCCGTATGAAGTGTTTCATTCGGACCATTTATTTTAGGGATATAACGTTATGAGCTACCAAGAAAAAAATGCAATGTCTCCAATCGTAGACGCGCTGGTTCCAATGGTAGTCGAGCAGACTTCTCGTGGTGAGCGCTCTTACGATATCTATTCCCGCTTGTTGAAAGAACGCGTTATCTTTTTAACAGGGCAAGTTGAAGATCACATGGCAAACCTTGTGGTTGCTCAACTTCTTTTTCTTGAATCTGAGAATCCAGATAAAGACATCTTCCTTTACATTAACTCTCCAGGTGGTTCAGTAACTGCTGGTATGTCTATTTACGACACGATGCAGTTCATTAAACCAAATGTAAGTACCGTGTGCATGGGACAAGCTTGTTCTATGGGGGCTTTCTTACTGGCGGGTGGTGAAAAAGGTAAGCGTTACTGTCTGCCTAATTCTCGAGTGATGATTCACCAACCACTTGGTGGTTTCCAAGGCCAAGCCTCGGATATTCAAATTCACGCTCAAGAAATTCTATCTATTAAAAATAAGCTAAACACATTACTTGCTGATCATACTGGCCAGCCACTTGAAGTTATTGAACGTGATACTGATCGTGATAACTTTATGTCTGCCGATGATGCTGTAGAGTATGGTTTGGTTGATGCTGTTTTGAACAAACGCGACTAAATTAGTTTGCTGCTTAAGGCGGCAAATTTGATTTAATTGTTATAAACTCAAAACAAAGATTATAGGCAATAGCTAAAGAGGTTAGCGAATGACAGATAAGCGAAAAGAGGGAAGCAGCGGTAAGTTGCTTTATTGCTCTTTCTGCGGCAAGAGCCAACACGAAGTTCGCAAGCTGATTGCTGGTCCATCTGTTTATATTTGTGATGAGTGTGTTGATCTTTGCAACGATATCATCCGTGAAGAAATAAAAGATGTACTGCCTAAACGAGATAGTAGCGAGCTACCTGTACCTCGTGAAATTCGTGAACACCTTGATGACTACGTTATTGGGCAAGATCACGCCAAGAAAGTTTTGGCGGTAGCGGTATATAACCACTACAAACGTCTTCGCAATGGCGATACTAACAGCGATGGTGTTGAGTTAGGTAAAAGCAACATCTTGTTAATTGGCCCAACAGGTAGTGGTAAAACACTACTGGCAGAAACGTTAGCGCGTTTTCTTGATGTTCCATTCACTATGGCGGATGCCACAACATTAACCGAGGCTGGTTATGTTGGTGAAGACGTTGAAAACATCATCCAGAAGCTTCTGCAAAAATGTGACTACGATGTCGCAAAGGCAGAGCGCGGTATCGTTTACATTGATGAGATCGATAAAATCTCTCGTAAATCAGATAATCCATCGATCACTCGAGATGTATCTGGCGAAGGGGTTCAGCAAGCACTCTTGAAGTTAATTGAGGGTACTGTGGCATCGGTTCCGCCACAAGGTGGCCGTAAGCATCCACAACAAGAGTTCTTACAAGTAGACACTTCTAAGATCTTATTCATCTGTGGTGGTGCATTTGCCGGTCTAGACAAAGTTGTGGACCAACGTGTCGCAACGGGTACTGGAATTGGCTTTGGTGCTGATGTTCGTTCTAAGAATGAAACAACAACCCTGAGTGATCTTTTCAAGAAAGTTGAGCCTGAAGATCTGGTTAAATACGGTTTAATCCCTGAGTTTATTGGTCGTTTACCAGTAACTACTACTCTGGGTGAGCTTGATGAAGACGCATTAGTTCAAATTCTATGTGAACCTAAAAATGCACTTACCAAGCAATACGGCGCGTTATTTGATCTAGAAGGCGCAGAGCTTGAATTCCGTGATGATGCACTTACGGCTATTGCGAAAAAAGCAATGGAGCGTAAAACGGGTGCTCGTGGCCTGCGTTCTATTCTAGAAGGCGTACTGCTTAATACAATGTATGAGCTTCCGTCAGCTGAGAACGTAAGTAAAGTTGTTATTGATGAGTCAGTAATTAATGGTGAATCTGAGCCATTATTGATTTATGAAAATAACGATAATCAAGCAGCAGGTGCTGAATAGATTGTAATTTAACCAATCTAGCGGAAATAAAAGGGGGCTTTCGCCTCCTTTTTCATTTATTGTTCGTTATGTCGTTGAATCTTACCACTAAGCCCCCATATACTCAGAAAGAGCCCCGAACGGAAGAGAGAATAATATGAACCTGGAGCGTTCCGAACGCATCGAGATTCCGGTTCTGCCGCTGCGTGATGTTGTGGTATATCCGCATATGGTAATCCCACTTTTTGTGGGCCGGGATAAATCTATTCGTTGCTTAGAAGCTGCGATGGATGCTAACAAGCAGATTTTACTAGTAGCCCAAAAAGAAGCGGCTACCGATGAGCCAGAAATTGATGACTTATACGATGTAGGTACCATTGCCTCCATTTTGCAGTTATTAAAATTGCCAGATGGTACTGTAAAAGTATTGGTTGAAGGTCAACAACGAGCTCAAATTAATCACTTCATTGAAGGCGATTTCTTTTCAGCAGAAGCTGAATATTTGATCACGCCTGAAATTGATGAGCGCGAACAAGAAGTGGTTGTTCGTACTGCAATTAATCAGTTCGAAGGCTTTATAAAGCTTAACAAAAAGATCCCGCCAGAAGTTCTGACTTCTTTAAATGGTATTGAAGAGGCAGCACGCCTTGCCGACACCATTGCTGCTCATATGCCATTAAAGCTTGCTGATAAACAGCAGGTACTTGAGATTGTAGATGTGAATGAGCGTCTAGAATTCTTAATGGGTATGATGGAATCTGAAATCGATTTGCTTCAAGTTGAAAAGCGCATTCGCGGTCGCGTTAAGAAGCAAATGGAAAAGAGTCAGCGTGAGTACTACCTGAATGAGCAAATGAAAGCCATTCAGAAAGAGTTGGGTGAACTTGATGATGCTCCTGATGAATTTGAAGCTCTGAAGCTGAAAATCGAAGAAGCAAAAATGTCTGCTGAAGCAAAAGAGAAAGCAGAGCAAGAACTTCAAAAGCTGAAAATGATGTCTCCGATGTCAGCTGAAGCGACGGTAGTTCGCAGTTACATCGACTGGATGATCAGTGTTCCTTGGTTTAAACGCTCTAAAGTTAAGAAAAACTTAGCGAAGGCTGAAGAAGTTCTAGATCAAGACCATTATGGCTTAGAGCGCGTTAAAGAGCGTATTTTAGAGTATTTAGCGGTTCAAAACCGAGTAAATAAACTAAAAGGTCCAATCCTATGTTTGGTTGGTCCTCCAGGTGTAGGTAAAACATCTTTAGGTCAGTCAATTGCACGAGCAACTGGGCGTAAATACACGCGTATGGCTCTTGGTGGCGTGCGTGATGAAGCAGAAATTCGTGGTCACCGTCGTACTTACATTGGATCTTTGCCTGGTAAGCTAGTTCAGAAGATGGCAAAAGTTGAGGTGAAAAACCCGCTATTCCTTCTTGATGAAATCGATAAAATGTCTTCAGATATGCGCGGTGACCCGGCATCGGCTCTGCTTGAGGTTCTTGATCCAGAGCAGAACAATGCATTTAGTGATCACTACTTAGAAGTAGATTACGATTTGTCTGATGTTATGTTTGTTGCGACATCTAATTCAATGAACATTCCAGGTCCGTTATTGGATCGTATGGAAGTGATTCGTCTATCGGGCTATACCGAAGATGAAAAACTGAACATTGCGAAGCGCCACCTGCTGACGAAGCAGATTAAGCGTAATGGCTTAAAAGACAATGAAATTGAGATCGATGATTCCGCAATTATCGGTATCATTCGTTACTACACTCGTGAAGCTGGTGTGCGTAGTTTAGAGCGCGAGATCTCCAAACTGTGTCGTAAAGCTGTGAAGAATATCCTGTTAGATAAAGAGCTGAAGACAGTCGTTATCAATCAAGAAAACTTAAAAGAGTTCCTTGGTGTTCAGCGTTTTGACTACGGTAAGGCAGATGACAGTAATCGAATTGGCCAGGTGACGGGTCTTGCTTGGACTGAGGTTGGCGGTGATTTGCTGACTATCGAAACAGAAGCGATGGTAGGTAAAGGTAAACTTGCTTACACTGGCTCTTTGGGCGATGTGATGCAAGAGTCTATTCAGGCTGCGATGACGGTTGTACGTTCTCGTGCTGAGAAATTGGGTATTAACTCTGACTTTTACGAGAAACGTGATATTCACGTGCATGTCCCTGAAGGAGCAACACCAAAAGATGGTCCAAGTGCAGGTATTGCTATGTGTACGGCATTAGTATCAAGCTTAACCGGTAACCCTGTACGTGCCGATGTTGCAATGACTGGTGAGATCACATTACGTGGTGAAGTTCTGCCTATTGGCGGTTTGAAAGAAAAGCTGCTAGCAGCTCATCGTGGCGGTATTAAGACTGTTTTAATTCCGAAAGAGAACGAACGTGATCTGGAAGAAATCCCTGCGAATGTTATTGCTGACCTAGTGGTGCGTCCGGTTCAGTGGATCGATGAAGTTCTTACTATTGCTTTACAAGATAACCCACTAGGGGTTGAATTGGTTACTTCTGAAAAGAGTGACGTGCAGCAAAAATAATGGACTTAAAACGTTGGCAAGTATGAAAAGGCTTGTCAGCGTTTTTTTACGCAGCTAACTTAACCAACCAGTTACAAAGCCTTTGTTAGCAAGGGTTGTTAGATACGTTAACAGGTCTTAAATACGGATTTATTTTCTGTCTACATAAATAGGTAGGCAGGTGCATAAGGGGAAGAAGAGTGAACAAGTCACAATTAGTCGATAAAATTGCAGATAATGCAGATATTTCTAAAGCTTCAGCTGGACGTGCTCTTGATGCATTCATTGAAGCTGTTTCAGATACCCTAAAAGAGGGCGATCAGGTTGCATTAGTTGGTTTTGGTACTTTTAGTGTTCGTGAGCGTGCAGCACGTACTGGCCGTAACCCTAAAACTGGTGATGAAATCCAAATTGCGGCAGCAAAAGTACCTGGCTTTAAAGCAGGTAAAGCTCTTAAAGATGCGTGTAACTAATCTGAACCTATTTGGGTTTGAAAAGTCTACAAAAGTTGACGTAAGACTAGTAAAATAGTCTAGATGAGTATTAGCGCATCGTTATGGATGCGCTTTTTTATTTTTAGTGATATCGGGTTTTTTGTGAGCTCTTTATTTTAAGCTCTATAGGTATTGCTCGTTAGAGCCATAGCCCACTTCAATATTTTTAGGAGAGACGACACATTATGATGGATCGAATACGCGAAGGTACGAATGGCCTCGCAGTTAAGATTATTCTCAGCCTAATTATCTTTTCGTTTGTTTTTGCTGGTGTCGGTAGCTACCTTGTGGGTGGTACTCAATCTATAGCGGCTAAAGTAGGTGATAGAGAGATTAGTCGTAACGAATTTGAGCAAGTGTATCAAAATGAACGTAATCGTATGCAATCACAGCTAGGGGAGTACTTCTCTACGTTACTAGGTGATCCGCAATACGTGCAGCAGCTTCGTCAAAATATCCTTGATCGTATGGTTAACGATGTTTTACTTGAACAGCGTGCAAGCACACTTGGCCTGCGTATTAGTGATGAGCAAATACGCCAAACTATCGTTACTATGCCTAGCTTCCAAAATAATGGGGCATTTGATAAAGATGTCTACGCGGCTGCCTTGCGTCGTGCTGGTTATACACCAGACAGTTTTGCAGAGTACTTACGTCAAGACATGACACGTACACAGCTAATTAGCGCACTACAAAGCAGCGATTTTGCATTACCAAGTGAAATCGCATTGCAAGGTGAGCTAGAGACTCAGCAGCGCGAAATTCGCACGATTACTCTTGATGTAGCGAAGTTTGCTGAGAATGCAGACATCAGTGAGCAAGATATTCAAGCTTATTATGATGAAAACCAAGAGCAGTTCATGCGCCCTGAGCAAGTGAAAGTGGCTTACATTGAATTGTCTGGTAACACATTAAAATCTCAAGTTAAAGTGACTGATGCAGAAGCAGACGACTATTACTTAGAGAGCTTAGATAAATACTCAACAGCTGAGAAGCGTAAAGTAAGCCATATTATGGTGGAAGGTGATGACGAAGCTCGTGCGCAATCATTACTGGATCGTGTAAACGCAGGTGAAGATTTTGCTGCTGTTGCAAAAGACAGCTCAGACGATACGTTCAGTGCGCAAGATGGTGGTGCTTTAGATTGGTTTGAGCGTGGTGTGATGGATCCAGCTTTTGAAGATGCTGCTTATGATCTTGCGGCGGCTGGTGATGTTTCAGGTCTTGTTAAGTCTGAGTTTGGTTATCACATCATTAAGCTTGATGACATTGAAAAACCAACGACTAAGCCATTTTCTGAAGTGAAAGCGGAAATCATCGCCCAACTTCAAGACGAAAAAGCGGTGGATCGTTTCTACGAGTTGCAAACAACATTAGCGGAAGTTGCTTTTGAAATGCCTGATTCATTAGATGATGCGGCTCTAGCGATTGATGCGACAGTTTCTAAAACTGAGTTCTTTGCTCGTGGTGGTGCTCCTGAAGTGCTTTCTGCTCCAGCAGTTCAACAGGCTATCTTTAGCCCTGAAGTTCGTGAAGATGGTTTGAATTCAGAGGTTATTGAAATCGCGCCTGAGCACGTTATTGTCGTTCGTGTAGAAGAGTTCCGTGATGAAACCATTCTTCCTTTAGAGGAAGTAAATGGTGATGTTCAGGCTCGTCTTGCCCAATCAAAAGGTGAGCAAGCCGCTCTTACTCTATCTCAAGCAGCATTAAGTGCACTTAACTCAGGTTCTGGCGAAGCGTTCTTGAAGGATAATGAGCTTGCATTTGGCGAATCAGAAGTGATTAACCGTCGTGCACCTTTGGCCAATGATGTATTCCGCTTCGTGAAGCCTGAACAAGGTCAGCCTGTTTACGGTCAGGCTAAAGATTACGCGGGTAATATTGTGCTAGTGTCACTAGATAAAGTGATCACAGAAGCTGATGAAGCAGCGCAAGAGCAAGTTGCGGCGAGCTTAGTTCGTACACAAACTCAGCTTGAGCTGTCAGCGACACTCGAAGTGCTTCGTAGTGATGAAACTATTAGCTTTCCACTTTTGGAAGAAGCAGTAAACTAACTGTAATTAACAAGTTAGTCAGATAGGCCGCCTAGTGCGGCCTGTCGTTTTTCTAGAGCAAACATAAAAAAGACAGTACCTTTCCTTAGCTGAAATTATTAGCCTATCTATATGTTTTATATATTAAAGGAATGCTTATGCACTTAAGGAAAACTGTTGTTACACTATTTTGCTCTCTCTTTTTTATGCTCATTTCCGTACCTGTTCATGCAGAGGCAAGCGCAGAGAAAGTTACCAAAGCGGATAAATATGAAGGGATAGAGGTTGTTGTTAATATTAATAAAGCAGGGGTAGAGGAACTCGATACCTTATTGGTTGGTATTGGCCCGAGTAAGGCGTTAGCGATTGTTGAATATAGAGAGCTGCACGGGCCATTTTCTCAATTGGATGATATTGTAAAAGTGAAAGGCATTGGTCCTGCATTTATTGAAAAAAACAAAGAAAGAATTTTGTTTTAATGAAAACCCCTTTTTTTGTATGTGATCGCCTTTTCAAGCAGTAGGGCGATTACTCCTCCTATCACACCTGCCAAGTGAGCCTCGACAGCAACACGAGCCTCAATTAACTCTGCGGAACTCGCTGCCCCGCCATATATTTGCTCTAGTACAACTTTCACTGACACTCCCATTAATAATAACCAGCCACTTTTGGTTCCTGATTGAATGTCTTTGACAGAGCCCCATAAGAAGAGGCCATGGAGTACACCAGATAACCCTGCATAGGCATTGATTTCTGTAAATTGGATACAGATTCCGATGAAAGCAGAAAGAAAACAAGTCAGCTTTAATAACTTCTTTCCTGTTAGGTGTTTTGAATGTATTTGGCATATGAGCAGTAAAACGACACTGTTCATTAAGTAATGGGACATATTGGTGTGTGTCAGGTTTCCTGTTAGTATTCGCCACCATTGCCCCTGCTCAATGAGCGTTCTTTGCCATAACAAAGTATCATGAACTTGTGGGAGTTGGGCAACAGCCATTAAGCTGATGAAAGCAATCAATATTCGTAACAAGAAGGTAACCTCATGGGGCGCTATTGCGATAGGTGTGAGAAGGCACTAAAAGCATGTATTTGTGCTTGGATTAAACCGCTTAAAAGCAGCACAGAACTTATTATCTTACAGCACCCAACGGAGGTGAGAAGGCCAATAGGAACAGCGCGAATTTTAACATTAAGTCTGGGTAATAGTCGCCGTTTTGTTGGAGAAGACTTTTCGGAACACCCTGAACTCAATACTTTGTTGTATGAAGACGGGTATCTTACATGCCTTGTTTACCCAGGTGAGCACAGTGTCGGCTTTTCTGGTATTAAGCAGGCGGCGAGCGACAAAAAGATTCGTGTCATTTTACTTGATGGCACATGGCGTAAAGCTTATAAAATGTGGCAAGTATCGAAAAACTTACATGCTTTACCCATGGTGCACTTAGATCCAGAGTTATTCGGGGACTATAAAATTAGAAAGGCACCAAAAGATAATGGCTTATCAACGGTGGAGGCTGGTTATCATTCCCTATGTGCGTTAGAGCCTGAACAAACTGAGTATTTTCAACCATTACTGGAAGCCTTTAATCACATGATTGAGTTTCAGATTAAACAAATGCCAGCGGGAGTCTTTGAAAAAAATTACTCTCGCTAGCAGAATGCAAGTTGACTAGTTAACACCAACTAACCCAAGTGATGATTCAGTTCCAGGGGAGAAAAGCTGAGCATATAAGCGTTGGGCGTAGCCATCTGTCATTGATGAAATGTAATCGGCAATGATTCTGTGCCCATTTCCCTCTTGTTCGCACATTGTGAGCCAAGTTTGTCGGCTTTCCTCTGGTAGTAATCGTTCAGGATCAGCACTGAATGCATCAAACAACTCCATGATAAGCTGCTGGCCTTTGTATTCCAGTAGTTGTACTTCCGGGATTTGCACTACATAGGTACTGACAAAACGTTTTAGTGTTTCTAGCGCATAAGCCATAGGGGCACTTAACATGGCATTCCAGTACAGTAGCGGGGACTCAAAGGGTATTTCACTTTCATGCGTGGTTTTTTGAATACTTATTTCAGTCAGAAGCGCATTGACGATTGCGCCGATGGCGTCTTTTCGCTGATGATGAAGCCCAGAAAATAGTTTGTCACTTATTTCATGAATGTGAGTTTCAAACCAGTTATCTCCACAGTCAGCAAGTTTACTGGCAACCGCTTCTTGCCACTGGTTTCGGGTCACAATGCCCATCACGATAGCGTCCTCTAAATCATGCACACCATAGGCGATGTCATCGGCCAGCTCCATAATGGAACAATCGAAAGACTTAAAGCGTGTTTTGGCGTGCAGAAACGGATCTTTGGCTTGGTAGCGCATGGTGCCTAAAAGGGTTTGGTCGGAAGTCGATAGAGGCTCGGTGATCCAAGTTAAAATATCACTGTCTTGTTGATAGACCCCTTTAGCAGGGTGCCAATCTTTGGCTTTTAAATGACGATAGTTAGTGACATCAGGCGCTCTTTGTTCTGCGTGGGTTTGCGAAATAAACGCCGGGTATTTGAGTAACCCTAGTAAGGTTCGCCTAGCGAGATTCATACCATAATCTAGTGTGTAGGGTTCTAGTTTGCTGACGATACGTAAGGTTTGGGCATTTCCTTCAAAGCCACCATGATCTCGCATCATGTAGTTGAGGGCGACTTCACCACCGTGACCAAAAGGTGGGTGACCGATGTCATGAGCTAAACATAAGCTCTCCATTAAGCTAGTTGAAGGAAACAAAGCTTGAAATTCAGGCTGACGGATCTTGAGCTGAGCGACGATTCCCGTACCTAGTTGTGATGCTTCAAGGGAATGAGTTAAGCGAGTTCGATAAAAGTCATTTAATCCCGCACCTAGTACTTGGGTTTTGGCTTGTAGGCGACGAAAGGCCGCAGAATGTAAAATACGTGCGCGATCACGCTGAAAGACACTGCGGTGATCATTACGACGCAGCTTTTTTTCATTATCAATTCGCTGTTCCCAGACCGTATTTAATGTGGATAAATCCATGTTTTCAAGTGTCTGCATGTTATTGGGCATTAACTAATTTCATCCAAAGTTAAGCTAAAACTGTTGGCAAATGTTGCCAAAAAATAATCCATTTCTGGGCTTTTTCTTTGCTCTAGAGTTCGCTCTAAACGTGCTTTTGCTTGTTCAAACTCATGATTACCTGCGGAAAGCTCTTCTAAACATTTTAAGTAAGCACACAGACTATCGGCCTGTTTTACGATGGCCTGATCTTCAGGAGCAATTTTTTCACTGACTAATAGGCATTGATAATCGTCTTGAAATTCTTCTGGCAGCATGGAAAGCAGCTTTTTCTCGGCGGCTAACTCTATTTTTTTATATTCCTTGGCAATATCAGGATTGAAGTATTTTATGGGGGTAGGCAGGTCTCCGGTGAGAACTTCGCTGGTATCGTGGAACATACCCAGTAGCGCAATTCGTTCTGGATTAAGGTTACCTGAAAACTTTTTATTTTTGATCAGTGCCAATGCATGAGCAACAAAGGCTACCTGTAGGCTGTGCTCAGAAATGTTCTCAGTAGATATACTTCTCATTAAAGGCCAGCGTTGAATGAGCCTCATTCTGGCTAAATGGGCAAAAAAGTGGCTTTGCTGCATTGGTTGCCTCTTAGATTGAAATGAATCTTATCTATTTAAGATAACACAGGAATAATAGAAATTTAGGTTAAATCAAAAGGATTCTAGGAAGGAAGGGCTTGGCGAGAAAACGTTAAGGCTCTGAATGAGAGCCTTAACGTTGAACTGTTATTGTCGGTAACTATGTAGGAAGTGTTCGAGACGTCCAATAGCCATTTCTAAATCATCTACGCGAGGTAGAGTCACAATACGGAAGTGATCGGGTTTTGGCCAGTTAAAGCCTGTACCTTGTACTAATAGCACTTTCTCTTGGATTAAAAAGTCGAGTACCATTTTTTGATCGTCTTTAATGTTATACATTTTTTGATCAATCTTAGGGAATAAGTACATGGCGCCTTTGGGCTTCACACACGTGATACCAGGGATCTGAGTGATGAGATCATATGCTTTATCACGTTGTTCTAATAAGCGCCCACCGGGTAAAATCAATTCATTGATACTTTGATAGCCACCAAGCGCAGTTTGAATCGCGTGCTGCATAGGGACATTTGCGCACAGCCGCATTGAGGCCAGCATTTCTAAACCGTCAATGTAGCCTTTTGCCACATGTTTCGGACCAGATAGGAACATCCAGCCACCACGGAATCCACATACACGATACGCTTTCGATAGGCCATTAAAGGTAACGGTAAGTACGTCATCGGATAGGGTTGCAATGGAGGTGTGAGTGGCACCGTCGTAAAGGACTTTGTCGTAAATCTCATCAGCAAAAATAATCAATTTATGCTGGCGTGCAATCTCAACGATTTCGAGTAGGAAATCTCGGCTATATACCGCACCTGTTGGATTGTTTGGATTGATTAAAACAATTCCCTTAGTTTGCGGTGTGATTTTTCGCTTAATATCGTCAAGATCTGGGTACCAGTCTGACTCTTCATCACAGATGTAATGGACAGGGTTACCACCAGAAAGCGACACTGCGGCCGTCCATAATGGGTAGTCAGGTGCCGGGACGAGCATTTCATCACCATTGTTTAGCAACGCTTGCATCGCCATTACTATCAGCTCTGATGCGCCATTACCGATATAAACATCTTCCACTTCAAGATCGAGCAAACCGCGTTTTTGGTAATGCTGAACGACGGCTTTACGTGCCGAGTAAATGCCTTTTGAATCACAATAGCCTTGAGATGTTGGTAAGTTTCGGATCACATCAACGAGGATTTCATCAGGGGCGTCGAAGCCAAATGGGGCGGGGTTACCAATATTCAGCTTTAGAATTTTATGCCCCTCTTCTTCGAGACGCTTAGCATGTTTGAGTACTGGACCGCGAATATCGTAGCAGACACTATTGAGTTTTGATGACATCCCAATATTATGCATTTATTTTACCTGATGTAATTAGAGTGATTACCTCCAAATTACACTATTTAGAACCTTGTGAGAACGGATTTTCAGGAATAAATCATGAAAAATCACTGATGGTGAAATTTAATCCTAAAATCAGAATAAATCCTTGTTGCACATGATTTTCGTATTTTTTTCCTCAGAAATCGTATTTTCTTGGTGGAAATTGATAAGAAACAAAGCAGGTATCCTTTTAGCGTGAATAATGAAGGCAAGACCTAACATCAAAACCTGAGGCTTAGTTCATGTTGAGAGAAGGTATTTTGTCTGCTTTACAGAGCGCGATTAGATCGTTACAACAAAAAATAGACTCAGCCCAGCCAGAGCAAACCCAAGCTGTGGTTCAGTTAAGCCCATTTAAAGAAAATAGCTTAATTGATTGGCTAGAAGCACAGCCTATTTTCCCTAAATTTTATTGGCAATCTCGTGATGGTCGAGATGAGGTGGTAGCACTAGGGCAGTTGAAAACCTTTATGGATCCTTCTGCGGCTAAGTCGGTATTAGCCAAAGGTCAACGGATATGGGGAGGGCGATCTTTTGATGGCCGCACTGCTCGTAATCGACGTTGTTTATCTTCTTTTTTCTTTTTACCGCAATTAGAGCTTTCAAGATGTAATGACCGGTGGCAATTGGTGGCCAATTTAAGTGCAGATAATACAGACGTTCAAGAAACCTTAAGTACATTGTCAGATAATGTAACGCCGTTAGCAGGGCTGCAGTGCCGAGTGCTTTCTCAAGTGCATGAGCCTGATTTTTCAGGTTGGTCTTCAATGGTAAATGGGGCGCTGGATGCGATCTCTCAACGTGTATTTGACAAAGTTGTATTGGCGCGGAAAACCACCTTAAAACTGAGTCGTCCGTTATCATCCGCGCAGTTTTTAAAGGCCAGTCGTCAGTCAAATAGTCATAGTTTTCACTTTATGATGGCGTTAGATGAGAAGCACTGCTTCATTGGCTCCACACCGGAGCGTTTATACGTACGTAATGGATCGGATATACACACAGAAGCCCTTGCTGGAACTATTGGACGGGGGGAGAGCATTGCAGAAGACAATAAGCTCGCATCGTGGTTGATCAACGATGAAAAGAACCGTTATGAGAACCGTTTGGTTGTGGACGACATTGTCAGTCGGCTAGATCCACAGTGCTCCATATTGGACATCGCTCAAGAGCCTGAGTTGGTCAAGCTTCGTAAGGTACAGCATTTAAAGAGAGCCATTTCAGGGCACCTTTCTTCTGGTTCAAATGATATTAGTTTATTGGATAGCCTTCAGCCAACAGCCGCCATCGCAGGGTTGCCGAGAGAGCCTGCGTTGAATTTTATTGCTGATAATGAGCCTTTTTCTCGTGGCTGGTATAGTGGAGCGATGGGCTTTTTAGGTGATGAGCGAAGTGAGTTTTGCGTTGCTATTCGCAGTGCTTTAGTGATGGATGATGAACTTCATTTATTTGCCGGAGCAGGTATTGTACCGGGCTCTCAGGCGCACAGTGAATGGCAAGAGTTAGACCGTAAAATGTCAACTCTGCTCACTCTGATTGAGCCGGAAGAAGTCCTTTCTGCTCAAAAGCTAGCGTAAAGGAGGGGATCATGATTAACCAGCAGGAATGCGAGCTCCAAGCTCCGCTAAACCGCTTATGGGCCAAACTGATTTTAGAAGAGCTAGCCAGATTAGGTGTTGAGCATGTGTGTTTAGCGCCAGGATCACGTTCAACGCCATTGACTCTGGCGGCGGAAGAAAATAATAAGTTAACGATTCACCATCATTTTGATGAGCGAGGATTAGGTTTTTTTGCACTTGGCTTAGCGAAAACAACACAAGAGCCTGTTGCTATTATTGTGACTTCCGGTACCGCTGTTGCTAATCTGCTGCCTGCGGTGTGCGAATCAGCATTAACTAAAGAAAAACTGGTATTACTGACGTCCGATCGGCCCCCGGAGTTAATCGGTTGTGGAGCCAACCAGGCCATTCATCAATTGGGCATCTTTTCTCAGCATGTGTGCTCAGCCGTAAATTTACCTGTTCCGCATTTGTCTATTACACCAAATTGGTTGCTCACCTCGGTTGATCAAGCTTATCAGGTTCAACGCCAGCAAGGTGGTTCAATTCATATCAACTGCCCTTACCCTGAGCCTTTATATGGTGGTGATGCCGATTTTTCGTCGTATTTACAAAGCGTGTCTTCATGGAGTGAACAAAGCGTACCTTACTTAAATATCTCTCTTCCCTCTGAAGGCAGCTTGTTACTTTCAAATGAGGAGTGGGCTGCGCTTACAATGAAAAAAGGCATGATTGTTGTCGGTAATGTAAAGCCGGGCGAATTGTCAGCCATTAAGGTGTTTGCGAAACAATTAGGATGGCCAATATTGGTGGACCCACAAGCAGGGGGAAGTAGCGAGTGGGCCCACTTTGATTTATGGCTACAAAATCCTACATGTCGTGAACATTTGTCTCAGGCGGACGTATTGATCCAGTTTGGATCTCGTTTAGTGTCCAAGCGGTTAGGGCAATTTATTGCGGCTCAGCAGTGGCAGTTTTATGGTTTAATTGATGAGCATTTAGGTCAATTAGATCCTCATCATCATTCACTTCATCGTTTTCTCTTATCTTCCCAACAATGGTTGAATGCTTATTCTGTTAATGGAAAGGGCTATGCTGGTGGCTGGGCGGATTCATTGAAATATGAGCGTTTATCGATTAAATCGTTGCTTTCTTTTGATGAAAATCCTGAAGCATTGACTGAGCTTCGCTTTGCCGCTCAGCTAAATGATTGCCTAACTACTGAGTATGCTTTGTTTCTTGGTAACAGCCTAATTGTACGCTTAGTGGATATGGTCAGTGATTTACGACCTGTCCCTGTGTATACCAATCGAGGGGCATCAGGTATTGATGGTCTGATTGCTACCGCTGCTGGTGTGCAGCAGGGGCTACAAAAGCCGTTGCTGTGTGTCCTTGGGGATACGTCATTACTGTACGATTTAAATTCGTTAGCCCTATTGGCCAATGTTGAACACCCTCTTGTGATTGTTGTTTTAAACAATGATGGAGGTGGCATTTTTGACATGCTGCCCGTGCCTGATGCTAAAAAAGAGCAGTTGTATCGAATGCCTCATGGGTTTGAGTTTTCTCATGCGGCAGCCATGTTTGGATTGGATTATTTAAAGCCAGAAAAGATGAGTGATGCGATTGAAGGGATTTGTGTAGGCCTTGCTTCTGCGAAAAAACCGTTGCTGGTGGAAATACAAACCCCAGCAGGTGAGGCTGGCCGGGATTTGAAGTCTCTATTCGAAGAGGTGAAAAATGCCACTTTACTTTGAAACTTATGGGCTTCCTTCTAAGAGTGGTTCTGAGTCTGTCGTTGTTTTTTTACATGGCCTACTGGGTTCAAGTAAAGACTGGGCTCCAGTATTGTCGCAGCTCAGTCGACATCATTATTGCTTAGCCTTGGATTTACCCGGGCATGGAGGTAGTAAATACGTTAAAACGGACAGTGCAGAGCATACCCTGCAATTGATCCTCGATACGTTAAAAGCACGGGGTATCCATAATGTGATTTTTGTGGGTTACTCATTGGGGGCGCGATTGGCGATGCAATTGGTAGTCAAAGCGGAAGAAGAGCACCAACCTTGTATTAAAGGTGTGGTGCTTGAAGGTGGCCATTTTGGCTTAGACTCTGAGCCAGAAAAGGAAGCAAGATGGGCGAATGATTGTCTTTGGGCTGCTCGCTTTGAGGGGGAACGGATTGAACAGGTTTTGTCCGATTGGTATCAACAAGCTGTCTTTTCTTCATTAAATCATGCGCAAAGACAAATATTAATCACCAAACGTAGTGCTAATCTGGGGGCATATGTTGCTTCAATGCTGAAGGCGACTTCATTAGCAAAACAGGCTTTTTTACTGCCTCTGCTACGAGTAAGCCGCAGCCCTATTTTCTATGTATGCGGCAGTAACGATAAAAAATTTCAGGATCTGGTTAAGCGCAGCGAGCTCAGTTATCACGTTGTCGAAAAGGCCGGTCATAACGTACATGTTGAGCAACCAGAAGTATTTAGTCAGTTACTCACACAATTTATTAAACAGTTGGACTAGATTATGGCAAGAACCGTTGGAATTACAGAGCAAGAACTTTACGCACCAGTTGAATGGCAAGATTGCAGTGGTCACTATGAAGATATTTATTTTCACAAGTCGTTAGATGGTATTGCAAAGATCACCATTGCGCGTCCACAAGTGCGAAATGCATTTCGTCCACAGACCGTGAAAGAGATGATCCATGCTTTAGCTGAAGCGCGTTATGACGAAAAAGTTGGCGTGATTATTTTAACAGGCCTTGGGGAAGATGCTTTCTGCTCGGGTGGCGATCAAAAAATCCGTGGTGACTACGGCGGTTATCAAGATGACAATGGTACACATCACTTAAATGTACTGGATTTCCAACGCCAAATTCGTACATGTCCTAAGCCTGTCATTGCGGCGGTTGCTGGTTATGCAGTCGGCGGCGGCCATGTGTTACATATGATGTGTGACTTAACCATCGCGGCTGAAAATGCTCAGTTTGGTCAAACTGGCCCGAAAGTCGGCTCATTTGATGGTGGCTGGGGGGCTTCTTATATGGCACGCATTGTGGGCCAGAAGAAAGCGCGCGAGATCTGGTTCTTATGCCGTTTTTATGATGCACAAGAAGCGTTAGACATGGGGCTCGTGAATACCGTTGTGCCTGTGGCTGATTTAGAAAAAGAAGCCGTTCGTTGGAGCCGAGAAGTACTGCAACATAGCCCGATGGCTCTACGATGTTTAAAAGCCGCCTTAAATGCCGATTGTGATGGTCAAGCGGGCTTACAAGAGCTAGCAGGTAATGCCACCATGATGTTCTACATGACAGAAGAAGGTCAGGAAGGGCGTAATGCATTTAATGAAAAGCGTCGTCCAGACTTCGATAAATTCCCTCGTAACCCTTAATAGAAAGGCTGCCTAATGCGTAGTGTAAAGCTGTATAAGTACCAGTTGCCAATGGACAGTGGTGTGATCTTACGTTCCCAGCGCTTAAGTGAACGTGAGGGCTGGATTATTGAATTACGCAATGGAGATGCCGTAGGTAGAGGGGAGGTTGCGCCTCTACCTGAATTTAGTGTTGAGAGTGCTGAACAAGCAGGTAAGCAGCTACAAGAGCTTGCCCAGATTTGGCAGGAATCTGGGTTGCTTGAATTGAACAACGCTTTTCCTTCTGTGGCGTTTGGCTTAAGCATGGCGTTACTTGGACTAAACAATGAGTTACCAGAACAAGGAAACTTTACGGTCGCGCCATTGTGTTGTGGCGATCCAGATGAGCTGATTCACCGTTTGAACCAAATGGAAGGTCAGAAGGTGGCGAAAATCAAAGTTGGCATGTACGAAGCAGTACGTGATGGAATGGTGGCTAATATGTTTTTAGAGGCAATTCCTGATCTGATGTTGCGCTTGGATGCAAATCGAGGTTGGACACCAACAAAAGCTCAGCAATTTGCGAAATATGTGCAGCCACAGTACCGAAGCCGTATCGACTTCTTAGAAGAACCTTGTAAAACGCCTCAAGATAGTCTTCATTTTGCTCATGAAACCGGCATTGCCATTGCGTGGGATGAAACTGTGAGAGATGCGGGTTTTCAGGTTGAAGCGCAAGAGGGGGTCTCTGCTTTGGTGATTAAGCCGACCTTAGTGGGCTCTGTTGAGCGTTGTTGTGCTCTTATCGAACAGGCCCATCAGCAAGGTTTATCAGTAGTCATCAGCTCAAGTTTAGAATCCAGCTTTGGATTACAGCAATTGGCACGTTTTGCTCATTGGAAAACGCCGGGTACAGTTCCAGGCTTAGATACGATTTCTCTTTTTAAGCAGCAGCTTGAAGTGTCTTGGCCAGGTAGTCAGTTGCCTATTATTACTCTGGCTGACTTAGAGCAACCATGGCAAATTTAAACGACCATTTTTCGTGCTGGCCATGGGAACATTGGGCGCAGTTAAGGCCAAGTGCTACTGCGCTTATTACTGAACACAAACATTTCACATGGCAGCAGTTATACGAGCTGGTGAAGGGCTATTCCGCTGGGTTAATAGCTCAAGGTGTCGCTCGTCATCAAGTGGTGGCAGCTGTATCAGCGAACTGTACGGAATTAATTTGGCTTCAGTTGGCGTGCTTGCGAGTGGGAGCTAGGCTGGTTGTTATCTCTTCTTCTGAGAATGAACTGAACTTACGAGTGAAGTTAGACACAGTGGGAGCATCACATGTGTGGTTTGCAAATCAAGAGTTGGTGACTTCTGGCTCTTGGCCATCGCTGAAATTGCAGCTTAAAGTCCCTGTTTCAATTCCAGTTACGTGGCAGCCATCCCACATAGCCAGTTTTGTGTTTACCTCTGGTTCTACAGGGGCTCCTAAAGCGGTTGCACATAGCATAGATAATCATTTATCTTCGGCGTCTGGGTTGCTTTCTTGGTTGCCTTTTTCTAGCCAAGATAACTGGCTTTTATCGCTACCTCTTAGCCATGTTTCAGGTTTGGCCATTGTATGGCGTTGGTTACTTGTCGGGGCTGCGTTAACGGTGAAACCAAAAACAGATTTGTTGACCGCTTTGCAAGGGGTTACGCATGTCTCTCTTGTGCCGACTCAGCTGCAACGAGTTCTTGATGTTTTACAGGCAAATAATCTGGAGATTAAGTTACATCAAGTGTTGCTAGGGGGAGCCGTGATTCCCGTAGAATTAACTTCCAGAGCAAAGCAAGCAGGCATCGAGTGTTGGGTTGGTTATGGGATGACTGAATTGGCCTCAACGGTAACTGCCAAACCTGCAGATGAGCACCCTGGGGTTGGGTATGTGATCCCGAATCGAGAGCTGATGATTAAAGATCGGCAGATATTTTTGAGAGGGAAAACATTGTGCCTCGGTTATTTTCAAAAAGGGGCGATAACTCCGATAGTGGATGAACAAGGCTGGTTCGCTACACGTGATTTAGGTGAAGTGGTCAATGGGGAGCTGCGGGTAATAGGGCGGGCTGACAACATGTTTATTTCCGGAGGGGAAAATATTTACCCTGAAGAAATAGAAAGGGCGCTACTATCTCATCCTCATATCCTTCAAGCGTTAGTTTTTCCTGTGCCCGACGCGGAGTTTGGAGAACGGCCCGTTGCTGTGGTTGAAGCTTCCCAGGACTTGGTTCCTCAAGAGGTGAATCAGCATTTACAGACTTTAATCGCCAAGTTTAAGTGTCCTGATGACTATTATACTTGGCCTGCTTCTTTACCTGTGGCTGGAATTAAGGTTGCACGTTCATCAGTGCAAAAGTGGCTGAATGAACAACGGCATTCACTTCAGCCACAAGAATGAGCTTTTATTTATCAGCCCTATTTATCTGCACCTCGAAGTGCGAGTACTTTTTCATACATAGAGCCTGATGTTGCCTCGACGGCGGGCACGGGCTCACCAGCAACAATTTCGATTTTCGACCAGAAACGCTTGGGCAGTTTCAAGCAAGCTTTACCGCCTTCGCGGCTGAAGTAACTCCCCCATAACCCTTTTAGCGCTAAAGGCACTACTGGCACAGGTGAGCGTTTTAAAATGATGTCCATGCCTCGCATAAATTGGCCCATTTCACCATCTCCAGTGAGTTGCCCTTCAGGGAAAATACAGACGATGTGCCCTTGTTGCAGCGCTTTTTCTACTTCATTAAAAGCGCGGCGAATAGTAGACCGACGTGTTGAGCAAATAGGAATGACTTGAGCGGTTTTAAAAGCGTATTTAAGCAAAGGGATGTTAGCTAAGTCTTCTTCCATAACAAATCGAATAGGACGAGGGCTTGCGCCTGAAAGCAATAATGCATCGACATAACTGACGTGATTACACACTAATAAAGCGCCACCTTCTTCTGGAATATTATCAATTTGACGGTGGGTAACTCGGTACATGGTGTGACTTAGTACCCACATAAAAAAGCGCAATGCAAATAGTGGGACCTGAGTAAATACGTATAATGCCACGAGAAAGTTTAATGCTGAGAGTACGAGGAAAAACTGTGGAATCGAAAGCTCTAGCACACTTAAGCATACAATGGCAGTAATGGCGCTGGCTACCATAAAAAGAGCGTTCATGATGTTATTAGCGGCAATAACTTGGGCGCGCTCTTTAACTTCTGCTCTTTGCTGCATCATAGCGTACAGAGGCACAATAAAAATACCACCAGACACACCCAATAACAGTAAGTTAATGAAAACTGGAAGTAGGGCTGGTTGATCTATAAAGGCGATAAAGGTGTCGGTAGTCGCTAAATTTGTTGGGGTAGCAAGCATTAAGTTGGCGCCAAAAATGGTAATACCAATGCTGCCCAATGGCACAATGCCTGGTTCAACTCGGTGGTTAGACAATCTATCGCATAATAAAGATCCGATAGCGATACCAACAGAGAACAGCGCTAGTAAAAAAGAGACAGCGCTTGCTGAGCCTTGAAGATGTAGTTTGGCAAAATTAGGGAATTGAGTGAGGTAACAAGCCCCAAGAAACCAAAACCAACTTATCCCAAAGATTGCTTGAAAAATCACATTATCTTTTCTCGCGATCTTCAATGTTTGTTTCGTTTGTTTAATTGGCTGCCAGCGAAAGCGGAGTTCTGGGTTAGCCGCTTCTGCATGGGGAATAAATCGGCTGGCAGTATAACCCAGCAGGGAAAACAGCATGACACTGGCTGCGGCAATATAGGTTGAGTTTGGTTGAGAGGCAATGACTCCGGCACCTAATGTACCTAATAATATGGCTAAGAAAGTACCGGTTTCGACTAGGGCATTCCCCGGGACTAATTGATCTTTTCGTAAATGTTGAGGAAGTAATGCGTACTTTACAGGGCCAAAAAAAGCGGATTGAACCCCCATTAAAAATAAAAGCAGTAATAACAATAAATAGCTTTCAGTAATAAATGCCATGGCTCCACAAGCCATAATGGCAATTTCTGCTAGTTTTACTTTTCGGATCAGCCATGATTTTTCATACTTATCGGCTAATACTCCTGCTGTAGCGGAAAAGAGAAAAAAGGGTAGGATAAAAACGCCAGCAGCCAAGTTAATAAAAAGGTCGGATGATACGCCAATTGCACCAGGCGCTGCAAAAGCCACTAAAAGCAGTAAGACGTTTTTATAAATATTATCGTTAAAAGCCCCAAGTGCTTGCGTAATGAAGTAAGGTAAAAATTTACGGGAGGCGAGCAAAGATGACTGGGGCTGAGAATTCATACCAATTCCATTAGTTATCGATACCCAAGTCACTTCAAGGTCGTAAATTCAATGAAAATGACTTGGTTTATGTATGCGGTAGTAATCTGGATTTACAGCTATTCGGTGCATTAAAATTATTCAACAGTATAGATACTAAGTCGCCCCGCTGTAGGGGGCTTACTTATGAATCTAGTATTACGGTAAATAAGGTTGCAGAGGAGTAACTATAAGTTCCAGCTATTTTCCTTAAATTTGAACTCACTGGTGAAACTGTTATAGCTTGCATTTGAGAGTTCTGGGGATATTCGTTTTATTGCTGTAAGCAACAGAATTATTCAGTTAATAGCGTTGGTATTGATTTATATACGCCAGCTAGAAAGATAATTTTCTAATAGGTTATCAATTAACGCTTTTCCGTCAACTGGAATATCGGTGAAGAGTTTATCATCAACACTCAGTAATGTAATACCGTGAACCCCTGCCCATAAAACACGGCTTGCTTCTAGCACTTCACTTTCATTTTTGTTTGGCGCTATTAGGCGGATCAGCTCTTCGAGCATTCCCGTCATATTATTAATTCGCTTTGCTTGCCATTCAGGCAGCTCTTCACCATTCATTTTATGTTGGAAAATCAGCTGCCATCGGTATGGGTGTTTACTAGCAAAAGTGAGGTAGCAGTGAGCCAGTGCTTTAAGTGCATTTTCAGGAGAATCAGACGCTTCAACCGCTTGAGCTGCTTCAACAGACAGCTCATCCATGGTTTGTGCAACCGCTTCTAATAGTAATAAGTTGTAGTTACCAAATACATTGACTAGTGTGCTCGGAACATAACCGATCATTGCGGCAATCTTACGTAAGCTCAAATCGTGATGTGGGTGTTCATTCAAAAAAGTTTTTACGTGATCCAGTGTCATTGCCACTAATTCTTCACGGGTATGGTCGTTTCTTCTTGCCATTAGAGTCTCTATATCTGGTATTCAATATCGAACAATGTTCTTTATTTTAGATTCTACTGATATATATCGCAAGAATTTTAACACTTATATTGGGCAACAGAGTAGCTGGGTGTGATTAAACTCTCATTACTAATGTCTATCTGACACAAACTATAAGAAACGACGTGCATTGATGCGTGATATCTTACTGTTTAAAGTCCAAAAATCGTAGAGTACCCCAATAAGAAAAAAGCCCATAGTGAGAAGGTACAGCACACCTGTGAACCACTTGCCCATGTACATACGGTGTATACCAAGGAAGCCAACGAAGGTGAGTAGGAGCCAGCTGACAGAGTAATCGAGTTTACCTGCATAGAATCTGCTGTCTGCTTCTCTATCCATTGAAGGAATTAAAAAAAGATCAATGAGCCAGCCTATACCGCATAAACCTAATGTAAAAAACCAAATCGTACCTGTAATGGGTTTTCCGTAGTAGAAGCGATGGGCACCAGTAAAACCAAAAAGCCAAAGTAGGTAGCCGATTAATTTACTGTGAGTATTGTCCATCATATCCTCCCGTATTGGTGGCAACAGTATAAATCTAATAATTAACAAAAAAGTTAATAAATTGAAATGTAACGCCAAATTTGTGACGCTGACAATTTTTATGCTTTTTGGTGCCGTTATTCAAGAGGCTAATTCCAGTTTTTTGAAACAGATTGATACGAAATAATTCACTTGTAAAAACGGAACATTGATAATTTAATTTATTGAATTATTGGGCTTTTATTATTGAATGAATTATATTTACAATATGTTGATAACAAAAGTGCTTACTGAACATTGACATTAACTGTTCTAGATTTAGCATGTTGGCTCATTGTTTATTCTGGGAATACTAAATGAAACGCTTTTTTTCGCTAGTTGCCTTGCTAGCTGTGTTTGTCGTTTCTGCACCTTATGCAGAAGCGAAAAAGTTTGGTGGTGGTAAATCTTTTGGTAAAAGCCATAAGACTGCGCCAGCACAAAAGCAGCAGCAACAAAATACAGATACGTTAAAACAAAAAGATACAAAACAAAGCTCAAGTAAAAAAGGATTGATGGGCGGCCTACTTGGTGGTCTGTTAGCTGGTGGTTTATTAGCGGCTTTCTTTGGTGGTGCGTTTGATGGTATCCAGTTTATGGATATTTTAATCATTGGCTTAATTGCTTTTGCACTATTTAAGCTGTTCAAGTACATGATGGCTTCTAAAGCTGCCAGTATGAACCGACAGCAACCAGCATACGCGGGCTCAAACCGAGAGCAAGCGCAGCAGAACCACGCGGAACGCCAAGCTGCAAATTCTGGTTTTGGCGGTGCTGCACAAAGTGATGTACCACATAACTACCCTAAAGGCTTTAATGTAAAAGCATTTGTGGATGGCTCACGTGAGCATTATCGTGCTATTCAAGGTGCTTGGAATCATAATCAGCTTGAAAAAATCCAAGAATATGTTTCTCCAAGCCTATTTGCTGATCTGAAAGAAGAGAGAGCTAAATTAGGCGGTGAGCAGCACACTGAAGTCATGTACGTTGATGCGGAAGTTGTGCGTGCTGACTGTAGCCCTCAGCTTGCTCAATTGAGCCTTCAATTCTCTGGTCGTTACCGTGATGCGACGGAAGGTGTTGAAGAAGATATTACTGATATTTGGCATTTAGAGCGCGACCTTACTAAGCCTAATGCGCCTTGGCTGATTGTTGGTATTCAAGCTTAAGTCTTTCACTTTGCTGATTGTTAAAGCCTCGTTTTTACGGGGCTTTTTTGTATCTGGTGCTTATGGTTAAGTGACTTGCAAAAGTGCTTTAGTTTAAAAATGAGATCTTACCCTCAGTTATATGGAGAATAATCTTACTTGTCATGATCTGAAGCGGTTTTTTTCTTAGAGGAAGTGGCTATGCTTATTGATAAGTAATTTATCTAAGAAGGGAATACAATGCCTTTTAATTCAGAAATGATGAGTGAAATGAGCCTATTAACACAGTTTTCATTAGAGAGCTCTCAGTCAGGTTTAAAAATACATCAAGATGCTTCCGCAGAGAGCATTGCAGCAATGCAACGCTTACATGAAAAAGGTTTAGTGACTCAGTCTGATGGCGGTTACTTAACTAGTCTAGGGCGCGACGCCGCTGAGCATGCCCATGGTGCTGTGCGTATCTTAAACTCTAAAGTATCCCCACTAATTATTAAGTAATATTTTCTAATTCAGTAATATTGTCTAAAGCTTGTTGAGTTGTTGTCCCACATACATCTGGGCAAGCTTTAAAATGATGGCAGACTTGTGGTCTTTCAGGTTTACCAAATAGAGCACAGAGGTTATTGTCATTGAGTTGAATACATCGTACTCCAGCAGGCTTTCCATTTGGCATTCCTGGTATAGCAGAAGAAATACTCGGGGCAATACAGCAAGCCCCACAACCTAATCGACAATCCATAACTACTCACCTTAATAAAATGGTGCCGCAACTTATCATTCCTTTTTGGTAAGATCAAAGCCATTTTACCTTCGTAATACGAGTGATTTTTATTCAATCAACAATTCATCCTTCTGCATTGATTTAAGCTTGCACTTTGCTATACAGATCGTTATAACACCGCCTCTCTAGTCTATTGATGATGTAAAGGTAACCCTATGACCCAGCAGTTTTGGCAGGAAAAAACGCTTGAAGAAATGACCGAGCAAGAGTGGGAATCTCTTTGTGATGGCTGCGGGAAGTGTTGCCTTCATAAGTTAATGGATGAGGATAGCGATGAAGTGTATTACACCAATGTAGCTTGCAGTTGGCTAAACAGTAAAACTTGCGGCTGTAAGGATTATCCGAACCGCTTTCAATCTGGTGAAGAGTGCTTGAAATTATCTCGTGACAAAATTAACGAGTTTAACTGGTTGCCAGAAACATGCAGTTACCGTTTACTTTCAGAAAATAGCCCACTTCCGGAGTGGCACCCATTAGTGACTGGCTCTAAGTCGGCGATGCATGCTGCGGGGGAAAGTGTTCGCAATAAAGTAGTTTATGAGATTGATGTGGTTGATTGGGAAGATCACATCTTGAATCACCCTAACCGATAACGGTAATCAGAAAAGTGGCGCTCAGTACGCCACTTTTAGTTTTTAAGGGCTTTAACAAACCGTGTTGCTTTGCCCTTCTTTGAGTGCAGTAATAATGGGCGCAGCTGTGTTTATTGTTCTGATTTTCATGAATAGTTCTTGCGCTTCAGGGTATTGTTTTCGTAAATAATTAAGCCACTGTTTCACCCTATTTGGGTAATATAACCCTTTATCTCCTTCAATTTCATAATCTGAATAATGCAGAAGCAGTTCTGTGACTTTTTCCCATGGCATTTGCGCATGGTTATGTTTAACGACGTTTCCTAAGTTAGGAACTGCGAGTACCCCTCGGCAAAGCATTAACGAGTCAGCACCAGTGGTTTCAATACATTGTTGGCTGTCTTGGTAACTCCAGATCTCACCATTGGTGATAATAGGAATGTCGACTTTCTCTTTAACTTTTTGAATGTAATCCCACTTGATTTCACTGGCTTTATAGCCGCCAGCTTTTGTTCTCGCGTGTATTGTTAATTCATCTGCTCCTGCTTGAGCAACGGCATCGGCAATTTCAAAGCACTCTTCTGGGCTTTCCCAACCAAGACGAATTTTGGCCGTCACAGGGCTGTCTTGCGGAACAGCATCACGACACGCTTTAATGATTTGGTACATCAATTCGGGATCTCTAAGTAGGGCTGCCCCGCCTTTACTCTTATTTACTGCTTTGGCAGGGCAACCAAAGTTGAGATCGATACCATTTGAGCCCAGTTCAATAGCTCTGTTGGCATTTTCTGCCATCCAGTTAGGCTCTTGTCCTAATAGCTGCAAACGTACAGGTGTGCCCGATTGAGTCATGCTGCTGTTATGTAGCTCAGGGCAGATGCGGTAAAACACCCGTTTTGGTAAAAGCATATCGACAACACGTACAAACTCAGTAACGCACAGATCGAAATCATTCACCTCTGTCAGTAGCTCACGCATTAAATGGTCGAGTACGCCCTCCATTGGGCCTAAAATTACACGCATAACACCTCTCTTTTTTGGAGGCGAGATTGTAGATGCTTATGAGTAGATTGTCATCTATTGTGCGATTTCTTCCATTCGTCGGCTGGATAAAATGACGGTTTTAGAGCTGTCGGAATGGAAGGGAGCATTGAGAGAATGAACCATTGCTTGAGCCACTTTTTGGGCCTGTATTGGTTTAATGTTAGCCAGTGGGCCCACCAAAAATGGTTGGAATAAAGACAACATGGTGGCGGTTACCACCTCATTTTTTCTAGGTATGGCTCGCTCACCGAGTAGGGGGCCGGGGCGTGTAAAGACAACTTGGTCGAATCCTATTTGGGTTAGTAGTTTTTCCATTTTTCCTTTGCAGCGAAGGTAATGCGAAGGTGACCAAGGGTGAGCAAACAGGCTAGAGACAACGGCAATGCGTTTTACGCCCAAGACTTTCATTGTGTGGGCAACTTGGCATACGAGATCAACGTCAATGTCTTTGAGTGCTTGCTTACTGCCTGCTTGCTCTAATGTTGTACCTAAGCAGATATAGCCTGTTTCAGGAATATGTTGCTCTTCGTTCCAGTTGGTGATCCTTAAGTTTAAATCAATGTGCTGTTGTAATTTATTACTATGTAGGGGGAGTGATTTTCGAACTAAGCAATGGATGGTGTCAATATCATCACTCTTTAACAGAGATTCTAAGACTTCACTGCCAATCAGCCCACTCGCTCCGGCAATAATGGTAATACTTTTATGCGTTTGTTGCTTAGAATTGAGCATATAACCCCCAAGATAAGAGAAGATTTACTGTCTCTATTGGGCTGAAAAAAGTCACCTTCTTTTTAGTCAAACTGTGCGTTGCTTACCAACTCTGCCTTTTTTGATGATTTTTGCGGTATAGTACGCTCACTTTAATGTGATTGTAGATTAATAAACCGATATGAATAAGTTGATAGAGCTGCCAAGCGAGTGGTGTGGTGAAAGTCCGTTTTTTTTAGAAGGTGCGATCTTAGCCGCTAACTTTTCTCCAAAACCTTTGGATCCAGATCTGTGGCTGCCTTCTATATTGTCTGTTGATGATATTCAGCAAGTTTCTTTATCTGATAAACGTTTAGTTTTAGATCGCTTAGAGGTTCAGTATCAGCACCTATTACGTAGTGAGTATGTTTTTTCTGACATGATTGGCTTCGAGCTAGACGCTAAAGCGAATGATGATTTGGCCGATGCTGCCGAAGGCTTTATGACGGTATGGCCAGTGGTAGAAGCACATTGGGCTGAGGTCTCTGTATCTGATGGTAGCATGAGAATGCTATCGGCGTTACTCACTACTTTGATGTTGGCGATTGACGAACAACAAACTCAACAACAGATGCATGATGCGGGTATCGAGTCGGCTCCCTCTTTAACCGATATGCTGCCACAGGTTGACAGTATGGTGACAGAAGTAGCATTGGCAGCTGATGAGGCATTACTGGGTGCTAAGGCGCAGGCTGTGAATCCATACAAAGGCATTAGTCGTAATGATAAATGTCCGTGTGAGAGTGGAAAGAAATTTAAGCAGTGCTGTGGGAAATAACGTGAATTCTCAAATTGATGTGGTTGCCGGCATTATTATTAATGATGGAAAAATACTATTGGCTCAGCGAGCTGCGACAGCCTCTCAAGCGAATTTATGGGAATTCCCTGGTGGTAAAATTGAGCATAATGAAAGCCCAGAGCAAGCACTTGAACGTGAGTTATATGAAGAGCTTGCCATTCGTACTACGGCAGTGTCTTGGGTTGCTGATAGCACTTTTGAGTACAATGATAAAACGGTGTGTTTGAAAGGTTATATTAGCCATTGGCTTTCGGGGGAGCTTATGCTTAATGAGCATCAAAATGCGGTTTGGGTACAACCTGATGAACTGCTGAACTATGCTCTGTGTCCTGCTGACATCCCCATTGTTGACAGGTTATTACAGGTACTTTCAGAGAGCTCTGAAAAATAAATAAAAAGGCACTTTAACGCTTCTATTTTATCTTGCGTGAAAGTGCCTATTTGAATGCTATTTTTTGCTTGGTAAGAATTGAGCAATCACCACAACGGCCAAAGCCACTAGATTACCTGCAAAGATAACCTCCAGCCATTGTGGCATAGTTAATGTTAAGAACTGCCATACGATCTTACTGCAATCACCATAGGCTTCGAACATCCAAGGTGCCCATTGATTCAGTGGAGCCCACGATGGAAAGGTCACGAATAAATCACAGGTCGCAAATGGAGATGGGTTTAGCTGATAACCCACATGCTCCATTGCCAGCTTTAGCCCCCATGCAGAACTGATTCCCCAACCAATTAAACCAGCCCAGCGAACAATTAGGTTTTGAGGCATAGCGAGTCCGACGAGGGCAGAAAAACCAATGCCTAACATAGCTACACGCTCATAGATACACATAACACACGGTGGAAGGTTCATGACATGCTGAAATATTAAAGCACAGCCTTCAAAGAAAATGACAAAAAGTAGCAGTAACAGCCAAGGAAGGCGTGTGCGAGATATGTGTTTAATGTATTGCATTGGGCTCTCTCAATTAAGGTTAACTAGCAAAGTTCATCATACTATCGGGACAAATCATTTTAGACTGATACAAACCCAATAAATATAACGAAGAACAAATTTAAATCATATAAAAAGGCCCTGTCGAAACAGAGCCTTAAATACATTAACTAAATAAAAGTTCTATTCTTTATTAGTGACCACCAGAAACCGGAGAAGTTGCACTGTCTACGACATGATGACTGATCCATCCCATATCGTAGAACCACGTCGTCATTGGATCGAGCAGGAAGCTAATACCAGCTAAACCAACAAACGCAAGAACAAGAGTATATGGCAGTGCCATGTAAACCATTCGGCCATACGACAAACGAACCAGTGGAGCAAGTGCCGATGTTAGTAGGAATAAGAAAGCGGCCTGTCCGTTTGGTGTAGCAACAGACGGTAGGTTAGTACCTGTGTTGATAGCAACAGCAAGCATGTCGAACTGATCACGGCTGATCACCCCTGCATCCAATGCCGCTCTTACTTCGTTAATGTATACAGAACCGACGAAAACATTATCCGACACCATAGAAAGAAGACCATTAGCGATATAGAACATAATCATTTGCTGATTACCTTCTAAGTGTAATACCCAATCAATAACTGGCTTAAAGAGCTGTTGGTCAATAATCACGGCTACGACAGAGAAAAATACGGCTAGCAGGGCGGTAAATGGCAACGCTTCTTCAAAGGCTTTACCTAGAGCATGCTCTTCGGTTACACCAGTAAAAGAGGTAGCAAGAATGATAACAGATAGGCCAATTAGACCTACTGCTGCTAAATGCAGAGCCAAACCAATGATTAACCAGACTGCAATAAGGCCTTGAACAATCATTTTTGCTTTATCTGCTGGCGTACGCTTTTTACGTTCTTCTTTATCGAAATCCATTAGGATGTGACGTACGTTTTCTGGAAGCTCTGCGCCATAACCAAACCACTTCATTTTTTCTACAAAAACACAAGTAGCAAGGCCACAAATTAAGACTGGTAGGGTAATTGGAAGCATACGCATAATGAATTCACCAAACAACCAGCCTGCTCGGTCTGCAATAATGAGGTTTTGTGGTTCACCAACCAGTGTCATTACACCACCCAGTGCAGTACCAACCGCAGCGTGCATTAGAAGACTACGTAAGAAAGAGCGGTAGTTTTCTAAATCATCACGAGTTAGTTCATCTTCAAGTTGGTCATCCGTCGTGTGATCATGGCTGTGGCTAGCACCTTGGCCTGAAGCCACTTTGTGGTAAATCGAGTAGAAACCAACCGAAACGCTGATCACTACAGCGATTACAGTCAGAGCATCAAGAAAAGCAGATAGGAAAGCGGAAGTAAAACAGAAAGCAACGGAGAGGGCTATTTTAGAGCGTATGCCAAGCAGTATTTTGGTAAAGATAAATAATAACAGTTGCTTCATGAAGTAAATACCGGCCACCATGAAGATCAGCAGTAGTAGTACCTCAATATTCGCGACAATCTCATGTTTTACGTGTTCTGCGCTGGTCATCCCTATGGCCACAGCTTGAATGGCCAGTAAACCACCGGGCTGGAGCGGATAACATTTTAAAGCCATTGCAAGAGTGAAGATAAATTCAATAACCAGTAACCAGCCTGCCGTAAATGGATCGACGTAGAAAAAGACCAGAGGGTTAATGATTAGAAATGCGATAATAGCAAATTTGTACCAGATTGGAGATTTACCAAGAAAATTCTTAATAAATGCATTCCCTAGTGACATTGGCATGAGTTGGATCTCTTTAAATGTTAAGTAATTGATAATCAGACAAACTCAGATAAATCTAAATATAGCCCAGCTCACTTAAATGGCGAGTGGGGTTATCAAGCAACAATTACTTAGAAAAACAATACATAAATCCATTGTACTGCTTTACCAAATAACTACTTTTGAGAGTTTGGCTTTTTGACCCGGCGACTTTACCGCTCATTAACAAATAGTCAATAAACTTGCAGTAAAAACACCCGTCTACAGCGTTATTTCAGCTTAATTCGGGATCAGGGCGACAATAGTTTATCACGTAATTTTTGACTTATTCAGCTTTTATATGCAATTAGTTATAACTTTGTTTTATTAACAAAATGGCAATAATTTACGCTTACTTCCAGTTGTTGTTTCTTGATATGGAGAAGTAGTGGTATGATGAGTGAAAAATACAGATGCAATAAGAAGCTATTTACATGGTCATTAAGGCAAAAAGCCCAGCAGGGTTTGCTGAGAAATACATAATTGAAAGTATCTGGAATGGTCGCTTTCCTCCAGGTTCAATTTTGCCAGCAGAGCGTGAGTTGTCGGAGCTGATTGGGGTTACACGTACAACTTTACGAGAAGTTTTACAGCGTTTATCTCGTGATGGATGGCTGACAATACAGCACGGGAAACCAACGAAGGTAAATGATTATATGGAGACATCCGGTCTTCATATTTTAGATACGTTAATGACATTAGATACTGATAATGCTACGAACATAGTTGATGACTTATTGGCAGCTCGTACTAATATCTCCAGTATTTATATGCGCCAAGCTTTTAAGGGCAATAAAGACAGCTCTATGTTAACGATAACTCGTGTTATTGAATCTTGTGAGCAACTGTTGGCTGCGGAAACGTGGGAAGCCTTTATTGAACAGTCTCCTTACGCAGAAAAACTAAAAGCGAATATCAAAGAAGACGTTGAAAAAGATGAACAAAAGCGTCAAGCAATTCTAATTGCAAAAACGTTTAATTTTTATGATTACATGCTGTTTCAAGGGCTTGCGTTTAAATCAGGAAATCAGATTTATGGTTTGATTTTTAATGGTTTGAAAAAGCTTTATGATCGAGTGGGTAATTATTATTTCTCTAATCCACAAGCGCGTTTATTGGCGATGGATTTTTACCGTGATTTACTTGTGTTGTGCCGAGAAGAACGCCGTGATGAATTGATGATTCGAATTCGTCAATATGGTATTGAAGGCGGCATGCTGTGGGCACAAATGAAAGATACGTTGCCAAGTAATTTTACGGAAGATGACAGTTAATGTTATCGGCTAGATATCAAATAGGCTCCTTAGGGAGCCTATTTTCGTTAGGGGAGGGTTGAGGTAGTACACATGAAATGATCAAATATGAGGATCATAACTTTCTCTTACCGGGCAGGTTGCCAAAATTTTCGCTTTCCCATCACTTTGCTCTTCTTCTAAGATGACGTCAAAACCCCATAAACGATGTAAGTGCTTTAATACTTCTTCATGGCTGTCAGCTAGTGGGATCCGGTTATGGGGTACATAACGCAGGATCAAAGAACGATCGCCACGCAAGTCTACATTCCACACCTGAATATTTGGCTCTAGATTACTGAGATTATACTGAGCGGACAGCTTCTCACGTATTGCTCTATAGCCTTCTTCATTATGAATTGCATCGACTTCAATGTAGTTATGCTGATCATCATCTTTGATGGCAAAAAGCTTAAAATCTCTCATGACTTTCGGAGATAAGAATTGACTAATAAAGCTTTCATCTTTGAAGTTCTCCATTGCAAAATGCAGGGTATCTAGCCAGTTGCTACCTGCGATATCGGGGAACCAATATTTATCTTCCTCTGTGGGTTCTTCACAAATACGTCGAATGTCTTGGAACATGGCAAAGCCAAGCGCATAAGGGTTGATACCGCTGTAGTAAGGGCTATTATACGGCGGTTGAGCAACAACATTCGTGTGGCTGTGTAAAAACTCCATGATGAAACGATCACTCACTAATTTCTCATCATATAAATGATTTAAGATGGTGTAATGCCAGAAGGTTGCCCAGCCTTCGTTCATGACTTGTGTTTGCTTTTGAGGATAAAAGTATTGGCTCACCTTCCTTACTACACGCACAATTTCTCGTTGCCATGGCTCCAATAATGGTGCATGTTTTTCAATAAAGTAGAGGATGTTTTCTTGAGGTTCAGAAGGAAACCTTGCCTCTTCTTTTTCCTTTTCTTTCTCCATGTTAGGAATGGTTCGCCACAAGGCATTCACTTGCGATTGTAAGTAATCTTCTCGAGATTTTTGGCGTGCTTTTTCTTCAATCAGTGAAATCTTTTGTGGTCTTTTATAGCGATCGACCCCGTAATTCATGAGTGAGTGGCAAGAGTCGAGCAGTTTTTCAACTTCATCAACACCGTACTTTTCTTCGCATTCGGTTATGTAGTTACGTGCAAACAGAAGGTAATCAATAATGGAACTCGCATCGGTCCATGTTTTAAATAAATAATTACCTTTAAAGAACGAGTTGTGGCCATAACATGCGTGCGCCATAACCAGTGCTTGCATGGTGATGGTATTTTCTTCCATCAAATAGGCGATACAAGGGTCAGAGTTGATGACAATCTCATAAGCTAGCCCCATATGGCCATGTTTGTAGCCTCGCTCTGTTTCAATAAACTTCTTACCAAATGACCAATGGTGATAATTAATTGGCATCCCAATGCTGGAGTAGGCATCCATCATTTGTTCTGCCGTAATCACTTCTATTTGATTTGGGTAAGTGTCTAGTCGGTAATGCTCTGCGACTCGCTTTATTTCTTGGTGATAATCATCAAGCAAGTTAAAAGTCCAGTCTGGTCCATCACTGAGCTGTTTGTTTTTGGTGGCTAAAGCCATAACGCACCCCCTTAGTTCGTCCTAAACTAGTCCACTTGCTTTTTAAATAGCTCACGGAATACTGGGAAAATATCGTCAACAGACCGAATATTTTGCATTGCAAAGTTATCGTATCCACTACTTAAAGATTCATATTCTCGCCACAAGGTTTGGTGAGCTCGACGAGTGATCTCTATATACGAGTAATAACGCGTTACTGGCAATAGATTTTTCTCTAGTAGCTGTCTACATGTTGGTGAATCATCTGCCCAGTTATCACCATCAGAAGCTTGAGCTGCATAAATATTCCATTCATTTGATGGGTAACGATCTTTGATCACTTCATCCATGAGTTTGAGTGCGCTTGATACAATGGTGCCCCCTGTTTCTTGTGAATAGAAGAATTCATGTTCATCCACTTCTTTGGCTTGGGTATGGTGTCGGATGAAAACAACATCCACGTTTTTGTAAGTACGAGTTAAGAATAAGTACAACAAAATGTAAAAGCGCTTCGCCATGTCCTTTGTTGCCTGATCCATTGAACCTGAGACATCCATAATACAAAACATTACCGCTTGGCTACTTGGTTGAGGCCGACGTTCATAGTTTTTGTATCTTAGATCGAACGTATCAATAAACGGGACACGGTCGATTTTTTGTCTGAGTTCTGCAATGGCTTCTTTGAGTTTCTCTTCTTCAAAAGGTTGAGCTGGCTCTTGACGTTTTAGTTGCTCAAGCTCCGCTTCTAAACCTCGAAGTTCACGCTTTTTACCTGCGCTCATGGCAGTACGTCTAGCCAGTGAGTTTTGTAGTGAACGAACAATGGCAATGTTTGCTGGAACACCACAAGCTTTGAAGCCAGAGCGGAATGTTTTCCACTCGACTAATTTATTAAGCTGATTTTTTTGTAAGTTGGGTAACTCGAGATCTTCAAACAAGAGATCTAAGTATTCGTCCTTTGAAATTTGAAAAACAAAATCATCTTGGCCTTCACCATCAGGGCTAGCTTGGCCTTCTCCTGCACCGCCGCCAGCGCCACCACCTTTAGGGCGTTCAATACGATCCCCTGGAATAAATTGGTCATTGCCCGGGTGGACAGCTTCACGCTGTCCACCCTTGCCTTGATGAAATGTCGGCTCACGAATGTCTCGTGAAGGAATAGTAATATCCTCTCCACTTTCAATATCTGTAATCGAGCGCTTGTTTACCGCATCAGCAATTGATTCTTTAATCTGTTGCTTATGACGGCGTAAAAAACGCTGTCGATTCACAGTACTTTTGTTCTTTCCGTTGAGCCTTCGGTCGATAAAATGTGCCATAAGCCCCCCCGTTCCCTAGTGTGCTAAGACAGTTATGACGACTTACGAACGCGTAAATACCATTCAGAAAGTAGGCGCACTTGTTTCCGTGTGTAGCCTTTTTCCATCATACGAGCGACAAAGTCATCGTGTTTTTTCTGTTCTTCAGTCGATGTTTTAGCATTGAAGGAAATAACAGGAAGTAACTCTTCGGTGTTCGAGAACATTTTCTTCTCAATCACAGTACGAAGCTTCTCGTAGCTGGTCCAGTTTGGGTTTTTACCCGCATTGTTTGCTCGTGCTCGAAGCACAAAGTTCACAATTTCATTACGGAAATCTTTTGGATTACTGATACCTGCTGGTTTTTCGATTTTCTCTAGCTCGTTGTTTAGGGCGGAGCGGTCAAATAGCTGGCCTGTTTCTGGATCGCGATACTCTTGATCTTGAATCCAAAAATCAGCGTAGGTGACGTAACGGTCAAAGATATTTTGGCCGTACTCAGAATAAGATTCTAAGTAAGCGGTTTGAATTTCTTTTCCGATAAACTCAACGTATTTAGGGGTTAAGTAGCCTTTCAAGAATTCTAGGTATTTATCTGCAACATCTTGTGGGAACTGCTCTCGTTCAATCTGTTGTTCGATAACATAGAATAAGTGAACCGGGTTTGCGGCTACTTCGGTATGGTCGAAGTTAAAGACACGAGAGAGGATCTTAAAGGCAAAACGAGTCGAAAGCCCATTCATACCTTCATCTACGCCCGCGTAATCGCGGTACTCTTGATAAGATTTGGCTTTTGGATCTGTGTCTTTCAGCGTCTCACCATCATAGACACGCATCTTTGAGTATACACTGGAGTTTTCAGGCTCCTTGAGGCGCGAAAGTACACTAAAGCGAGCCAAAATATCTAATGTGCTCGGTGAGCAAGGCGCATTAGAGAGCTCACTGCTTTGCAGTAATTTTTCGTAAATTTTAACTTCTTCAGAAATACGTAGACAATAAGGAACTTTCACAATGTAAACACGATCTAAGAAGGCTTCGTTGTTTTTGTTATTGCGGAAAGTTTGCCATTCTGACTCATTGGAGTGAGCCAAAATCATACCATCAAACGGTAGAGCAGATAATCCTTCCGTACCGTTATAGTTACCTTCTTGAGTTGCAGTAAGCAGGGGATGCAGCACTTTAATTGGTGCTTTGAACATCTCTACAAACTCCATTAAACCTTGGTTTGCTTTACAAAGCGCACCTGAGTAGCTGTAGGCATCAGGATCATCTTGCGAGAAGTGTTCTAATTGGCGAATGTCTACTTTCCCAACCAAAGAGGAAATGTCTTGGTTGTTTTCATCACCAGGTTCGGTTTTCGCAACCGCCACTTGATCGAGAATAGATGGTCTTACTTTTACGACTTTAAATTTGGTAATGTCGCCACCAAAGTCATGTAGCCTTTTCGCTGCCCAAGGCGACATGATTGAGCGAAGATATCGGTTGGAAATACCATACTCATTTTCGAGCAGCGCCCCATCTTCATTGACATCGAATAAGCAGAAAGGGTGATCGTTTACTGGGCTTCGTTCTCCATTCGCCGTTAATACGTAAATAGGTTGTTTCTGCATTAGGCTCTTTAGTTTTTCAGCAAGTGACGATTTACCACCGCCGACAGGGCCTAATAGATAAAGGATTTGTTTCCGTTCTTCTAGTCCTTGAGCTGCATGTTTTAGGTACGAAACAATTTGCTCGATGGCTTCTTCCATGCCATAGAAATCTTCAAAGGTTTTATAGCGAGATATCACTCGATTAGAAAACAGCCGACTTAGCCTTGGCTCTTGTGCTGTGTCGATCAACTCAGGCTCGCCAATGGCCATTAACAAACGTTCTGCAGCGTTGGCGTACGCACTTTTGTCTTCACGACATAAATTTAAAAACTCTTGTAGTGATAGTTCTTCGTCCTTGGCTTCTTCATAGCGCTGGCGATAGTGGTCAAAAATACTCATGACTTGTGCCCCCTCAATGGCTCCTACCTATACAGATAGGACGACAACGTGAAAATTTCACATCCCTCACTAATAAGGTTAGTCGCTATTAAGACTTTTGCTCAAAGACTAGTTTGTTTTTTCTATATTTTTTTCAATATGAGAGGTCAAAAGCGCATGAATACTTGGCTTGCGCTCTTTTTAAAATAAGGTTAATTTTTAATCTCAAATGTTATTTGTTAGCATTTGATTCCATTAACAACTTACTCAATAGAAGTAAGTTCGTGTAAGTCTTTTAACTATTTTACAGTGATTTTTGAAGCAATCTTTCAAATTTTTTTACACATGAATATTGTTATTTTATCTGGTATGAGGTTCTGTATAATGTGTGGTTATAAATTCTAATATGTCCCTAAATATCATTTCAGGTAACAAAGGATCTGTTACTCAAGCATAAAGGTGTCCTTGTGAAAAAAATATTTATGTCATTGCTCGTCGGTGCTGCGGTAATTAGTAGTGGTGCAGCCTCAGCAGCAATCTCTCAGTGGTCAGTGGGTGCCGCAGCTTCTTATTCTCCAGTGGTTTATACAGAAACTGACTCGAATAAGGTGGTTATTCCTACTTTAGGTTATGAAGGTGAACATGTCTTCTTACGTGGTTTTTCTGCTGGTGCTCGTTTATACCCAATAGGAACACCTCAAAATGTTATTTTTCGTTTGCTGTACGATCCTCGTACGTTAAAGCCTGAAGATTCAGATAACGCTGATATTAAGCTACTCGATGAACGTAAAGCGTCTATTCTTGGTGCTATTACTTACCAGGTATTAACTCCTGTTGGTGTGTTTGAAGTTGGTGCTGGTACTGACGTGGGCAATAAACACAATGGTTTATATGCTGAAGCGGCGTGGCGTTTACCTATTCGTATGAATGGTTGGGGGATCACGCCAGCAATTGGTTATTCATATAACAGTGAAGAGATTAATAATCACTTGTATGGTGTGTCTGCGGCGGAATCTGCTAGAACAAGCGGCCGTATTTCCGCTTTTGAGGCAGATTGGGATGGCCAGTACTTTGTTGGTCTATCTGGCTATTTCCACATTACAGATCGTGTTCGTGTAACTGGTGGGTTTCGTTATATGAACCTTGAGGGTGGGATTGAAAGTAGCCCCATTATTGAACATACGACAATCAGTACAGGTAATATAGGTATTTCTTACCTGTTCTAACGTGCCTTTTATTGGTCGCTTTATAACGCCTTGCTTTTTAATAATAAAGCAGGGCGTTTATTTATCTTGGATCCATGTCTCTGTTCTATGCTTAATTATATGGCACAGATGGAGGAAGGTAATATGGCGGTTTCCACTATTGAGCTAATTCAAATTCCAGTTAGAAATATCGAGACCTCTCTGGCATTTTATCGTCAAGCATTAGGCTTTGAGATTGTTCATGCTGAATATGGTGCCTTCCATTTACGCCGAGAAGGGGTGAATGGTATTGTCGCGCTAAGTGAGCAAATATCTGGTTTAGAGCCCGGTTCTGTGCAGGGGGTGGTGGTAAGTACGTCTAATTTAGCGATGTGTTACGCAAGACTGACTGCGATGGGGGTGGCTATTGATAATGTCGTGGAAGTCCTCGGTGGGAAGTTCGCGACTTTTACCGATCCTGATGGTAATGGTTGGGTGTTACTGGAAGCTGAAAGTACGGTAATGCAGGCTTAGGCCACATTACCGTGGTATTTATTTAATAGAAATTACGCTAACAAGTTCATGGTGTTCACCAGGCTGTAGTGTTATGCCTTTACTTGTGTTTGGTGCGTGAATGGTTGATTCAACACACAGCATGGTTTTGTAGCCGTTGTCATTCATATCTGCCATGCCTTTAGCGCCATCTTGCCATGGGTTCCAAATAACAGCGGCATTATGCCCTTGGTTAGTAACAACGAGCGAGCGGTTATGTTTTGGATCCGTAATGACTTGATCTGTTTCTGGCTGAGTATAAACGCGATCCACTGCGTCAGAAATTTTTAACTCCTTTCCGCCAGCAGTGATTTGGCCATCATTTAAACCATCGATGTATTCTGTGCCCATGCCGGTGATTACAGAGTCTGTTATTTCAGCAATATTAAGGTAAGTGTGCAGAGCGCCACTGCATGTCCAAGCACTGCTATCCGTATTGGTGACATCCAGAGTGATTTTTAGCTCCGCCCCAATTTCAAAGTTAAGTTTGGCAGAGAATTTGTGAGGCCATATAGCTAAGGTTTCTTCACTGTCTGTAAGATTTAGGCTAACCATTACACCATGGTCATTTTCTCTATGTTCAGCCAATGTCCAGTTACTGGTACGTGCAAAACCATGAGCAGGCGCTGCAATGCGGCCAAACCAAGGCCAGCAAATAGGTATTCCGCCGCGGATTGCTTTTGTTGAGTCGAAAATTGCGTCTTCACTTAGCCATATGACGTCTTCTTGGTTTTGAGGTTTAAACCAGATGAGGTGGCCACCATGTAAAGAGATCCCTGCTTCTGCAGTGTCGTGAATGATACGAATGATCTTAATGCCATTGTGTTCGCAGATAGTAATGGTGTTCGACAGTGTATTAAGGGTAGGTAAGTTACGCAAATCCATTGAAGAATCCTCATCGTAAATAATTGAAATACATACTCTGTTCATGTTTCAAAGAAAAAGGAAGAGAGTATTTACTTTCTTTTAGGTACAAAAAAGGCGGCTATCGTAGCCGCCTTTTATTATGCTTTACAGCTCAAGTAATAATTACTTAGAGATGTGTGCAGCAAGGTCAAGAACCTTGTTTGAGTAACCGATTTCGTTGTCGTACCAAGATACAACTTTAACGAATTTGTCAGTTAGAGCAACACCAGCTGCTGCATCGAATACTGAAGTTTGAACTTCACCGATGAAGTCTTGAGAAACAACTTGGTCTTCTGTGTAACCAAGAACGCCAGCCATTTCGCCTTCTGAAGCAGCTTTCATCGCAGCACAGATTTCTTCGTATGAAGCAGCTTCTTTAAGGTTAACAGTTAGGTCAACAACAGAAACGTTAGCAGTTGGTACGCGGAAAGCCATACCAGTTAGTTTGCCGTTTAGTTCTGGAAGAACAACGCCTACTGCTTTAGCAGCACCAGTTGAAGATGGGATGATGTTTTGAGAAGCACCACGACCACCACGCCAATCTTTAGCAGAAGGACCATCTACAGTTTTTTGAGTCGCTGTAGTTGCGTGAACTGTAGTCATTAGACCAGACTCGATGCCCCACTTGTCGTTAAGAACTTTAGCGATAGGAGCTAGACAGTTAGTAGTACAAGATGCGTTAGATACGATGTCTTGACCAGCGTAAGTTTCGTGGTTAACACCCATTACGAACATTGGAGTTGCGTCTTTAGATGGGCCAGTTAGAACAACTTTCTTAGCACCAGCTTCGATGTGTTGACGAGCAGTTTCGTCAGTTAGGAAGATACCAGTTGCTTCAGCAACAACGTCAACACCGATTTCGCCCCACTTAAGGTCAGCTGGGTTACGCTCAGCAGTAACACGTACAGTCTTACCGTTAACGATTAGGTTACCGCCTTCAACTTCAACAGTACCGTTGAAACGGCCGTGAGTTGAGTCATACTTAAGCATGTAAGCCATGTATTCAACGTCGATAAGGTCGTTGATACCAACAACTTCAATATCGTCACGTTCTACAGATGCACGGAAAACGAAACGTCCAATACGGCCAAAACCGTTAATACCTACTTTGATAGTCATTATGTTGCTCCACAACTTAATTTCTGTTTAAAGATAACTGGTAGTAAAATTACAGAATCCTGAGCCTGCCTGCAAGTAAAAAACGAACTTAAATTGTTCAAAGTCAAAAAAACGGTGGAATTTTTTAACATCCCTAACAACAAGTGTACGTTTTGTGTCGTAGTCGATTGGATTCTGAACACTTGGTGACAGATTACTACATAATGAGTCAGGTTAAGTGTCTTACTTTTTGTTAATTTCACTATTTTATGATTGAGAAGTATGTGCTACAGATTTACAAATAGGCAACTTTTGACTCAAAATAAGATATAAAAAAGCCTAAAAATGGAAAATTATGAAAAATAAATCAGAAACTAAAAAGGTCATTAAAAGCGACGACTATTGGCGTAAAACACTGACAAATGAAGAATATTTGGTTTGCCGTGAGCATGGTACCGAAGCACCTTTCTCTGGAAAGTTACTGCATAATAAAGAAAGTGGTGTGTATTTTTGTACTTGCTGTCAAGCTGCGCTATTTTCTTCTGAAAATAAATACGATTCTGGCTGCGGATGGCCAAGCTTTGATGCGCCGATTGATGACTCGGCAGTAAGGTATATTGAAGATAATAGTCATGGAATGCGTAGAACTGAGATTCGATGTACTGCTTGTGATAGCCACTTAGGGCATGTTTTTCCTGATGGGCCGAAAACCACAGGGGAGCGCTATTGTGTCAATTCTGTGTCGTTAGTTTTCAACAATTCCAGTAAAAATGACAGTGATTCTGCCTAGGTAATGTTGGTTTGTTACTATTTTAGTGCGTTCCATTGCTGAAACGCACTAAATGATTATTTATAAATGCGTCATAAATCAGGCACTTTAGTTAGTCGCAATTTCTTTGGGTAATAAACTGCGTTTAAATTCCCCTTCTTTAATGGCTTCAGCAATGGTATCTGCATGATTAGCCAGTTGAATTTTTTGTTCATCATTGAAGTTATACAGCAAACTAAGTTGCGATTCAGATGCAATAGGAAGATCAAATTCTTTACCTACTAGTGCCCATAAATAAGCACGTTGCTTGCTGCCTTCTTTTTGGTTAATACTCGCTAATGACTTGATTACTTCGGGCTTGACGCTATCAGCTTCAGTTAATTCAAGGCTACGATGAAGCAAGGTAATGGTTTTTTCGCTGTCTCGTGTTGCATAGAAAGTCGCAAGCGCGAATTGCATCTCAGCGGTTTGGAGTTTTCCTGTGCCTTCTAATCGTAAAAATTGTCGTCTTGCCTCGTTGTCACCTTGACTCCAGCGATAATAAAGAACGTTAACTTCCTCAGAGTTTTTAAGCTCTTCTTGTAAGCGTTCTTGTTCATCGTAGGTATGCAATAAGGCCGTGGAGCGAAGGCTTTTTACTTCTTTGCCTTGAATGGGCTCGATTCGTGCCGATAAATCTAAACACTTTTGATAGTCTTCAACAAACTTTAGTTCTTCAAGTTTATTTAGATCGGTTCCCTCTTTAAGAACTTCAAAGCGCTGCCAGATTAAATTGGTTCTTTGAATTCGACATTGGCTATCACGTAAATTTAGCTCTGAGCAGTTGAGAGCTTCGTGATCTTCACACAATTGAGCTGTCGTGATCCTTTTTTCAAAGCAGCCACTTAATAGCGGTAAAACAATCGTTGCAAGCGCAATAAACTTGATTGCGGGCTTATTGATCATAATATTTCCCTAGTATGAGCTTAATTTTATGCTCTTGTTATAACTATTAGCATAAGCTTGCCTAGTCATTGGATTAGTAGGACAAGTTTTGCATTGTAATGAGTTGTGATCGCAGACTCTTATTTTTCGGCATAAGCTTGACTAACCTTAGCGAAAAGTTATGTTTCCCTTAATGTAACCCATAAATGGTGGAATGTTAGTGGATATTGAGCATCTGTTAAATACAATGACCCCAGAAGTGTACGAGCGCTTAAGTTATGCCGTTGAAACAGGTAAATGGCCAGATGGTAGCGCATTGTCTCAAGAGCAAAGAAGTTCATGCATGCAGGCTGTGATGTTATATCAATCTCGTCATAATACTGAAGCACAGCATATGACTATTGCTGCGGGCGGTGAGATCAGTTTTAAATCAAAAGCAGAGCTAAAAAAGCAGTTTAGTGCAAAAGAAGTGGATATTGTTCGGGTGAGCGAGTCTGATTTATAGTAAACACTTGAACTGAAAGATAAAACAAGAGCCGTAGGTTATAGGGCTCTTGTTTTTATACGGGTAGAATTAATGTGTTAATTCACCACGTAAATTCTGCTGCATCATGGTACGAATTGATTCGTATGGAAGATCTTGGCTTAATAAGAAATGCAGTTTTGCGAGTGCAGCTTCAGGAGTCATATCGTAACCACTGATCACACCAGCATCAGCTAAAGCACAGCCTGTTGCGTAACCGCCCATATTTACTTTACCCGCTAGGCATTGGGTTAAGTTTACTACCACTACACCACGATCAGATGCTTCTTTTAATTGCGCAAGCAGCTCTGGATTTTGTGGAGCATTACCTACACCAAAAGTAAGTAAAATCATAGCCTTAACCGGTTGTCGCAGGGTGTTTCGAATCACTTCGTGAGAGATCCCTGGGTACATGGTAACCACGCCAATTGGTTGTGGCGTAATATCATGAACCTTGAAGTCTCCTTCTGGCTTTTGATTTACCTCTACACCATTAATTTGGATGTTAATTCCAGCTTCCAGCAATGGTGTTAGATTTGGTGAGCTAAAAGCGTCGAAGCCATCAGCATGGGATTTTGTGCTTCGATTACCACGGATTAATTTATTGTTAAAAAACAACGTTACTTCATTAATCGGATAATTTGCAGCAATGTGTAGAGCATTGAGCAAGTTGCTTTGACCATCTGAACGCAGCTCGGCCAGTGGGATTTGAGAGCCTGTTACAATCACAGGCTTGCTCAAATTTTCTAGCATAAATGAGAGCGCTGATGCGGTATAAGCCATGGTGTCCGTACCATGTAGAATAACAAATCCATCGTATTTATCGTAATTTGCACGAATGTCGTCAGCAATGCGCTGCCAATCCAGTGGCGTCATGTCTGAAGAGTCAATTAATGGCTCGTATTCGTGAATTGTAAAAATAGGCATTTCTGCACGATGAAATTCTGGCATTTGTTTAAGCTGATGCTGCATGAATCCTGACGCAGGAACATAGCCGTGATCTGACTTAAGCATGCCAATGGTGCCGCCTGTGTAGGCGATGTAGATATGTTTTCTTTCCATAACAACGGTACAGAGTTCATGGTTTGTGAAGGCATTATACGTAGGGAGGAAGGGAAAGGAAGCCCGACGAGTGCCGGGCTGATCAAACTTTTAAAAGTTAGTGCAATTTAAGCAGAATGCGTATTGTCCCTTTGGATCATTAAAGTTATTTAAAATGGAGATGTCCGTTACCAGTTCGGATACCGCTGGTTGCAAAACTGTTGTTAATTCAGGGAGTAAGCTTGAATTAACCGTGATGTTCAGCTCGCCAGTTAGCTGCTGTAAAATCTCTTCAGCAGGAGAAAGTGGCTCTTCAACCCAAAATAAGTTGTAGGTTTCTAAATTAGCAAGCTTTGCAGCAACCGCTACAGCATCATCGAAATCACCAAGTTGATCAATAAGCCCTAGTTTAAGTGCATCTTGACCTGTCCAAACTCGGCCTTGAGCGGCATTATCGGCTTGTTCAAGGCTAATATTACGATGTTTGCTGACTAAACCAATAAAGCGTTGATAACCGTGTTCGATACCCAGTTGCATAGCTTCCGATACGCCATCTGAAAGGCCACGGGTTAACCCAACACCTGAGAACGGGGTGGTACCAACACCATCGCTATTGATGCCCAAACGAGCTAAACCTTTTTCGAAGGTCGTTAGGATACCAAAGATCCCAATCGATCCCGTTAACGTGGTTGGTTGCGCTAAGATCTTATCGGCACTTAGCGAAATCCAATAACCACCAGAGGCTGCAATACTGGACATGGATACCACAACAGGTTTACCTGATTCTTTTAATGCAGCAATCTCATTCCGAATGACTTCTGAGGCAAAAGCGCTGCCACCAGGGCTGTCAACACGTAATACTACTGCTTTGATTTTATCATCAAGCCTTGCTTGGCGAAGTAGAGCAGCAGTGGAGTCCCCACCTATTGTGCCTTGTTGTTGATTACCATCTAAAATAGCACCGCTAGCAACCACGATAGCAATATCGTTAGCTTGAGGTTGAATGTGTGGGCGTAACGTGGCTAAGTAATCATAGTAGCTAACAGCGTTAAAGCTGTCGTCTCCATCGCTACCAAAGTGTTCAACCAGCTCATGGCGAGTTTGTTGACGAGTACTGAGTTGGTCAACAAGACCCATGTTCAAGGTGAGTTGACCTAAGTCACCGTTTACAGCTTTCAGGGATGTTAGGAATTCATCCATGTTAGGTGACAGCGCGGATGCGGTGATTTGACGATTATGGGCCACATCATCAACGTACGCGCCCCACAGTTGTGTTAACCATGCTGAAGCAGATTTTTTTGCTTCATCAGACATGTTATTGCGCAGATAAGGCTCGACAAATGATTTATACGTACCGACTCTAAATACATGGGTAGAGACATCCAATTTATCGAGTAAGTCTTTATAGTAAAGACGATAGGTGCCATATCCTTGCAGCATGACTGCACCATCGGGTGACATCATGATCTTATCCGCGTAACTGGCAAGATAATATTGGCTTTGGCTGTAATAATCGCCAATGGCGTACACTGGCTTACCTGCCGCTTTGAACTCATTTATGGCCTTAGCAATGTAACGAAGCTTTGTTAAGTTTGTTTCGGACATGTCTTTTAAGTTCAGAACTAAGCCCGTAATTTTTGCGTCGTTAGAAGCTTGGCGAATGCTGTCTACGATATCGAATAAGACATTTTCTGCTGGCCTCTTTTGTCCGAGAGCATCACCAGTAATTTTTTCAATAGGATCAATATAGGTACGTTGCTCCACAATTGGGCCGCGTAGATCAAGAAGCAAGGCTGATTTTGTTGTTACCTGAGGTGGCGCATCATCGGTTTGAAGAGCAAAAAAGATCCCTCCAATTATCGCGAAGAAAAATAAATTTAAGACTAATTGTCGGGTGAACGAGATGAGGGTCCACATTCCTTTAAATAACTTGCCAATCAGTCTGAACAGTCCTTTCATGAACAATCCTATTACATAAAACAATGTGTTTATCCTACTCGAACTCAGGCATGAATGACACTTGATAATGCGTAATGTTGCATTTTTGTAAACGAATGTTTGAAAAGTGTCGTTAGATGAAATACTCTGGTCAGACCACAATAAAAAAAGAATGGATGCTATGGCTGACGCATACTCAAATTTGTTGGCGCCTCTTGATCTTGGTTTTACTAGTTTACGTAACCGAGTACTGATGGGCTCCATGCACACTGGATTAGAAGAATCAAAAGATGGCTTTAAAAAGTTATCGGCTTTTTATGCTGCTCGTGCTCGGGGCGGTGTTGGGTTGATTGTTACGGGGGGATTTTCGCCAAACTTTCGTGGGCGACTTCATCCGTTTAGTGCGGAATTTAGTTCATCCCGTGCGGCTCGTGCACACAAGACCATTACCAAAGCAGTGCATGATGAAGGGGGAAAAATTGCCCTTCAGTTACTTCATGCTGGTCGTTATGCAATGCATCCATTTGCGGTAAGTGCTTCCGGGGTGCGCTCGCCGATCTCTCGTTTTACACCAAGTGAAATGAGTGAACGCCAAATTAAAAAAACCATTAATGCGTTTGCGAAAAGCTCTGAGTTAGCGCGCGAAGCGGGCTACGATGGCGTAGAGCTGATGGGCTCTGAAGGCTATCTGATCAATCAGTTCATCTGTGCTCGTTCTAATTCTCGTTATGATCAGTGGGGCGGTAGTTATGAAAATCGTATGCGCTTTCCTATTGAGATTGTAAAAGCCGTTCGAGAGCGGGTTGGACGTGATTTTATTATTGTGTTCCGTTTATCGATGCTGGATCTAGTTGAGCAAGGCAGTACCCATGAAGAAGTGGTTTTGCTTGCGAAGGAATTAGAAAAAGCGGGTGTAACGATTTTAAATACGGGCATTGGCTGGCATGAAGCCCGTGTTCCAACCATTGCGACACAGGTGCCAAGAGCAGCATTTAGCTGGGTAACAGAAAAACTGAAAAGTGAAGTCTCTATTCCTTTAGTGAGCTGTAACCGAATTAATACTCCGCAAGTTGGTGAAGACATTATTGCATCTGGTCAAGCAGACATGGTTTCTATGGCGCGCCCGTTTTTGGCAGACCCTGATTTTGTTTTGAAAGCAGAGCAAGATAAAGCCGATGATATTAATACCTGTATTGCGTGTAATCAGGCGTGTTTAGACCATGTGTTTAAAGGGAAGCGAGCCAGCTGCTTGGTAAACCCACAAGCGTGTTATGAAACGGAGTTGGTTCTGACGGCTGCGGAAAAAGGCCGTAAAGTCGCTGTGATTGGTGCTGGCCCTGCTGGTCTTGCGTGTGCAACGGCGGCGGCTGAGCGTGGCCTAGAAGTGGATTTGTATGAGCAACGTGATCACATCGGTGGCCAGTTTAACCTTGCGATGCAAATTCCAGGTAAAGAAGAGTTTAAAGAAACGGTGCGATATTTTAGTCGCCGTATAGAGCAAACAGGCGTGAACCTGAAACTTTCAACGGCAGCAACTCCAGAGCTTTTAGAAGGCTATGACGAAATTGTGATAGCAACTGGGGTGCAACCACGAATTCCTGCTATACCTGGAGCCGAACACCCTAAAGTCATCGATTATCAGACTTTAATTCGTGATCAGGTGGCACTTGGAAATAAAGTCGCAGTGATCGGTGCTGGTGGTATTGGTATCGATGTCGCCACAATGCTGACAGAGCCCGAAAACCAAACGTTAGATGGTTGGTTACAAGACTGGGGCATCGATAAGAGCATAGAACATGCTGGTGGTTTATTCCCTCATGAAGAGTACATTAGCCAGCGTCAGGTGTGGGTAATGCAACGTAAGCCTGGGAAAGTAGGTAAAGGCCCGGGGAAAACAACGGGGTGGATCCACAAAAAGACGTTGGAGAAACGTGGTGTAGAGCTACTTGGCGGCGTGAGTTACGACAAGATTGATGATCAAGGTTTGCATATTACGGTAGAAGGTCAATCACGGGTATTGGATGCGGATCATATCGTGTTATGTGCTGGGCAAACATCGGTGAATACCTTAGTTGAAAAGCTTGCGGACTCTAATCTGAGTGTACATGTGATTGGTGGTGCAGAATTAGCTGGGGAGCTTGATGCCAAACGCGCCATTCGTAATGGTGTGGAGCTTGCTGCTCGATTATAAGTTGCTGTTTATATCGATCTAAGCATCTCACTGATAACCCTAATAATTGGTAGGATTTTTTCTTAACTGTTCTGTGCTATCTTGTTAAGAATAATACGTATTTAGGAATTTGAAATGGATGCTTTAGATCTTTTATTAAATCGTCGCTCTTTACCACGTTTGGAAGCGCCTGCTCCTGCTGGTGAAGTGCTGGAAAATATTCTTCGTGCAGGGCTGCGTGCCCCTGATCACGCAGGGTTAACGCCATGGCGTTTTATTATTGCTGAAGGCGCGGGTTTAGATAAGTTAGGCACTGTGCTGGAAAACGCAGCAAAAGCTGATGGTGCAGAAGAAGCGGTAGTAACAAAAGCGAAAAATGCCCCTCATCGCGCACCAATGGTGATCACCGTAGTTGCGAATGTAACTGCGCACGATAAAGTTCCTGTTTTAGAGCAACACTTGTCAGCTGGTTGTGCTGTCCAAGCAATGCAGATGGCGGCCGTTGCTCAAGGCTTTAGCGGCTTTTGGCGCACGGGTAAATGGGCGTACCATGCAGCAGTTCGTGAAGCGTTGAATGTAACAGGCGATGATGAAATCGTTGGTTTCCTGTACCTAGGCACTCCAGGGTGTAATGCTGCGAAAGTACACGAACGCGATCTTGGTAAGTTTGTTGAGTATTTATAAGTTAATCTAACTGTTTATTTATACAGTTTTTATTGCTGGTGGTTTTTACCTTGGTGTAAAGTAGGCCATTATTTAGATTGAATAGTGGTAAATCACCAGCATGTCCCGCCTTTATATTGCAGAAAAACCCAGTTTAGGTCGCGCTATTGCGGCTGCACTTCCTCGTCCTCATAAAAATGAGCAAGGTTTTATTCGTGTGGCAAACGGCGATATTGTGACGTGGTGTATTGGCCATCTGCTTGAGCAAGTTGAGCCAGATGTCTATGACGATAAGTATAAAAGCTGGAAGATGCATGATTTACCCATCATTCCTGAGCAGTGGCAACTTCGCCCGAGAAAGTCCTCAAGCAAACAGCTTACGGTGATCAAAAAGCTATTAAAGCAGGCTGATGAAGTTGTGCATGCCGGCGACCCTGATCGTGAAGGCCAGCTACTGGTGGATGAAGTACTCGATTATTTGAAACTATCGAAAGCCAAAAAAAGCCAAGTACAACGTTTATTGATCAGTGACTTGAACTTGTCAGCAGTCAAAAGAGCGTTAAACCAAATGCGCAGTAACCAAGATTTTATTCCTTTGTCGGTTTCCGCGCTCGCTCGTTCTAGAGCCGATTGGCTGTATGGAATGAACATGACCCGTGCCTATACCTTATTAGGGCAAAAAGGAGGCTACCAAGGCGTTTTGTCGGTGGGCCGGGTACAAACACCTGTCTTGGGCTTGGTTGTACGTCGTGATGATGAAATTAATAACTTTGTTCCTAAAGCGTATTTTACACTAGATGCGCTAATCCCTTATCAAAATAGCGGGCTGAATCAAGGGAAAGCCTTTGATATTCGAGCAAAGTGGCAACCAAGTGAAGCGTGTAGGCCATGGCAAGACGAAGAGGGGAGAGTACTAAACCGTAAATTGGTCGAAAATGTCGCGAGCCGTATTCAAAACCAGCCTGCAGAAGTCATAGAGGCAGAACGTAAAGAATCTAAGCAGTCGCCTCCTTTGCCCTATTCGTTATCGTTATTACAAATTGATGCTGCTAAACGTTTTGGTTTAAGTGCTCAAGAAGTGTTGAATTGCTGTCAGGCTTTGTATGAAAAATATAAGCTCATTACTTATCCTCGCTCGGATTGTCGTTACTTACCTGTTGATCATTTTAAGCAAGCGGGGGACATATGTAAGGCGATTGGGCATAACGATCAAAGTTTATCTCAAGCGTGCTTAGGTGCTGATGTAGCTAGAAAATCGAAAGCATGGAATGATAAAAAAGTCGATGCTCACCACGCTATTATCCCAACTCCAAAGCAGGTTTCTGGATCTGGCATATCAGGCAATGACGCGAAAGTTTACCAGTTAATTGCACGTCAATACTTAATGCAATTTTACCCGGCTGCCATTTATGCTGATGCGAAATTGGTGTTTGATATTGCGGGTGGGCGTTTTTCGGCTAAAGGTCGTCAGTTAATGAGTGCTGGTTGGCGAGCTTTATTAGGGCAAGATAAAAAAGGTGATGATAACGATTTAGCTGACAAAGTACCGCCATTGAATAAGGGCGAAGTGCTGACGTGCCGAGAAGGTGACATTAAGGATAAGATGACAGAGCCTCCGAAGCATTTTACTGAAGCAACATTGCTGCAAGCCATGACAGGGATTGCCCGTTTTGTGGAAAATAAAGATCTTAAGAAAATTTTAAAAGAAACCGATGGGCTAGGAACAGAGGCTACACGTGCAGGGATTTTAGATACGTTATTTAAGCGCCAACTGTTAACCAGACAAGGGAAAAGTATTCATGGCAGTGAAGCGGGAAGAGGGCTCATTTATGCACTTCCTAATGAGGCTACTTACCCAGATATGACCGCGAATTGGGAGCATCAACTTCAGGGAATGGCGGAAAAGACCTGTTCATACGCTCCGTTTATGTCTTCTCTTGAGTCTAGCGTGAGTAAAATGATGGAAAATGTACAGCAAAGTGCTGTGCCTGAATCGTTGCGAGCATTAAAGTCGACAGGAAAACCTGCTTATAAGAAGCGCCGATCCAATTATAAAAAGGGTAGCGCTAGCGGTACACGTAAAAAGAAAAGCAGTTAAGAAGCTCTTGCCTGTTTTGGTTTACTTACCAGGGTAGCTCTTTACCCTGATAATTATAGAAATGGCCGGATTGATTAAGAGTCATGTTATCCAGTACTGCTTTTAATCCTGCGGCCGACTCTTCTGTTGAAATGAGAGCATTGTTACCACCCATTTCTGTTTGCACCCAACCTGGGTGTAGAGCGACTGCTGTAATGCCTTTTTCGGTTAAATCATTGCTGAGACTTTTTACCACAGAGTTTAATGCCGCTTTAGAGGAGCGGTAAATATAGCCACCACCACTGGTGTTGTCTGTCATGCTGCCAACGCGGGAAGACATGCAAGCAATGATCTTTTCATGGCTGTTTTGTACATGTGTGTGAAAAGCTTCTGCTAGTTTCAGTGGCGCAATGGTATTGACTTCCAGTACTTGACGCCATTCTTCCACATTCGTATGCCCAAAGCCGTAGCCTTTCGGGCCATAGTAGCCAGCATTATTGAATAAGATATCAATGGAAAATTCTTTTAGTTGTTGAGCGAGAGAATCTACCGCAGCGTAGTCAGTGACATCAAGCTCGTGAACGGTGAGCTTATGAAAAGTTTGAGTTAAGGCTGTTAGGTTTTCTGCCAAGAGTGTATTACGGCAGGTAGCGTGAACTTGCCAGCCGCTTTTTAAATAGAGTTGGGTTAAAGCTAGCCCGATTCCTCTATTTGCTCCGGTAATGAATAATGTTTTCATGACTTAGATGAGTACTGATAGGAGAATAACAAGCAGTGTAGTGATTTTTAAATAAAAGAACAGTCTAACTGAGCACCCACCGAATAAATAGCCAGCTGCATAACCCGATACCAAACATCATCACCGCAGCGCTAAATGCACCAAAAAGAGCGCCAGAAATGATGATTGCCGTCTTTTTCCCTGTCATGGTTACTCTATTCCATTTGAGCTTTTGATTGAGACGAGTGTAATATCTTTTCATTTAAATGCAATTAGTAATTATTATCATTCGTTGGGTTTGTTTCATGTTTAAGAGTTTTTTACTTACAATGGGCGATTACTTAATATGATGGACAGAATGATCCCATGCTTAACTCGGCCAGTAAATTAGCAAAACGTGATACTTTTTTAATTGATGGACAAGAATACAAAGGCTTACGCCAAGGGAAAAGGCTACGAATTACGGTACCAGAAGGTGAGTCTCCTCTGAGTGTTGGCGATGAAGTGATTGCTTTGGAAGGGCATCAGAAAATTGTGCTACAAGTTGTGGATTTAGAAGAGCGCCCTTCATTGGAGATGAGCGAATGTCTATTAATGATCACAGCGCAGCCTGTTAATAGTGATGCCGTGGTTTCACCTAAACGCCCAGCAGCGCTGGCAACCACATCGTTAGGTGTGCAGGCTTCAGCTTTTGATCCGCTAAGTAGTGCTTCTTTAAGTTCAGCATTAGACAGCTTTAGTGTGAATATGGATAAGAAAGAAACTCTAACGGTGGCTAATCTGATTGAAGCGATAGATAAATCAGGTGATGAAGAAGCGAAGCAGTTAGTGGCAGCTTTACTAGAAAATGGAACCGTTGCAAAGCTACTAAATTAAAAACCGACATATACGAAAAAGGCTTGCATTTCTGCAAGCCTTACAATGTGGCGGAGAGATAGGGATTTGAACCCTAGATACGCTACAAACGTATGCCGGTTTTCAAGACCGGTGCTTTCGACCACTCAGCCATCTCTCCGTACGGGGCGAATAATAGCGAGCCTTAAAAAACTTGTAAAGCCCTGATATGACTGTTTGCTCTTTTTTTGAGCGTTTAGCGTGACTTATTTATTAATAATGTTTCAATAAACAAATCTAGCCAGTATTTAAATGACTGGCTATTGAATATGGTCGGTTTGACTGGATTTGAACCAGCGACCCCTGACACCCCATGACAGTGCGCTACCAAGCTGCGCTACAAACCGATAATGGGATGGTATTGTGCAGCTAGGGGCCTAGTCAACGGTAATCATAAAAAATGTGACCCGAACTATTATATTATTGATTTTTCGACGACTTTATATACAAAAAGAGCAGCGATGTCGCTGCTCTTTATTATTTAATCTTCAGGGTGATAGAAACGTTTAAGTTCTGACAGCCCTTGCATTAATAACGATAGCTTGGGCTTTGCGCTTTTATCTCGTTGGTATTCTTGGTTATAGACTTTGTAATTACCAAATTTATCAATCACAGTTGTTTGCTCATCTGTGATTAAAACAATCTCACGACTGTCTCCAGCGAGTAACCAATTACGTTTTACTTTTGGATCAAATAAGTTCACACCACTACTGTAGTCATTACTTGGAGAATTTACACTTAATAGATTTTCCATCAAGGTCGGCACAATATCTAAATGGCTTGTTTTGTGCAGAACTACATCTGGTGTTTGGTTAGGCCAACGAATGATTAAAGGCACCTGTAATTGGTAGCGGCTGTAATTACTGTTGTTCCCCCAACTATTGGTATTGGTTTCATTAAATTCCATACCGTGATTGGAGGTGACAATAATAATGGTGTTATCTAATTGCTCGCTGCTTTCAAGTGAGTCAAAAATTGTCGCTAGTAATCCATCAACGTAGTAGGTTGAGTTTTTGTAGCTAGCAGTAAGCATGGCCGCTGGGTTTTGTTCAGCAGGTAAAAATTGTTCAGGTAGCTCTGCTGAATCCTCATAGTGTGTTACTGAGTCCAGCTCAATGTAGCTGAACCAAGGTGTTGAGCTGTTTTGCTGGCTCAACCATGTCTGCCAATTTGCAATAGCCTGCTCATCGCTTGGAGCAACTCCATTTTCTTCCGATTGTGAAGATGCAGCTTCCGGCTGAGTAAAAATAGCTTGATAATACAGTGGATCAGAGAAATTATTGCCGCTGAATAGCCCGAAGTTATAACCGCGTTTTTCTAATGTGCTTAATAAAATCGGGGGAGAACCGTCGGCCCGAATGCTATCTGCATAGCCGCCGGGTAAACCATAAAACAGGCCGAAGACACCAATCATGTCATTACTGGCACTGTAATGTTGGCGATAGTTAATGCTGTTTTTGGCAAAGCCCATCAGATTTGGCATAGTTTGACTGGCAAGCATATCGCTGCGTAAGCCATCCACCATTACCATCATTAGGTTGTACTTCTTACCTTGGTCTTTAAAAGAAAGTGGCTCGATAGGGTAGCGGATGATCTCGCTACTTTCAGCGCCTTGGCTTTCTCTTAAACGTTGATATTCTTTTTTATCTAATAAACCGTGCTTTTCCATAAAGGACTTTGCTGTCATAGGGTAAGACAGTGGGAAGTTCGCACGTTGGGCTGTAATTGGACGATATAAGTTTGCATCGGCCCAAATATGGATAAGGTGGCTTGATACGAAACAAACAAAAAAGATGATCGATAGAGGCTTACCAATGTGCTTATGAGATATTTTTCTTAATTGTTTCCAAACCCATTCGGACAGAAGGAGCTGGAGCAAGAAGATGATCGGCACGACAATAAATAAATATTGCCATTGAGCATTCATTTCCGTTTTTTCACCACTGAGTAACAGCTCCCAAACCAAAGGACTTAGGTGAAGGTGAATGCTTTCATAAGCTTGGGTATCCAGTAATAAGACTGTCATACCCGTTGTTCCGACTAAGACACCAACAAGTCTCATCAACCTCTGTGAAGGAATAATAAAACTGATTGGGAATAAAATCAGAATATAAAGCGCAAAAACAAGGAATCCGAAATGGCCGATCCAGCTCAATGCAAGATACAGCTGCCCTAAAAAAGTTTCAGGCCATTCTGATTGAATAATATAGCGAGTACCGATCAACATCGCAGCAATGATGTTGAAGAAACTGAACCAATGTCCCCAGCTAATTAAACGAGATACTTTGTCGCCGTATGAATTTCCGCTATCGACCATTTATTTTTTCTTATGTTGTGAGCCTAAGAACCAAGAATACTTAGTGTTTAGCTGGTTCGTTTACTGAAGATAATAGGGCTTGAGTAAATTTTTCAGCAATTACTTTACGTTGTGAAGCTGGAATTTCTTGATTTAAGATGTTGGTTGCAATATTTCCAACAATCATTAGAGATAGATCGGCAGATGCTTCATGTTTGTCTAAAACGTTGACCACTTCGGCCAGCATTTGTTCAATTTTTTCGTTACTGTATTTTGATGTAATTGGCATAGGATGTTTTGAATTAATGATAGTGAAAGCGACCTATGATAACCTACTATTAACGACAACTAAAAACCTTTTCCATTATGAGTCTTACCCTTTCTAACGTTATTTTGCACCAACTTGTCAAAAATGACCAAGATGAATTAGAAGTTCATCTTAGAAAACAAACGCTTGAGAATGACACATCCACAGAGCATTTAGTTTCTGAATTGCACCGTGTATTTAGTGCAAAAGGTGGCAAAGGATTTGGTACTTTTAAAGACGACAGTGAATTCGGTTCATGGCTTAAAAGCCTTCGTAAATCTGAACTGCCTTTTATTGATTTCTCCAATCAGTCGGCAGAGCGCTTAAAGCAAGAGTTGGTGAAATACCCGTTTGCGGAAGCAGGAATTTTGATCATCGCTGAGTATCAGTCGTTGGCGACGGAATATCTATTTGTTGGTTTATTGTCATCAAGCCAAAGCATGAAAGTCACTGAGCAGTTGGATATTAGTGCGACTGACTATCTAGATATCAGCAAAATGGACATCGCGGCACGAGTTGACTTGTCGACATGGGAAACGGACAGCGAGTCCAACCGTTACCTGACTTATATTAAAGGGCGCGTAGGACGTAAAGTGGCTGACTTCTTCTTAGACTTTATGCAAGCGGAAGTGGGCATGGACAGTAAGCAGCAAAACTTGGTGTTAATGCAGGCCGTGGAAGATTACTGTGCCGATTCTCGTTTGGATAAAGAAGAGAAACAGACTTACCGTAAGCAAGTGTATGATTACTGCAACGGTCAGCTGCAATCGGGCGAAGAAGTCACGGTGAAAGAGCTGTCCGGTGAATTACCATCAAGTGATGATGGCTCTGATTTCCATCAGTTTGCGACTCAGCAAGGGTATGAACTTGAAGAAAGCTTCCCTGCGGATCGAACCTCATTGAGAAAGTTGACTAAGTTCGTTGGTGCTGGTGGTGGATTATCGGTGAATTTTGATAGTCTTCTGTTGGGGGAGCGTGTGTTTTACGATGCGGAAACAGACACGTTAACCATTAAAGGTACGCCTCCAAATTTGAGAGAGCAGTTGACGCGTCGTTTATCGAGTGACGATTAGAGTGAAAAATAGCGCCCGTAGAAGGCGCTATTTTTTTATTAAATAATGTATATAAAAATAGGCAACTTAAGTCGCATAATAAAGAGTAGTTCACTACAGTTAGGGAAGGTGTGCTATTAGCTATGGAGAGGTGAAAATGGTTCGTCATGATGACAAAAGCATAACGTTAGAGCAGAATGAAACTCGTGTCCCCTTTTTCGAGCGGCAGACTATTATTTTTATTGCTGTTTTGGTGTTATTGGGCGGCGCTGCTCTTTCATTTTTATCTTACCAAAATAGTCAAGTGACCATCTTAAAAGAGAATGTGAGGCAGCTACAATCCTCCATTGCAGGAGTTACTCAATCGTTGTCTTTTTCAAGTTCCATTCACTCTCAAAATACGCAGCAGGTTGAGCAGTATGCGCAGCAGTTTGACGCAGCATTATTGGCCGTGAATAACGTGGATATCCCATTTGTTTTTAAACCGCGCACAGAGCAGTTTATTTTTACCAGTAAACTTTTTTCAGAGCAGCTCGATCAGCTTCTTGCAAGTCGAACCAGTATTAATCAGCTTGCACAAGTTATTAATAGCTCTTTAGCAAACCAAGACAAAAGTGATGCAGCCAAAGCGATTTATCTGAGGTTGTACAGTTATCTATTTTCATCTTTAGGAGGGGGCAGTAACCTTCCGCAGGCAACGGAAACCGAGCAGGGATATTACTACATTATGGATGATCTATTAGGGTTGGCGTCTCAGCTACCTAGAGAAGAACAACAGACCGTAGAGAAGTTGCTGCATACATTAGCCCCGTTACTCGCTCGATATAGCCAATTTCAAATGGCGATAAATGATTTATTAGAACACCCCACCAATAGTGAAGCAGAGCAGTTTTTAACGTTGCTTGAGCACTTTTCTGCTCAATATTACAAATACATGATCAGCATTATTTTAGGTGTAGCCCTGTTGATCGGGGGAATGTTGGTTGCGCGTATACGTATTTTACATCAGCTAGTACAAGAAGGAACTGAAGCTGTTCAGGGCACGAATGAAAATAAAAACTCGGCTGATGAAAATGGTGCTGTCACCTCAAGTTCAAAAGACCGTGAACCGAATGAAGAGGTTTTGCCTTGGCCTGAGATGGTGACTTCTGTGTCAGAGAATCAGGCTAATTTGAACAGTAATGAAGTCATTGGTTTAAAAAATAGTGAAGAACTTCAAAAAAACGAGCCAACTCATTCACTTTCATTTGATTTTGATAATAGTGTAAATAGTTTACCTCAAGAGCCTACCCATTCAGAAGCTAATGAGCCAGAGCCACTGACTTCCACAGAGTTGGATATTTCGGTAATTGACAAAGAAACTGTGGATGATTTAGTAACTCCACTAGGCCAAGATGGCAGCTATTTTTGCTTAGATTATATGATGGAGTGCATGGGAGGCGATTTAGAATCAGTCATTATGTTGCTTGAAATCTTTATTCAAGACCATAGTAATGATGATAAAAAACTTGCTGAAGCCATTCGGAATAATGAGTCTGAAATTGCGACCCGCATTGCTCATAGCTTAAAAGGTGTGGCTGGCAGTATTGGCGCTGAAGGGTTGAAAAAACAATCAGAGCTAGCCGAGAAAACCTTGAAATCAGGTGGTGTACCAGAACAAGCGGTATTAGATGAATTGGCACACCAACTGTCTGAAACGTCTGCAGGGGTAATGACATTTTTGGAGGCACAAACGTCTAATAACTCAACGGTATAAAGGATGTAGGTTGTCAGTGAAAGACGATAAAATTGCGTGGTATCAGTCTCTTAGTATTCGAGGCTTAGTTTTATTAGCTGTGCTCATTTCTGTGATGGGAGTTTCTATTATTGCGGTAATGGAAACCACAGGGCGTAAACTCACTATGCAGGCGTCTGAAAAGCGGCTACTAGCCCATACAGAGTCAGTGGCTCAATCTTTAATGCAAGTGAGTGCCAAGATTGAAGGGGTGGCATTTTCGTTTGCTGAGTTTGTCAGCACCTCGCCAGAAAATCATGTCGCGGTGGATTTTATCAGCCGTATTTTGACTAATAAGCAGAGTGGTCATTTAATTGCTGGCGGTGGCTGGTGGCCTGAGCCATACATGCGTAGCCCTGATAAAGTATTAGACAGCCTATTTTTTGCAAAAGATGGTAATAATCATTTGGTTCAGATGAATGATTATAATTTCCCAAGTACGCATCCGTATCAAAATGAAGAGTGGTATGTTCCTGCTAAATGGCTACAGCCAGGCCAAGCATATTGGTCTCAGTCTTATACCGATCCTTTCTCTGGTAAGCCCATGGTCACGTGCAGTGTGCCTTATTTTCTTAATGGCCAGCTCGCTGGCGTAGTGACTATTGATGTCTTGCTTGATGAGCTGCATGTTTATTTAAACCAAAAAGGCGAGTCGTTAGGCGGCTACTTGATTTTATTGGATCGTATGGGGCGCTTTTTATCTTACCCAAATCAATCTGAAGTGATTAATAATCAGGGTGATATTCCTCAGTATATTTTTAATAAAGATCTTGGTGAAACGAACGAATATTATAGTCCGATCGCTAAAGAAGTGATCAAAGTCATCGATCAAGCTCGAATTGAAAATCAGAAAAACACCCAAATTAAGCAACTGGCTCAACGTTTGACCCAAGATTCAATTATGATGGGGTTTGGCTATTCAATGCGAGTTGCTAATGATCTTCATACGAGCGTGTCTTCTTTTCAGCAGTCTGACGCTGTATTTGATCTGCTGTTAGAACAAGACCCTATTTTGGGGAAAGAAAGCTTTATTACTGGCGTGACGCTTCCTAAAACGAGTTGGATGCTGCTTGTTGGAGTCCCACTACATACCATGTTGGTGGAATCGGCCTCATTAGAATTTAAGCTACTTTCAGTATTGATCCCTGTTGCTTTGTTCATTTTAACGCTTAGTTTTGGGGCTATTCATTGGCAGCTGGTACGGCCGTTGCTCAAAGTGCGTAGGAGTATGTTAAAGCAAAAAGATAATGATGACTTTGTGCCTTTGCCTATCTACCATAACGATGAATTAGGCTCTTTAGTTAGCGAATTTAACCAGCGTAGTGCTACATTAATTGAAACTCGTGAACAAGCACTCAGTGCCGCCGCTGCAAAACAACAATTTTTAGCCAATATCAGTCATGAAATACGAACTCCCATGAATGGCATCATGGGGGCGGCAGAGCTGATGAAACAAGAGCAGTTAACCCATCAGCAAACGGAGTATTTGGCTATTATTCAACACTCCAGTAAAAATTTAATGTCGTTGCTCAATGATATTTTGGATTACTCAAAGTTTGATGCTGGAGGTATTACTTTAGAGGAAGTTAGGCTTAGCCCAGAGCTAGTTGGGCGCAATGTCTTTAATTTGATGAAACCGTCTGTGTCATGTAAACGGGTGGATTATCAGTACTATTGTGATCCGAGTATTCCGCAATATATTTTGGGTGATCCCACCCGGATTCAACAGATCATGCTGAACTTGTTAGGTAATGCCATCAAGTTTACCGAGTCGGGTTATATCCACTTCTCGATGAGCAGCATTCACGATGAGCATCAAAATAAGTTTATGCTGATTGAGGTGTCGGACTCTGGGATTGGAATTGCCGCAGATAAATTAGAGCGAATTTTTGATATTTTTTCCCAAGCCGATGAATCGACTACCCGTAAATTTGGAGGAACAGGACTTGGCTTGTCCATTACACGTCAGTTGGCTGAATTGATGGGAGGGGAGGTTCGTGTTGATAGTGTGGTAGGAAAAGGTTCGACATTCTGGGTTATGCTGCCACTGACGATGGCAGAAAAAAATGATGAACCGCCACATGAAAGTTCCTCTGATACTGAGATTGTTGTTCCTGAGAAACCGTTTTATGGCATGAAGTGCCTAGTTGTAGAAGACAATAATATCAACCGGATTTTGGCCAGTAAGTTACTCACACGATTTGGTTATCAGGTCAGTACTGCGGAGGATGGACTTGATGCGTTAGAGCGTTCCAGTGAAGAGCTGTTTGATGTGATCTACATGGATATGCAAATGCCAAGAATGGATGGTGTGGAGGCGACTCGTGCGATTCGAGCATCGAGTTCAGCCAATCAAAGTACTCCGATTATCGCCATGACAGCCAATGCAATGCAAGATGATATTTGGCGTTGTTTAGATGCGGGTATGCAAGGCCATATCGCTAAGCCCATTTCTGAAAATAACATTTACTCTGTAACACGCACGGTTTTGGAAGAGAATGCTTGATGTTAGGTTAGTCTTGTAACTATGGGTGGTGTTATAGCCAAACCACTTTTTAGTTAGGTCATAGCCTTGATCTCTATCAAAGGGATTTCTTTGTAGTGACGCATAATAGCGAAGCTATGAAAATGACTAATTTATCATCATCACAAATACAACGAGAGCTTGGCTCTATTCAGATCATGATCCGTTTGTATTGTCGAGTACTGCATCGTGGCGCTAAGTTATGCCCAGTATGTACAGAGCTAACAGAGTACGTTGAAAATCGTTTACAGCAATGCCGACAAGAAGAAGCCAAGCCACTTTGTGTTTCTTGTTCAGCCAGTTGCTATCAAGCAGCTAAACGGTTGGAGCTAAAGCATATTATTCGTTGGGCGGAGCCAAAAATGTTTCGCTACCATCCTGTATGGGCATTTCGTTACCAAGTATGTAAACAAATCAGACATGTTATGTCTTCTGTGCTTCGCAAAGGTGCTTAACTCTTTTGTCTTAAACTTTCTCATCATTGAAATAAAAAAGCGCTGAACAATCAGCGCTTTTTTGTATTTGATTATATTTTCCGGCTTATGCAGTTTGCGCAGACGTTACTTTTTCTTCTGAGCTTTCTGTTATTTCGGCCGTTGGTGGGCAGCGATCCACAAACCATCCCATGTAAGATGAAACAATCGTTACGATAATACATACAAAGCTCAACCACATGAATGGTGCGTAAGAGAAGGTAGCGACACCAAGAATGCTTGCCATATAGATGCCGTTATCACTCCAAGGAACCATGCCTGAAGTTAATGTACCGCCGAATTCAGCGTTACGAGACAGGTTTTTACGTTGGTAGCCTAAGCGGTCATAGTTTTTCGCACAAATCTTAGGCGTTAGGATCAGGGATACGTACATTGCAGAGCCAAATACGTTACCTAAGAAAGCGGTACCAATGGTAGACGTTGCTAGGCTGCCTGGGCCTTTCACGCGTTTTTCGAAAATTTTCGCGATGGTTTCTAATACGCCAACTTTATCCAGTAAGCCACCAAAGCCTAGGCCAAATACGATAACAGCCACAGAGCCCAGCATCGAAGACATGCCACCACGATTTAGGATAGAGTCAATGAACGCTACGCCAGACTCAATCGAGAATGGGGCCCATGCAGTGTTAAAGGCAACTAAGAAGTCAATGTCTTGTACCATTACAGCCCAAGCGATACCCAATAGTGACCCGAAACTGATCACAGGGAATGAAGGCATACGCATCGCTAACAAGCCAAGTACAATCACCACAGGGATAAATGAGAATGGTGTGATAACAAATTGGTTTTCCATCGCTGTGATCACAGATTCTACTTGGCTCATGTCTACATTACCTGCGTAATGGAAGCCGAAAGCAGTGAACATGATACCCGTGATAATATAGCTGATCAGAGCGATTGGTAGCATACCTTTGATATGCTCCATGACTTCGACCCCAGACATGGAAGAAGCAAGGATTACAGAATCTGACAGTGGTGACATTTTGTCGCCAAAGTAACAGCCAGACAGAACCGCACCCGCAGTAATTGGCGCAGGTACACCTAAGCCTTGTCCTATCCCCATCATGGCAATACCAGCAGTACCAGCTGCACCCCAAGAAGTGCCTGTTGCAAGCGCTGTTAGAGAGCAGATGATCATTGTGGCTAGTAAGAAAATAGATGGGTGGATAGCTTTAAGGCCATAGTAAATGATGGTAGGAACGATACCACCAGAGATCCAGGTACCCACAAGAGCGCCCACAGCTAATAAAATTAATACCGCTCCTAGACCATTAGATACGCCATTGAGGGCTGCTTTTTCTAGCGATTTATAATCATGCCCTAATTTAATACCTAGAGCGATGATCACAAACCAGCCGATGTATAGCGCTAGTTGGATCGGTAAATCAAGTTGTGCAGTAAATGAAAATGCGAGAGCTAGAAAAAAACCAAGTGCTAAGACCACCTGTATAAGAGAGGGCAGTCGTACCGTTTTCTGATTCATATTCAAACCTTGCTTCTAGTTAGTTATCGCGAAATACCGATCAAAAGTGATAGATAAAATGAAACAGCATTCGCTTTTATATGGTCATCTTCATTTCGTTGTTTGAAGATGGGCTCAGTGCGTACTTTATATGATCGTTGCCCAGCTATCGATAGATAGAATATTGTTCTGTGATATTTATCTTTGAGGTGGCAGTAAATGTATATTTACATGGTGAGTTTGTTGTGATTTTGTGTTTTATTTTGTGTTTATGTGTTCTGTGAATATTTTATTATTGATTATTTTTGTTTTGTAATTGTCTTTATTTTTTGTTTTTTGTGAAGTTTTATTCTTTATATTTTCCGTATGTGGTTTTAATTGTCATTAAATTTTTAAAATTGGTTCTTTAATCTTATGTGATTTTTGTCATTTATTTTTGTAATTTATGATAAATGATAGGTTGGTTCTCTTGTGGTTAATTGGTAGATATTAACGATATCATCCTTTCTTTTTTACGGGCGATTTTCCTTTTTGCTTTGCAGTCCTTGGGCAGACGATAGATCCATATTCATTAACGGAGTGTTAAGTCTCGGTTTCAGTCTTCTTCATTTGTTTTTTCTCTAATCATGTTTTTTCTGGCACTTTTGTTAAAAATAATCTTGTTTTCTTACGCTGAAACTTTTATAGATGGGGGAGATAAAACTAACATGGAGTGTATCAAGCAATGATGAGAGTAGGATTAGTAGGCTGGCGTGGTATGGTTGGCTCAGTATTAATGCAGCGTATGGTTGAAGAAAAAGATTTCGATCATATCGAGCCTGTATTTTACAGTACGTCTCAAATAGGTATTCCGGCCCCCAACTTAGGTAAAGATGCAGGTTTACTGCAAGATGCTTTTGATATTGAAAGCCTTAAAAAGCTAGATGCAATCATTACTTGTCAGGGGGGGAGCTATACGGAGAAGGTGTATCCTGCTCTGCGTCAAGCTGGTTGGAAAGGTTATTGGATTGATGCTGCTTCTACATTACGTATGAAAGAAGACTCAATTATTGCCCTTGATCCTGTGAACTTAGCGCAAATCCAGCAAGGTATTCAAACGGGCACTAAGACATATGTTGGTGGTAACTGTACAGTAAGCTTAATGTTGATGGCTTTGGGTGGTCTGTATGAGAAAGGCATGGTTGAGTGGATGAGCGCCATGACTTACCAAGCGGCTTCGGGAGCCGGCGCGAAAAATATGCGTGAGCTTATTTCTCAGATGGGTGTCGTAAATGACTGTGTAAGCTCAGAGTTGGCAAATCCAGCAAGTTCAATTCTCGATATTGATAAAAAAGTCGCAGATACCATTCGCTCTTCCTCTTTCCCTACGGATCAATTTGGTGCACCGCTTGCGGGTTCGCTTATTCCATGGATTGATGTGAAACGTGAAAATGGTCAAAGCAAAGAAGAGTGGAAGGCGGGTGTTGAAGCCAATAAAATCCTCGGCTTAGACGGTTCACCAATTCCAATTGATGGAACATGTGTTCGTATTGGTGCCATGCGTTGTCATGCTCAAGCTTTAACGATCAAGCTAAAGCAAGATGTACCAATGGACGAGATTGAAGAGATCATTGCCACTCATAATGACTGGGTGAAAGTGATTCCAAATGAGCGCGACATTACCGCGCAAGAGCTGACTCCTGCAAAAGTGACGGGTACGATGTCTGTTCCTGTTGGCCGTTTACGTAAAATGTCGATGGGTAACGACTTCTTGAATGCGTTTACGGTGGGTGATCAGCTATTGTGGGGGGCAGCGGAACCACTGCGTCGAACATTACGAATTATTCTAGCAGAAAAAGCATAATGATCTTTTTAGATAGAAGTTGTTATTGCTAGTCGAGTAATAATAAGAAAAACCGATACATATGTGTGTCGGTTTTTTGTATTTTATATGTTTTCATTTCGTTAATGTGCTTAATGGGCTTTTTATATAAGGTTACCTTGGTCCCAAAACTGGTTTGTTGATAGGAACAATTACGGCTTTTAATCAGTCGTAGTGATAGCTTTGTCACACGCAGTTAGGGATTGGTTTATTTATGAGTATTAGTAAAGGATTCACATTTTTAGAAATGATTGGTGCAACAGCTGTCGCTAGCGTTTTGGCGGTTACAGCTGCTCCTCGATTTATTGATTTCGCTGCGGAAGAAAGAGCGGCTGCAATTAATGGTGCGGTCGGTGTCATTAATTCAGTGGCAGAGAACACATACAATCAGGCTGTAATGAATGGCGCATTACCACTTCAATCTCAGCAGAGTAGCGATAATGTAGCTTTAGCTTTTGGTTACCCTGAAGCCTCCTCATCAGGCATTATCAGTGCTATTGAAAACAAAAGCTCGATCAATCGTGAAGGTGGTTGGACTTACCGTGTCGCTTCAACGTCCTCTCAGCGTTCAGTGATACTTACTTTAGCTAATATTGATTCTGCTTCTTCTCAACATTCATTTGATCAGATCCTTTCTAGTCACTGCTACGTGCAGTACATTCAGCCTCAAAACAACGTTGCATTAAGCTACCAAGTACAATCTGAGACTTCGGGCTGCTAAGCTTCGTGTGCTTTTATAACAAGCAGGGCGCATTGAATACGCCCTGTAAAGTGTAAGTACCGTTCTAACTACTGATTTTCTTTCTCGTTGGGTGGGATCACACGTAACTCTGGTGACGGTAATTCGCTGCCACAATGTTTACAGTGCAAGGCATCCGTATCATGACCACTTTTGGTGCAATTTAAACAACGTACTAGCTGTCGATGTGCATTCATTTCTTGGCTGAGTTCAGCCGTAATAATTCCCGTAGGAACCGCAAGGATCGAGTAACCTAATAACATGGTTAATGCCGCAATGGCTTGCCCTATCGGCGTTTGAGGTACTAAGTCACCATAACCGACAGTGGTAATGGTGACGATTGCCCAGTAAATACTTTGGGGGATGCTGGTAAAGCCATTCACTGGTCCTTCAATCACGTAAATCATGGAACCAAAAACGGTTACTAAAATCGCAACGGTACTAAAAAAGATAAAAATCTTTCTTTTCGCCATGAGCAGTGAACGTAATAGAATGTTGGAATCTTTTAAATAACGAACTAGTTTGAGTACGCGGAAAATTCTCATGACACGGAGTAAGCGGATCATGCCCATGTAGGTGGCGTCAGGGAAGAAGAAAGCCAAGTAGGTTGGCAAAATGGCTAACAAATCGATGATGCCATAAAAACTTTTTGCGTACGCCCAAGGCTTAGGTGAGCAATATAATCTAATCAGATACTCTATGGTAAATAGCCCAGTAAAAAAGTACTCCAAGAATTTTAATTGTGGCGCCCATTGAGCATGCACGCTGGGGATGGAATCTAAAATTAAAACAATTTCAGAGGCTAAGATTGTGGCAATTAAGCACAAATCAAACCAGCGTCCAGCTTTGGTATGAGTTCCAAAAATAACGATAAATAAGTAATGGCGTAAGCTGGCTCTGGGCATAAAAGGTCCTAACCTGTTATGAAAATAGGAAATAAGAAGCGCAAAAAATCCGCTTTAAGAGTTAAAGCGGATTCTATAGCGGTAAGTATAAGGAATTAAGCGAGCCCAGGGAATAGGTTACGCAACCCGTTTGCAATAAACTCAATACCTAGTGCCCCAAGAATAAGCCCCATAATACGTGTGATCACGTTGATGCCTGTTTGCCCTAAGAATCGCACAATCAGTGGAGCAGAGCGGAATAAAAGCCACGTACCTAATGCAAAAGCGATCATGGTTAATATTAGGCCGATTGTGTTGATCATCGTTGGGTAGCGAGATCCATACACAATAGTAGAACTAATGGCGCCTGGGCCAGCCATTAAGGGCATTGCTAGTGGTACAACACCAATTTGCTCTCTGCTTACATATTCAGATTTTTCTTGTTTGTTCTGTTTATCTTCACCCAGCTTTCCGCTCATCATTGAAAAAGCAATGCTCAGTAATAACAGCCCTCCTGCCACTCGGAATGAATCGAGTGAGATACTGAACATATCGAGTAACATTTGGCCAATTAATAGCGATACGATCAAAATAGAGGCTACAGCGATGTTGGCGGTGATGGCTGTTTTTTTCTTTTCTTCTGCTGACATATGTGCAGTAAGAGAGACAAATACCGGCATGATGCCCACTGGGTTAACCGCAGCAAAGAGCCCGAGAAAGAATTGAAGGTAAATCGCAAGTTCAAGGTTAAGCATTCAACTGACTTCTTTAATAGTAAGTGGGGCAAATTTTGAGGGTAATAGAAAGGTCTTTTTTGCGCCAATGAAAAAAAATAAAGTGAATGGCTAGGAAAACTAATATCTTTCTAACTTGTTAAAACTGTTACTACTAACACAAAAATGAGAAAAAATAGTGATTTAGGCTACCTCTTTATAGCTATGTTCTCAGGAGTGGATATACTCGTCCAGTAGCACATATTTTATGTATTGTCTTTTTAATATTTGTTCTTAAAAGTGAAAATTTATTACAAAATAATTTATGTGCATTTCATTTCTTATTGATACTTCCGCAAGTTATTTCGAGCTTGGTAATAAATAAAATTACATATAAATCAATATCATATGTTATTGATTGGTATGTCATTAGTACTTTAGTGGTAAATAGTTCATCAGAACTGATCTGAATCAACTTTTTCAAAACTATGAAAGATTATACTCAGTTTTGAAAACAATTTACTAAGAATGCATGTTGCAAGTACGTCACATTGAGGCGGTATAACTTGTCATGCAGAAGGAATTGAGCAGCATCCTTAATAAATAGTTTTTAATATTTTCTTTTAGGAGATTCATTATGCCTGTAACTAATTTAGCTGAACTAGATGCTCTTGTCGCACGAGTAAAAGCAGCTCAAGAAGAGTTTGCAACATATTCACAAGAGAAAGTCGATGCTATCTTCCGTGCAGCATCTCTGGCAGCTAACCACGCACGTATTCCTCTAGCACAGCAAGCGGTAGCGGAATCTGGCATGGGTATTGTTGAAGATAAGGTTATCAAAAACCACTTTGCGTCAGAATTCATCTATAACAAATACAAAGATGAAAAAACATGTGGCATTCTTGAAGAAGATGACAACTTAGGCACAATGACTATCGCAGAACCAATCGGTATTATCTGTGGTATCGTTCCAACAACGAACCCAACTTCAACGGCTATCTTCAAATCTCTTATTTCTTTGAAGACACGTAACGGCATCATTTTCTCCCCACATCCACGTGCTAAAAACTCTACAAACGATGCAGCGAAGCTTGTTTTAGATGCAGCAGTAGCGGCTGGTGCACCAAAAGACATCATCGGTTGGATTGACCAACCTTCAGTTGAGCTTTCTAATGCTCTTATGAAGCATGATGGTATTGCACTTATCCTTGCAACTGGTGGTCCAGGCATGGTTAAAGCAGCATACTCTTCAGGTAAGCCTGCCATCGGCGTAGGTGCTGGTAACGTGCCAATCGTTATTGATGAAACGGCGGACATTAAGCGTGCTGTTGCTTCTATTCTAATGTCTAAAACATTCGATAACGGCGTTGTATGTGCTTCAGAGCAAGCAGCTATCGTTGTTGACGAAGTATACGACGAAGTGAAAGAGCGTTTCGCATCTCACAAAGCTTACGTTCTATCTAAAGCCGAAGCCAATAAAGTACGTAAAGTGCTTCTCATTGACGGTGCACTAAACGCGAAAATCGTTGGTCAACCTGCTCCTGCAATCGCTGAAATGGCGGGTGTTAAGGTTCCTGCTGACACGAAAGTACTTGTTGGTGAAGGCTTGGGTAAAGTGTCTTACGATGACGAATTCGCCCATGAGAAATTGTCTCCAACTCTAGGTTTATTCCGCGCAGACGATTTCGAAGACGCCGTTGCTCAAGCGGTAACTATGGTTGAGATTGGTGGTATCGGTCACACATCTGGTCTTTACACTAACCAAGACACCAACACAGACCGCATTCGTTACTTTGGCGACAAGCTGAAAACGGCACGTATTCTTGTAAACATCCCATCGACTCACGGTGGTATCGGTGACCTTTACAACTTTAACGTAGCACCGTCTCTAACTCTTGGTTGTGGTTCATGGGGTGGTAACTCTATCTCTGAGAACGTAGGTCCTAAGCACCTTATCAACAAGAAAACTGTAGCGAAGCGAGCTGAAAACATGTTGTGGCACAAACTACCTAAGTCTATCTACTTCCGTCGTGGTAGCCTTCCAATCGCTCTTGGCGACCTAGAAGGTAAGAAACGCGCATTCCTAGTTACTGACCGCTTCCTATTTAACAATGGTTACGCTGATGACGTGGTTAGTTTACTGAAAGCACAGGGCATTGAAGTTCAAACTTTCTTTGATGTAGAAGCAGATCCAACGCTATCTGTAGTTGAGAAAGGCGCAGAAGCAATGAAGAGCTTCCAGCCAGATGTAATCATCGCTCTAGGTGGTGGTTCACCAATGGATGCAGCGAAGATCATGTGGGTAATGTATGAGCACCCTGAAACTCACTTCGGCGAATTAGCTATGCGCTTTATGGATATTCGTAAGCGTATCTACAAATTCCCTAAAATGGGTAAAAAAGCTGAGTTGGTATGTATCACAACTACATCTGGTACAGGTTCTGAAGTGACGCCATTTGCCGTTGTTACTGACGACAAAACCGGTGCTAAGTACCCATTAGCGGATTACGAAATCACGCCAAACATGGCTATCGTAGATGCTAACCTTGTTATGAACATGCCTAAGTCTCTAACAGCATTTGGTGGTTACGATGCAGTAACTCACGCATTAGAAGCTTACGTATCTGTTCTTGCGAATGAATACTCTGATGGCCAAGCTCTACAAGCGCTTAAAATGTTGAAAGAGTACTTACCATCAAGCTACGCAAATGGTGCTAATGACCCAATTGCTCGTGAAAAAGTACACAACGCGGCAACCATTGCAGGTATTGCGTTTGCGAATGCTTTCCTAGGTGTGTGTCACTCTATGGCTCATAAACTGGGTGCTGAGTTCCACTTACCACATGGTCTAGCAAATGCGTTATTAATCTCTGATGTAGTGCGTTACAACGCGAACGACAACCCAACTAAGCAAACTGCATTCTCTCAATACGACCGTCCACAAGCACGTCGTCGCTACGCTGAAATCGCTGACCATCTAGGTCTGACTAAAGCGGGTGACCACACTGCTGAGAAGATTGAACGTTTACTTGGTTGGTTGGAAGAGTTGAAATTGAACCTAGACATTCCAGCGTCTATCAAAGCGGCGGGTGTTCCAGAAGCAGATTTCATGGCGAAGCTGGATGAGCTATCTGTTGAAGCATTTGATGACCAATGTACAGGTGCTAACCCACGTTACCCATTAATCTCTGAGCTAAAAGACGTCTTAGTCGCGGCTTACTACGGTAAACCATATGTAGAAGGCGAAACGTTTGAAGGCACAACAGTGATTAAGAAAACGGAAAAAAAAGCAGCGAAAGCTAAGAAAGAAGAAGCTAAAGCATAACTCAATGAGAGAACATTTTCGCTAGCACGAAATGTAAGCTCAAACAGTAAGCAAGTCGTTAAAGCCCGCCTCTTTTGAGGTGGGTTTTTTTATGAGCGGAATATCGTGATGGTATTGTGATTGAAGGGCGTTAAATTTCTGCCTCAATCATTCTGCCATTAAAGTAGTCGTTTTGGACGATGTACTCGGTACTGCGAATAAGCTCATAATGGAGGCGGCTATCACTAGGGTGTACCCCCGAATGAGTTGAATTGTGGTGGCTCGGTGTAACACCACCAACTCGAATATTAAATTGGGTTAGCTCTTTTGCCCAACTAACGGTAAAACCGGTGAGCATGGCTCTTGTGTTCTCTAGAGTGCCGGAGTTGGTGTCTGATGAGTTAGCGGCTAAGTTTACGATTACGCCTTGTTTACTGTGCTCTCGCATATTTTTCGCGGCTTGTTTACCGTAGTTAAATAGTGCAGCAGACACTTCAGTCAAACGTTCACTGAACATATCCGCAGAGCCATTTTCAAGTAGGCCAGGTAACTCGTTACCGACCCAATTATTGATCAATACATCGACACCGTTTAAGAAGTGGCTGTCGATGTAGGTAAACAGTTGTTTGATGCTTGCTTTACTGTGATCCTCCAACAGGACGGTATGTACATTTTCATTCAGTACTTTGCAAAGTAGATACGCTTCGTTTAAGGCTTCGCTGTTGGTGTCCGCTAAAATAAGCTGAGCGCCTTGGGCTGCAAAGTGACAAGACATACTTTTACTTACGGGGCTACCTGCCGAAGTAACCAGAATTACTGAATGAGTGATATCCATGTTACGGTCCTATTTCAGTCTTTAAATCCGAGTAAAGATGCATTTAATGAATAGACCAGATCATGGAACCAATGCTTTCAATTGGGCATGGGTAGATGATAGTTATCTTTGGTCTTAAACCGCGATTAAATGCGATAGATAACATAATGGTAGATAAATGAAAAAACGGGTGTGAAAGGAGTCAAAAATAAAATGATAAAATGAGATAACTTCTCAAAATACGGCTTTGCTCACAAACGTAATGGATAGTCGTTATTAGTCGGTAATTTGTGCTAGCTGTTAGAGGTTATCGTTTTTATTTGTGTGGATTTTTTTTGATAAACAAAGAGTTATTTGTTTGATTGTAGTGGGTGTTTTTTTCTGTACAGGTTTGTATTACAAACTAACGTCGCAAAATTGAGAGTCATGGGCACTAAATTAGTGCGAAGATTTAAGCGTATAGGTTCATTTCTGCATTGCGCTTAGAAACAACCAGCTCGTTGTAAAGATCTTGTGGAATGGCATCCATGATTTTTGTTGCGTTATTTTCAAGGCTACGACGTTCATGGCCAGATAAGTTGTGGTATACCTCTTCAGGTAAATCGTAAGTGCCTTGAGGCATGTGGGCTACCGCATCAGGGCGTAAACCATGGTGAAGTTTTGCACTTGCAATGCCACCGTTATGGAAAGAGTCAGCTTGAGCTGCTGCACGGTGGTAAGACTCTTCATCAGAACGTAATGTTTGTGCATCAGCTACACCAAATTTACGTCGTAGAAGCTCTTCTGTCGTGTTGCTTTCAGCGATTTTTTCAACCGGAGTTTGCTCACGTAAATCGTTAGACAGCATAGACATCATCAGTGCGAAATCAGCACGACGACCAGCTTCAACGGCATGACTTAAATTGTCACCTAATTGAACTTCGTTGATTAATCTTGCTTTGTCTAAAGTATGAACTTGCATGGCTAAACTCCTGTGCTGATATACTCTTATCGGCGACAGTGAGAAAACCTTTAGCTTTTTTCGGAAAAAAATTGCCTCTTTTCGGAAAAAAAATGCCGTGTTAATTTAACTTTTTGAATATTAATAAAAAAGCCAGCGGTTAAACTGGCTTTTTTATTTGGTTTACAGCGTGTTTTTAGGCAGTTTTATTTTTAAAACTCATCCATACATCATTATTTTTTAGTTTTTCCATTGCCACATAAGCGATTGGAACCACAAATAATGAGAAGAAAGTGCCGGCAATTAAGCCCCCCACGAGTACTAAGCCAATGTTAATTCGGCCAATAGAACCTGGGCCTGATGCTAATGCCAGTGGTAAAGAGCCCAGAATCATGGTGATGGCTGTCATTAAGATCGGGCGCAGTCGTGATTGTGCGCTGCTTAATGCTGCGGCAATTGGTGTGAGCCCGCGTTTTAGTTCGGTGTTGGCAAATTCCACCAATAGAATACCGTGTTTGGTGACAAGGCCCACCAAGGTCAGGAGTCCAATGTTGGTGTAGATATTCATGCTTTGACCAGTAGCAGCTAACGTCAGTAGAGCGCCAACAATACACAGTGGAACAGTCAACAGAATGATCAAAGGATCAACAAAGCTTTCAAATTGTGCTGCCAGAATCAAGTAGACAAAGACAACAGCCAGTAAGAATAAGATCAGTGTTCCTTGTTGGGAGTCCATCAAGTCTTTTACGACACCGTTGTAGTGGTACTGCTGTGATCCTTGCAGTAAGTTTGGTACTTCTTTATCTATAAAGGTTTTGATGTCACTTGCGCTGTAACCAGGCATTAATGTTGCCGTGATTTTTGCGCTGTCTTCACCCATGTAGGTTAAGATGTTTGATTCTCCTGTTGTTTGTTCAATTGATACAAATTGCGATAGTGGCAGGCTTTGTCCGGATTCTGAATTGACGTAGATCTTGTTTAAGATGCTGAAGTCAGACAGTTGAGCACGATTAAGCTGTACTTGTACTGGGTAAGTAAACCCATCGGTAGATTGTAAATCTGTTGCTTTTACCGAGCCTAAGAACGTGGATAGGGCATTGGTAATGTCCCCGTAATTGACACCAGATAAGGCCAAAGCATTTCGATCTATGGTCAGGTCGTATTGCAGTTGATCTTTCAGCATAGAATTCGAAACGTTAGTGAGCCCTGGGTACTCTTCCAGTAGCTTCACAACGTTGTCCGCTGTTTTTGCCAGTGTTTCAGTGTCTCTGTCTAATGTGGTGACCTGTAAATCCAGGCCCGTCGCTACATTTAAACTATCAGCAGAGCGAACAGTGAACGACACATTGTAAGCGGAAAGATCTTTGTTGGCTTGGGCAATAAGATCGGCAATCACTTGATCAATGTCTTCAGTGCGCTCTCCCCACGGCTTAAGTAGGACATGGTTCGTTGGTGCGCCTTCAATGTACGATAAGTTGGTTTGAATTGAATTTTGTTCGGTGAAAATAGAGTTCAATTCAGCATTATGTTTCTCGTGATAGCTTCGGCCTGCGCCAGTTGGAGCATCGGAAGACACTTCAATGAAACCGGAATCTTCAGTTGGTAGTAGCACTTGTGGAATGTGCCAGTAAGCAGCACCTGCTAGCCCTAAAAGAACCATAGTAACGCTTGCCAATATGGCTTTACGGTTCAGCCACTTTTTTAATATGGAAATATAGCCATCAGTCACTCGATTTAAGCTCGCATCAATAACGGCAAACCAGCGTGGTTTTTTGGTTACTGGGCGCATTAAGCGAGCGCTCATCATTGGTGAGAGTGTCAGAGCCACTAGGCCAGAAATAATCACCGCCGCAGAAAGCGTAAATGAAAATTGCTTAAATAAGTTGGCTGTTAGACCGCTCATAAAGCCGATTGGCATGTACACCACGGCTAAGGTCAGCGTCATAGAAATAACAGGAAAGACAATTTCTTTACTGCCTTTTAAGGCCGCTTCTAGTGGGGTTGCGCCTTCTTCGATATGGCGATAACAGTTTTCAGCCACAACAATGGCATCATCAACCACTAAGCCTATCGCTAAGATGATGGCCAAAATGGTGAGCACGTTAATACTAAAGCCCAGTAAGTGCATGACCGCAAATACGCCGATCACACACACAGGAATGGTGATGATAGGGATAGACGCAATACGGATGTTACCAAGGAACAACAAAATGACCGCAGAAACAAGAACCACAGCTTCCAGAATGGTTTTGAAGCCTTCGCTGATGGCTGCATCAATGAAATCGGCTTGGTTATACACCATTTCCATGGTCATGTTGTCTGGCAGCGTGGTGTTGATTTGCTCGATCTTGGCTTGAACCGTTTCCGCCACTGTTACTGGATTAGCACTGGTTAATGGCAAAATTTGTAGCGACATGGCCGCCGAACCATCAACCGATAATTGACTTGGTGACAGGCTTTCTTCACCCATTTCCACTTTTGCTATGTCTTTAATACGAACAATTTTGCCATTATCAACACGTAGGACGAGGTTTTTTACATCATCAATGCTATCAAGTTGGTTGATCGGATTAATGGCGAAGTCTTTCACTTCCCCTTTGATGGTACCTGCGGTGAACGTGGCATTAAATGAGCTTAATGTGGACACCACCTGACTTGCACTGACGTTAAGTGCACTCATACGCTCTGGCTGTAGCCACACGCGAACCGCTTTGGATGAGCCACCGTATGGGCCCCACACGGCACCAACACCTGGCAGGTGCTTAATTTGAGGCACAAGTTGCTGACTAATGTGATCATGCATGGCCTGCTTTGCTTCAGGGCTGCTGTCGCTGGTGGTGAACAGAATGATGTTACTAGCACTGTTTGTTTTGCCTGAATCATCCGTTACCGTTGGCTTGTCCGTCATGCTTGGTGGGAAGTCGTTGATCGCATCAATGTTGCTTCTGAGTTTATTCATGGTGTTGTCGTAATCAACATCATCAAAGAAGCGAATATCCAAACTACAGCTGTTTTCGCTGCAGTTTGTTGTCATGGTATCAACGCCATCTAAGCCAGTGACGGCATTAATGAGCTTGTCGGCAACATTGCGAGACATGAACTCGGCACTGGCACCTGTAATATTGGCTTGAACGCTGGCGCTTGGCGTTTCATATTCTGGAAAATATTTTATATCGAGCTTTTGAAATGCGAGTAGGCCAAGTATGACAATGGCAATACTCAGCACGCTCGCAAATACAGGGTGTTTAATGCAGACTTCTGGTAATCGCATTGTTTTCTCCTGTGGGTGATTGAATTAGGGATTAAAGCTTATTATTTAGTTTCTTGTAGTTTCGCTTCTTGTGGCTTGGTTTCTTCTGTGTCGTGATTTTTTATGGCTACACTATCGCCTTGAGCCAGCTTTTGTTGCCCAGTTGCGACAACTTGTTCATCAGCAACTAAGCCGTTGGTGATGGCGACCATGCCGTTGTTCATGTTTTTCCCTAACTGCACTTGTTTCTGTACTGCTTGGTTATTTTCAATGACCCACACAAAACGTTGATCATTTTTTGCAAACACTGAGTTTTGCGGTACCGCTAATACACTTTGGCTTTGATCCAAGTGGTGAGTAATGTTGGTAAACATACCCGGTGCGAGTTTTCGGTCGGCGTTTTTAATTCGAGCAAAAACACTGATGCGACCTGAGTTGGCATCGACAGACGGTGCCACATACGTTACTTGGCCTTCAAATTCTTGTTCTGGGTAAGCTTCGACTGAAATAGTGACTTTTTGATCGGTATTGATTTTTCCAATCATCTCTTGGCCTAACGAGTACTGAACTTCAATTGGATCGAGGTTTACTAAATTGACTAAGGCCGTTGAACTTGAAATGTTGCTGCCAACAGACAAGGTAAAGCTGCTTAGTTGGCCATTGAATGGTGCAACAATTTTATAGTCATCTAAGATGGATTGCTTTTGCAGTAAGTCGGCCGTGGCTAGACGTACCTGCTCTTCAAGTTCTTCAAAATCTTGCTTAGATAAGGCGTCAGGTTGTTTCTTCAGTAAGTCGGTGGTTCGATTTAGCTTATTTTGGGCAATTTTTAGATTACTTTTAGCTTTATCGAGTTCGGCGGTGGCTTGGGTATTTTCTAGGTTGGCAATCACGTCGCCTTTTTTAACGTTAGCACCGTCAGCAAAGTAGATATTTTTTAGCTGGCCATTTGTTTTAAATGTCAGCTCTGCATAATCGATGGCATGCAATTTACCAACATCAGTCACTTGGGATGGTATTTGATGTTTTTTAACTGAAGTCACTGTTACAGGTACAGAATTTTGGCTAGTAGCTTCAACTGCCTCATTGGTATTTGCATTAGAAAGCAGAGGGAGCGTGATCATACCGGCTGCAAATAGAGCGAGAGCAAAAAGGCTTTTTGTCATTTTTATAACCTGAATCTATGGAGTTGGCGCAAGTATAAAAATGAGAGGGGTCTGTTAATGTCAGCGCTGAGTGAGAGAATGTCAGAAAATAGTTTCTTTACGTAAATTTACAAAAAAGACCAGCACGATGGCTGGCCTTGTAACGATTTCGTTAAGCAGGAGAAATTAAGCTGCTAGGTTTTTCGCTACGAATTCCCAGTTTACAAGTGCCCAGAAAGCATTCATGTAATCAGGACGTACATTGCGGAAATCAATGTAGTAAGCGTGTTCCCATAGGTCAACAGTTAGAAGAGGAGTAGTACCTTCTTCAGTTAGTGGCGTAGCTGCGTTAGACGTGTTCACGATTTCTAGAGAACCGTCAGCTTTCTTAACAAGCCAAGTCCAAGAAGAACCGAAGTTGTTGATTGCAGAATCAGTGAACTTCGCTTTGAACTCTTCGAAAGAACCAAATGCTTTGTTGATTGCATCTGCAACGTCGCCAGTTGGCTCACCGCCAGCGTTTGGCGCTAGACAGTGCCAGTAGAACGTGTGGTTCCAGATTTGTGCTGCGTTGTTGAATACACCACCAGTAGATGTTTTGATGATCTCTTCTAGAGATTTGCCTTCAAACTCAGTACCTGGGATAAGGCCGTTTAGCTTAACAACATAAGTGTTGTGGTGCTTACCGTGGTGGAAATCTAGAGTTTCTGCTGAGATATGTGGTTCTAGTGCATCTTTTGCGTAAGGAAGAGCTGGTAATTCGAAAGACATTGCTCGTTTCTCCATTATAGTGGGTAGGGATTTTAGCCCCTAACATTGCTTCCAGTGATTATTATTTTTTGTGTCTATTGTCTTTTACGACTGACTGAAATTTATTTTAGCAAGTTTTTACTTTATTAAAAGCCTAATCCGTAAATATTTGCCATATTAATGCCCCTATTAACGATAGGCATTTTTTTCTGTGGCGTTACAAAGTAGAATCAATCTAACAGTAACCAGTGACCATTTAGAGGAAACAATGGAAACTATCGAAAAGATCAAACAGCAGATTGCTGAGAACCACATCCTTCTTTACATGAAAGGTTCACCAAAACTACCTAGCTGTGGTTTTTCTTCTCAAGCATCTCAAGCACTTATGGGCTGTGGTGAGAAATTTGCTTACGTAGATATTCTACAAAATCCAGACATTCGCGCTGAGCTTCCAAAGTACGCACAGTGGCCAACTTTCCCTCAACTTTGGGTTGAAGGTGAGCTAATCGGTGGTTGTGACATTATTTTGGAAATGTTCCAAAAAGGTGAACTACAGCCAATTATTAAAGAAGCAGCAGAGCGCCACGCAGCATCAGACGCTGAGTAAAGATGCGTTAAGCTTTAACCTAATAGAAAGCCCTAGCTATTGAGCTGGGGCTTTTTTTATAAAGCAGATTATTTGTGATTTAGAATTGCAAAATGCAAAAGGATGTTTTTAATTGATTGAAAAATAAAGGTTAAAATATTGGCGGCTATTTTGCTGTCTGGCTTTTATCTCAATATGTAAAGGGAAGTCAGATGAATTTAAAGCAATGTAGTGTTTTATTTATTCCGTTTATAGCTAGCCCTTCTTATGCCATTACTTATGAGCACCCGTCTGGGGATCCCGAAATCGGGTATAGCCTATTGGGTAAACCAAGTTCTGCTGTAAATGTGAGCGCGAGCTTACCCAGTGATGTTCTTACCAACGTCTACTCTATGTTGCCTGAAGGGAAGGCGGTTAATTCGGATTACATCGCTTCTGATATTCAAACCAATATTAGTATTGATAGCGATTTAGTGGGTCATGCGACGGTGAAAGTCACTTTTCTGAATGAAGGTGCTTGGTATCGCAATAGCATGGGGTATTTTGTTTACCCGACGGATGCTCCACCGACCTCCATCGCAGACGTTGCCAGCCATAACATTATTTTTCCAAACGCCTCCAAACCACCTGAAGGGGAATTAGAAGAAGGGGATCAAGTTGAACTTGGCATTGAACTTCTTGCTGGGCAGAGCATTGGTTTTTTCATTATTCCTCATGGTTGGGGACTTGGAGGAACGTATGGAAACATTCAGTGGGATGGGCCGTGGAGCCAGCCATTCTACAGTTGGTCAAACTTAAATCCTGAAGTGGAATACATTAATAAGCGCCATAATGTGCTGTTTATCGATACTTTGAACCAGTTTTTGGTGATGGGGTTTGATGATCAAACTTGGGACTATGGTGATAAAGATTTTAACGATTTGCTTTTTACTGTGCATGTGACGCCTTTTAATGCCGTTGATGGCGTGAACATGGACGGTTCTTTAGATGCTGATGCTTATTATCCGTTAGAGCACAGCAGTGACGGCGAAGATGTTGTGAGCTATTACCCTTCGTTAACCGGTGTTGCCACACTAGCATTTGAAGACAATTGGCCCCATGAAGGGGATTATGACTACAACGACTTTGTTACCCAATATCACTTTACTCAGACTCACAATAGTCAGAATGAATTAAAGTCGCTTCAAGCAAGTTACACGGTTCAAGCTATTGGGGCCAATTATCATAATGGCTTTGCACTACGTTTACCCAATGTTGCAAAAACAAACATAAAGTCTGCCACTTTGACACTCAACGGCACCCCAGTAAGCCATGAATTTATCGATGCATTGAACGATGAAGCGGTCTTTATTATTTCAAATGATCTCTGGGAAGACGTGAGTACCGATTGTGGGATGTTCCGTACTTTTCAAGACTGCCGAGAAGCGGTCAGCTCTGAATTTCAGCTTAATGTCGAATTAACAACGCCAGTGGCAGCGTCGCTGGTGGGACGAGCTCCGTATGACCCATTTATTTTTGCGACCCCTGATATTTACCATGGTTTGTTTGGGCCGACTTATCCGCCAGGCCGTACTTGGGAGCTACACCTTAAAGGCTTTGATGGAACATCTGCGTTTAATGCTGGTTTTTTAGGAACCTATGATGATAAATCCGCCGGGGATTACTGTTTTATCAATGAAAACAATGTGCCTTGGGTACTCAATATTGCGGATCGTTGGGATCACCCTAAGGAAAACAGTGACATTATTCAAACGTATAACGATGTGTTGGAGTGGGTGAATAGCGATGGGTTTACTCATACCGACTGGTATAAACGTGAGCGTGGCGTGACGTCTCGTTTGTATGAATAGGAGGCATTATGAAGCAGGCAATATTATTGATAGGGATGGTTATTGGTGCGGTTTCTAGTTTGTCGGGGTGCGGTGGTGGCGATGGAGGTTCAACAACAGGATCGGCTTCATCCTCGCCAGTCGCTAGTGAACTGACAACGTCGGATGATCTTGTGGCATCGGCGGAATTTGATTTTCGTGTCGACAGAGAGATTACCGTCACGATTCAAGGAAAGTCTGATCAGCCTGGGGCGTATAGTATTTATTATGATTATTCCCACTACAATGAAGAATACGATCGTTATTACCCAGATAGTACAACCAAAATTGTGACCATTAACGGGGCAGCTACGCATATTCCAGTTAGCATTAATGATAACTGGAAGCACTTAGTCGTTGAGTGGCTGCCGTATTCAGGTAAAGAGCGAGAGCTATACCAGTTGGTGCCCATTAGCGAAAACGATAGTTACTTTATTGATATGCGCTAATTTTTCTTTGGTTTTACTTTTGCCCTGATTGAGAGATCAGGGCTTTTTCGATTTGGTTCGCGGCGTCTAAATCACCGAATAATTCAATGAGCTGTATTTTGTCTACTGGGATATTGTTGCTTTCGACTTCATTCAAATCAGGGAAAGGGATCATGTCAGGCGTGTTGTCGATCATTTCTTCCATCAGTTCCAGTTCAGTTAGGTACTCATCTTCTTGAGCATAATGTGCTTTTTGAGCATCTTGCACTATGGGCTTTGGGGTTTTGGCTTTGGAGTGAGCAGATAGCGCTGATGAAGGGGTATTTTTCGGCGAAGGTAGAATCGCTGTAATATGGCTAGGCTCTAGTGGCGACAGTGAAATTGACCAGATTTTATCGTGTTGTACTGGCGTTTCTAATGGCTCTTTATCGAGTAACACGAGTAGCACATCTTGTAAGTTTGTTTTGATCCATTGTGCTGATAATGCCAGTTCTTGCCACAATCTTTTTTCAATGAACAGCAGGCTTGCTTTAGTGGAAGCGACTTCAGTTGCCAGTTGTTCAAAGCTATCAAGGTGGTGGCAATAAGGGACGATGTGATGCAAGTTCAACGCGTTTATCAGGTCTGTAAACGTTGGCAGCTCATCCACAATAATAAGGGCATTTGGCTTGGATCTGTGGGGCTGTTGTGAATAAGAAACATTGAGCTCTGAGGCAATTTTAAGTTTATGCTCGGTTTGTTTTAGTTTTTCTTGAACATGAGCAAGCTGGTTTTGCAGTTCGGTGTTTGTTTTTTCACTTTCTTGAATCAGCTGACAGTACTTATTTTCGACTTCTTCTTGTCTGGTTATATCATTCATTGCAACGACTAATCCATTAGCTTCATGGTTAAGTAAATAGGGGTGCTTTTCATAGTGAAGATGATGTTCTTCTCCACGAATAAAACTGGTCATCTCTTGTGATGTCAGTGTATCTCCTTGTAGTACGAGCCGATCTTCTGTTTGATGTTTGGCGGACTGTATTGGGGTCAGGTAGGCCAATTCATGATCATCTTGGTGAATTATCTGTTCTGGTGATAACTGAAATAGTTGATAAAAAGCAGAGTTGGCGTTAATTGGAATTCCTTTGTGATCCTTAATTAGGATAGGCGATGGAACGATATTAAGAATGGTTTTATTAAGTTCTTTTAATGAGCGGTACTTTTCTTCTAAAGTTTGCTGTTTAAGTTTGGCTTGCCTCAGTTTTAGTATGACTTTACTTACCCAATATAGAGACAATAATAGGCAGAATATGCTGAACAGAGCCGTTATATGTACGATGCCAGCTTGAGGAAAAAAAGCTTGTAGTTCATTACTGGCCAATAAAATATATGAAAGAAGAGTATCGGTGGATTGGGTGAGAAATTGAATCGCTTCATGTCCATCAGTACTCACTGTTATGAGGATGCTGTTGGCAGGCATGAACAGCCCCAATCCGATGATAGATAACCAAATAACTCTTCCCATGTAGAACCTAATAATTTAAGGAATCATACAGTTAGTTTAGAAGAGTTTTACTTAGTCCGAGCTAATGAGTTTGGTTATTGCTCGTTTATCTTTTATTCAAAGCTTTAAGTTGTAAACGAGTCAGTAGGTTGGGTGTGCTTTCTAGTTGTTCTTCCCACAGTGTTTTTAATGTTTCAAGTTCTTCATTTAACCCCATGGTTCGGTAAACCCGGCAGACTAAAAAGGCACTTTCTATATCTTTAATGTACTCATTACTCATGTCTGAGATGGTACGGTTTGCATCACCATAGCGGTTAAACTTTAAGTACCACAAACTGGTGAGGGCGCGTTGTGCTCCTAAGCTTGGAATGCCTTTAATGCGGCCACGGACCTTAGCACTGATGCGTTGCCATGAGCTGTCTGCACGCCATTCTTCTAAGCGTTCTTCATCCGCTAAATTTAGATCTCCCCATACCGCTAAGGCTCGTTTTCCACCGCCATCCCAAATCGAGTTTGGTAACTGAGAAGCTGATTTTACTAGTAGATCGTAAGCATCATAATTAGAGCCGCTGGCTAAATAACACCAAATTAATAACTGATAGCGTTTGTTGCTGAACTCACTTAAATCAATGCATTTTTTCCACATGCGTATGGCGGTGTTTAAATCGTCGTTGTAAATACACAGCTCAGCTTTAATGTCGTAGAGCCGTAAATTGTTCTCATTTTTCTTTAATAAAATATCAGTGGCAGATAGAGCCTCTGAATATTTTTCTTGTAGTATGTCGAGCTCGATGAGTTTTATACGGGCTTCGAGGTGCTCATGTACCGACAATAAACCGTTTAGAACGGATTTGGCTTCATTGTAGCGTTTCACCAAAATTAACCGGCTGCCTAGCTTGGTCATGCCTTCTTTTAAAAACTCCGCATTCGGCGCTTTGAAAAAGAGCGGTTTAACACCGGCTAATCCATTTTTTGTGTAGGCACTGATCATGCTGGTGGCAAAAAGCCGTTTTTTTAAATCTTGGGTGACTAGCCGTAAAATTTCTTCAGGTCGAATGGGTTTATTCATGAAGAAAGAAGGGGTGTAGTCGGCGTAGGCAAGGGCAATGGCTTCTGTTTCATTACCTGTAATGATGTAAACCAAGGTATTGTCGTTGACGAGTTTAAGCTGCCAGAGTTGCTCTAGCATTTGCAGGCCAGTACTTCCTTGGCCAAGGTTATGGTCGACAAATAGGACATCAAATCGTTGTTTTTTACAGGCACCAACGGCAGCGCCGGCAGTTGGACAACAAGTAATATTATTGGTTGGAACGCCTAAACGGCTTAATGTAGCACGAATGGCATTTTGAATGACGCTGCTGTCATCAATAATGAGGTATAACGATTTTTTTATAATATCCATATAAGGAAGTATGGCTCTAACTGTCAAAAAAATGAGTGGGAACATGCGCTAAGCAATACTTATACCGCAAATTAGCTCACGCAATTCAAAGAGAAAATAACAATAAAAAAGAGGCTAAGAATATAGCCTCTTGAGAAGTATAGTTGAGTGACGCTAACTTAAAGCGTCATTGCTGCAATCCAACCAAAGATAATCAGTGGTAGGTTGTAGTGTAAGAAAGTAGGAACAACGGTTTCCCAAATGTGCTCGTGTTGACCATCCGCATTAAGGCCAGATGTTGGGCCCAATGTTGAATCAGACGCTGGGGAGCCTGCATCACCCAGTGCCGCAGCAGTGCCAACCAGAGCGATGGTTGCCATTGGTGAGAAACCAAATGCGATAGAAAGTGGCACGTAAATAGTTGCAATAATTGGTATTGTTGAGAATGATGAGCCGATACCCATGGTAACCAGTAAGCCCACAACCAGCATTAATAAAGCAGCCAGCGGTTTGTTGTCACCAATTGAAGAAGAAAGTGAAGACACTAAGGTTTCTACGCCGCCAGTGGCTTTCATTACTGCTGCAAAACCGGCCGCCGAGATCATGATAAAGCCGATCATTGCCATCATGTGAACACCGCGAGAGAAAACATCTTGTGTCTCTTTCCATGCGATAACGCCACCAAATGTGAATACCATAAAGCCGATAAGCGCACCAATGATCATCGAACCTGTTGCAAGTTGAACACCTAAAGCGGCAACAATCGCAATACCGGAAACGGCAATATGGCGCATGTTCACTTCTTTGTGCTCTGGTGCAATTTCTTGCAGTTTTTCTTCTGAGTAATCACGAGGCTTACGGTAGCTAATAAAAATCGCAATCATTAAGCCTGAAATCATACCCAGTGCAGGCAGTAGCATCGCCATTGGAACTTGGCTTGCAACCACATCTAGGCCGTTATCGTGTAAGTTCTTTAATAAGATGTTGTTTAGGAAGATCCCACCAAAACCAACCGGAAGCACCATGTAAGGGGTGATCAAACCAAAAGTAAGTACACAGGCGACTAAGCGACGATCTAAGCGTAATTTTGCAAATACACTCAGTAGCGGTGGAATAAGAATAGGAATAAAGGCGATATGAACCGGTATTACATTTTGGGAGGAAATAGTAATAAGTAAAATAACCGTTAGGACAAGGTATTTAAAACCAACAGCCGCCGTCGTATTTGGTGCGCCATTAATGCGTTTAATAACAGATTGTGCCAGTAAATCGGTGATCCCTGAACGAGAGATAGCGACCGCAAAAGTACCCAGCATGGCATAGCTAAGAGCGATCGTTGCCCCACCACCTAGACCGCCTTCAAACGCTGATACGGTTTCCGTTAAAGACATGCCACCAAGCAAGCCACCAATCATGGCACTTAAGGTCAGCGCAACCACCACATTGACTCTCATTAGAGCCAAAACCAGCATAACGCAGACTGAAATAATTATTGGGTTCATAAAAGTATCGTTTCCTCCGTTGTGTACATACTTTTTATCTTTATTATCATTTTTATGATTTGAATCTCAGTTTGCTGATATTTTGTGCCGTGTCGAGTGTTTTTTTACACTAACGCATCAAAAAGTACACTTTTGCAGATTTTTTACTATTTTTATAAGCACTTGGTGTAATAGAGCTACTTTAATAGTGCTTTAACATAGGTTTTTTGTCTAACGTTAACGTGAATTTTTGTATATACATTTAAGGACGGGATATAAAAGGAAAATCTTGGCAAGAAAAGGTATTTTCATACGGATGTAAAAAAGCCCGCAACGGTAAGTAGCGGGCTCTGAATTACGAAGTATGGATTAATTAGGAAGACGAATCACATTGTTTGTATTGTCAACAGTGAGTGCTTTTCCATCCCCATTTAGTAGCGATGAAATTTCATTGTGCATTTCAGTTGATACATTGCTATTAGCAGATGGATCAATCAGAGAATTATGTCCACCGGCATTAAATAAGACCGCATTTTTGATCATATTGGCCGATGCCTGCGTGCTGTTAACGGGTGTTAGACCCAGTAAACCAACCAGTGGATACGTACCCGCGAAAGCAGAGTATGGCTTCATTACTGGAATGCCAGGTGCAACAAGATCACCAAACGTTAGCTGGTTTGGTATGGTTTGATCGTTATCCACTTGGTTCAAGTACACCGCCGTGTTACTACTTACTTGTGCCGCATGGCTGATAGGGTCAACAGCATCTAACACCGTTTGAGCTGCGTAAGCAAACTGTGTAAAGCTAGAATACAAACCAGATAACGTTGCCGCATCGTTATTATTGATAAGTCCTTGCTCATAACCCGCATAACAGGTTTCAAGGTTAACTCCTTGTGCGTCACAACCTTGTTTAAAGGTTGAGCTTGTTGCTGCAACTAAGTTACCTTTTACAAAATTACCAAAGCTACCCGAGTTTAATAGTAGGTACGGGATGCTTCCCCCTGGGCTTGCTAGGGCTACACGATTAATATCAAAAATCAGTGCATCAGCTGTTGGATCAACAGAGCGGTTAGCCACGTTAGCCACAGCAGTACCTGTGATTGCACCCAACGAGTGCCCTGTTAGAGCTACGCCTGAAGTAGGACTTAAGCGACCAAGAACTCCTAAGCCATCAATAGTTGCTTGATCGCCTGAGGCAATGGCAGGGGCAAGAGCCGCAAAGACACGACCAATACTTGCTCGTAGGTTGATAATATCAATGATGCTTTGACGAAGGTTGTCTCGGCCAACGGTCAGCGCTTGCAGGTTAAGGTAAATTTCAGGGTTCGTTCCTGCCGTCATTTTATTGCCATTAGGTAACGTTAACCCTCGTTCACCATGTAATGGGTGATCAATGGCGAAAATAGCTTGGCAGTTTGAGCCGATAAGATTATCTGCTAACGTGTTGGCTGTTAGATGCTCTTTTTGGCCTGTAATACCATGTGAAAAAATAGAGACTTTGTTTATAGCTGTGGTATTACACCCTGTGCCTGGAAGAACCAATGTGAAAGGCACGGCTTCAACCGACTTTAACTTTGGTACTGGGCTATAACGAGTAATTAATCGTTCAGGATCTAATTGGCTACCATTAGCAAGAGTGAGTGTTTGACCGGTTAGTGCAGTAAGTACTTTCTTTTGAGTGGCAAGATCACTACTCACTTTACTTAAATCTTCGGTGGTAATACCCAGTGTGTTAAGTTGTGACAATAAACCTGCTTTATCCGCAGCAGTGCCATTTTCTAATGCGTACTTAATCTTAGCTAGGCTTGGCATGCCGCTTTGCCAAGGAGTCGATCCAAAGGTCGTTAAACTCGTTTCTAAGTAATACGGTAGATGAACATTACCTTTGTAAATAAGGTTATTAGCGGTTGTTGTTCCAGCTTGAGCGATATCTGTGAAGGTGAATGCTTTATTCAAATCATCTGACGTGACGCTATCGCTAACCGCCGTTCCTTTCCAAATGTTAGCAGCACCATTTTGAATGGCTAAAGCACTGGCTGATTTTGCAGCGTACAAAACATCACCAGCAGACGCTGTGGTGTACCAGCTAGAGTAGATGATGTTGTCAGTGCTCGCTACTTGCTGGGTGGCAAGCATAATAGCTTCAACTTGGTGAGTAATTAGCTGAGCGGTTTTTAGAGTGCCTTGTTGCTCGTATTTTTTTGTTTTTAATGTCGCATACGTTTCAGACATACCCAGTGGTACACCTTCACTGTCTTGTAAGGTGTCAGTTAGTGCAAAAATGTACTCGCTGTTTGGCTGGAATTTATTGCTAAGAGGTAAGACCGTAATGGTGCCACCGCTAGCTACAACTCTGTAGTCGGTACCCGCTACAAGCAGTTCTGGGTTGCTCATCACGCCATTTGTTACGGTGACTTTCGCAACTTTCACGCCGTCTGCCAAGGTTGCAGGATTAAACGCTAAGCCTGTTTTTAATTTTACATTGATGGTGTAAGGCTGTGTTGCACTCCAACCATCTGTATTGCCCATTGCGACTTGAGGGTTATCAAGGCCAGTACTTTGCCCAGCAGAAATAGGAATATTTAATGTGCCATCACTGGTATCCATCAAAAGGTAGCTTGGCAGAGGGATGTCGGCGTCTGAGCCTAATACTGCAAAGCTGACTTTGGATTGGCGAGCAAGAGACGTTTTAATGGCATCTTCGTAGTTATTTGTTGGCTCACCTGACGATGTTGTTTCATTACAACCAGTCAAAGAGATCGCGCCTGCCACAAGTAGGGCAAGTAGTTTTTTATTCATCATGTTTGGCTCCGGAGCTTTTGGCAGCTGCGATTAGTTAAAAGAGTGGTTAATCTGAATAGCGGCAATATAGGCGACACCTTCGGAATCAAAAGTGAAGGTATTACCTAGTGAGTTTTTCTCTTCAAAAGATCCATCTTTACTTTGCACTAGGCTAAATCCGGCATCAATGCTGGTATTGTCGCTGAACGCGTAAGTGGCACCGGTTGCGTACCAGAAACGATCACTGTCTGGAATGCTAAGGGTTGCTTCACCCGCTTGTTCATCGTAAGCAAGACCCGCACGGAGGGTTAATGCTGCGCTATAAGCGTAAGTAGCACCAATCGACCAACGCTTATTGTCCTCGTATTTCTCTTCTTTTAAGAAACAGATACCAGCACCACTGGTTGAGTTACAACCAGAGCCTGTTGCTCTTAGTTCTTTAAAGTCGCTCCATTGGGTCCACTGTAGGCTGTAGTGAGTCGCCCACTGTTCGTTAATTTGGTGGAAGCCAGAAAACTCCATGATGTCTGGTAAAGTAACGGCCAGTTTACCCGTAGTACTGGTACCAGGAGTGCCTGTGATGGTGGTTTTATGATCGGTGAATTTGCCATCATCAAAATCAATTTCGACAGATGAACGGTAGCCAAATCCAAAGCGGTTATCTTGGTCTAGTTCATACAACACACCCACATTCCAGCCATAAGCGAACGTATCGCCTTCCATGGAAATGAGTTTATCGCTAGGATTGCTACCAGTTATAGGAAGAACACCGACATGACGGTTTAGTTCTGCATGTGCATAAACAATGTTAAAGCCTGCGCCAAAACTCCACTGTTCATTGAATCGGTATGCCACATTAGGGTTCAGATTGACGGAAACTAAAGAAGTATCTCCAGCCATGTCACCTGCTGCAATATCATCGGGGTAGTCAGTTGCAACACCGTAAGTGGTGAATAAGCCTAAGCCCCAAGAAAATTTGTCATTGATTGGGCTGATGTAGTAAGCCGCAGGTACAATTTGCATTGGTGCCACGTCGTTAGACGATTGGTTATTCGTAGTGTCTTTAACATCAACGACAGGATCGATAATGGACAGCGCGCCAGAAAATTGTGCTGTATCAAAAAGAGTCATGGCGGCAGGGTTACGAGCTAGCACACTTGCGTTATCGGCAACAGCGGCCTCCCCAGAAAAGGCTCTACCTAAACCAGAGGCTGAATGTTCCGCTACTTGGAAGCCAGCACTGTGAACGTTGAATGAAATTAATGCTGCCAGTGCAGTTAATGGAATAGCTTTATTCTTGTTTAACATCTTTTGCCCCTCTAAGTGGCGAAATATTTATGTTTTTATAATTTTTGACGTGGCTTTATAAACTAAAAAATGGGTAATACAAGTCATACCAGTGAATGAGTGTAAGGCAAGGTTAATGAATTGTTAACACTGAGTCGCTGTGGAAATTCACATTAAAAAAGAATGAAATGACAATTTTTAGAGGGTTTACTTTAATTTTTTGTTTAAAACGGTCGTTTTAATTATGGGGTGGCAAGTCGTTAAGTATAGTAGAAAGAGGATTTATTTTAAGATTTCTCTAAAAATCCATTTTTTGAAAGATATTTTTTGTTTGAATTGAATAAGGTTTATAGAAAGTTTTGTGAATAGGTGATTTTACAAATATTTAACCTAGATCACGTTTGATATTATTTTGTCGGCTTAGATGGTTTATTGATAATTCCCAGCGCAGGTGGAACTGCGCTGGGAAAAACGGTTATTTTTTTTCTGCTTCTGCTTCTGCTTCTGCTTCGTCAGTATCGGCTGAGATGAGTGGCCAACCACCGAGCTCTTTCCAATGGTTGACAATTTTACAAAATAGTTCAGCGGTTCGTTCAGTGTCGTAGAGAGCTGAGTGAGCTTCTTTGCCATCAAAATCGATATTGGCGGCGCGGCAGGCTTTCGCCAAGACAGTTTGTCCAAAGGCTAAGCCACTTAAAGCAGCAGTATCAAAGGTACAGAAAGAGTGAAATGGAATTCGTTTTAGCTTTGAACGCTCAGCGGCTGCCATCACAAAACTGTGATCAAACGTGGCGTTGTGTGCCACCATAATGGCGCGCTGGCATTCTGCTGCTTTTTGCTCTTTACGGACAAGCTTAAAAATTTCTTTTAGTGCTTCTTGCTCGGTAACCGCGCCTCGTAAAGGGCTGAACGGATCACGAATGCCATTAAATTCTAATGCCGCTTTTTCGATGTTTGCGCCTTCAAATGGCAAAACGTGAAAATGGATGGTTGATGCTGGGTGTAAAAAACCTTCGTCATCCATTTTTAGTGTTACGGCACAGATTTCAAGTAAGGCATCAGTTTCTGAGTTAAAGCCTGCTGTTTCAACATCGATTACAACAGGAAAGTAGCCTCGAAAACGACTTTTTAATAGATTTTCTTCTTTAACTGGGTTCATTGTTCACAGCATCTAAGGTAAATAGCTGTGCATTATTACAGATTATGCCCATGACCTAAACTGCATTGTGGATTCATGATGTGACGAAGAAAGTAATAACTGGCGGACTTTTTGCATCAAGCATGCCAGATTCACTATTTTTTCATGTTGGCGATAAAAAAGGGAAGATGTTTGCCTCTTTTATATGTCAGTAAATGAAATCGTTCTGTTGTTTGGGTAACTATGAAAAAAGCCACTATTTATACCGCTCTGTTTGTTTCTGGCATGTTTGCCAATACAGCAATGGCAGCGACAAAACATTACGTTGCAAAGCCGGATCAATCACAATGGCGGATGACGGTGGACACGCCCCTAGAATGTCGGTTGGTTCATTCGATCCCAAATTATGGCAATGCGCTGTTTACTTCTCGTGCGAGTAAAAAAATCAATTTAGACTTTGAGCTTAAAATGCGTCTTCCAATGGGGGAAACACGTAACGTCAATTTGATTTCTATGCCGCCTAAGTGGATGCCAGGTGAAGCGGCAGATGCCATGACGACCCTGAAATTCTTTAAACAGTTTGACGGCTATATAGGGGGACAGACTGCATGGGGAATGCTTTCTGAATTGGAAGATGGCCGCTATCCAACTTTTAGTTATTCTGATTGGCACAATCGAGATCGGTTGATCGAAGTCTCTTTATCGTCGGTTTTATTTCAGCAACCGTATAATGATTTTAGCGCCTGTGTAGACAATTTATTGCCATACAGCTTTGAAGACATTGCCTTTACTATTTTGCATTACGATCGTAACAGCGATCAGCTAAACAAAGCCTCCCAGAAGCGATTGGCTCAAATTGCTGAGTTTGTACGTTATAGTGATGATATTGATTTAGTGTTGGTAGCCACTTATACCGATTCCAGCGGTGGTAAAAATTTAAACCAGCATTTATCAGATAAGCGTGCGAAGGTATTGCAAGATTACTTTAAATCGTTAGGCATGCCACAAGATCGTATTCAGGTTCAAGGTTACGGCAAGCGTCGCCCAATTGCAGACAACGGAACCCCTATTGGTAAAGACAAAAACCGACGCGTGGTCATCTCTTTAGGTCGTACGATTATTTAAAGTGTCAATTACGCCTTTTTACGAAAACGCCAGCTGTATTTGCTGGCGTTTTCATTGGTTTTTTGTTCGTTTCTCATTATTAGTGGTTAGAGAAGTTATCACCTTTAGCCATACGATCGTATAGGATCACATTGGTTGCTGCGGCTAAATTCATGCAGCCTTTGGTTGGAACGTAGATCGTTTCACGACAGAAATTGGTGATTTCTTTCTTCAGTGTTCCGTCTTCTGGGCCAAAAATATAGAAGGCGCGTTCTGGGTGCTTATATTCAGGTAGCGGTTTGGCCCCTTCAATCAAATCCACAGCAACAGGCACACAGCCTAGTGGAATGATGTCTTTAAGATCTTCAACACCGATCAATGGAATATCGTAATGAGCATTTTTTGTATCGGTACAAAACTGTTTTGCGATGTCGTAACGTCTACCAGTGTAAAAGACAGAGTTCACACCATAACAGCCCGCAGCTCGCATTACCGAACCAACATTTTCAGGAGTTTTTGGGTTAAATAGCCCAATACAAGAGTAGCCTTTGCTCATACCGTACTTCTTTTACAAAAAATGGAGCAAGATTATACGTTTTTAAGCGATGAAAAGCAGGTGTAATTTTTAATGTGGGTGACGTTATTTAAAATCAGAAGCTTGGGTGCAGTTTGTATCTCAATAACAAAAATGCGAGACCAGAAAAGTTAGGTAGTGGTGTGATGCTCACAAAGCCTAGAAATGGAGTGTTAATCTTCTTTTATTCTTTTTATGTAAAAAGATAAGGTGCCACTTCAAGATTTTTTGTACGTCAATGAACCTTGGTTAAATAAGGGTAAAAATAGGGTATAGCAAGGGGAACTCTGTGATGAATGGCGTTCTTTTACTAAAATCATGAGTGTCCCCAATGCGACATAGTGAAACAAGGTTGCTTGATGTTCTCGGCATACTAGTTGAGCCTAAACTTTGCGATGAGTTCGCATTGAGTTGCGGTATCAAGATGTTTTACTTGTTCTGCGACTAATGGATTTGGGTGTCGTTTCATAAAATCAACCAGTGCTTTTTTACACGTACCGAGTGATGAAATGTAAGAGCTACATTGACTGTTTGGGCATTGCGGGATTAATGTCAGTACTTTTTCAGAGGCGAGTTGCAGGTATTTTAATTCGTATTCATTGTCGCCATTTTTACGCCAGAAACGAGCTAAATTGTGACATGAGACTAAATTAATGGTTAAAATATCATCAATGTCGTAGCTCTCTTCTTCTTGCTCAATCATCTGCTCTGAAATAGAGAGCGCTTGCTGGTAATGGATGATAGAGCGTAAGTGATCTTGTTCTTTCATGGCGATGTCTGCTAAGAGTGTGTGTTCTTCCCACTTTTGAATACTCATCCTTTTTTCCTACTTCAAATGAAATTAAATAACGAAATTCAATAGTAAGTGATAATCATTATCATGTGAAGTTTTTTGATTAGTTACATGAATTTTTGAGAGATTAGATCTTGACCTAATAAGCTTTGTTAGCGGTTAATAACTACTGTTTGTAAGGAAATAGAAGGTTGTAACATGCAATGGAAGCAAGATAACTACCGCATCTCTACCGAGAAAAGAGAGCTAAATATAGATCTTATTCACCAGTATCTTTCACACTCTTACTGGGCTGAGGGGATTAAAAAAGATCTCATCATAAAGTCAATTTCGGGGTCTTTATGTTTTGGGCTTTATGATAAAAGTCGTCAGATAGGTTTTGCTAGAGTAGTAACAGATAAAGCCACATTTGCTCATCTGATGGATGTGTTTGTGATTGATGGTTATCAGGCGAAAGGACTCGGGAAGTGGCTGCTTCAATGCATCTGTGAGTGTGATGATCTACAAGGGTTGCGCCGATTTACATTAGGTACTCACGATGCCCACGGTTTCTATGAGCAGTTTGGCTTTAGGAGAATATCTTCACCCGAGAAAGGGATGGAGATTGTGGTCAAGTCGCCTTATTTAGAAACTGAAGCGGCTTCTTAATTAAAGGGGGACGAAATAAAAAGCCGGAAAACTTCTTCCGGCTTTAGAGTGAGGGTTACCCCTCTAATCCTGCAGAGGCTGATTTATTCTGGATGAGCTCAATCATGTAACCATCAGGGTCTTTTACGAATGCGATTTCAGTTGAGCCACCTTTAACTGGTCCTGGCTCACGGGTGACGTTGCCGCCAGCGGCTTTAATCGCATCACATGTGCTGTAAATATCGTCGACACCAATAGCAATATGACCAAAAGCAGAACCTAAATCGTATTCAGTGGTCCCCCAGTTGTAGGTGAGCTCAATCACTGCTCCTTGAGATTCATCGCCGTACCCCACAAAAGCGAGTGTGTACTTATACTCTTCATTTTTATTAATGCGCAGCAGTTCCATGCCCATGATAGAGGTATAAAACTCGATAGATTTGTCTAAATCACCTACACGTAGCATTGTGTGGAGAACGCGTCCAGTAGCCATATTTATTTCCTATTTATGCTCAACATCGTTGTTATGAATCAGATAAAGAAGTGAGTTGTTGTTTTTTAATGAGTTCAACTTCTTCATTCACCCATTCTTTAAATACATTAATTCTCTTGAGGCGAGGAGAATGTTCACTATGCAACAGAGTATACCTAACACCTGGGGTAAGTCCTATATCAAATGGTTTGACGAGCAAACCTTTTTCAATAAAATCTCCCGCTAAACTCATTGTACCAAGGCAAACTCCGTGGCCTGCCATTACGGCGTTTAAGCCCATATCAAATGTCGTTACTTCCATCCACAGTAGCTGTTTCTCATCATAAGGTACTTTTGCTTTTTCAAACCATTTGGCCCAGGTAAATGTGACGGAGTTTATACCATGAATAAGCCAGCATTTTGTTAGCTGCTCTGGTGTTGTGAGCTTGAGGGATGTGGCGAGCTCAGGAGAGCAAATGGGAAATACAGGCTCTTCATATAAAAAGTGATTGTGTAGATTCGGGGCGTTTACTTGCCCTTGGCGAATGGCAATATCAATCCCTGAATGACGAAGATCATCTTCAGTTGGTGTTGCGATGACTTTGATCGGTATGTCTGGGTATTTCATGGTAAAGCGCCATAGTTTGGGCATTAACCATCGAGAAGCAAAGGAAGGGGTTGTCGTGACGGTTAACGGGCCATCCAGGGGTTCACACTGTGCTCGGCTTAGCCCGGTTAAAATATGATCAAAGCCGGTGGTCACATGGTTCGCTAATATTTCCCCTTGTGCAGTAAGCAGCATTTCTCGGCCTTGTCGGTAGAATAATTTGCTGCCTAGTGCTTTTTCTAGCCCTCGGATCTGCTGACTGATTGCTGCCTGTGTAACGAAGAGATCCTCACCTGCTTTACTGTAACTCTTTAGCCGTGCTGCCGCTTCAAAGCAGCGCAGTGCATTTAAATGTCTTAGTCCGTTCTCCATAAGCTGAACTTATTGCCCCTTCGTTTTTTTATTGTTCGTAAATAACCTTGTTTGCTCAGACAATATCTTCAAAGACAACAACAAAAGGGTATTGATATGGAAGAGCATACTACGAATACATTGTTTCAACTCTTTCTTAGAGTGAACCATAAAATGAGTATTATCAATAGAAAAAGCAAAGCCAGAAGACAAAAGGGTATGTTTGGATACCTGTTATCAAGTCACTTAAAAAAAGATCTTGGTATTGAAACAAGGGAAAATGATGAGCGAGATTTTAGCCGATTTTTATGATTTCGAAAGAAAAAAGAGGGCAGTAACATAAGCTGTTATTGCCCTCTAGTAATCAGTTAAAGCTTATTCACCAGGGTAGATTTTATCTTTAAATTCACACAAATCTTCAATAATGCAGCTGCCACAACGTGGTTTTCTGGCAACACAGGTATAACGGCCGTGTAGAATTAACCAGTGGTGGACATCAACTTTGAATTCTTTTGGCACGACTTTAAGGAGCTTTTTCTCCACGTCATCCACATTTTTGCCCATCGCAAATTTAGTGCGATTGGAAACTCGGAAAATATGGGTATCTACCGCAATGGTTGGCCAGCCAAAGGCAGTATTGAGCACCACATTTGCTGTTTTACGGCCTACGCCAGGTAAGGCTTCTAGGGCTTCTCGGTTTTCAGGAATTTCACCATTGTGTTTGTCGAGTAAGATACGACACGTTTTGATGACATTCTCTGCTTTGGAGTTAAAAAGCCCGATGGTTTTGATGTACTCTTTAACGCCTTCAACACCTAAATCGAAGATGCTTTGAGGTGTGTTTGCGACAGGGTAAAGCTTATCTGTGGCCTTATTGACACTAACATCTGTCGCTTGAGCGGAGAGAAGAACTGCGATAAGCAGCTCAAATGGTGTCGACCAATTCAGTTCAGTTTCAGGGTGCGGGTTTTCCGCTCGGAGTCGTTCAAGGATCTCGACTCTTTTTTGATTATTCATTGCTTATGACTTCCAGGCTGTGGCTTCCACCCATTATGCTTTGGGTGGTAAGCCATCGAATAAGATCCAGTATTTTACGAAGAGACTCTAACGCGCTCTATGGTCGCTTTTTCTTTTTTGGGAGCTCTTTCTTTCATTTTTGTATCAATGACATTTTTTAATGCGATCAATAAACCGACGCCTAAAAAGGCACCAGGAGGGAGCATCGCTAACAAAAAGCTACTGTCGAAGCTAAATACTTCAATTCGCAATACGGTTGCCCAATCACCCAGCAATAATTCTGCGCCATCAAAAAGAGTGCCGTTACCCAGAACTTCTCGCATCGCTCCCAGTGCGACTAACACTGCGGTCATGCCGATACCCATCCATAAGCCATCTAAGACGGCGGGTTTTGGATCATTTTTTGAGGCATAAGCTTCTGCGCGACCAATGATGATACAATTGGTTACGATAAGAGGAATAAAAATACCAAGAGACTGATATAAGCCATACGCGAAGGCGTTCATGAGTAATTGCACGCAGGTTACTAATGATGCAATTATCATCACAAACACGGGAATACGGATTTCTTTAGGTACCCATTGGCGAACTAAAGAAACAATGAGGTTTGACCCCACCAAAACTAATGTGGTTGCTATGCCTAAGCCCAAAGCGTTAACGACTGTGGCAGAAACGGCAAGTAAAGGGCATAGACCTAATAATTGAACAAGCGCTGGGTTGTTATCCCATAGCCCATTTTTCATTAGTTCTTTGTTTACACTCATGAGTCCTCCTGACAGTTCAGAGGTTGGTTATAAATCGTGTCTCGATTCGCTTGGTAATACAGGACAACTTGTTTGACCGCTTTCACTACCGCACGAGGAGTGATCGTCGCACCAGTAAACTGATCGAAGTTACCACCGTCTTTTCTTACGGCCCAGCGCGTGTCTTTTTCCCCGTCAACAGTTTGGCCAGTGAAGCTTAAAACCCAGTCAGTGATTCGTAGATCGATTTTGTCACCTAGTCCTGGGGTTTCTTGATGAGAAAGAACACGAACGCCTGTTACCGTGGCATCGGAGGCTAGCCCCACGATGATTTTAATCGCACCGTTATAACCATCCGGTGCGATGGCTTCAATGGCCACACCGGTAGGTTGGTTATTTTTAGTGGCTAAGTACATAGGCATGTCATTGTCTGTGCCTAAATACTCAGGGGCATTGACTAAGGTGCAACTTTTAAAAAGTACATTATCGTGGCTTTCAGCTGGAATGACTTGGTTCAATACTTTTAGCAGCTGAGTTTGCTCTTGATGTTTAATTTGATCGGCCGTGAGTGCATTGGTAATAGCGACTACAGCGGTTGATGCTACGGCAAAAAGCGCTAGAACTGCCGCGTTTTTTTTCATTGCATGAATCATGATTTACCCTTTTGGTGACCATAGGTGCGAGGCTTGGTGTAGTAGTCGATTAATGGGACTGCCATGTTAGCAAGTAAAACTGCAAAAGCGACACCATCAGGGAAGCCACCCCAGCTGCGAATTAAGTACACAACCAGACCAATAAAGGCACCAAAAATAAGGCGGCCTTTAGGGGTTGTCGAGGCGGAAACAGGATCCGTTGCAATGAAAAACGCACCTAGCATGGTTGCTCCAGAGAACAAATGCATGAAGGGTGATGCCGTGCTGTCTGGATCCATAATGAAGAAAAGACTACTGATGATAAACAAAGTACTGATCATGGCGACAGGGATATGCCACTGAATGATTTTTTGTTTTAGTAGCACTAAGCCGCCGATCAAGAAACCGATATTTACCCACTGCCAACCGATGCCCGCAAAGGTGCTAAAGATTGGCTGAGTTAAAATTTCGCTGGTGGTTAGCCCGGTAGTCAATGATGTTTTGATGGTATCCAGTGGGGTCGCCATGGTAACGCCATCAATATTGGTACGTAACTGATGAATGGAAAAACCATCCATTGTATTTCCTGTAAAGATCACCCATAGCGTATCAGTAATGGTAACTGGCTCTATGAGAAGCTCTTTTGGTGGCAGCCAGCTGGTCATTTGTACTGGGAAAGAAATCAGCAAAACAACATAGGCGACCATGGCTGGGTTAAATAAATTTTGCCCTAAACCACCATATAAATGCTTGGCGATCACGATAGCAAAAATAGCACCAATGATTGCTATCCACCAAGGTGCTAATGGAGGAATGGCTAAGCCGATAAGAAGGCCAGTCAGAAGAGCGCTATTATCACGTAGGTAGGGCTGTACTGGGCGTCCACGCATGGTAACGATGACAGCTTCTGCCAACATTGAAGCAAGGACAGTTAAGGCAACTTGGATTAAAGAGCCCCAACCAAAAAAGTAGACTTGGGCCAGTAAGCCTGGAATGGTGCACAAGGCAACCAAGCGCATGATGGCACTGGTGCTTTTTTTATTATGTGCATGAGGGGAACTTGCGATAAAAAAGGCCACTGTTAGTTTTCCTTATTGTTCAATTGAGCTGCTTTGCGCGCTTTAGCACGGGCAATGGCAGCGGCCACGGCGGCTTTTTTCGGATCTGTTTCAGCTGGTGCTTCTTCAATCGGCGTTGGCTCAGTAGAGGAAGGTTCTTCTATTTCACCAGAGTCAGCTTTTTCTGAGTTTTCAGCTTGCTGAGCTGCTTTACGCGCTTTAGCACGAGCAATAGCAGCGGCCACGGCGGCTTTTTTCGGATCCGTTTCAGCGGGTGTTTCTTCAGCAGATGTCTGTTCAGAAGTAGACTCTTCTACGTCGTTAGAGTCAGCTTTTTCTGAGTTTTCAGCTTGTTGAGCTGCTTTGCGCGCTTTAGCACGGGCAATGGCAGCAGCCACGGCGGCTTTTTTCGGATCCGCTTCAGCGGGTGTTTCTTCAGCGGGTGTTTCTTCAGCAGATGTCTGTTCAGAAGAAGACTCTTTTATGTCGTTAGAGTCAGTTTTTTCTGAGCTTCCAGCTTGCTGAGCTGCTTTGCGCGCTTTAGCACGGGCAATGGCAGCGGCCACGGCGGCTTTTTTCGGATCCATTTCAGCGGGTGCTTCTTCAGCAGATGTCTGTTCAGAAGAAGACTCTTCTATGCTGTTAGAGTCAGTTTTTTCTGAGCTTCCAGCTTGCTGAGCTGCTTTGCGCGCTTTAGCACGGGCAATGGCAGCGGCCACGGCGGCTTTTTTCGGATCCGTTTCAGCGGGTGCTTCTTCAGTCTGCATCGCCTCAGAAGAAAGTTCTTCTATTTCACCAGAGCCAGCATTTTCTAAACTTTCAGTTTGCTGAGCTGCTTTACGCGCTTTAGCACGGGCAATGGCAGCGGCCACAGCGGCTTTTTTCGGATCCGTTTCCGCTGAAGAAGGAGCTTCGACTTCAGTGGTATCTGCTGTTTCTGAGTTTTCTGCTTGTTGTGCCGCTTTACGTGCTTTTGCTCGTGCAATGGCAGCAGATACAGCCGCTTTCTTTGGATCTTTTTCTGTTGAAGGTGTGCTGGAAGAATCTACCGTATTGCCATCATTGCCATCATTGCCATCATTGCCATCATTGCTTTCTTGTTGCGCCGCTTTACGTGCTTTTGCTCGCGCAATTGCGGCAGCTACAGCGTCTTTTTTCTCAACTTTTTCAGCAGATTCGGTGTTCAAAGAATCTGCTGTGTTTGCGGATTCTTGTTCTTTCGCTGCTTTTTTCTCTCTTGCTAAGCGTTTACGTTCTTCACGCAGTTTTGCCATTTCACTGTTATCAGGCTCTGTTTTACCTGCTTGAGCAGCGGCAGCTTGTTTTGCTTTTGCCCTTGCGATGGCGGCAGCAACTGCTGGTTTTTTTGCTGGTTCTTCGGTTTGTTGGGCCTGAGCCGCTTTTTGTGCTTTAACCCTTGCAATGGCAGCGGCTACCGCATCATCTCCGCCAGATGTTTTCATTTCTTGACGGCGATTATCAGCGGCTTTCTTAAAGCGATTTTCACGCTCTTGTTTATCACGCTCTAAACGAGCATTCTTTTCTTCAAAGCGTTGTTTTGCCCTTTCTGCATTAATTGCTTCTGTTTTGCGAGCTTTAATCTCAGATTTGGCTTGTCGATAATATTGTACTAATGGAATTTCGCTTGGGCAGACATAGGCACATGCGCCACATTCAATACAATCGGCTAGGTTATATTCTTCACATTTATCGTAATCTTCATCTTTGGCATACCATTGAAGTTGTTGTGGCAGTAAAGACACCGGGCATGCATCTGCACAAGCACTACAGCGAATACAGGCCATTTCGTGTTGAGCTGGAGCAATTTCTTTTTTGGTTGGGGCCAAAATGCAGTTTGCTGTTTTCGTGATCGGCACATCTGCATGTGGGAGGGTAAAGCCCATCATTGGTCCGCCTAAAATAAGGCGTGCATTTTTGCGTTCTGCTTTGTAATTGTATTGTTCCAGCAGGGCTTTAACAGGTGTTCCTAGTAGTACCCATGCATTACCTGGGTTCTTAAATGTTTTTCCTGTTAGGGTAACAACACGTTCTATTAAAGGCTCATCATCAATAATGGCCTTTTTCATGGCGTATATGGTGCCGATGTTTTGAACCATAAGGCCAATATCAGCAGGAATCTTTTGATATGGAACTTCTTGACCTGTAATGATTTTAATCAGTTGCTTCTCACCACCTGATGGGTATTTGGTGGGAATAACCCGAATCACAATGTCATGATTTTGACTAGCAACTTCAAGCGCTTTGATGGCTTCAGGTTTGTTATCTTCAATACCAATAACCGTAAGCTTGGGCTTGAGAATATGTTGAGCGATCTCTAAACCTGTGATGATGTCGTGCGCGTATTCTTGCATCAGACGATCATCAGCTGTGATGTAAGGCTCACATTCCGCGGCATTAATAATGAGGATCTCAGTTTGTGCTAGGCCACTTTGTAATTTTCTTGAAGTAGGGAAGCCAGCGCCGCCCATACCTGAAATACCAGCTTCACGTACTTTATTGATCAGCTCTTCAGGTGTGAAATCTTGGTAGTTTGCGCAGGGTGTTTTTTCTATCCAAGTGTCGTTAAAGTCCGGTTTGATGACGATACATAAGTCACTCAGCCCGGATGGATGCGCAATGGTGCGGTGCTCAATGGCAATGACTTCACCGGAAGTTGGGGCGTGAACAGGCACTACAAGAGCTAATGACGCTTTTGTTAATGGTTGCCCTTTTAAAACGGTATCGCCAACTTGAACGAGGATGTCACCTTTTTGGCCGATATGTTGTTTTAGAGGTAATACAATGAGTTCCGGAATATTAGCTCTTGTGATGGCAGATTGGCTTGAAAGTGTTTTATTTTCTGGTGGATGAATGCCGCCAGAAAAGTCCCACAGTTGGCCTTGTTTGATTTGTTCGATTAGTGTCAACATCGCACTGATTACTCCGCTTTACTCACTGTGGACTCTGAGGTTATTTCAACTACAGGGATCTGATTTAATGTCCATTTCCAGTTTTCTGGGGTAGTTTCTAGTGGGATCATTTCAATACAATCTGTAGGGCAGGGTGCAACACACAAGTCACATCCAGTACATTCATCTTTAATTACCGTATGTAGGGCTTTGGTGCCCCCAACAATGGCATCTACAGGACAAGCTTGGATGCATTTAGTACAACCAATACATTGATCTTCATGAATAAAAGCGACTTTCTTGATGCTTTTGTCTTCATCATGGGCAGATTCTTGTACTTCTACGCCCATTAAATCCGCAAGTTTTTCGATTGTCGCTTGACCGCCAGGAGGACATTTATTGATGTCATCACCGTTGGCAATGGCTTCAGCATATGGGCGACAGCCAGGGTAACCACATTGTCCACATTGGGTTTGTGGCAAGATGGTATCGATTTGATCGACAATAGGATCAGCTTCAACTTTAAATCTTACCGATGCGAAACCCAAAATTAGCCCGAAGATTGCAGCTAATATTGCAACGGCAAGAACAGCAATAAATATTGTGGTCATATTACAACTTCACCAAACCAGTAAAGCCCATAAAAGCAAGAGACATTAAGCCAGCAGTGATCATTGCAATAGAGGCTCCTTTAAAAGGCGCGGGCACATCTGCGGCTGCGATTCGTTCACGCATGGCAGCAAATAAGACTAAAACTAATGAGAACCCCGCTGCTGCACCAAAACCATAAATAATAGATTCAATGAAGTTATGATTTTCATTTACATTCAGTAGCGCCACCCCTAATACCGCACAGTTGGTGGTGATTAGTGGCAGGAATATACCTAATAATCGGTACAAGGTTGGGCTAGTTTTATGCACCACCATTTCAGTGAATTGCACAACGACCGCGATAACGAGGATAAAGCTCATGGTCCGTAAGTAGACAATACCTAGTGGAGCCAAAATATAGGTTTCGACTAAGTAAGCACTTACAGAAGCCAGTGTCAGGACAAAAGTGGTGGCTAACCCCATACCAATAGCCGTTTCCAGTTTTTTGGAAACTCCCATGAATGGACATAAGCCTAAGAATTTTACTAGCACAAAGTTGTTGACCAACACAGTGCCTACCAGTAGTAGCAGGTATTCAGTCATACCATCATTATAATGTTTATAAACAGATCTGCTTATTATCTGTTTTTGTTGCCTTCATAACAACCGTTGAGCATTAAGGTTTTTAGGTTGATTGAGGTAAATCAATGAGCAAAGGCCAGTATTTTATGACGAATTGATTATAAATTATGCATCAAGAAATCGAACCAGAGAAGTGAATAGATACAAAGGACTAAGGCTACGGCATCAAAAGGCTAGGGAGTTCAAAATAAGTATAAAAAAAGCCTCGTCGAGTGACGAGGCTTTAGTATGTGGCTCCCTGTGCTGGACTTGAACCAGCGACATACGGATTAACAGTCCGCCGTTCTACCGACTGAACTAACAGGGAACAATGTAATGTACTGATTTTATCAACACATTTAAATTTGGCTCCCCCTGCTGGACTTGAACCAGCGACATACGGATTAACAGTCCGCCGTTCTACCAACTGAACTAAGGGGGAATTGCTTGAAAGCGGGGCAGATATTAACGAGCTATTTTCTTGCAGTCAATAAAAAAAATAACACGATGATTTAAGTGTTGTTTTTTTGCTCTTTTTGTTTTGTTTTTCTGCAAGGTAACGATTCTACAGCAGGAAGGAGGTTTCCTTAATTATTTAGGTTTTAATGATCGCAAGTTAAATCGCTAGGATCTTTTAGGATCAACATAGAAGTCTTTGGGTCTCAGGTTTTAGGTTAGTTATCCACTGAAACTGTGGATAACTGTGTTAATGACCATTAGAAAAGTAGATATTCGCGAAATAAGTAAGGAAAGCTACATTTTATCCACAATAGTAATAAGTTGTATAGGTAGATAAATATCAAAGAGATAGCGTAATTTAGGGGCGATAATTAATTAGATGAAATTTGATTTTTTATGACTCAGTGGTGACATGGTCATATTTAATCCAATATTCAAAAACAGGGGAAAAGCAGTGGATTAACTCTTGACAACTTGGGTTATCAGTAAGAGAGATAGAAAAGAATGATTTGCTAGGGAGGGGAATACTACTCGAATGTATTTCAGAATGCTAGCACTTCTGCTCATTACAAATAAGTTTCCTACACTTCGATTGACTTCGTGATAGAACAGTCATCACAATAGTAGTGTATATACTTACAGTGTTGGTATTTTGGTGAGGTTTGTTCATGGATAAAAAATTTGAGTTAGCATCTGAATTTAAGCCAGCAGGTGATCAGCCTGAAGCTATAAATCAGTTGTTACAGGGATTGGATGCTGGTCTTGCACACCAAACCTTACTCGGTGTTACAGGCTCTGGTAAAACATTCACTATTGCAAACGTGATAGAAAAGGTGAATCGTCCAACGTTTATTATGGCTCCTAACAAAACATTAGCGGCTCAGCTTTATGGCGAGATGAAAGCCTTTTTCCCCAATAATGCGGTGGAGTATTTTGTTTCTTATTACGATTATTATCAGCCAGAAGCGTACGTTCCAACAACAGACACCTTTATTGAAAAAGACGCATCGGTGAATGCCCATATTGAGCAAATGCGCTTGTCTGCGACTAAAGCTTTAATGGAAAGGCGTGATGTGATCATTGTGGCATCAGTATCTGCTATTTATGGTTTAGGTGATCCTGATTCTTACTTGAAAATGATGCTCCACCTAAGGCGTGGGGATATTATTGATCAACGCGATATTTTACGTCGATTAGCCGAATTGCAGTATAGCCGCAACGACATGGCGTTTGAGCGTGGTACGTTCCGTGTTCGCGGAGAAGTGATTGATATTTTCCCAGCTGAATCTGAGCATGATGCCATCCGGATTGAATTATTTGATGACGAAGTAGATTGTATTAGTGTGTTTGATCCACTCACTGGTGTTGTCAGCCAAAAAGACATCCCTCGTTGTACTATCTATCCGAAAACGCACTATGTGACCCCTCGCGAAAAAATACTTGATGCTATTGAGCAAATTAAACAAGAGCTTGCTCAACGTCAAAAGCAATTACTTGAAAATAATAAACTCGTAGAAGAGCAGCGAGTCAGTCAGCGGGTTCAGTTTGATGTTGAAATGATGAATGAGCTGGGCTTTTGTTCAGGAATAGAAAATTATTCTCGTTATTTAAGTGGGCGTGCAGAGGGTGAGCCACCACCAACATTGTTTGACTATTTGCCTCATGATGGTTTGCTGATCATCGATGAATCTCACGTTACGGTTTCTCAAATTGGGGCTATGTACAAAGGCGATCGATCGCGTAAAGAAACATTAGTGGAATATGGTTTTCGTTTACCATCAGCGTTAGATAACAGACCCATGAAGTTTGATGAGTTTGAGTCTTTGGCTCCTCAAACCATTTATGTGTCAGCGACACCAGGCAATTATGAAGTTGAAAAGTCAGGAAGTGATATTGCAGAGCAAGTGGTTCGGCCTACTGGCTTACTGGATCCAGAGTTAGAAGTCCGCCCTGTTGCGACTCAAGTTGATGATCTGTTATCTGAAATTCGTATTCGTGAAAAAATTAATGAACGGGTGCTGGTAACAACATTAACCAAGCGGATGGCGGAAGACTTAACCGAGTACCTTGACGATCATGGTGTGAAAGTTCGTTATCTTCACTCCGACATTGATACTGTAGAACGAGTTGAGATCATTCGTGATCTTCGTTTAGGGGAATTTGATGTTCTTGTTGGTATCAACTTATTGCGTGAGGGCTTAGATATGCCGGAGGTCTCTTTGGTTGCAATTTTAGATGCAGATAAAGAAGGCTTTTTACGCTCAGAGCGCTCATTGATCCAGACCATTGGTCGTGCTGCTCGTAATGTTCAAGGTAAAGCCATTTTATACGCAGATAAAATTACAGGTTCGATGAAGCGTGCAATGGATGAAACGAACCGTCGCCGTGAAAAGCAACAAGCGTTTAATGCTAAAAATAACATTGTGCCTCAGAAGTTGAATAAAAGTGTGGCTGATATTATGGAGTTAGGCGATGTGACCAAACCTCGTTCTCGTAAGTCGGCCCCTAAAATGGAGCTTTCTAAAATTGCGGAGCAAAGCGCGGATTATTCGGTATTTACTCCTCAGCAGCTTGAAAAAGAAATTAATAAACTAGAAACAATGATGTACGAACACGCGCAAAATCTTGAGTTTGAAAAAGCGGCAGAAACACGGGATAAGATTGAAGAACTAAGAGCACAATTTATTGTGAATAGCTAATGAAGCAATCGACAAGATCGTACGTTTTTTGAACTAAAAAAGCTTCAGATAAAAAAATAGCCAACCGCAATGAATTCGGTTGGCTTTATTGTTTATGTGAATTAGGTATTCACTAACAACGTCAGTTGGCTAGGTGACCCTTTGGCTTTTAAAGGGTCATTTATATGTTTGCATGGTGCGTGCCAACTTTTTTTCCCTTTTTTCTGGTTAAAAATTGGATGTTCTCCTATTATTTGAAAAATGCTTTTGCAAAATGCAATGCAAATTGCGTAACCTTTACTAAAATGCAAAATGAAAGAGAATTGGTTTCTGGCAAAATTTATTATTAACCATATTAGTAATATAGCCTAGGCGAGAGAAATAGCATGGATGATACGAGTAATAAAAAATATGTATTGATGGTAGAAGATACGGCATCAGTAGCAGCTTTATACCGTTCTTACCTTAATCCTCTAGGGCTAAATGTTGAAATAGTAGCAACAGGGTCGGAGGCAATAGCCAAGGTAACTGCAAGGCAGCCTGATCTGATTTTGCTTGATCTACGCTTACCAGATATGACTGGAATGGATGTACTTACAGCGGTTCGAGATCTTCACCCTGAAACTCCCGTTGTTTTCATGACGGCTCATGGCTCTATTGATGTTGCTGTTGAAGCAATGCGCTTAGGTGCACAAGATTTTCTGATTAAGCCATGTGAAGCAGATCGCTTACGTGTGACTGTGAATAATGCACTGCGTAAAGCCAGTAAAAAGTTAGCCAATAAAGATTCTAAAGAGCAAGGCAGTAATCAATATCAAGGCTTTATTGGTAGTAGCTTGCCTATGCAGGCTGTTTATAGGGTGATTGATTCTGCGGCGCCGAGTCGTGCTACGGTATTTATTACCGGTGAGAGTGGGACTGGTAAAGAAGTCTGCGCGGAAGCGGTGCACGCAGGTAGCCCAAGGGGTGACAAGCCTTTTATTGCGATTAACTGTGCTGCAATACCGAAAGATTTAATTGAGAGTGAGTTGTTTGGTCACGTAAAAGGGGCGTTTACTGGGGCCGCGACCGAGCGTGAAGGGGCAGCTGAACTTGCCGATGGCGGGACCCTATTTCTTGATGAATTGTGCGAAATGGATTTGGATCTTCAAACTAAATTATTACGCTTTATTCAAACAGGTACATACCAAAAAGTAGGCTCTTCTAAAATGAAAACCGTGGATGTACGTTTTGTGTGTGCAACCAACCGTGACCCTTGGCAAGAGGTTCAAGAAGGGCGTTTTCGGGAAGATTTGTACTATCGCTTACACGTTATTCCGTTAGTTTTACCTCCTCTGCGAGATAGAGGTGACGATGTTATTGAAATTGCCCATGCCATTTTAGGTTACATCTCTCATGAAGAGGGTCGAGACTTTGTTAAGTTCGATCAAGCCGTTATCGAGCGGTTCCTTGAATATACTTGGCCAGGTAATGTGAGGCAGCTGCAAAACATCATACGTAATGTGGTTGTCTTGAATAAAGGAAGTCAGGTAACCATCGATATGTTACCGGCACCTTTGTCTAAAAAAACTGGTGTTGAAATTGCATCTGTAGTGAAAGTTGCATCAGTAGATTCTTCTTTTTCTAGGGCGGTGAATACTGAACAAGAACCAGTTGTTATTGAACGTCATGAACCAAAGGCTATTGAGCCTTTATGGGTCGTAGAAAAAAGAACGATAGAGCAGGCTATTGATGCATGTGATGGGAACATACCAAGGGCGGCGGGTTTGCTTGAGGTAAGTCCTTCAACTATTTACAGAAAACTGCAGTCTTGGCAGTCCGTAGCAGATTCGCAGTAGGAGAAATTACATGGCAAGTTGTGTCAATGAAGCGACGATTAAACAATTAGCATCAGAAGTCGGGGAAGAAACCATTGCATTACTGCTCAATGTATTTTGTGATGAGTTAGAACAATACAGCCAAAAGCTGATTTCCGAGCCAACGATTGGCGATGTAAGAGAAATTAGTCACTCAATTAAGAGTAGTGCAGGAAGCTTTGGCGCAGATCCGTTGGCAGCAATGGCGTTAGAGTGCGAAGAGCGCGCGAAGCAGGAGCAGAGCGAGTGGGTTGAGCACCACTTAGATGAATTTATTCAAGTAGTGCAAACCACAGGTACTGAGTTTCGTAAACTAGCAACTCAAAAGCAGCTGCTCGATAGCATTCTTTAGTTTATTGCGATCATGTCGCCAGTCATGATTTGCAGAGGCTAAATCCATTGTGATGCATTCGTACTCAGGGCCCAGCTCTGGGTACGATTTGTCAGTGAGTAAAGCATCCACTTTTCGTCCTCCACAGGCTCTTTCACACCATTCAAGCATCAGTGGTAACTGCATATCACCCGCTGGACCATGTTCTTTCGATAGATTTTCAACAAAAACTACTCGTGCCTTACTGGTGCCAATGGCTTTACCCAACTCAGGCAATAATAATGGTGGCATGATACTAGTTAAAAAGCTGCCAGGGCCAAGTAAAATTAAATCAGCATCTTTGATTGCTTCAATGGCTTCTGATGTGGCAGGAACGGTTGGTTCTAGGTAAAGGCGCTGTGGTATATCGGCCATGTCATCTACGTTAGTTTCACCATTAATATGTTGACCGTCACTTGTGATGGCCGCTAAATCCGATGTGTGTTCTGACATAGGAATTATTTGGGTTTCTACTTTCAGCATATCTCGAATGAGATTAATAGCTTCTAATGGACGAACGCTTAGGTTATCTAAGGCGGTGAGCATTAAATTTCCTAGATTATGGCCATTTAGCTCTCCGACGCCTTTAAAGCGATACTCAAACATCATCGAGCTGATGGAAGGCTCGGTAATAAGCTGATTAATGCAATTACGGGTGTCTCCCCAAGCGATTCCACCTTGGCACTGCCTAATTCGTCCTGTAGAACCGCCATTATCTGTTGTTGCGACAATCCCTGTAGCGTTTTTACCTAAGTGGCGTAAAGCGGCGAGCATGCGTCCTAGGCCATGCCCACCACCGATGGCGACGACTTTTTTATTATGCGTTGCATTTTTGTATTGTGTGTTGTGCATGCGATTTTCAACTGAACATTGTTTCCTTCAGTTTATACAAGAAGAAAGAACCGACAAACATTTTCATTAAAAATTAAATTTATCTCACATTTATTTGTCGGTTTTTTATCGCATTTAATGTGGTGTGAGCATTAGGCTCATTAAGTAATCACAAGTAGCAGAGCAGGATGCTGTATTAATTAAGGCTTGTTTTTCTTTGGTTGGCACTGGCAGTAATTCTAACCATCGTAAGCATAACCAACTTAAGTTATCGAATTCTTTATGGTGATGCATATTGTTTAGGTCGGGAAACTTATCAAACAGCTGTTGAAGTTTGTCGGCTAGAGGCTGCTGGTTTTCGCTTAGTTGGGCATTTGGCCATTGGGGAAGGGCTTCGCATTCCCCGAAGAAAACACCATCGCTATTCTTTTCAAACGAAGAAATTTCAAAACACTCATGGCCGTATACTGTAATGCCTAATGAACCATCATCGTTTGTGTAAAAGTCTTCTACAGTGACTCTAGTACCAATGACATAAAAGCGATTGTCATTTTCACGCTCTTCGTACATGCATACGCCAAAGCCATCAGGTGATTTTAATGCTTCTTTTAGAGAGGTCATCTGAAGCCCAGGGGCGATACGAATTGGAATTCGGCCAGAAGGTAAGACGTGCTGCTTATTAAATAGTAAAGGTAGTCTTATTGTCATAATGGCACTCACTCTTACATTGAATTGATAGTCAACCTATTGCAAGGTGAGTGCCTATTTTTTTCTGAAAATAAGTGGCTGTTTTAAGTCAATTATGTGCATAGTGCAAATATGCAGTTGCAAATTGCATTTCATTATTCGCAATTTAAAACAGTTTATTTCAAAAGAGGAAGAATTCCGTCACAAGGCAAAAGCGATAAATGCCCATTGTGATCAAAATACCAACCTTTAATGAACCCTTTATTTGCCATATCTTGGAACCCTTCTATTACTTGCTGGGCTTCAATATGGGCTTTCTCACTGCTAATACCATGCTCATGCTGTAAAAACAGAGCAATATCATCAACATTTGGGAATTCTGTAATATCAGACATGATTACCTCCAACCTTTGTATATGACTAAGGGAGTATGGTTAGTATTGTTCATTTTGGAGAGGATGGTAAAAAATGAAGAAATTTGGGGTGAGATCATAGAAAAGAGTGGTGGTATTGAGTATTTTAATAGATACAGCACCATTTTTATGGTTGCCATAACTCCGAGCTCTAACTGCTAAGTTGTTTACTTAACTATGAACCACTCAATATGTAGATAGAGCCAGTGACAATTCGGTCACAAGGGTTTGTTTGGAAATGAACAGGCCTCCCGTGTTTGGAAAGGTGTTCCGTGGCGCAACAATTTGAAGATAGTTATAGCCGAAAGTTCTATTACTTGCGGCTGTCCATTACAGATGTCTGTAATTTTAAATGTACTTACTGTTTACCAGATGGTTATAAACCGGACAATAAACATAAGTCTGCATTCCTTGATATTCATGAAATCAAACGAGTCGTGAGTGCGTTTGCCTCTTGTGGTACCTCAAAAGTTAGGATTACTGGCGGCGAACCAAGTTTACGCCGTGATTTTGTCGACATTATCAACACTGTTGCCTCCCAGTCTGGTATTAATAAGGTAGCTACTACGACTAATGGCTATCGTATGGAAAAACAGGTTGGGGCTTGGCGAGAAGCTGGTCTAACCAATATTAATGTTAGTGTTGATAGCTTAAACCCAAATATGTTTTACCAAATTACAGGTGAGAATAAGTTTCACGAAGTGATGGCTGGCATTGATAAGGCGTTTGAGGTGGGGTTTGAGCAAGTCAAAATTAATACGGTATTGCTTAAGGATCTTAACTCTCAAGAGCTTCCTCTTTTTCTTAACTGGATTAAAACCCGTCCGATACAACTGCGTTTTATTGAGTTAATGCAGACAGGTGAAATGGATAGCCTGTTTCAGAAGCACCATCAGTCAGGTGTCAGTATTCGAAATCACTTGATTGCTAACGGTTGGTTATTAAAAGCAAGAAGCAGTAACGATGGTCCAGCACAAGTCTTCATTCACCCAGACTATCTAGGTGAGATTGGACTCATCATGCCTTACGAAAAAGATTTTTGCCAAAGCTGTAACCGTTTACGTGTCTCTGCTAAAGGTAAGCTGCACATGTGTTTGTTTGGGGATCACGGTGTTGAGCTTCGTGATTTATTGGAGCATGACTCGCAGCAAGAAGTGTTAATAGAGCGTATCCAAGGGCAATTACAAAATAAAGCGGTGGGGCATTTCCTTCATGATGGAAATGCTGGTATGACACCACATTTAGCGTCAATTGGCGGTTAGTCCGTTCAAATAACATTTTAACCATAACCAAGATTATGGTCAGACAATAATTTAAAGGAAAGTAATATGGGTCATGCTGTCAATGAATTTGAGGCTGCACGCATTGCTGTGCTTACGGTTTCTGATACTCGCACTGAGGAAAATGATACATCAGGTCGTTATCTCGCTGAACAGCTTCAAGATACGGGACATATTCTAGCTGATAAGAAAATTGTTATTGACGATGTTTATCAGCTACGCGCTGTTGTTTCACAGTGGATTGCAGATGAATCCGTACAAGCCATTATGATTACTGGTGGTACTGGTTTTACCTCTCGTGATAGTACCCCTGAAGCGTTAACCCCACTGTTTGATAAGCAAGTTGAAGGGTTTGGTGAGTTGTTTCGTGCGGTTTCCTATGAAGAAATTGGCACATCTACTATTCAGTCTCGTGCGATTGCGGGCTTTGCAAATAATACAGTCATTTTTGCCATGCCAGGCTCAACCGGCGCTTGTCGTACAGCATGGACTAAAATCATTAAAGAACAGTTAGATGCAAGCCATCGCCCGTGTAACTTTATGCCTCACTTACGTAAATAGATTTTATTATGACAAATTTCACTCATATTAATGCTTCAGGTGAAGCAAACATGGTCGATGTGTCTGCTAAGGCAGAGACGGTTCGTGAAGCGCGTGCAGAAGCTTTTATTCATATGGCCCCAGAAACTTTAAAATTGATTGTTTCAGGCCAGCACCATAAAGGTGATGTGTTTGCTACTGCACGTATTGCAGGTATTCAAGCGGCTAAAAAGACGTGGGATTTGATCCCATTGTGCCATCCTTTATTGTTATCTAAAGTTGAGGTTCAGCTTGAAGCGATTGAAGCTGAAAATATGGTACGCATTGAATCATGTTGTAAGTTGGCAGGAAAAACGGGTGTTGAGATGGAAGCGTTGACTGCGGCATCGGTTGCTGCTTTAACTATTTATGACATGTGTAAAGCAGTACAAAAAGACATGGTGATCGGTCAGGTTCGTTTATTAGAAAAAACGGGCGGTAAATCAGGACATTTTAAGGCGGACGCATGATTAAAGTTTTGTTCTTTGCTCAGACCCGTGAGCTTGTTGGCGTTGATAGCCTAGAACTTTCAGCTAATTATTCAAGTGTTGAAACATTACGAGCTGAATTGGCTGATAAAGGTGATAAATGGCAGTTGGCATTAGAGCCAGGTAAATTGCTGGTGGCAGTTAATCAAACGATCAGCTCGCTAGAGTCACCGATTGAAGATGGTGATGAAGTGGCATTTTTCCCTCCAGTTACAGGTGGGTGATATGATTTCGGTTCAAACTCAAGACTTTTCATTGGCGGATGAATATCAGCATTTGTCTGAAGGTACTAGTGCAGGTGCCGTTGTTACTTTTATCGGAAAAGTACGCGACTTTAATCAAGGTGATGAAGTTCAGGGGTTAGCCCTGGAGCATTACCCGGGAATGACGGAAAAAGCGCTAGCTGACATTGTAAAACAAGCAAAACAGCGTTGGTCTTTATTGCAAGTGCGTGTGATTCATCGGGTAGGAGATCTTGACCTTGGTGATCAAATTGTTTTTGTGGGGGTTTCTAGCGCTCACCGTGGTGATGCTTTTGAGGCGTGTGAGTTCATTATGGACTACTTAAAAACAAAAGCGCCATTTTGGAAAAAAGAACGCGTGCAAAATAACACCAGATGGGTAGAATCTCGTGATTCAGATAGTCTGGCCGCAGAGCGTTGGCAAAATAATGACTAACTCAAAGGATTGAGCACTTAAAGTAGATAAACTAGAGAGTTTATTTATAACAGTGAAATGAAAGGGTAGCGATGGCTGCCCTTTTTTGTACCTGAAGGATTTTTAATGGTTTCTTTTTATGCATTATAGTGACTAAGATGTAGGCAATAACTTTGCTTTGTTATATAAATAAGCATAAAATTTGAATGAGTATTTATTGGTGTTGAAGGGGGATTTTATGATCAGGAGCGATCGTTTACTTTATGACATTGCCCCCGAAGGCTTCGGTGAGCGAAATTGTGAAGCATGGGGAGAATGGCGAGAAAGAGCCCATGATGCCTTACCGCAATTTCCCGATGAGGTTTTAGAGCAATGGGTATATCGGCATTGGAAAGCGGTGTTATGTAACTGGGGGTGGTTGGATTTTCAAGCGATGCAGTTTGAAAAGCAGTGGTGGTCGACGGAAGATGTGTTGGCTAAAATTCACAGCCCACATCAAGATGTGATTAGTAAACTGACCCGTAGAATGAGTAACCCTATTTTCCAGCGCAGCTGGCTTGTACAAAAAATGCAGGCTCAAGGCACTTGGCCCATTGCACCTATTGTGCTTGAGTGTTCAGAAGATTTGTTTGCAACGAATGGACGACATCTTGTAGCCCCTTATAACCTGCTGGAAGGTCATCACCGAATGGGTTACTTGAAAGGTCTTGTCGACAGTGGTCAGCATTGTGAGAAACAGCACCCTGTTTGGGTTGCGCAATTACCATTGCACTAAAAAATCATCAAGGTTCAGTATATAGAATACCGCATTTAAGCAAAAGGGCATCGCTATGATGCCCTTTATGTTATATCAATAGGTATTATTTACAGCTAGAAACACCTACTTCTTTCCATACTCCCCAAGGACCAGACTCTGCTGGGTTATCACCTTGAGTCCACCATTTCGCTTCCCAGACTTTACCAGCCCAAGAAACTTGTTCACCACCGTTATAGGCAACTGATGTATCCCATAAGTTGTCACATACTGGTGTAGTTCCACCAGATTTTTTAACGGTAACTGTTGCAGATGCACTTGAAGCTGCTTTTCCGTCACTCACAGAAACTGCAAATACTAGGTTAGTATCAGCTGTGTATTCCGCAGCAGTAAATGTTACTTTTGAACCTTGAACTGTAGCATTAACGCCCGCAGGAACAGTCCAATCATAAGTAAGTGTGTCACCATCTTTATCTGTCGATGAAGAGGCATCAACTACAACTACATCACCTGCGTTTGCTGTTGCTGGAGCAACTAGGTTAGCTACTGGCGCATTGTTTGGCTCAGTACCAGCAGCTTTAGCTGTTACTTGAACAACGTCAGAGCTTTTCGCACCTTTGTTATCAGTGACTGTTACGGAGAACTGGTAAACAGTTGTCGTGGCAACTTCACCTAAGTTAACAGTAGCTTGCACTGCATTTGCATTGCTGATGGTTACCGCAGGGCCTGAAACTTGTGTCCAAGCATAGCTAGCAATTGTGCCATCATGATCTTTTGATGCAGATGCATCTAGAGTGACAACTGCAGGAGCTGTTACGACTTGATCAACGCCCGCTTTTGCTACTGGATCCATATTTTGAGGAGGCGTTGTTGTTGCTAAGCTGTCTTGCATTGCATTTAGGATATCGCCGTTATCTGAGTCAATTTCCCAAGAGAATAAGCCAGCTAAGCCCATTTGACGAACATAAGCGCCTTTAGCAAGTACAGAGCGACGATCATCATAAGTGACTAGATCACCCGTTGCTGGATCGTAAACGTACGGTGCTTCTGCAACTTCATCGTAACCTTTTTCAACAGCGCTGTTGTTGATGTATTTGGTGACGACATCTTTATAGTCGATAACTCCTGGTTCCCAAGAACCTGCAACTTTTCCGTTACCTACACCTGTCATTGGGTTAGTTGGATCTGTCATGCTTTCACGTGTTACGCCTGTCCAGCCACGACCGTACATTGCAGCGCCAACAACAAGTTTCTTAGGATCAACACCTTGAGCAAGAAGAAGATCGATAGCGTTACTGGTTGTATAAGCAGGGCCTTTACGCGGCTCACCTTTGTCATCTACGCCAGTACCATCACATGCGCCTTGAGACAGGTGAGAGCCACAATGTAGTGCCGTTTGATGACCTACTTCATTACTCCAGCCACCATAGAAGTCGTATGTCATGGCAAAGATGTAATCCATGTACTGAGACGCAGCTGCGTAATCAACATCTTGGATCTTATCGTAGCCTGCACCGATTGCAGAAGTCAGCTCGTACTGACGGCCTGTTTCTGCTTCTAGCTCATCTAACATTGCACGCAATTCTTGCATTAGAGCAACATAAGCAGGGCCGTCTTTAACTGGATCCCCTTTTGTTGGGTGAGCACCATCACCACCAGGGAATTCCCAGTCGATGTCTACACCATCAAAGAACTTCCATGTTTGTAAGAATTTCTTAGTTGAAGCAACAAAGATGTCACGTTTTGACTTATCAACAAAGTCATAGAATGGGTCTGATAATGTCCAACCACCGATAGAAGGAACAATTTTTAGATCAGGGTAGCGTTGTTTTAGTGCCATCATCTGACCGTATGTACCTTTATATGGGGTACTGTGAGCGTGGCCAGATTGTGGATGTGGCATTTGAACAGCTGCCCATGGGTCATGGATGACTACTTCATAATCAGGTGTGCCAGCACAAGCTCGCTTAAGTGCAGCAAGGCTATTGCCGTTTTCTATTTCACCTAATGAATCATTTGGTCCACAAATAGGAACAAAACCATAAAGAATGTGAGTTAAGTTTTGTGCAGGCACTTTATCTACTGGGAACTTACGACCGTAAACACCCCATTCAACAAAGTAACTACCTACCACAGTATTTGGCGGTGTAACGTAGGTATTGTTGTTTGGATCTACGTTCATAGGCAGTGGATCTAAGTGGCTGCCATCCGTGTCAGCGACAACAATGTTTTTAGGAGCACTTTCAGTACATTGCTCAGCAGCACCAGTTCCATTACATAGTTGAACTGTTAAAGCGTATTGGCCACCTTTCGCTACATTTACAATTGCAGATGCTTTTTGTGATGCAGAAGGTGCAATAGCTTGTTCAAATGCTACTTGACCATTGAGCAATACTTTCCACTTTTCACCTGGTTCACCAGACCAACGATCCCATGCAACAGGAACTTCTGCCGCTGGTTTTACTGTTACTAGATCTTTGTAAGCAGAAGCCGCTTGGTTAACCTCAACGATTGCGAAGTCAGTGTCCATCCATTGAATTTGTGGAGCTCCAGGAGCGGCTGCGAAAGCTGGACTAGCAAGAGCAAGTGCGACAGCTGTAGCACAGAGGTTTAAAGATGTGCCTTTCATATTTCTCTCATTCCTTGATAAATGCATTTACACAAATAGTGGTAAATGAATTGGCTTGTAATGGCATCTACATGTAGAGCCGAGAGTGAACTTCATTTGTAGTGAAAAATTGCAGTAAGTTGTAGGGTTGCAATTTATTTATTTCAAATAAAATGAGGTACAAGCTCAGTGTTTGCTGTAATTCATAATTGTGCAAAATGGAATTTCATGCTTTTGAATCCAGCTAAAAGGAAATTGAAATAGGGGGTTAATTCGTTACAAAAAAAATCACTATGGATCGAAATTAATTAATTAAGGTTAGTTTTATAAAATCACAATTACTGAATGAAGCTCATCTTTTCTTTGTGTTTTTTAAGCGTTAAAAGTGAGGAATCGATGGTGTATTTTTGGCTATTTTTGACCGTTTTTAATGCAAAATATCGAAGTTCATTTTTTTGTTATGGTAAGAATCAAAAATTGATACCTATTAAATTTGATCGAGAAAAATCACATAATTGTAAATTAAAGCTTGCCTGAATAAATCTGGTTTGAGTGATAAATATAGACTAAATGTTATGTTAGTTATTTAAATTCAGAACAAGATGCTCCTTTTTGTATTTTAATTGGTCGATTTGGCGATTATTGCTACTTACTGAGTGCTAATTAAGCAAATAAACCATTTCAAAAGGTATTAGCGATATTTTGTATCGGTTTGGTGGGGTTTATTAAAAATTATTGCGTATTTTGTGACTATTTTGTGGCAAATTACTTCAATGCCTGATAGTGTTCTGGTCAATCTTTCATTGATGTTATGCAGTTCCGGATTGAATGTGTATAACAAGTGGCATACCGTTCCTGCCCGTGGAAGACGTCATGGATGCAAATAAATGTATTGGAGTTAATGCATGTATAAGAATAAAATCACCCAAGCGCTACTACTTGGCGCTGGTCTTACTGTAGCCGCAACATCATTTACTGCTGCTGCTGCTGATGTTCCTGCTGGTGTTAAACTTGCGGATAAACAAGAATTAGTTCGTGGTAACGGTACTGAAGTTGCTTCTCTTGATCCGCATAAAACAGAAGGCACCCCAGAATCTCACGTAATTCGAGATCTCCTAGAAGGCCTAGTGAACCAAGACGCCGACGGCAACACCATCCCTGGTGTGGCTGAAAGCTGGGAAACAGCAGACAACAAAACTTTTACCTTCCACCTTCGTAAAGATGCTAAATGGTCTAACGGCGATCCTGTAACGGCTGAAGACTTCGTATACAGCTTCAAGCGTGCTGTTGATCCTGCAACTGCCTCTCCATACTCTTGGTATCTTGAAATGACCACTATGGTTAATGCTGCAGATATCATTGCAGGTAAGAAAGACAAAGAAACGTTAGGTGTTAAAGCGTTAGATGATCACACTCTAGTGATCGAACTTGAAGGTGCAGTTCCATATTTCGTAATGATGATGGGCCACACAACAGTTAAACCAGTTCATAAAGGTACTGTTGAGAAGTTTGGCGACCAGTGGACGAAACCAGAAAACTTCGTAGGTAATGGTGCATTCCTTATCGACTCTTGGGTAGTGAACGAGCGTATTGTTCTGAAGCGTAATGAAAAATATTGGGATAACGAAGCTACCGTCCTAAACAAAGTTACGTACCTACCAATTGAAAACCAAGTTGCGGAAATGAACCGTTTCCTTTCTGGTGAAATTGACTTTACAAATGAATTACCAAATGAGCACTTTAAGCGCCTGAAGAAGCAACATGCTGAATCTGTTTCTATTCAAGGTAACTTGTGTTCTTATTACTATGGTTTCAATAACAAGAAACCACCATTTGATGATCCACGAGTACGTCAAGCACTGTCTTATACAATCGATCGTGACATCATTACTAAAGCACTACTTGGTCAAGGCCAGAAGCCAGCTTATTTCTTAACACCTGAGATCACAGCTGCGTTTAACCCTGAGCTACCAGCTTACGGTAAGTTATCTCAAAAAGAGCGTAATGCAGAAGCAAAACGTCTTCTTGAAGAGGCAGGCTACAATTCTTCAAACCCTCTAGAATTCACACTTCTTTACAACACAAGTGAAAACCACAAGAAAATTGCTGTAGCGATCGGTTCTATGTGGAAGAAGTCTCTAGGTGTTAAAGTTGCGCTAGAAAATCAAGAGTGGAAAACATACCTAGATACTCGTCGCCAAGGTAACTTTGATGTAACTCGTGCTGGTTGGTGTGGTGATTACAATGAAGCATCTAGCTTCTTATCATTAATGCAAAGTAATAATAGTTCAAATGATCCTAAGTACCATAGCTCAGAGTACGATAAGGTAATGAATCAAGCGCTTAAATCTACAAGTGAAGAAGAGCGTCAAGCATTATATATCAAAGCAGAGCAACTGCTAGCGAAAGATATGCCTATTGCACCTATCTATCAGTATGTTAAGGCTCGCCTAGTGAACCCTCATGTTGGTGGCTTCCCAGTCAACAACGCTGAAGATAAAATCTTCTCAAAAGATCTTTATATCAAAGCTGAGTAAATAATCAGCAAGAAATAAATATAAATACCAAAGCGCTACATGCAGAACTCCTGCATGTAGTGTTTACTTACATTTAAATTGTCACAGATTGGAAGAGTGAGTTTATGTTTAAATTCATCGCAAAACGGATATTTGAAGCAATTCCAACCATGTTGGTGCTGATTACAATATCATTCTTCCTGATGCGTTTCGCACCAGGTAACCCGTTCTCAAGTGAGCGTCCATTACCGCCAGAAGTCATGGCGAACATCAATGCGAAATATGGGCTTGATAAACCTGTATTTGAGCAATACACCACTTATTTAACCAACATCATTCAGGGTGATTTTGGTCCTTCATTCAAATATAAGGATTTCACCGTAAATGAGCTTGTTGCAGACGCATTGCCTGTTTCTGCAAAAATCGGTTTCCTTGCTTTTATTTTCACTGTGGTATTAGGGGTCTTTATCGGCACCATTGCGGCACTGCGGCAAAATACCTGGTTTGATTACATTATCATGTCTACCGCCATGCTCGGGGTGGTCATGCCGTCATTTGTTTTGGCTCCAGCTCTTATCTACGTTTTCTCTATCAACCTTGGTTGGTTGCCAGCAGGTGGTTGGAATGACGGTTCACTGCAATACATGCTACTGCCTATTTTAGGTATGTCTCTTCTTTACGTTGCCACTTTTGCACGTATTACTCGTGGTAGCATGATTGAAACACTAAACAGTAACTTCATTCGTACGGCACGTGCGAAAGGTTTAAGCTACAAATACATTGTTGTAAAACATGCTCTTAAGCCAGCAATGTTGCCTGTTGTTTCTTATATGGGCCCTGCATTCGTAGGTATCATTACAGGTTCTGTTGTTATCGAAACTATTTTTGGCCTGCCAGGCATTGGTAAGCTATTTGTTAACGCAGCTTTTAACCGTGACTACTCGCTAGTAATGGGTGTGACCATTTTAATTGGTTTCTTATTCATTCTATTCAACGCAATTGTTGATATTTTACTGGCTTATATCGACCCGAAAATTCGCTACTAGGGAAGAGGAACGGATTCTATGTTAACGAAAAAAGAAAATTTAGAAGCGATTGAGAAGTTCTCTGAAAACTTAGAGATCGAAGGTCGCAGTCTTTGGCAGGATGCTCGTGTACGTTTTATGCGTAATAAAGCGGCGATGGTGAGCTTATTCCTACTGTTTTTAATCACATTGGCCGTTATTTTTGTGCCGATGTTCAGTCAATACGCTTATGACGATACGGATTGGTATGCCTTGCATGCCGCGCCATCAGCAGAACACTTATTTGGTACTGATAGTTTAGGCCGTGACCTGTTTGTTCGTACTCTTATCGGTGGTCGTATATCACTGATGGTTGGTGTTATGGGTGCACTAGTAGCGGTTCTTATTGGTACTCTTTATGGTGCGGCATCAGGCTTTATCGGTGGTAAAACTGATCGTGCAATGATGCGTGTTCTTGAGATCCTTTACGCGATCCCGTTCATGTTCCTAGTGATCGTACTAGTAACATTCTTCGGCCGTAATATCATTCTGATCTTTGTTGCGATTGGTGCTATTGCATGGCTTGATATGGCTCGTATTGTTCGTGGTCAGACACTAAGCTTACGTAGTAAGGAATTCATTGAAGCTGCCCATGTATGTGGTGTGAGCAAATGGAAAATCATTACACGTCATATTGTACCGAACGTATTAGGTATTGTAGCGGTTTACTCAACACTACTTGTACCAAGCATGATTCTTACAGAGTCTTTCCTTAGCTTCTTGGGCTTAGGTGTACAGGAACCAATGACAAGTTGGGGTGCGCTACTTCAAGAAGGTTCACAAACAATGGAAGTGGCAATTTGGCAACTTGGTTTCCCTGCTGCATTTATGGTCGTGACATTATTCTGCTTTAACTATGTTGGTGATGGTTTGCGTGATGCGCTAGATCCAAAAGACAGATAAGAATAAAGATAAAGGAAGCAATGATGAGCTTATTAGATGTCAAAGATCTGCGCGTAGAATTCACTACCCAAGACGGTATTGTCACCGCAGTAAACGATTTAAACTTCTCACTAAAGCAAGGTGAGACACTAGGTATTGTTGGTGAATCCGGCTCTGGTAAATCCCAGACTGTATTCGCACTGATGGGCCTATTAGCAAAAAATGGTATTATTTCAGGCAGTGCTAAGTTTGAAGGAAACGAAATCCTTAACCTTCCTGAAAAATCGCTGAATAAAGTGCGTGCTGAACAAATTGCCATGATCTTCCAAGATCCAATGACGTCACTTAACCCATACATGAAGGTGAGTGATCAGTTAATGGAAGTATTGATGCTTCATAAAGGCATGGGTAAAGCAGAAGCATTTGAAGAATCTGTTCGCATGCTTGAAGCGGTAAAAATCCCAGAAGCACGTAAACGTATTTCGATGTACCCGCATGAATTCTCTGGTGGTATGCGCCAGCGTGTAATGATTGCAATGGCACTGTTGTGTCGCCCTAAACTGCTTATTGCTGATGAGCCAACAACAGCGTTAGACGTAACGATTCAGGCTCAGATCATGGATCTATTGAATGAGCTAAAAGACGAATTCAATACAGCAATTATCATGATTACCCATGATCTTGGGGTTGTGGCAGGTAGTTGTGACAAAGTACTTGTTATGTACGCTGGTCGTACAATGGAGTACGGTACAGTAAATGATATTTTCTATAACCCAAGTCACCCATACGCAGAAGGTTTGCTAAAAGCGATTCCACGTCTGGATACGGAAGGTGAGATCCTACCGACGATTCCGGGCAATCCGCCTAACTTACTTCGTCTTCCTGTTGGTTGCCCTTATCAAGAGCGCTGCCACCGTGTGTCGGATCAATGTAGAAAAGAAGCACCTATATTGACACCATTTGATGAAGGTCGTTCTCGCGCGTGTTTCTCTGATTGGAAGGCTTGGTAATGGATACAGAAAAGAAATTATTACTTGATATTAACGATTTAAAAGTGCACTTCAGCATTGCTTCTAAATCGGCTTGGCCATGGGCAAAACCTGCAAATTTAAAAGCGGTTGATGGCGTAAATGTTCGTTTGTATGAAGGCGAAACATTAGGTGTTGTTGGTGAGTCGGGTTGTGGTAAATCAACTTTTGCTCGTGCCATCATTGGTTTAGTTGAAGCTACGGAAGGTAATGTTGTTTGGCTTGGTCAAGATTTGACTAAGCTTGAGCATGAAGCGATGCGTGAAAAGCGTAAAGAAATCCAAATGATTTTCCAAGATCCTTTGGCATCGCTTAACCCGCGTATGACTGTTGGCGATATTATTGCTGAGCCACTACGAACTTTTTATCCTGATTTATCTAAGGAAGAAGTAAAAAGCCAAGTTAAATACATGATGGATAAGGTAGGTTTATTGCCTAACGTAATTAACCGTTACCCACATGAATTTTCTGGTGGCCAGTGTCAGCGTATTGGTATTGCTCGTGCATTGATTTTAAAGCCTAAGATGATCATTTGTGATGAACCAGTCTCTGCTCTGGATGTATCGATTCAGGCTCAGGTAGTTAATCTGCTGAAAGAGCTGCAAAAAGAATTAGGCTTAAGTTTAGTCTTTATTGCACATGACTTGTCAGTTGTTAAGCACATTTCAGATCGCGTTCTAGTTATGTATTTAGGTAACGCTGTTGAGCTTGGGGAGTCGGAGGCTTTATTTGCTGATCCTCAACACCCATACACGAAGGCGCTGATGTCTGCCGTTCCTATTCCAGATCCTAAGATCGAAAGAGGAAAATCGGTGCAAATGTTAGAAGGTGATTTACCGTCGCCAATTAGCCCACCATCAGGTTGCGTATTCCGAACTCGTTGCCCAGTGGCAACGGCAGAATGTAGCCAAACAAAACCTGGTTTGAAAGGGGATGACGTTCATTCTGTTTCTTGCTTATTGGTGAATTAATTCAGCCTGTGACAAGGCCTAAGCGCGGTAAACATTTTCCTACCGCGCTTTTTTTGGGTTGTTGTCAAATTAATAAGTCGAGCTTTTGTAAAAGGCAGTCAACAAAGTTACTATCGCTTTGTTAATTGCCTTTTTCTTATTAAATCAATTGACTAGCTTATGGATGTGAGCGCTATTAAACCAGTTTTATGCGTGCGCTATGAGATGGATAGTGTATGTAATTAACGCAGAGCACAAGGATGTCAGACATGCGATCGTTATCAGTTCAATGGAAAATTACTCTTATTGCAGGCTCCTGCCTTCTTTTAACTGCTATTTCTCTGATTGGCTTTTCTCTTTATTCCTCCATTTCAAATCAAGTTGTGATTCAAGAACAGAGTGCAGATTTTGTTTCCAATAAATCTCAACAGCTATTACTGAGTGAAGCCAGTGCTCAAGCAAGGGTGGTACAACAGTATTTAGATGAAGCGAGCTATCGTGCTGAAATGTTGGCGGAAAGCATCCTATTTATCCAACAAAATGCAGAAGAAAATTACACCAACAGTTCTGAATTACGTGGGTCTATTAGTGAATTGCTTCGTCGTTCTGTGGAGCGCTTCGAAAATATTTACGGTGCTTTTGTGATTTTTAAACCAGAGTTACTGGATGGAGAAGACAGCAATTATCATGATGCCGATTACGTGAGTTCAAATGGTAAAGGACGTTTTGCACCATATTGGTCGAAATTAGATAGCTCTAAAGAAGCTGTACTTAAGGTGATCACAGAGGCTGAAATAGCAGACTCTAGTATTGCCAGCAGCGGTGATGCAGCAAACGCATGGTATACATGCAGTTTGAACAATAATCGTATGTGTGTATTAAACCCCTATAAGTTTGATAATCAGAGCAAAGTTAATCTTATCAGCTCAATTACGGTTCCTTTAGTGAAAGAAGGGAAGGTAATCGGTGTGATGGGGATCGACCTTAAAGTTGATGCGCTGCAAGAGTACGTTCAAGTTGCCGATCAAGCTTTGTTTCATGGCGCTGGCTCTGTGAGTGTAGTGAGTGCGAATCGTGGATTAGTTGCCTGGGATTCGACGCCAGCTCGATTGGGGTCAGTTGTGTCTACGCAAGATGGTATGCCAGCTCAGTTAACGTCATGGATAAGTCAGGGTAAAAAACAAGCAAGATGGAGTGATGATGGAAAATGGCTCTATGTATTTACTCCGATTGAGCTAAGTGGCAGTTATTGGGGAGTGGTGATGAAAATGCCACGTGAGAGTATTTTGAGTGATGCCACTTCTTTAAACACCCTTATTGAAGAGCAAGTGGAAACATCCATCAGTACCCAGATGATTACTGGTGTCGTATTCACGACCCTTGGTTTATTAATTATCTGGCTGGCGTCGTTTAAATTAGTGACTCCAATTCGTGAAGTTGTCCGTCGTTTACAAGACATTGCAACAGGAGAGGGGGATTTAACACAACGCTTAGATGTAAAGTCGGATGATGAAATCGGTCAGCTTGCAACGTGGTTTAACCGCTTCTTAGATAAGCTTCAATCGACCATTAAGCAGGTTATCGACACTACCGATGAAATGGGAAATACTTCAACAGAAGCAACCAACATTGCCACAACGTCTCGAAGTGGCAGTGAGGCTCAGTTCCGTGAAATTGATATGGTGGCTACTGCGTCCGAAGAGATGACTCAAACCGCATCTTTAGTGGTGGATAATGCCGATATGGCTGTAAAAGCGGCTGGTGAAGCTGATGAGTCCGCGAAGTCTGGTCAATCAGTGGTTGAAGCATCTGCACAATCTATGCAAGAGCTTGTTGAGCGTATGGCTTTAGCAGTGCCTGTTGCGACGGAACTTGAGAAAAACAGCGTTAACATTAATGATATTTTATCGGTTATTGAAGGCATCTCAGAACAAACGAATTTATTAGCATTAAATGCAGCCATTGAAGCGGCACGAGCTGGTGAACAAGGCCGTGGCTTTGCTGTGGTTGCTGATGAAGTAAGACAACTTGCTAGCCGAACTAACGATTCTATTGGTGAAATTCGTCAAGTTATTGAGCAACTACAAGCTGGAACGCGAAGCGTAGTAACGGCCATTTCTGAAGGTAATCATTTAGCGGTAGAAACGGCTGAGCAAGTGAAACGTGCAGTGGATCGTTTAGGGGATATTTCTGAATCGGTTGCTGCGATACAAGATATGAATAGCCAAATTGTTCGTGCTGCAGAAGAGCAACAGTCAGTATCAACTGAAGTTAACTGTAATGTGTCGAATATACGTGATTTGAGCCAGCAGATCTTAGATCAGGCAGCAGCTTCTGAACGTGTAGGGCAAGATATTTCGGACCTTTCATCCAGGCAGCAAAGTTTGGTGGGGCAGTTTAAGGTATAACTGACTTCTAATAAGTCATTAATAAGCCGCTATGTTTTATGACAATAGCGGCTTTTTTATATCTGATTTGTGTTATTCGTCTGCAGGGAACCATAAGCCTTGATTAGCCAATTGGGTTAGCATGGCAATAAAGGCGGGATTGTCTAGGTGTGTTTCAAGTAACTCTTGGTTGATTAACTCATTATCACACAATGCTTTTGCTGCTGGTGCCAGTTCAGGTGGCAGTTGGTATTTTTCACCGTTGATATAAACAATATTCGCTTGATCTGGGTGGTAAAAAGCACGTAAACCGCCTAATCGGCTTAATGTCTCACCGCTGGCTAAGAAGTCGTATACTTCACTGTTCTGCCAAGGTGGTTCTGCGGCGATAATATCTAGCTCATGACGTGATTGACTTAGGTATTCACCCATGAAGTCTTTGATGCTGTTTTTATCTTCTAAGGCTTTGGAAAGCATTTCAGAGAGCATAGTAAGATCTGATGCTTGGATAGCTCCTGCATTAGTTTGTGTTTTTAACTCTGGGTTGTGGTAGTGCTCATCCCCTTGATCATTGGCAATGATAAAGTCGGCAAAACCACTGAGTAGTTCTTGTTCTTTAGGAGAGCGGAAGCCAACAGAGTAGCTCATTGATGGCTCTAAGGCATAACCATCATGCGGGAAGCCTGGTGGTATATATAAAATATCTCCCGGCTCTAAAACGTCATCAATGATCGGTTCAAAGCCTGTGATTTGTCTTAGCACTGAGTGACGGCAAGTTTCTTCGTATTGTCCTTCATCTTTGGCACCAACACGCCAGTGGCGCTTACCAATCCCTTGAGTAATGAATACATCATATTGATCGATGTGTGGACCTACGCCACCGTTAGGGACTGAATAGCTGATCATTAAGTCATCAATGAGCCAATTTGGAAGTTGGCGGAATGGAGAAACAAGTTTGGCTGCCGTTGGGTGCCAGTGGTTTACGGCCTGAACGATAATAGACCAATTCGTTTCTGGTAAATCATTAAACAGAGATTCATCAAACGGGCCATGTTTGGCCTCCCAATTATCATCGAGATTAGACACAAAACGAGAATCAATTTCTTCTTCCATTGCTAGTCCCGCTAGTTCATCAGGTGTGAGTGGATCTTGGAAGTCTTTAAAGCCACCTTTAATGATTGTTGGCTTTTTTTGCCAATATTCAGAAAGGAATTCTTCAAGGGAAAAAGAGAGTTGGTACATGAGAGATGAAGCCTAAGTCTTGATATAAGTGTTGGTAATTTTAACAGACTGGCTGAAGAATTGAGAATAAAAGAAAGGTTGGCCAAGTGACCAACCTTAATTATGAAGTTTGCGTAAGATTACAGCTTATCAGTTAGCTTAACAGCATCACCGATGTAATTTGCTGGTGTCATCTCTTTCATACGTGTTTTTTCATGTTCTGGCAGTTCTAGGCCGTCGATGAATTCACGCATACCTTCACCATCTACACGTTTACCACGAGTTAGCTCTTTCAGCTTCTCATATGGCTTTTCGATGCCGTAGCGACGCATTACTGTTTGCACAGGTTCAGCCAGTACTTCCCAGTTTTTGTCTAGTTCTGCTTCTAGTGCAGCTTGGTTTACTTCTAACTTGCTGATGCCTTTTAGCGTTGACGTGTAAGCAATGATGGCATAGCCACAACCAACACCTAGGTTACGAAGAACCGTTGAATCAGTTAAGTCACGTTGCCAGCGAGATACTGGTAGTTTCTGCGCTAAGTGGCCAAGTACAGCATTTGCTAGGCCCAAGTTACCTTCTGAGTTTTCAAAATCAATTGGGTTAACTTTATGCGGCATGGTTGACGAGCCGATCTCACCAGCAATGGTTTTTTGCTTGAAGTGACCTAGGGCAATGTAACCCCAAACATCACGGTCAAAGTCAATTAAGATTGTGTTGAAACGTGCGATTGCATCAAATAGCTCTGCAATGTAATCGTGTGGTTCAATTTGCGTTGTGTAAGGGTTCCATGTAACACCTAGAGACTCGGTGATGAACTCTTCACTGAATTGATGCCAGTCTACTTCTGGGTAAGCCGATAGGTGAGCGTTGTAGTTACCTACAGCACCGTTGATTTTACCTAAGATCTCAACGTTAGCGATTTGCTTGTATTGACGTTCCATACGGTAAGCAACGTTCGCCATTTCTTTACCCATAGTAGATGGAGAAGCAGGTTGGCCGTGCGTACGAGATAGTAGAGGGATATCGCGGTATTCTTCTGCTAGCCCTTTAATCGCATCAATTACGTTGCGGATTTCTGGCAGAATAACCGTATCACGCGCTTCTTTTAGCATTAATGCGTGAGAAGTGTTGTTGATGTCTTCTGAAGTACATGCAAAGTGAATGAATTCATTTACTGCGTGTAATTCAGGAACTTCAGCAACTTTTTCTTTTAGAAAATACTCAACTGCTTTTACATCATGGTTAGTTGTACGCTCAATGGTTTTGATGCGTTGTGCATCTTCTTCATTGAACTCAGCAGCAATTTTATCAAGAAATTGATTTGCTTCGGCGCTGAATGCAGGTACCTCTGCAATCGCATCTGTGGCTGCAAGCTTCTGTAACCAACGAATTTCCACGATTGTACGGTACTTTAGGAGACCATACTCACTAAAAATACTACGTAACGCAATCGTTTTACTTCCGTAACGGCCATCGACCGGGGAAACAGCAGTCAAAGCTGACAGTTCCATTTCGTCTCTCCTGAATTGTGAGTGTTTAGATTCTAGCTAGAATGATTTTGGCCTGATCAACCATCTGTTTACGGCCAAAAATAAGATGACGTCGCTTACCACCAACCTGTCGCCACAATACAGCGCAGCGGATACCAGAGAGTAATAAAGCTCTTACTTTATGCTGGTTTGTTGGTTGTTGTAAGACAGCAGGGGTGCCTGATACTTGAATTCGTGGGCCTAATGGGCTGACCACGTCTAAGTAGATGCTGGCAATGTTGCTCAGCATTTGTTCATCGTGCAAATCAAAGTGCATTAACTGGCGATCAGTGGTCTGAATACGATCGCCCAGTTGTGACATACTATCTCTACGAGCACTTAATTTGCGTTCTAAGGCCATTAAGCTGATCAGGTAGCGAGTTAATTCACTACCTGATGGTGAGTTGTCGAAATCTTTGACCAAACATTCCAGACCAACTCGTAAATTTTCCTCGCCATTAAATACAGCAGCAGTACTGTCTGGATTAGTGGCAAGAATCGCGCGTAAAGAGGTTTCTAGTGCATCTTGATCGCAGCGACCATCTCGGGCAACTTGCTGTACTAATGTTGCCGCTTGGCATAAGCCAGCAAAGGCGACAGTTCGGTCAAACAAAGTATTAGCCACGGTGGTTACTCCTTAAATACGCGCTTCAATAATGCCGCCACCTAGGCAGACATTGTCTTTATAGAATACAGCAGACTGTCCTGGTGTGACAGCGATTTGAGCTTCATCAAAAATGACTTTGATATTTTCATCATCAACCGGAATGATGGTGCATGGTACATCTGTTTGGCGGTAACGAGTTTTCACTGTACAAACTAATGGCTCTTTAATGGCTTTACGGTCAACCCAATGAAGTTGAGAAGCCAATAGGCCATTCGATTTTAGTAGTGGGTGATCTTTGCCTTGCACAGCAATCAGCACATTACGCTTTAAATCTTTTTCAGCAACAAACCATGGCGCTTCATTACCACCGCCACCTTTTTGGCCGCCAATGTGAAGTCCTTTACGTTGGCCAAGGGTATGATACATCAGCCCTTGGTGTTCACCGATCACTTTACCTTCAGGGGTTTCAATTTTGCCTGGCTGTGCTGGCAGGTATTTTGATAAAAACTCAGTGAATTTACGTTCGCCGATGAAGCAAATACCCGTAGAGTCTTTTTTCTTAGCTGTAATTAGCCCTTGTTCTTCAGCAATTCGGCGCACTTCTGGTTTTTCGATTTGACCGACAGGGAATAAGCTTCGGGCAATTTGCTCATGGCTTAATGTGTACAAGAAGTAGCTTTGATCTTTATTGCTGTCTTTGCCACGCAGCATTTGAGGTAGCTCGCCATCTTGAGTTGGGAAAGTGCGATCAACGTAGTGTCCCATGGCAATGTAATCTGCTTCTAACACTTCGTCTGCAAATTCAAGGAAAGCTTTAAATTTGATTTCTTTGTTGCAAAGAATATCTGGGTTTGGTGTACGGCCAGCTTTGTATTCTTCTAAGAAGTATTCAAAGACATTGTCCCAATATTCTGCAGCAAAGTTAATGGTGTGGAGTGTGATACCCAATTTGTCACATACAGCTTGAGCATCCGCTAAATCTTCTGCGGCTGTGCAATATTCTTCGTTATCGTCTTCTTCCCAGTTTTTCATGAACAGGCCTTCGACCTGATACCCTTGCTGTTTTAGCAGGTAAGCTGACACGGAAGAATCGACTCCGCCGGACATGCCGACGATTACTTTTTTCTGGCTGTTGTCTGACATTTTATCTCTATTAAATATCACATGAATTCCGAAAACGGATTCTATCAGAAACCAAACAAAGGAAACAGATAGAGATCGAAATCACACTATGATTATTTGTGAATGAGTGTGATTGGAAAGTTGTAGCCCTTTATAAAGTGACTTCTTTCCATTCGCCCGGAGCAAGATCCGCTACGGTCCAATCTGCCATTTTATAGCGAATTAAACGTAGGGTAGGGAAACCAATATAGGCTGTCATTCGTCGCACTTGACGATTTCTACCTTCGTGAATCGTAATTGCTAACCAAGTTGTTGGAATGTTTGCCCTGAATCGAACCGGAGGGTTTCTATCCCATACGTTAGGCTCCGCCATGATTTCCACTTTTGCAGGGAGGGTCATGCCATCTTTTAATTCGACGCCTCTGCGCAGTTTATCTAAATCCGCTTCGGTTGGTGCACCGTCAACTTGCACCCAGTATGTTTTAGGTGATTTAGATTTAGGCTGAGTTAACTTGGCCTGCAAAGCGCCATCATTTGTTAAAATTAAGAGACCTTCACTGTCTTTATCCAGTCTTCCCGCTGCGTAAACATCTTTTACGGGAATGAAATCTGCAAGTGTCGTATCACTCTCTTGGCCTGAGAATTGTGTCAAAACATTAAATGGTTTGTTAAATAAAATTATTTTTTGTGGGCCGCGTTGGCGTTTTTCAGTTTTACGTACACGAGATGGTCTGCGTCCATTTTTAGGGCGTGGTTGCTGGCTTGAGTGAACTTTTGGCTTCATAAGTAGTCGATTCTTTTAACATGTAACAAATGTGACGCGGGTATTATACGGAAATATCTTGATTGGCGTGTAGTTAAATTATCTGCTATGTTTTGCGCGCATCTTACAAAAAGATAACAAATGGACGCTAGGAGTATTATTAAATGGAAAGTAAAGTAGTTGTACCTGCCCAAGGTGAAAAAATCTCTGTAGACGGCAACGGTAAACTAATTGTACCTAACAACCCTATCATTCCTTTCATTGAAGGTGACGGCATCGGTATTGATGTTAGCCCGGCAATGATTAAAGTGGTTGATGCAGCAGTTGAGAAGGCATACTCAGGTGCTCGTAAAATCGAGTGGATGGAAATCTACACGGGTGAAAAATCAACTCAAATCTATGGTGAAGATGCTTGGCTACCAGCTGAAACACTAGATTTCGTACGTGACTACCATGTCGCTATTAAAGGCCCACTAACGACGCCAGTTGGTGGCGGTATTCGCTCTCTAAACGTAGCACTTCGTCAAGAACTTGACCTATACGTATGTCTACGTCCTGTACGTTACTACACTGGTACACCGAGCCCTCTGAAAAATCCAGAACTAACAGATATGGTTATCTTCCGTGAAAACTCAGAAGATATCTATGCTGGTATCGAGTATCAAGCAGATACTCCAGAAGCTAAAAAGGTTATCGAATTCCTGAAAGGTGAAATGGGCGCAACGAAGATCCGTTTCTCTGATAACTGTGGTATTGGTATTAAACCAACGTCTGAAGAAGGCACTAAGCGTCTTGTTCGTTCTGCTCTTCAATACACAATCGACAACGACCGTGACTCATTAACTCTTGTGCACAAGGGTAACATCATGAAGTTCACTGAAGGTGCGTTTAAAGATTGGGGTTACGAGATCGCAAAAGAAGAGTTTGGTGCTGAGCTGCTAGACGGTGGTCCATGGATGACGTTCAAAAACCCTAACACGGGTAAAGAGATCGTTGTTAAAGACTGTATCGCTGATGCGTTCCTACAGCAGATTCTACTTCGTCCAGCTGAGTACGACGTAATCGCAACAATGAACCTTAACGGTGACTATGTTTCTGATGCACTAGCGGCACAAGTTGGTGGTATTGGCATCGCACCTGGTGCAAACATCGGTGATGGTATTGCTCTGTTTGAAGCGACTCACGGTACCGCTCCTAAGTACGCAGGCCAAGATAAAGTGAACCCTGGTTCATTAATTCTTTCTGCTGAAATGATGCTTCGTCACCTAGGCTGGACAGAATCAGCAGACCTTATTATTAAAGGTATGGAAGGCGCGATTGCAAATAAAACAGTGACTTATGATTTTGAACGTCTAATGGATGATGCTCAGCTACGTAAGTGTTCTGAATTTGCAGACGACATGATTTCGCAAATGTAATTGAAATCGGTTGATTGTTTAAAAGCTCAGTAGTTTTTACTGGGCTTTTTTTATAAGAGGGGTACTAGCATTTAGTATGGGGGTTTTAGTCTTAAAAACAAAAAGAGAGCCGATAAGCTCCCTTTTAGTCAGTTTAGTTCTGCCTGCTATAGAACTGCCTATTTAGCGGCTTCACCCTCAAGAGGAGTGATTTCACTAGCATGGAAACCTTTTGGTCCTTCCTGAATTTCGTAAGAAACCGTTTGTCCTGCTTTTAACGTTCGGTAACCTTCCATTTGAATCGTGGAATAGTGCGCGAATACATCGCCATCTTCCCCTTCAGGACAAATGAAACCAAAACCTTTTGCATTGTTAAACCATTTTACAGTACCTGTTGCCATGCTATACATCCCTCTTGCATATCGAATCAGTAGCGCCCCAAGAATTGAATTTAAATGCGCTATAGATGCAGTTTATATCCACTACAGGTAACACTTTAGTAAAAATAGGCCAACAGTCAAGTGCAATTGCGGACATATTGAAACATTTCACCTAAGTATCACAGTTAGGAATAATCTAGCAGCATCAGATGAGACTTATATGATTTGTCATTGGGGATAAATACAAACGAAATCATGCTGACATAAAAGCGAATAACCCCACGGTTTTAGGCTAAAGTCGTAGAGCGGAAGATGAAGATAGAAATGTTTTATTTGCTGGAATACAATTGGTGCATTAGTCTGAGTATATAGGTGGATGTTTTTACTCAGCTACTTTGATATCAGTAGAATGAAATAAGAACTAACTGATTGTTAAGAATGAGATTCTCTACCTAAGTTATAAGTTGACACGATTATGAGTAAGTTATATGAATGGGTAACACCCGATTCTGATATTGCAGAAAAGGAAAAAACCAAAGTTAAGCCACCATCGATGTATAAGGTGATCTTAAATAATGACGATTATACGCCGATGGATTTTGTAATTGAGATCCTAGAAAAATTTTTCTCTATGGACTTGGAGAAAGCAACACAGTTGATGCTCTCCGTACATTATGATGGTAAAGCGATATGCGGAACCTATACCGCTGAGGTGGCAGAAACGAAAGTCGCTCAAGTAAATATGTACGCTAGAGAACATGAACATCCACTACTGTGTACGATGGAGCAGGCTTAGGCTTGTTCTGGCACGCCACCAAAGGTGGTTTTAAGGGGAGGTGCCTATGTTAAATAAAGAACTTGAAGCAAGCTTGAATGGTGCATTTGCTCGTGCAAGAGAAAAACGTCATGAATTTATGACGGTAGAGCATTTGCTGTTGGCACTATTAGAAAATATTGCAGCACGTGAAGCTTTGCTTGCTTGCCGAGCTGATATTGAAGCTCTTCGTAAAGAGCTTGATTCCTTCATCGATCAAACGACACCATTAATTCCTGCTGATGATGAAAGCAGAGAAACTCAACCGACATTGAGCTTTCAACGAGTGCTGCAACGTGCAGTGTTCCATGTTCAGTCTTCTGGGCGAAGTGAAGTAACGGGCGCCAACGTGCTTGTTGCTATTTTTAGTGAACAAGAATCACACGCTGCTTACTTACTTAAGAAAAACGATATTAGCCGCCTTGATATTGTTAACTTCATTTCCCACGGTACAACCAAAGAAAGTAATGATGATTTATCACAAAGCAACAATGAGTTAAGTGATGAATCCCGTGCAGAGACTCCAGCAGAAGAACGATTAGAGAACTTTGCCACGAACTTAAACCAGTTAGCAAAAGTTGGTGGTATCGATCCTCTTATTGGTCGTGACAAAGAGCTTGAACGTACTATTCAAGTCCTTTGCCGTCGTCGTAAGAATAACCCTCTATTGGTTGGTGAAGCTGGTGTTGGTAAAACGGCTATCGCCGAGGGGTTGGCATGGCGCATTGTTGAAGGGCAAGTGCCTGACGTTATCCAAGATTGCATTATCTACTCTCTGGATATCGGTTCACTTCTAGCTGGTACTAAATACCGTGGCGACTTCGAAAAACGTTTTAAAGGTATTTTGAAACAGCTGGAAAAAGAAGAGCATGCAGTGCTGTTCATCGATGAGATCCATACCATTATTGGTGCGGGCGCGGCGTCGGGTGGCCAAGTTGATGCGGCAAACCTAATTAAGCCATTATTAAGTAGCGGTAAATTGCGTTGTATTGGTTCAACGACTTACCAAGAGCACAATACGATTTTTGAAAAAGAACGTGCATTAGCCCGCCGTTTCCAAAAAATTGATATTGTTGAGCCTTCATTAGACGATACGACCAAAATCCTAATTGGTCTTAAATCGAAGTATGAAGCTCACCACGAAGTACGCTACACCAATAAAGCATTGCGTGCCGCAGTAGAGTTATCAGCGAAGTACATTAATGAGCGTCATCTACCTGATAAGGCGATTGATGTTATTGATGAAGCTGGTGCGCGTTGTCGCTTGGCTCCAGTGAGTCGCCGTAAGAAAACGGTGAATGTGGGTGATATCGAATCCATGGTCGCTAAAATGGCACGTATCCCTGAAAAATCAGTTTCATCGTCAGACAAAGATGTGCTGCAAAGTTTAGACAATAAACTAAAAATGTTAGTGTTTGGACAGAATCAAGCCATTGATGTTTTATGTGAGGCGATTAAGCTAAGCCGCGCTGGTTTAGGTGCAGAGAATAAGCCTGTAGGCTCTTTCTTATTTGCAGGCCCTACAGGGGTGGGTAAAACAGAAGTCACCGTTCAGTTAGCAAAATCGTTAGGTATTGAACTGCTTCGATTTGATATGTCTGAATACGGTGAGCGCCACACGGTTAGCCGTTTGATCGGTGCTCCTCCTGGCTATGTTGGGTATGATCAAGGTGGCTTATTAACGGATGCTGTAATTAAAACGCCGCACTCGGTTGTACTACTTGATGAAATTGAAAAAGCTCACCCAGATGTATTTAACCTGTTACTGCAAGTAATGGATAACGGCACTCTAACGGATAATAATGGCCGTAAAGCCGATTTCCGTAATGTTATTTTTGTGATGACGACAAATGCTGGTGTTGCTGAGACTGTTCGTAAGTCGATTGGTTTGATTCAACAAGATCACACATTAGATGCAATGAGTGAAATTAAGAAAGTCTTCACGCCTGAATTTAGAAACCGTTTGGATAATATCATTTGGTTTAATAGCCTTGAAAAAGAGGTGATTTCACAAGTTGTTGATAAATTCATTGTGGAACTGCAAGCTCAGCTAGATGCTCGTGGCGTTTCTATGGAAGTATCAGAGAAAGCAAAATCTTGGTTATCTGATCGAGGTTATGATAAAGCGATGGGCGCTCGTCCAATGGCCCGCGTCATTCAAGAAAATCTGAAAAAACCATTAGCGAATGAGTTACTTTTCGGTGAGTTGACTAATGGTGGCACAGTACGTGTTGATTTAGTGGAAGATGAATTGACCTTTGATTTTAGTAGTGAAAGCGAAGCTGTACACTAAGGTTCATTGATAATATCTCATAATAAAAAACCCGGTATGGACCGGGTTTTTTTATATTCTGTATTTTAATGCAGAAGATTAACGAGCACGGAAGACGATACGGCCCTTCGATAAGTCGTACGGAGTCATCTCCACTGTTACCTTATCGCCAGTAAGAATACGAATGTAGTTTTTACGCATTTTACCAGAGATGTGAGCAGTTACTACGTGACCGTTTTCTAATTCAACGCGAAACATAGTGTTTGGTAGTGTGTCTAGCACAGTACCTTGCATTTCAATTACGTCTTCTTTTGCCATTTAATCCTCTTAGACAGCTTAGCCTGTTTTTTGACTGGCAGATAATGCCTTCAAAATGGGGTGATGTAAAGTTTGGGCTGCATTTTAACCCTGCCATCCACCATTTACTAGCTTTTGATGAGGTTTAAAGCGCACTTTATAACTCATTTGGTGGCATTCATTGATTTGGTAGCCAGGATAGAGCCATTTTTTATTTTTTGTCTGACAATATTGCAGTTGCACTAAGATGCACAATGTCCCAATAGACAGTTTAATATCTGGATCAAAAAATGTGTACATTGCACTAACCGATTGCGGCATTACGTCTGTAACCGCAATTGCAATCAGCCTTCCATGTTTATAAATGTGCAAGAACTGAGTATTCATCCATTTACTGTGGCTAAACTCAAAAAATTGTTCTTTATTTGCAGGAAACATTGATCCACTCTGATGTCGAATACGAATGTATTTTTCGTAGAGATCAAACCATTGGTCATCGAGGGTGTCTTTCATTACCCAATCAAATTCTGAAATGACTTTTTGTAAGCGCTTTTGGCTCTTGGATGGGACAAAGTTGATAGCATCGATACGTAGTGGGGTACAAGCGTTGCAAAGTTCACACATTGGCTTATAGATGGCGTTACCACTGCGTCGGTATCCAGCGGAAAGCAGCATTTCGTAACCTGAGGTTGAATGCCAATGGCTGTCCATGACAACAGCAAGCCTTTCTCTTTGTTCAGGCAAATAGCTGCAGCTTTGTGTTGGAGTAACGCCAACATGTAAAGGGATCTGTTCCATAATTTAAGTATGTACCGAATTACTATTCCAGCAATAAAATAGTTTGTAATCTAGCAATACACAATAGATCAATATGTTAGTTCAGCCATTGTGAATGGTAACAGCCACTCTTGAGTGTGTGCTGTTGGTATTGTTGAAGTTTCTGTAAGAATTCATCACGTTCAAGCTCTATTGCTCCTAGAGAAGCAAGGTGGTCATTCATCACTTGGCAATCAATAAGTTGACCACCATGAGAAGAGAAATGATCGCAAAAATGCCATAGAGCGACTTTTGATGCATTCGTTGCTAATGAAAACATGGATTCACCACAGAAAATGCCGCCGACTTGAATGCCATATAAACCGCCTACCAGTTTGTCATCTTGCCACACTTCAACTGAGTGGCAGCGATGTAGGTTAGCAAGTGTTTTATAGGCTGCTTGCATGTCATGCGTAATCCATGTTTGTTCGATCCCCCGAGTTTCGGCGCATAAACGAATCACATCATGGGTCGCTTTATTTATGCTGATCCGATAGTCGGATTTTCTAAAAAATTTTTTGAGGCTTTTCGCTGGAGAAAACGTTGCTGGGTTAAAAATGGCACGTGGGGCAGGGCTCCACCATAGGATAGGTTCTCCTTCACTATACCAAGGAAAGATGCCCTTATGGTAAGCTGCTAAAAGGCGCTGTGGCCGTAAATCTCCACCAAAGGCAAGTAAACCATTAGGTTCATTCAAGGCCTTATGTGGGGATGGGAAATCTATGTTATCAGCTTGAAGTTCTGGTAAATAAATAGTCATAATTTACTCGTAGAAATAACAACCTAGGAATTATATATGAGAAGTTGGTTATTAGTCTTACTCCTTTTACCTCTAACTGTTTCAGCGGCTTATAACCGGAATGAAGCCCGTGTGGTGAATAAAGTCGTTTATGGTGAGGTTGATTCGGTTCGTTACATCACTCATCAAGAAATGGTTCAGTCAACAGTAAATGGTTGGGAAACATTACTAGGTGCTGCTGTAGGTGGTTTAATTGGCAATCAATTTGGTGATGGTCGAGGGCGAGAGCTTGCAACTGCGGTTGGAGCCATCGCGGGTGCTAGTGTTGCGCATCAAAAGCAGAATCAATTAACCAGTGTAAATTACAAACTGGTGGAGTTATTAGTTAAGACGGAAGAAGGGCAATTAGTCGATATTGTTCAAGACTTAGATTCGAATATGTTGTTTAGTCGTGGTGATGATGTGCGCATTTTATATTTCGATAAGGGAGTACGAGTGGATCAGGCATATTAACCATTATTGGTAGATGATGTTTCACAATGACCTGACTGCGATCTCGCGTTATTTTTCAAAACGTTGGGTCAAAGAATGGAGGTAAACCACCGACCTTCTATACTTTATGATTGCAGGAGGTGGTTATGTCAGAAATCCATGATAAAGAACAGCATGGCATTACGGAAGTAGAATCAGAGCAAGAGCCTTTATGTGGATACAATGATCCTGATGGTCATGTTTGTACTGAGCGGGCAAATGAAAATGGTTTTTGCTATTGGCATGATAAAACCATCATAAAAGATCACCCTGAAGACATTGCATTATTGGAAGCATACGCAAAAAAAGGCGGCTTATTACGAGGGATTAGCTTGCAGCGTGCGCAGTTGAGTAACGTCAACCTTGTCAACCACAATAGTAAAACAGGCTACGATTTAAGTCATGCTGACTTTTACCGGGCCAACCTAAGAGGGGCACACCTTTTTAATATTGATGTCCGTCATGGCAGCTTAATGAAAGCAGACTTACGAGATGCCAATATGCATTGTGCAAAGCTACAAGGTTGTAACTTACTGGGGATTCGGCTAACCAATACGAAAATCGATAACATTGAAGTTGGGAACGTTCTATTGCAGGAGGATTTGGGTCGAAAAGCAGAAAAGGATCATTGTCCGAGAGAGGAGGTTATCGACTTATATGAACAAGCTGAAGAAATTTATCGTGATTTAAGAAAAGCCTCTGAGATTCAGGGGATCTTCACTATGGCTGGCGTTTTTTTGCAAAAAGAGCTAACGATGAGGCGTTTTCAAATGCCGAAATTTTCTGCACGTAGAGCCATGTCTAAAACGGTGGACTTATTCTGTGGTTATGGAGAAGACCCGATACGGGTAGTGCTTTTTTCATTGTTATTGATTTTTATTTCTGCGTTGTTCTATTTTTTCTTTGGAATTGTGTTTGATGGTTCTGTAGTGCAATTTCGGACTGAACAAAGTTTTAGTGCGAATGCCTTAGCTTTAGCTGAATGTTTATATTACAGCGTTGTCACCTTTACAACGTTAGGGTATGGCGATTTCACCCCTATAGGATTTTCCCGTTTGGTCGCGGCAACAGAGGCTTTTACTGGGAGTTTTACCATTGCTCTTTTTGTCGTTGTCTTTGTGAAAAAAATGACTAGGTAAAGTGTGTTGGTCGACTTTTTCGCTATTTTTTTGATTCGAATTTATCTAGTAGCACAAACGTTAACTTTTCGATACTCTGGGTGCATGAAGGACCAATTTGGTATTGAAGCGCAATAGAGAAATAGAACGTACTTATATAAAAAAACATTGAATCAATATCAATAATGATAAGACAGGAAGACAACGAAAGTAATGGATAGTTTAACGTTACAACCAATTTCAAAAGTTCAAGGGGTAGTAAACCTACCTGGTTCAAAAAGTGTTTCAAATCGCGCGTTATTATTAGCCGCTTTAGCTCAGGGAACAACTCGTCTAACTAACCTTCTAGATAGTGATGATATACGCCATATGTTGACAGCATTGGAGCAGCTTGGTGTTCGTTATACATTATCCGAAGACAAAACAGTTTGTGAGGTTGAAGGTCTTGGTCAGGCATTTCAGGCTGAAGAAGCGTTAGAGTTGTATCTTGGCAATGCGGGTACGGCAATGCGTCCGTTAGCTGCAGCCTTGTGTCTCGGTTCTGGTGAATACGTATTAACGGGTGAGCCAAGAATGAAAGAGCGTCCAATTGGTCATTTGGTTGATGCTCTTCGTACCGCAGGTGCGCAAGTCGAATATTTAGAAAATGAAAGCTATCCACCGCTGAAAATTACAGGATCAGGCCTTCAAGGTGGGGATGTTGAAATTGATGGCTCTATATCTAGCCAGTTTTTAACCGCATTTTTAATGTCGGCTCCATTAGCGAATCAAGAAACACGTATCTGTATCAAAGGCGAGCTTGTTTCTAAACCATACATTGATATTACCTTGCATATCATGGCGCAGTTTGGTGTAAAAGTAATAAATAATGATTATCAAGAGTTTGTGGTTCCATCTGGGCAGCAATATACAGCACCAGGTGATTTCCTTGTTGAAGGGGATGCGTCATCGGCCTCTTACTTTTTAGCTGCTGCGGCAATTAAAGGTGGAGAAATTAAAGTTACTGGTATTGGTAAAAAAAGTATCCAAGGTGACATTCAATTTGCGGACGCTCTAGAAAAAATGGGGGCAGAAATTGAATGGGGAGATGATTATGTCATTTCACGGGTTGGGAAATTGACCGCAGTGGATATGGATTTTAACCATATTCCAGATGCGGCAATGACTATTGCCACGGCTGCTCTATTTGCTAAAGGTACAACTTCTATCCGTAATGTCTATAACTGGCGTGTAAAAGAGACTGATCGTCTGGCGGCAATGGCAACGGAACTACGTAAGGTTGGTGCTGAAGTGGATGAAGGGAATGATTACATCACCATCACTCCGCCTGCGTCATTAACACATGCTGCTATTGATACTTACGATGATCACCGTATGGCGATGTGCTTCTCGTTAGTGGCATTAAGTGATACGCCTGTCACGATTAATGACCCAGGCTGCACCTCAAAAACATTTCCTGATTATTTTGATAAATTAGCCTCATTAAGCCAGTAGGGCTGAATTTATAAAAGACAAAAATGCCAGTGCGAAGCTGGCATTTTTTATAGCTGGTGGTTATTGGACTAGGTATATAGTGGCCCTATAGCGTCTAAGTGGGTCAGATATAAACGAGTATCAAATTCTAACTGATGGTAATCTGGCTCCATATACTGACATAATTTGTAAAATGCCTTGTTGTGATCTTTTTCTTTGATATGTGCCAGCTCATGTACAACGATCATTTTTAGGAAAGCCTCAGGGGCGTGCTTGAAGACGGTCCCGATCCGAATTTCATTTTTTGATTTTAACTTCCCACCTTGTACACGAGTAACATAAGAATGAAGCCCTAAGGCTTTATGTACTGTTGCTATCTTGCCGTCATATATGACTTTACTGATTGGCGCTGATTTCTTCATTGATTGATTTTTTAAACTAATTACATAGTCGTATAGAGCTTTTTCTGTCGTGTAGGAATGCACTTTAGGGTATTTTTTCAGTAGAACCTTACTTAGATTCCCGTTATCTATGAGTGTTTGTACTTGTTGAGTGAGCTCTTGTGAATAGCCACTTAGGTATTGTAAATGAGTCATATCAGCCGAGTGAGATGCAAGGTTATAGCAGTATACTAAGAGATGGTGAGGTAAGAGCCAATAAGTTATTCAGCAATAAGGCCTAAAAGAAGAAAAGGTGTTTTTTTACCATTTAGTATTTTTTTTATCCTAAATGTTGATAAAAGTGGCTAACTTATGGAAATCAGCTATATTTTTTATAAGGTAGCACACGGTCAATTACCTGTTTTTGTAAAGAAATTAAAGAAAAGTAGTGTTAGAGGGCAAAATAATTTGGTATCGGAATCCGGTTTATCGCGTATAATATGCAGCCGAAAAATAGCACGGCAATAAATTGACTTTATAGTAAGTCGTAAAGTTGATGCTTAACGTTGAATAAACTGGAGAAAGACTATGTCTGCCAACACGCCAGTCATTACTGTCGATGGTCCAAGCGGCGCAGGTAAAGGCACATTATGTATGTTACTTGCTAATAAACTGGGTTTGCACTTATTAGACTCTGGTGCAATTTATCGAGTGTTAGCTTTAGCTGCGTTGCATCATGGTGTAGATATTGAATCTGAAGATGCTTTAGTTCCTTTAGCTGCGCATTTAGATGTGCAATTTAAGGCGGAAGGTGACTTAGTTAAGGTTATTCTTGAAGGTGAAGACGTTTCTGGTGAATTAAGAAAAGAAGAAACGGGAAATGCAGCTTCAAAAGTAGCCGCTTTACCTCGCGTTCGTGAAGCTTTACTCCGACGCCAGCGAGCATTCAGTGAAGCGCCTGGCCTAGTTGCTGATGGCCGTGATATGGGAACGGTTGTTTTCCCAAGTGCGGAAGTAAAGATTTTTCTTGATGCAAGTGCTGAAGAGCGAGCAAATCGCCGCATGAAACAGTTGCAAGAGAAAGGCTTAGATGTTAACTTTGCCCGTCTTTTAAGCGAAATTCAGGAACGTGATGATCGTGATCGCAATCGTGCGGTGGCACCATTACGTCCGGCAGATGATGCTTTGATACTTGATTCAACGGTATTAACCATCGAACAAGTAACAGAACAAGCGTTGTCTTATATCGAATCTAAGCTTGCCTAAAGGGTAAGCTGGAGTGTTAGTTGCAAGGATGATAACTAACTTTATTATCAACCCCATGCGGTAGGATACCCATGGACGTTTATTTATTAGAAGATTAATAATGACTGAATCTTTTGCTCTACTCTTCGAAGAGTCACTGAACGAAATCGAAACACGCCCAGGTGCTATTGTTAAAGGTACTGTTGTAGCTATCGAGAACGGTTTTGTTCTTGTTGACGCTGGCCTTAAATCTGAATCAGCTATCCCTGCTGAGCAATTCAAGAACGCTGCTGGCGAACTTGAAGTTGAAGTAGGTACTGAAGTAGACGTAGCTCTTGACGCAATCGAAGATGGTTTCGGTGAAACTCAACTTTCTCGTGAAAAAGCTAAGCGCCACGAAGCTTGGATCCAACTTGAGAAAGCATACGAAGACGCTGAGACAGTTATGGGTGTTATCAACGGTAAAGTTAAGGGCGGCTTCACAGTTGAACTTAACGGTATCCGTGCATTCCTACCTGGTTCTCTTGTTGACGTACGTCCAGTACGCGACACTCTTCACCTTGAAGGTAAAGAGTTAGAGTTCAAAGTAATCAAGCTAGACCAGAAGCGTAACAACGTTGTTGTTTCTCGTCGTGCAGTTATCGAATCAGAAAGCAGCGTTGAGCGTGACGAACTGCTTGCTTCTCTACAAGAAGGTATTGAAGTTAAAGGTATCGTTAAGAACCTTACTGACTACGGTGCATTCGTTGACCTAGGCGGCGTAGACGGCCTACTTCACATCACAGATATGGCTTGGAAGCGTGTTAAGCACCCATCTGAGATCGTAAATGTTGGTGACGAAATCAACGTTAAAGTTCTTAAGTTCGATCGTGAGCGCACTCGTGTTTCTCTAGGTCTTAAGCAACTAGGCGAAGATCCATGGGTAGCAATTGCTAAGCGTTACCCAGAAGGTCACAAGCTTTCTGGTCGTGTTACTAACCTTACTGACTATGGCTGCTTCGTTGAAATCGAAGAAGGCGTTGAAGGTCTAGTACACGTTTCTGAAATGGATTGGACGAACAAGAACATCCACCCTTCTAAAGTTGTTAATGTTGGCGACGAAGTTGAGGTTATGGTTCTTGATATCGACGAAGAGCGTCGTCGTATCTCTCTAGGTCTGAAACAGTGTAAAGCTAACCCATGGCAGTCATTCGCTGAAGCGCAAGCTAAAGGCGACCACGTTACTGGTAAGATCAAGTCTATCACTGACTTCGGTATCTTCATCGGTCTTGACGGTGGTATCGACGGTCTTGTTCACCTATCTGACATTTCTTGGAATGCTTCAGGCGAAGACGCAGTACGCGAATTCAAGAAAGGCGACGAGATCTCTGCTGTAGTTCTAGCAGTAGATGCAGAGCGTGAGCGTATTTCTCTTGGTGTTAAACAAATGGAAGAAGACCCATTCAATAACTACCTAGCAGAAAACAAAAAAGGTGCTCTAGTAACTGGTACTGTTACAGCTGTTGACGCTAAAGGCGCTACAGTTGAGCTAGCAGATAGCGTTGAAGGTTACATCCGCACTTCTGAAGTTGCGCGTGACCGTGTTGAAGACGCATCTCTAATCCTAAGCGTTGGTGACAGCGTTGAAGCGAAGTTCACAGGTGTAGACCGTAAGAACCGCGTAATCAACCTATCTATCAAAGCTAAGGATGAAGCTGACGAGCAAGAAGCAATGGCTTCACTGAACACTAAGTCTGAAGACGGTGGTTTCGGTAACGCTATGGCTGATGCTTTCAAAGCAGCTAAAGGCGAATAATAACCAAGGGGGCCTTTTTATAGGGCTCCCTTTTCTTTCGGTAGAGCTTGAGTAATTACGAGGGGTGTTTATGACCAAGTCTGAATTAATTGAAAGGCTATGCAGTCAACAAACCCATCTTTCTGCCAAACAGGTGGAAGATGCCGTCAAGGAAATTCTTGAACAAATGGCTACAACTCTTGAAGGCGGTGATCGCATCGAGATTCGTGGTTTTGGTAGTTTTTCTCTTCATTACCGGGAGCCGCGTCTTGGACGTAACCCGAAAACTGGAGACAAAGTAGAGTTGGATGGAAAGTACGTTCCTCACTTTAAACCAGGTAAAGAGTTACGCGATCGCGTGAATATTTATGGTTAAAGCCAATATTGCATAAAAAAGCGGCATACTGTTAAAGTATGCCGTTTTTTTATGTCTATTGAGTCATGTTTTGTAGGTCATAATCATGGTCTGATGAGTAAAATTACTGCATAATCGACAAATTAAAACAACTACCGACTAAGGAATGCCCTGTGAAAATTATAACGTCGTTGCTACTCGCTGCTATTTTTATTCTTGCCTTGGCTTTGGGAGCGCAAAATCAAATCGTAGTTAATTTTAATTACTTGATTGCTCAAGATGAGTTCCAGCTGTCTACGCTTCTTGGTATTACCTTTGGTGCTGGTTTTGGTCTTGGGTGGTTAATTTGCGGTATGTTATACTTCAAAGCTAAGTTCACTGCTCGTCGTTTAAATAAAAAAGTGCAGAAACAACAAACAGAACTAAGCAAGCTTCGTGCTGAACCAGTTAAGGAATAATCTTTAATGTTAGAGCTGTTATTTCTATTACTGCCCATAGCAGCTGCTTACGGCTGGTATATGGGTAATAGAAATGCTCGTCATGAACGTCAGAAGCAATCCCATCACCTGTCACGCCAGTATGTGACAGGCTTAAACTTATTGCTTTCTGATCAGTCTGATAAAGCAGTAGATCACTTCATAGAATTACTTCAGGTTGATAGTGAGACTATTGATACTCACTTGGCATTAGGAAACCTTTTCCGAAGCCGAGGTGAGGTTGATCGCGCCATTCGAATCCATCAAAACCTCATTGCTCGCCCTAATTTAACTGTTGAACAGCGTAACCTTGCCATGCAGCAGCTGGCTAAAGACTATATGGTTGCAGGCTTTTTTGATCGCGCTGAAAAAATCTTTGAAGAGCTAGTGGAAGAGCCTGAACATAGAGAAGCGGCACTTCAACAGCTTGTTACTATTTACCAACAAACACGTGAATGGAGCAAAGCGATTGCCCGAGCAAGTGCGTTGGTAAAATTAGGTAAAAACAAGCTAAAACCCGATATCGCGCACTATTGGTGTGAATTGGCGATGGGTGAAATTACAGACAGTAAACCTGATAAAGCAAAGCAGCACCTCAAACGAGCTCTGGCAGTCGATAAAAACTGCGTACGCGCCAATATAATTTCCGCTAGATTATTGATCGATCAAAAAAATGATAAGGCTGCGGTTAAACAATTAGAGCAAGTGCTAGAGCAAGATGCAGACTTTGTTAGTGAAGCTTTGCCATTGATTGTTGAGTGCTATGAACGTTTAGATAAAGAAGTTGCCTTACTTCAGTTCTTGCAGTTAGCCATTGAAAAAGGAGCAGGGGTGAGTGCTGAGCTCATGCTCTCAGACTTAATTGCACGGCATGAAGGGCCTATTTTGGCTCAGAGTTTCATGACTAAGCAGCTGGTAAAAAATCCAACCATGAAGGGTTTTTACCGTCTTATGGATTACCATTTGGAAGAAGCGGAAGATGGTAGAGCCAAAGACAGTTTAAGCACGTTGCAAAGCTTAGTTGGAGAGCAGCTTAAGATTAAGCCACATTATCGTTGTCGTAAATGTGGCTTTGCGACTCATTCTTTATATTGGCATTGTCCGTCGTGTAAAGGGTGGGGATCAATTAAGCCGATCCGAGGTTTGGACGGCGAATAACGACATCAAACTAAACATCAGGATATATCAGGAGAACCAATGCTTGACCCTAAAGTGATCGTTGCACTTGACTACAATAACCAATCAGACGCTTTGGCATTTGTAGACCGTATAGACCCTTCAACTTGCCGTTTAAAAGTCGGTAAAGAGATGTTCACTTTACTTGGACCTGATTTTGTAAGAGAGCTGCATAAGCGTGGCTTTTCTGTTTTTCTCGATTTGAAATTTCATGACATTCCAAATACGTGTTCGAAAGCGGTTGCGGCAGCGGCTGAATTAGGTGTGTGGATGGTAAACGTTCATGCAAGTGGTGGCGAGCGTATGATGACAGCATCTCGTGAAATTTTAGAGCCTTATGGTAAAGATCGTCCATTGCTGATTGGTGTGACTGTTTTAACGAGTATGGAGCAGTCTGATCTTGCGGGTATTGGATTAAATATTGAACCACAAGAGCAAGTTAAACGCTTAGCTTCGTTAACAAAAAACAGCGGCCTAGATGGAGTCGTGTGTTCTGCTCAAGAGGCAAGTATGCTAAAAAGTGACTTAGGGAAAGAGTTTAAGTTGGTGACGCCTGGCATTCGTCCAGTTGGTAGTGCTGTAGGGGATCAAAAGCGTATTATGACACCTCCGCAAGCGATTATTGCTGGTTCTGATTATTTGGTTATTGGTCGTCCGATAACCCAAGCAGCTAATCCAGCTGATGTTCTAACAGACATCAATGCTAGTCTAGCGTAGTATCCTATTTCTATGTAATGGTAGAACGCTAACCTGCTATTATTGAGATACAAAAATGCCGAGCGAAGTAGCTCGGCATTTTTATGGTTGGCTGTAAAGTTACATTACACGCATACCAGGTTGAGCACCTTCGTGCGGCTCAAGGATCCATAGATCGCTGCCACCTGGGCCTGCTGCTAGGATCATGCCTTCAGACATACCAAACTTCATCTTACGAGGCTTAAGGTTTGCTACCATAACAGTTAGCTTGCCTTCTAGTTCTTCAGGTTTGTATGCCGACTTGATGCCAGAGAATACTTGGCGAGTCTCACCACCGATGTCCAGTTGGAACTTCAGTAGCTTGTTCGCTTTTGGTACTTCTTCACAAGAGATGATACGAGCAATACGCATATCAACTGCTGCAAATGCATCGAACTCAATCTCTTCTGCGATTGGATCTTTGTCTAGTTCCGTTTGGCTTGCTTTGTTCTTTTCCGCTTCTGCTTTTTCTTTCGCTGCAACTTCTGCTGCTGCGTCTTCTTTAGAAGCTTCAATCATCGCTTCAACCTTTTTAGGGTCGATACGGCTGAATAGCGCTTTGAACTTAGTGATCTCGTGACCAGTTAGTGGTGCTGCCATGCCTTCCCAAGTTAGTTCTTGGTTTAAGAATGCTTCAGTGCGTGCTGCCAGCTCAGGCATTACTGGTTTCAGGTACGTGATAAGAACGCGGAATAGGTTAATACCAACAGAACAGATGTCTTGCAGCTCTTGGTCTTTACCTTCTTCTTTCGCCACAACCCACGGTGCTTTTTCGTCAACGTATTGGTTTGCTTTGTCTGCTAGTGCTGTGATTTCACGGATTGCACGACCAAATTCGCGAGTTTCGTAAAGCTCAGCAATACGATCAGCTGCAGCAACAAATTCGTTGTATAGCTCAGGCTCTGCAAAGTTGTCAGATAGCTTGCCTTCAAAACGCTTAGTGATAAAACCAGCGTTACGAGATGCTAGGTTAACAATCTTGTTTACTACATCAGCGTTAACGCGCTGAGTGAAGTCTTCAAGGTTAAGGTCTAGGTCATCGATACGGCTGTTTAGTTTTGCTGCGTAGTAGTAACGCAAACATTCTGGATCTAGGTGATTTAGGTAAGTCGCCGCTTTGATGAATGTGCCTTTCGACTTAGACATTTTTGCGCCGTTTACGGTTACGTAGCCGTGTACGAATACGTTGTTTGGCTTACGGAAACCAGAACCTTCTAGCATTGCTGGCCAGAATAGAGAGTGGAAGTACACGATGTCTTTACCAATGAAGTGGTAAAGTTCCGTCGAGCTGTCTTTTTTCCAGTACTCATCGAAGTCTAAGTCATCACGTTTGTTACACAGGTTCTTGAAAGAAGCCATGTAGCCAACTGGGGCATCTAGCCATACGTAGAAGAACTTGTCTTTCTCGCCTGGGATTTCAAAACCGAAATAAGGTGCATCACGTGAGATGTCCCACTGTTGTAGGCCAGATTCAAACCACTCTTGCATTTTGTTTGCGGTTTCAGCTTGTAGAGAGCCAGAGCGAGTCCACTCTTGCAGCATGCTTTCAAACTGAGGCAGATCGAAGAAGAAGTGCTCAGAATCTTTCATTACAGGTGTTGCGCCAGAAACTGCTGATTTAGGGTCAATCAGTTCTGTTGGGCTGTACGTTTCACCACAGCTGTCACAGTTGTCACCGTACTGGTCTTCTGACTTACATTTAGGACATGTACCTTTTACGAAGCGATCCGGTAGGAACATTTCTTTCTCAGGGTCGAACAGCTGAGAGATAGTACGGCTAGAAATGAAACCGTTCTTCTTAAGTTCTAGATAAATGTGTGAAGCCAGCTCACGGTTCTCTTCTGAGTGTGTGCTGTGGTAGTTATCAAAGCTAATATCGAAGCCAGCAAAATCTTTTTGGTGTTCTTCGCTAACGGCTGCAATCATCTCTTCTGGTGTAATACCCATCTGTTGAGCTTTAAGCATGATTGGTGTGCCGTGAGCATCGTCAGCACAGATGAAGTTTACAGTGTTACCACGTAGGCGTTGGTAACGAACCCAGATGTCAGCTTGAATGTGCTCAAGCATGTGGCCTAGGTGAATCGAACCGTTAGCGTACGGAAGGGCACAAGTTACCAGCAGTTTCCTTGGGTCATTTGCCATATTTTTAATTTCGCTCATGTAATGATGGGTAAAAATTTAGTCATAAATAGTACCTGATACAACGCCCTATGCCTAGCTGATAAGAGGCTACATTATGGTAGGATGGTAAGAAAATAATCAGAACAACAAAAAGGAATAGAATTCATAATGAGATTTGAATCAGTGAGTGATATTACTCAATGGCTAAATGGTTTTGAACACCCTTGGCTACCTGAAGCATGGGCTGAGGTAAAAGGTGTTGTTAATGTGAAAGCAACTGGTGAAATTCATATTCAAATTCCTTTTGCTGCGGCATCTTTACTTGAACAGTTAACCCAATGGGTAGAGCTACAGCAACAAAACGGTATGGCTAAAAATGTGAGTTTTACGTTCAGTTGCCGTGTGGCCACATTAAAGGCAGGTGAGAAAACTCAGTTAAAAGGGGTGAAAAATATCATTGCAGTGAGCTCTGCAAAAGGTGGAGTCGGTAAATCCACAACGTCGGTGAACTTAGCTTTGGCGTTAAAAGCACAAGGTGCAAAAGTGGGGATGCTGGATGCAGATATTTATGGTCCATCGGTGCCGATGATGTTGGGCGCTATGGATGAATCCCCGGCGTCTCGCGATGGTAAGTTGATGGAGCCCGTTGAAGCACACGGTATTTATACAAACTCCATTGGTTATTTAGTGGACGCTCAGGATGCCACTATCTGGCGTGGCCCTATGGCGTCAAAAGCACTTGCTCAGTTGATGAATGAAACCCGTTGGCCTGATTTGGATTATTTAGTCATTGATATGCCTCCGGGCACTGGCGATATTCAACTGACCTTAGCTCAACAAATACCTGTTACCGGGGTAGTTGTGGTTACAACGCCGCAAGACTTAGCACTCGCTGATGCTATCAAAGGCGTCAATATGTTCGCGAAAGTAGAAGTTCCTGTTGCTGGTGTTATCGAAAATATGAGTTTCCATACTTGCTCTAATTGTGGCCATCATGAAGCTATTTTTGGTTCAGGCGGAGCAGAAGAAATGGCGAAAGAGTATGGGGTTCCACTGCTTGCTCAGTTACCTCTTCATATTAATATTCGCGCTGATATTGATAATGGCACACCGACAGTGGTTGCTCGCCCAAATGAAGAACAGGCCAAAGCGTATCTTTCCTTAGCTGGCAATGTTGCTAGCCGACTTTATTGGCAAGGGGACGTCATGCCAGATCAAATTATGTTTACCGCTTTGTAATCAGCTAAGATTTGTTTAACGGCGTTATATTTTGAGTAGATAGTAGTCAAATGAATTAGATGTTTTATTTTTTCTGGCATCTAATCCATTAACTACCTATAATCAGGCGGTTTATTTTATGCTTCTCGCCCCCGTTGTTTTAGGTACTTTTTAATATGTCAGAGAACTCTCACAAATGCGTCATCGTTGGTATCGCAGGCGCATCTGCATCAGGTAAAAGCTTAATCGCTACCACTATCTATAACGAATTACGAGAAAAAGTGGGTGATCACCAAATCGGTGTGATCACTGAAGATTGCTATTACCGCGATCAAAGTAACCTGACCATGGAAGAAAGGGTTAAAACAAATTATGATCATCCAAATGCATTAGATCATGATTTATTGTGTGAACATTTAGAGCAATTAATTGAAGGTAATGCGGTGGAAGTGCCGAATTACAGTTACTCAGAGCATACTCGTACCGATGAAACAAGTACGATGACACCTAAGAAGGTGATCATTCTTGAAGGTATTTTGCTGCTTACGGATCCACGTTTACGCAAGTTAATGCACGCAAGCGTATTCATGGACACACCTTTAGATATCTGTTTGCTTCGCCGTGTTAGCCGTGATGTTCAAGAGCGTGGCCGTACGATGGAATCGGTATTGTCTCAATACCAAAAAACAGTTCGTCCAATGTTCATGCAGTTCATTGAGCCTTCTAAGCAATATGCTGACATTATCGTTCCTCGTGGCGGCAAAAACCGCATTGCGATTGATGTGTTAAAAGCACATATTGCCAAATTGCTCAGAGCATAATGTGATTTTTAAGGGCTGACTCATAATGTCAGCCTTTTTTATATTTGTTTAATTTTGGAGAGTATCCGCAGTGAGACTGTGTGACAAGGATATAAAGACCTATTTAAATGAAGGCAAAATTGCCATTGAGCCTAGCCCTTCAGAAGAGGCAATTAGTGGCTTGACTGTTGATGTAAGTCTAGGAAATAAATTCCGAGTGTTTAACGACCACGGTGCACCTTATATTGATTTATCAGGACCAAAAGAAGAAGTCGCCGACCAACTTGAAAAAGTAATGAGTGAAGAGATTGCGGTGGAGGACGACCAAGCGTTTTTCTTGCACCCAGGCCAATTAGCGCTTGCTGTGACGCATGAATCTGTGACTTTACCAGCTAATATTGTGGGTTGGTTAGACGGACGCTCTTCTCTTGCAAGATTGGGTTTGATGGTACACGTAACGGCTCACCGTATTGATCCAGGTTGGTCTGGCCGAATCGTGTTAGAGTTTTATAACAGTGGTCGTTTGCCGTTAGCCTTGCGCCCTAAAATGCCAATAGGCGCATTAAGTTTTGAAGTGCTGTCTGATTTTGCAGAAAAACCGTATAACAAACGTGATAACGCAAAATATAAAAATCAGCAGGGTGCTGTTGCTAGCCGAATTGATAAAGATTAAATTGTTATCATGACTGATAAAGAGTGGTACTCACCACTCTTTTTATTTTTCCATTACACTTGTTATTACCCTTCCGGTGTCTACCTTCTTATCAGGATGAGGGAACGAAGACGATGAAAAAAATTGCACTGTTCTTATTTATACCTATTTTTGCCGTTATTATTGCTGTTTTAGCGTTAATTTTATTCGTGAATCCAAATCAATTTAAACCTGTTATTGTTGAGCAAGTTCAAAAACAGACCGGTCTTGAATTGGTTATTAGCGGTGATATTCATTGGAATTTATTTCCTAGCATTGGTTTCAGTTTAGGAAAAATTGAGCTGCGTAATCCAAGTGGCTTCGATGAAAAAAACTTAGTGCAGTTTGATAAAGCTGAACTTGATGTTAGCGTTCGACCACTGTTAAACAACACACTAGAAATTGGCCAAATTACCTTAGATGGTGCTCGTGTATATATTCAAACCCTTGCGGATGGCACATCTAATCTAGATAGCCTAACAAAAGCGGCGGCTAAGTCAGAACCTACTCCTGCGGAAAAAGATCAAGTGGCGAATCCTGAAGATGCGTCACCATCTGTTGAAACAGAGCAAAAAACAGCGGCACAATGGCAAATTACCCTAGCTGGTATTGAAGTTATCAATGCGAGTGCTGTGATTAAGGATGCGACAACAGCATCGTACACCGAATTGTCTCAGCTGAACTTTCACTTAGATAAATTTGCCCCTGGTGAGTGGAGTCAGATCTCGTTTGATTTAGCCGGAAAAACGGCAGAGCAGAATTTTACTGCAAAGGGTGAGACGGCGCTTAATATCGCTAAAACCTTAGACAATGTCATTGTTAAAAATCTTGCTTTAGCAGCAACGTATGCTGATAAAAGTAATACTATTAAAACGGCGAATATCTCTTTAGATCAATTTGAGCTTGGTGAGTGGGCCAATATTAATTTTGATGTTACTGGTAATAATGCGGAGATGTCCTTTGATGCTAAAGGCGCTACGCAATTACGAGTAGAAAAGAATTTAAATTTAGCTGAAGTTAAAGGGTTAACACTGGCGAGTAATTTAGTCGGTGATGTGCTTCCGAAAGGAAAAATGGCGATTAAAGCCGCCGCCGATGCAAATTATAATATGCCAGCAAGCACAGCCACACTTGAAAGTTTAAAGTTGGAATTGGATAGTATTGTTCTTGATGGTAATGCTTCTGCTGAGTTACTTGAAATACCTAAAATCCGTTTTAAGTTTCATAGTCCTAATATTGATTTGGATGAGTTTCTTGGTTTAGCAAATACACCTAAAGTAGCGGGCTCAGTTCCTAGTTCTGAAGAGGAAGGTTCTCAAACATCGCCTAAGCCTCAACCTTCAGAGCAAGAGCCTGATTTATCTGCTCTAAAAACACTGGATTTAGCTGGTACATTTACGATTGATAAATTTAAGGCGAGTAATGCCCGCTTATCTAGTGTGGTGACGGATCTTTCTGTTAATCGGGGTGTTATTAAGCTGAAGAAGTTTTCTTCTAAATTGTATGAAGGATCTATTTTAGCGACGGCAACCATTGATGCCCGTAAATCTGTTGCGACGTATAGCGTAAAGAAAAACATTAAAGGTGTGCAAGTACAGCCACTACTTGAAGATGTCATGGGCGATGGTATTGTGGCTGGGCAGGGTAATATAGATGTTAATGTATCAGGTAAAGGGTTAGCGCAAACGACACTGAAAAAGAACTTAAAGGGACAAGTAAACATTAATTTTGCCGATGGTGCTGTATATGGCATCAACTTACCGCAATTGATCCGTGAGAACTACGCAAAGTTCACGGGGAAGAAAAGTGAAGAAACGGCTCAGGAGCAAAAAACAGATTTTAGCGCACTGACTGCAACGTTAAACTTAGCGGGTGGTGTAATGAAAACAAATAACCTGAGTGTAGCGTCTCCTTTGCTTCGAATTCACGGAGAAGGGCAAGCAAATTACATTAAGGAAGATGCTGATTTCTTAATCAGAACATCCATTGTAGGGTCACTAAAAGGCCAGGGTGGCAAAGATATTGATGATCTTAAAGATGTGACGATCCCGGTTAGAGTGAGTGGTCTTTGGGCTAAACCGAAATTTAAACTTGAGTTTGACGATGTATTGAAAGCGAAAGCGAAAAAAGAAGCTGAACGTGGTTTAAATAAGTTATTGGGTGATAAGCTGGACGATAGCCAAAAAGGTGAAATAGCAGATAAATTGCTGAAGGGGTTATTTAATTAAATTTTCTTGCCTTTCTTAGTGAAAAGCCCCGCCTAAATCTAGGGTGGGGCTTTTTATTTGGGTTAGTTTAGTTTCTTCTTATTACTTTTTTGATGCTCTAAGGTATCTTTAAAAGCTTGTAGTAAATCCACGGCAGACAACATACCAACTAAATCACCAGCTTTATCGAGGACAGGAGCTGCACCAATATTATTATCTAGAATGGTGCCGACTGCCTTAGTCAGTGTATCGTAAGTATGTACATTAATGATCTCTCTTACCATTAAGTCACTCACAGTGAGGTTATCAGTGATTCGGTATTCATGTTCAATATCTGGTGACTCATCTGCCCAATTCGGTCTTCTTAATTCCCGATCACTAATGAAGCCAATCATTTCGTTTTCACTGTTTATGACGGGTAAATGGCGAATAGTTTCATCGCGCATCAAGAAGTAGGCTTCACGTGCTCCTGCATTTTCATCAATGGTGATTACTTTGCGAGTCATATATTCAGATACTTTGGTTGGCATAAATATGATTTCCTCTGGAGTGAATTACTTTAACCCTACTAAATTTATGAAAATAGAGATGCGACAAATTGCACGTTTTTACAGTTGGTGAAGTTTCTTCCTTATCGCTATCATAAGGCTGCATTTATGGAGGGATTATGGATTCGATAACACAAGCTGTATTAGGGGCCACTGTTGCAGGTGCTGTGGCAGGAAAAAAGTGCTCACCTAAAGTGTTAGCTGCTGGGGCTTTATTAGGTACAGTACCAGATTTAGACGTATTGATTAGCTATGGTGATCCGGTTTCAGATGTTGTAAAACACCGGGGTTTTAGCCATTCAATTTTTGTATTACTGCCTTTTTCATTGCTTTTAGCTTATGCATGGCAGCTTTGGCAGAAAACGGATTGGCCATTTTTGCAATTATGGGCTCTGGTGGCTCTCGCGCTTATTACTCATCCATTACTCGACTCTTTAACAGCCTATGGAACTCAGCTTTTTTGGCCTCTGCCGGTTGAAAATGTTGCCGTTTCAAGTTTGTTCATTATTGATCCACTCTATACATTACCGATGTTGGTGTTGGTTCTTTGTTCTTTAATGTGGCGTGATAAAGCCAGTAAATTGTGTCGAATCGGGCTATTGGTTTCAAGCGGCTATATTATTTGGTCTGTGGGAGCACTACACAGTATTGAAAGTCGTATTGAGCAGCAGTTGGTAGGAACAAAACTGGAAGGAAGCCCTATTTTTATTACTCCAACGCCCGTTAATACTATTTTGTGGCGTGTAGTGGTGTTAGATGGAGAACAATATTGGGAAGGCTTAACTTCCTTATTAGACAAAGATACAAATATTGATTTATTGGCAATGCCAAGAGGGAGTTGGTTAGGTAAAAAAGACATGGAAAGCTACCAGCAGCTACAGCATTTTACGCAGGGGTTTATGCGATATGATGTGGAAAATAATAAACTAAAAGTAACGGATTTACGTTTAGGTATGGCTGGGTATCATCCATTTGCCTTTTATCTCGCTGAGCAGAATGAATCTGAGCAATGGCAAGCGATCATGCCAGAACGAGTAGATTCTAAAACGGTTGAGATTAAGCATGTACCAGCTTGGTGGCTAAGGGTATTAGGCAATCAAGATATTAATGCCGAGTTATGTCATGTGAATGAGTGTCCAAAATCATAAATTTAATCATTTTGTTCACGGTAAGTAATTCGTTGTTCTAGCTTTATCATGGCAGCTCGGCATCGTACTAAGCGTTGCTCAGTTGCCAGTAATTCTTTTTGTCGTTTCTGTTGCTCAGTATAGGAAGCACAAGATGCCACTTGCTTTTCTTTTTCTCGCACCATCTGATCTAATCGGCGTTCCCACTCTTGGTGCTGAGCTAAATCTTGGTACAGATCACTGATCGGCTTTTTGTAGTGGCTAGAGTGTTTGGGTTCTGCTCGTCGGATAGCCTGAGTTTTCAGCTCTCTTTGAATCGCTTCAATTTGGGCAACGAGTTTCTCGCTTAAATGCTGCGCTCGCTCGGAGTTTAAAATGCCAGCTTGTTGTTCATTGATCATTGATTTAAGCATGGCTTGGGTCTCGTTTACACAAGGAACCAGTAATCGGCTGCGACAAGCGAATAAGCGAACATCAAATAAAAAGTGCGTTTGCTCACCTCGGCGGCGATCGACCTCTGCTGCCGAGTGAGCAAGTTGCTCTAATATAGGTGATAAGCGGGTTAAATCCACCATACTGGTTACCTTATTTTGATAGGCGAGAGGTAATGAATTACATAAACCATGCTTCGTAAGCCAGTTTAATCGCTAATACACTGACGACTGTGATGAATACTGGGCGAATAAATTTTGCGCCAAAACGGATCGCTGAGTGTGCGCCAATAAAAGCGCCAGCCATTAAGCATACCCCCATGGTTAATCCCAGAACCCAATCAATATGGCCAAGTATGGCGAAAGTAACTAAAGAGGTAAAGTTACTGGTGAAATTCATGGCTTTAGCAAGGCCAGACGCGAGTAATATATTCAGTCGATACAAAGCCATACTGCTGACTGTCCAAAAAGCGCCAGTTCCAGGGCCAGCAACGCCATCATAAAGACCTAAGCTAATACCTTGCAGCCACTGGCAGCGCTTGAGCTTTGGGCACTTTTTTGGAAGTTGATGATTTTCAGACTTTGGATGTGGGTGCCAAATTGTATAAGCAGCCACGGCCAGAATAATGAGTGGGAGTGCTTTTTCCAGCAGCTCTGTACTAATTAAGTCGACAATAAGTGTACCTGTTATTGCACCAATTAAAGTCGCAATAAAAGAAGCTCGCCAAAATTTGGGATTAAATAATGATTTTCGGTAATACGTGAATGCCGCGGTTGAAGACGCAAATGTTGCGGCCAGTTTATTTGTACCCAGTGCAATATGTGGTGGTAACCCCAAAGACAATAAAGCAGGTACGGTAAGCATACCGCCGCCACCTGCGACAGCATCAATAAAGCCAGCGATAAAAGCCACAAAGCCAAGTGCAATAAGCATACTTGGTTCAATAAATTCCATAGATCAGTTCGTTTCTTATTTTAATTAATATTGATGAGTAGATTTTACTCAATCACACGTGAAAATGGCGGCAATGAGTCTAATAAAGACTTGCCATAGCGACGTGTGATTATTCGGCGATCAAGCAGCACAACTCTACCAGAATCTTGTTCTTTGCGCAGTAACCGACCAACAGATTGAATCAATTTTTTACTGGCTTCAGGTACCGATATTTGCAGGAATGGGTTTCCTCCTCGGCGTTCAATGTATTCGGCATGGGCTTCTTCAACAGGAGAGGTTGGAACGCCAAAAGGAATTTTAGTGATAATTAGGTTCTCTAGTAAATTTCCTGGTAAATCAAGCCCCTCAGAAAAGCTACCAGTACCAAGAAGAATACTTGTTTTACCTTTTTTACAGTTGTCTTGATGTTTTTTGATGATTTCCTGGCGAGAGCTTTTTCCTTGAATGAGTAGATCCCACTTATTTTTTTTCGCCAATAATTCGATGCCCTCAGCCACCTTATTCATTTGCCAGTAAGATGAGAACAGAACTAAGCTGGATTTTTCGCCTTCTAAATATTCCGGTAAGCGATCGATAAGCAAGTCCGTAAAGCCTTCGGCTTGTGGTTCCAAGGGCAATGCAGGTACAACTAAGCGGGCATTATTGGCGTAATCAAATGGGGAGGCTAGAGCTAGGAAACGGACCCCATCTTCGCTTTTTTCACTGATCCCCGCTTGTTGGCAAAAGAAAGTAAATTTATTGAGGGCTCGTATAGTAGCCGATACCAGTACAGCACCTGCAGCGCGGCTCCAAAGTTGTTGATCTAGCTGCCAGCCAACTTCAAGAGGAGATACCTGAATAATAAAGTCGCCTTCTCGGTCTGGGCTAACTTCTAGCCAACGAGCAAGGGGGGCGCCTTTGTCGCTATTGGGTCTTGCCATTAGTGCCCACACTTTGGCTAAGTTTTCTAAACGTTGCAGGTAAAAGCCTGATTCAGCGAGGGCTGGTTCTGCTAATCGAGAAGGTATTTCATTTTCTTTTAACCGTTCACTGATTAAATCACTGATTTTAGCAAGAGCTTGGTGGGCTTTTTTGCTTAACTCTTTAAGATCTTTTGCTTCTTCTTCTAACCATGTAGGTAGCTCACCATGTTCGAATCGATATATCCCATCTTGGTTGAAATGAGTTGGGTCAAAACGTTTAGCCAAAGAGGTTAAAGAAGGAATAAGTTGCTGAATATTATCTTGTAAACTACTTTGGAAGCGGCCGACACGTTTAGCATCCGCAAGATTTGCCCATTTAGAAGTAGACTGGTTCAATTTTTCTAACCAAGTTGCCGCCCCTTTAAAGCTAGCCGCAGCCGATGAGTGATCTCGGGCAACTTGAGGTAAATGGTGTGCTTCATCGACAACATAAATGGTTTGTTCAGGTTCAGGTAAAATAACCCCTCCACCTAATTCAATATCTGCCATGACTAAGCTGTGGTTGGCAATGATAACGTCTGCTTTATCTAAATGTTCACGAGCTTTTTGAAATGGGCAGTTGCGGTGTAAGGGAAGGGCGTTGTTACAGCTGTGCTTATCACCAACAATGGCTTGCCATACATGAGAAGGAATAGCCGATGGCCAGCTGTCGATATCGCCATCCCACTTTTGCTCACTGTATGCTTTGTACATACGTTTTAATAAATCTAAATCACTTTTTTTAGGTTTTTTTTCAAATAAAGCGATTTGGCTATCGTCATGGCTTTCGCAACAATTTGATAAACGATGGGCGCAGCAATATCGTTGTCTGCCTTTAGCCAGAATAAAATTAAAAGGTTTTGCTGCAATACGGCGGTATAAAGGCAGGTCTTTATGGATTAGCTGCTCTTGAAGTGCAACCGTTGCGGTAGAAATCACCACCTTACGATCATTAAAGAGTGCATAGGGAATAGTACTGATTAAATAGGCTAAAGATTTACCAATCCCCGTCCCAGCCTCAGCCACAAGCATACGATGGGTATCACTGTACTCACCAGCAAGGGATTTGGTTATTTCTGCAACTAAATAGTTTTGAGCTCGGCGAGGAATGAAGCCACCCAATTCTTGTTGAAGATTTTCATAACTCTTTTTAATGTCTTGTTTTATCTGGTTATGTAACATGAGTTTAATGTGCTTGTGATAAAGACGCATTCTAGCACGATTGTCTAAATGTGATCTTCCCCATAATTCAGAATCCTTTTTTATTGAACCGAGATCTGTATCACAAATTAAGTTTGAACCTTACATTTATTGTTACCATTAGAACTATTAACTGGATTTATCTTCCATATAACTACTAATTTTAACTAAATATCAGTGTTTTTCACTGTATTCATTGGTTTTTTTGATTTTTATTGTTTGTATGATGGCTGTTTAATATCCATCTTTTTTGTGGGTTTTTTTGTATGAAATAACAACAAAAAATGATGCTTTTATTTTAAGTGTTTGAATTTATAGTGTTTATGTTTTTTTTGATATCTTTTTTTAGGGATTTGACACGCAGCATAATCTCTTGCAGGATTAAACACGAAATTTTGAGGCGCTGATAAAGTTTCTCGTAAGAAGATGCTTATCAGTGACACTTATAAAAATGGAATCCGGAAAACGGAATTCCAGTCTAAAAAGAAAAGGCAGTGGATTAACATGAAAAAGTCTCTATTAGCTCTAGCAGTTCTTACTGCTGCGGGTTCTGTAAACGCGGCAACTATCCTTGATTCTGATGGTGTTAAGGTTGACGTAACTGGTGCTGCAGAAGTTCAGTACTACAAAGATTTCTCGAAAGACAAAAATGCTTACCTACGTATGGACGATGGCGACATTAACTTCGCAACAACTGTAGAAGTTGCTGACGGTCTGTCTGCTGTTGCTGGTATCGGTTTTGAGTTTGAAAAAGGTGCGACTAGCAACACTGGTTCAACAATTGGCGGTACTAATGGTAATGTTGAAAATGACGAACTATTTGTTGGTCTAAGCTCTAATTTCGGTACGACTACTTTCGGTCGCCAGATCACAGTTTCTGATGACGCTGGTATTGGTGAAGACTACGAGCTTGGTACAGAGAGCCTTGATTTTTCTATCACTGAAGGTGAAGAAGTAATCAAACACAAATTTGAAGGCGAAAACTACTGGCTAGCTGGTTCTATTGCATCTACTGGCCAAGGTTCTAAAGGCACTACTCAATCTGCTTTTGACTTCGGTGCTGGTGTTACTTTTAACGCTTTTGAAGCTCGTGTTTTCTTCCAGTCTGCATCTGACGTAAATAACGTTGCTGGTGCTGATCTAACGGCTTGGAACCTAGAAGGTGTTTACAGCGTAGATGATGCACTATCTCTTGCTGCATCTTTCGGTACAAGTGAGCTAGAAACAAATGGCACTACTACAAATGAAGTTGATGTAATTGCTTTTGCTGCAACATACCAAATGGATGATAAGAACACTATCGCTGGTGGTCTTAACTTAGGTGAGCAAACTGTAGGTTCTGCTGCAAGTGTTGATGCTACAAACTTCTACGTGAACATCACTCACAAACTACACAGCAATGTTAAAGCATATGCTGAGCTAGGTTTTGTAGATATCGACAACCAAGATCACGACACTGGTTACCTAGCTGGTCTAGAAGTATCTTTCTAAGATTGATTTCTTAAAAAATACTCTTTAAAGCCGCCTTCGGGCGGCTTTTGCATTTCATTATTTTAGAGAGAAATTTATTGTGAAAAATGTCTTTTTAATTGCTGCGTTGGTTTCGTTTTCTTCTCAAGCTATTGAAGTTGAGGTAGGCGAAAATATTGAATTTATGGTAGCTAATGGTAAAGAAGTTGGATCATTGATGACACCAGCTAAGACGTTGGATTTACCACAAGGTAAGCATCAATTAGTAGTACGCTACAATGCTTCAGTGAAAGATGGTTCTCGTAATAAGTTTTTCACTTCTCGTCCATACATTTTTGAAGCAGATATTCAGCAAGCAACGGTGATCAATCTTCCTAAAATGAAGCGTTACTCACAAGTTGAGTCTCATTTTCAGAGTGGCCCTAAATGGACGTTTGAATATCAAGATGGGACCTCAGCTCCAGTTTCTTACGATAAGTTAGTGGGTAGCGGCTTTTCTCCATACGGCGATATGGAAGGATTAGTTGCTGAATATAATAAAGAGAGAGGCATTAGCTTTACTAATAATCAGTTTGAAAAGTTAACCGATGTTGCAGTCTCTGTGTCAGATACTGGTGAAGTAAATATTACGGGCGATGCCACGACTCAATTAAAGCTATGGTATACCAAAGCTACAGCAGAAGAGCGTAAAACATTTAAGCTGTGGATGGTTGAGCAAGATATGTAATACCTGCTTCTGTTGATAAGGCGGTTTGAGTGATTCTCAGACCGCTTTTTTATTTGAGGATATTTTTTGTTATACAGTTTGCTATTTCTATATCACATTATAGGATTCATGCTTGCAGGCTGTTACATCGGAAGCTAAAATTCACCTGTCTTCTCACTGCCAATAAATGATAACTTTATGAAATTTCCAGGCCAACGTAAGTCTAAGCATTACTTCCCTGTTCACGCCCGCGATCCATTAGTCAGCCAAGCTCAAGAAACTAAAAAAATGACTCGTACTCACATAGTCGGTATTGATCAAACATTGGTTGATATTGAAGCAAAAGTGAGCGATGAGTTTTTAGAAAAATACGAGCTAAGTAAAGGGCATTCATTAGTTATTGATAATGATAAAGCTGAAGCGCTTTATAATGAGTTAAAAGAGAATGATTTAATTACCAATGAGTTCGCTGGCGGCACTATTGGTAATACATTACACAACTATTCAGCTTTGGCTGACGACAAATCAACGTTATTGGGTGTAATGAGTAAAGATATTCAAATTGGCAGCTACTCTTATCGTTACTTATGTAATACATCCAGTCGTATGGATTTGAATTATCTTCAGCCTGTTGAGGGTGCCATTGGGCGCTGCTTTGCGTTAATCAGTGAAAATGGTGAGCGTTCATTTGCAATCAGTGAAGGGCAAATGAACCAACTGCGTGCAGAAAGTATTCCTGAATCTATTTTTGAAAATGCCTCTGCATTGGTTTTAACGGCTTATTTAGTACGTTGCAAAGATGGTGACCCAATGCCGGAAGCAACAATGAAGGCCATCGAATATGCTAAAAAGTATGATGTGCCAGTTGTTTTAACTTTAGGTACTAAGTTTGTTATTCAAGATGACCCTCAATACTGGCGTGATTTTTTAAGTGAGCACGTTACGGTTGTGGCGATGAATGAAGAGGAAGGCGAAGCGTTAACGGGAGAACATGACCCTCTATTAGCTTCAGACAAAGCGCTTGATTGGGTAGATTTAGTACTATGTACCGCTGGCCCTGTTGGTTTATATATGGCGGGTTATACAGAAGGTAGCTCAAAACGTGAGACCAGCTTACCGCTGCTGCCTGGTGCAATTGCGGAGTTTAATCGCTATGAGTTTAGTCGCCCTGCAACGAAGTCTCAGTGTGAAGACCCGATTAAAGTATATTCTCATATAGCGCCATATATGGGTGGACCAGAGAAAATTAAAAATACAAATGGTGCTGGAGATGGTGCCTTGTCTGCTTTATTACATGATATGTCTGCAAATCGATATCATCGTGATAATGTTCCAAATTCTAGCAAGCATCAGCACCCATATTTAACGTACTCTTCTTTCTCTCAAGTATGTAAGTATTCAAACCGAGTAAGCTTTGAGGTATTAGCCCAGCATTCTCCTCGTTTATCTCGTGGGTTGCCTGAACGTGAAGATAGCCTAGAAGAAGCGTACTGGGAAAGATAAATTAGGCATCATTCGTTATTGTTAAAATGAGCACTGAGCTAGTCATAGCTCAGTGCTATTTTTTTCCCTATTTTATGACTTTGCTTTTTTATGCTTAGCTCGCAACATTGCTTTTTTTCTCCTACTCTTAGGCTATCACACTCCATAATTAGGTGATTGATATGGATATTATCCCAGTAATTATGGCTGGCGGCTGCGGTAGCCGTCTATGGCCACTTTCCCGTACTTTGCATCCCAAACAACTTTTAAAACTCACGAGTGATTATTCATTATTACAAGAAACTGTACGTCGCTTAGAAGGATTAACCACGATCAAGCCTTTGGTTATTTGTAACGAAGAACACCGATTTGTTGTTGCGGAGCAGCTTCGAGAATTAGATCAACTTGGTACGATTATATTAGAGCCAGTTGGTCGAAATACAGCACCAGCGATCGCCTTAGCTGCTATTGAAGTACTTAAAAATGAAAATCCAGATGCATTAATTTTAGTGTTAGCAGCTGATCATGTAATCGAGAAAACAAGTGTTTTTCAGCAGGTTGTGAGAGCTGCTTCAGCAAGAGCTAAAGCTAATGATTTAGTGACATTCGGTATTCTTCCTGATCATCCTGAAACGGGTTATGGCTATATCCGCCGTGGTTCCCCATTATCTGATGCTGGATTTGAGGTGGCTGAATTTGTTGAAAAGCCCGACTTATACCAAGCACAACATTATATTGAGAGTGGCGATTATTTTTGGAATAGCGGCATGTTTCTGTTTAAACCTAAACGTTATTTGGAAGAGCTTGAAAAATTTCGACCTGATATTTTACGAGCATGTCAAAAAGCGATGGAAGCAGTGCAGCTAGATTTAGACTTTATTCGTATTGATCGTGATGCTTTTTGTCAGTGCCCAGATGACTCTATTGATTATGCTGTTATGGAAAATACAGATTCAGCAACTGTGATGCCAATGGGGGCTGGCTGGAGTGACGTTGGTTCTTGGTCGGCATTGTGGGAAGTTAGTGAGAAAGATGAACTGGGTAATACCTTGAAGGGTGACGTGATAACACATGGAACTCAAAACTCTTATATCAATACTCAAGATAAGTTAGTGGCAACAGTAGGGCTTGATAACATTGTTGTTGTTGAAACGAAAGATGCGGTGTTAGTTGCTCATAAAGATAAAGTCCAAGATATTAAAAAAATTGTAGAAGAATTGAAGTCTCAAGGCCGTAATGAGGTGGATCTTCACCGTGAAGTCTATCGACCTTGGGGTAAATATGATTCCATTGATACGGGAAGTCGCCATCAAGTTAAGCATATAACGGTTAAACCCGGTGAAAAGCTTTCTATTCAAATGCATCACCATCGTGCTGAACATTGGATTGTCGTGTCTGGCACTGCAAAGGTGACAAAAGGCAAAGAAGTATTTCTGCTCACTGAGAATGAATCAACTTATATTCCTGTTGGTGAAAGGCATGCATTAGAAAACCCTGGGAAAGTACCACTTGACCTAATAGAGGTTCAATCTGGTTCTTATTTAGGTGAGGATGATATTGTTCGCTTTGAAGATAGATACGGACGAATAAAATAAAGTTTCGGCGACATTTTTTGATTATTTTAAAAATAAAGGGATTTGCATGGAAAGGCTGACTTGCTTTAAGGCTTATGATATTCGAGGAAAGTTAGGGGATGAGTTAAACGATGATATCGCTTATCGAGTAGGTCGTGCGTTTGGTCAAGTACTCTTTTGTTCTGGAATGCAGAGTCAAAGCGTGGTGGTTGGGGGCGATGTCCGTTTAACCTTTGAGTCTCTTAAAATGTCTCTAGCAGCAGGTTTGATGGACTCAGGTATCAATGTTATTGATATAGTTATGGTTGTTGGAACAGAAGAAGTTTATTTTGCGACTAAATATTTAAAAGTATCGAGTGGGGTGGAAGTGACCGCAAGCCATAATCCACTAGATTATAACGGTATGAAATTGGTGTGTGAAGATGCGAAACCTGTCAGTGGGACAGCGGCGATTTAACTTACGAAATTCTAGCTATATTACGAAGTAATTAGTATTAGGTTTATAGTGAGAATTACTGCTATGTGGCCCGAAGCTGAAAGTTTTCTATACATATCTATAATATCCCTAAAACTCTTGTGTTTAATTGAAGTTGATGACTGAGGTCATACTCGGGTAATTTGGATTACGAGCAAAACGAAAATGCAACTGATAGAGCATTGTGGCTATTATCGTTATTCAATAATAAAGATTGATATATTGCAATTGTGATATGTTCTAGGTGTATTGATACATTAAATAGTGATACATGTAGTACTTTTGTTGTTTTAATAGGTCTTGTTATCTGAGGCAAAGTGAATTTTAGGTTTTTAATGCCTACAATTTTGGTTCATTTTTTGATATTTCAGAATAGAGTATGGCTAGTATTTGAGTAGGGTGTAACCACTTTCGATAGTATATATTTTGACTCTTATGAGCCCACTTTTATCTCTTTGAATTCTTATTAATGACAGTGAAGTATGGTTTTTAAGACATTAGGTGAAGGTATAGTACGTAGTAATTCGTGTTATTACAGGTAATTTAATTATGAAACCACGTCATTAAAGGGGGAATAAATATTATATTAATATTTGAACTTTATTGTGGGTTTATAATCCAAGGGTGGCTTATATGTAATTTGTAAATTATTCTTTTGTTAGCTTGTTATGTGAGGAGATGGTTGGGTGTGGCTAAAGGCGGTGTGGTATGTTCTTATTACTAAAATAAAAAGCCCCAAAAAGGGGCTTTGTTGGATAAAGTAGAGAATTAAATTTCGAATTCTTCTAGCTTTTTACCTTGGTCTAATTGTGCTTGTAGTGCAGATGGAGTACGGCCTTGGCCTGTCCATGTTTTCTCATCGCCATTGTGGTCGGTAAACTTATATTTAGCAGGGCGAGGAGCACGTTTAGATTTAGGTTTAGATTGCTTAGAAAGAGCAGCAAGTAGCTCTTCCGGATCAATACCATCTTGTTCTAGCATTTCACGATATTGAGCAAGTTTCTGCTCACGTTCTGCATTTTTTGCTTTTTCTTCTGCTTCTGTTTCTTGACGTTCAGTAACAACAGTTTGTAATTTTTCTAAGCTTTCTTCTAGCTGCTCAAGTGTCATTTCACGAGCTAAAGCACGTAGACTACGAAGATTAAGAAGTGTTTTAATCGTATCAGACATTTCTATTTCCCAAATTAATTACTTTACTTGCTAATTTTAGCAGTAATAGAACATTGATGACAATCAAATAAATTCATTGATTTGATTATTCTAGCTAATAATAAATACATTTTTACAAAATTGAGGTTTATTTTAGATTGTTTTAGTCGAGTCCTAATATATTAATTTGAAAATTATTGGTGTTTTTTAAGTGTAATCAAACTGTCTTATGCGCATGAATGAATTCAAACTGATGAATAATGAAGCATAGCACTTCTGGTGCGCATTAATATTCTGAATGGATTTTATATGCAATTTAGATTCACTACGTTTTAGCTGAAGAGGGGAGCTATTCACCAGAAATGGGAATTATTTTGTTGCTTGATGTTGCAAATATGTTCCATATCCGTAGAATAGCGTCCACCTTAATTAGACTCATTGAGTCTAGGTGTAGAGGTGCACTGTCTATCAGTAACGTATTTTAGGGTGATGCCGATTATAATACATGAAAGGAGCCAGTGCCGAAGTTGATGAGGATTATCTGTCCTGTCAGCTGGGGTTATATCCGAATAGGTATAACACTGCCATAGTCTTATTTTGTTGTTAAACTATGGAGCGCTACTGTGGGGTTAGAATACAATTTAATTGTTATTCTTTCGCTTATCTACAAACGGGTAACCGTGTCTACAGTAGATCTCCAACCAGAAAATGGTTGTTGAAGATCATGAATTTAGCTGATTTCTCTCATTCTGCTTTATCTATATTACCTCCGTTAGTAGCCCTAGGGCTCGCTATTGTTACTCGTCGAGTTCTTATTTCTTTAGGGGTCGGTATTCTGCTTGGTGCAATGCTATTAGCTGATTATTCTGTTGCTGGTGCAGCAGGGTATATTGGCAGCACTGTTAAAGGCGTATTTATTGATGACGGTTCAATAAATACTTGGAATATGAGTATTGTTACTTTCTTAGTATTACTTGGCATGATGACAGCACTGCTGACTCTATCTGGTGGTACTCGAGCATTTGCTGAGTGGGCACAAAGCCGAATTAAAAGCAAACGTGGTGCAAAATTATTAGCCGCCTTTTTAGGGGTATTCATCTTTGTTGATGATTATTTTAATAGCCTGGCGGTAGGCTCTATTTCTCGCCCAGTAACTGACCGCTTCTATGTATCTCGTGCGAAATTGGCATATGTTTTAGATTCAACTGCTGCACCTATGTGTGTATTAATGCCTGCTTCTAGCTGGGGTGCATACATTATTACGTTAATTGGCGGTATTTTAGTCACACATGGTGTTACTGAATACTCTGCATTAGGTGCATTTATTCGTTTAGCACCGATGAACTTCTATGCTGTATTTGCATTATTAATGGTGTTTGCCGTTGCTTGGTTCCAGCTTGATGTTGGCTTAATGAGAAAGCATGAAGTTGCTGCTTCAAAAGGTCGTGGTTTTGAGAATAAAGCCTCTGATGATGAATCTGAAGCTCGCGATTTAAATGATGAACTAGATATTGTTGAGAGTGAGCACGGTCGAGTATCTGACCTTATCTTTCCTATTGTGACGCTGATTGTCGCAACAGTATCATTTATGATTTACACCGGTAGTCAGGCTTTGGTCGCTGATGGTAAACCATTTAATATTCTTGGTGCATTTGAAAATACAGATGTGGGCATGTCACTTTGTTACGGCGGCTTAATTGGTTTATTAAGTTCGATCGTTACCGTACTTCGCCAAAAAATTCCAGCAAGCGATATTTTAGCCACCATGTGGATTGGTGCTAAATCGATGTTTGGTGCAATCTTGATTCTATTATTTGCTTGGTCTATTGGTTCTGTTATCGGTGACATGCAAACGGGTAAATACCTTTCTTCAATGGTGGAAGGCAGTATTAATCCTCATTGGTTGCCTGTTATTCTGTTTTTGTTATCTGGCCTGATGGCGTTTTCTACAGGTACATCATGGGGTACGTTTGGAATCATGTTGCCTATCGCTGGTGATATGGCTGCGGCTACAGATATTGCTTTAATGCTTCCTATGCTTGGTGCTGTACTTGCTGGTTCTGTATTTGGTGATCACTGTTCTCCAATTTCAGATACAACGATTCTATCTTCAACAGGTGCACGCTGTAATCATATTGATCATGTATCCACACAGCTTCCATACGCATTATCAGTTGCGCTTGTATCGTGTGTTGGTTTTATCTCGCTAGGTTATACTGCTTCTTTAGCGGTATCGTTCTTGGCAGCAACAGCGACATTCATTATTGTGTGTGGTGCGATGTTTTGGGTATCGCGCTGTAAAATGGAAACAGCGAGTAACTAAGTTGTTTCTAACTTTATAAATATTAAGGGCTGGCAGGTTGTCAGCCCTTTTTCTTTATGACTTCACCTTGCTTGCCTCTTGCCTTTTCTGTAGCATCTCGGCCTGTTTTTATACCTATAATTTTCGGGGAATTGGCTGTGGCTCAAATGTACTTTTATTACTCTGCAATGAATGCGGGTAAATCAACCACCTTGTTGCAATCTTCCTTTAATTACCAAGAACGTGGTATGACTCCGCTGATTTTTACTGCGGCTATTGATACACGCTATGGGGCTGGTAAAGTGAGCTCTCGTATTGGTTTAGAGGCGGATGCTCAGCTATTTTCACCAGAGTGTGATTTATTTGATGACATTACTCGGTTATCTGAGCAGCAGAAAATCGACTGTGTGCTGATTGATGAATGCCAATTCTTAACAAAAGCACAGGTTTATCAATTAACGGAAGTTGTCGATAAGCTGAATGTACCTGTTTTGTGTTATGGACTACGTACTGATTTCTTAGGGGAATTGTTTGAAGGTAGTAAATATTTATTGTCGTGGGCGGATAAATTGGTTGAGTTGAAAACCATCTGTCATTGCGGCCGTAAGGCGAATATGGTGATTCGAACGAATGAAGATGGCGTGGCGATTGCGGATGGTGATCAAGTTGCTATCGGCGGTAATGAGCTTTATGTGTCAGTATGCCGTTTACATTACAAAGAAGCTCTAGGAAAATAATTCAGCTAGCTTCACCCTAACTTCTTTTCAAGGCTGGTATTACACTGGCCTTTTTCATATAAAACACTCCGTTAGAGTTCTGCTCGTTTTTTGCTCAAGTTTTTTCTTCTTACGTCGATATAGTAATTGAGAGATGAGGCTATCGTGGAGGTTTCCATGAACTGGTTTAATAATATTGATATGAGGATGCCTACTCACATTCACAAGTTGAAAAAAATGCGGCGATTAAATGATCGGCGTCATCAGCGTGTTGATTTAGAAGGTAAAGATGAATCTAAAGAGAGGGAAGCCGAGCACAATTCGCGACGGCGAGGGTTATTAGATATTTACGTTTGAGGCTTTGAGGTGCGAAATCTTAAAAGAAGAGCTATCAGTATGGGTGGCTCTTTTTCTTTATTTGACTATACAAATTCCTTCCTTCTTTATAGATCTTTACTTAGCAAAAACAATCACTTCTTTAGTTAAAAACACACATTTAACTTTTTTTTCATTTCCTTCATTTTTTTGTTGAAAAAGAGAACTAGCTTAGTTAGTGTGAATGGCAAGCCAATAAAGAAACTGTTTATCCAGAGAGAAATAAATTATGCGTATTCAAGGTATGAATCTTCATCATCATCACCATCCTGAGTAGTCTTTCGGGAGGATACGTATCATCCGGAAGGCACTTTAAGAGCACTTCCGATGGATTAGTAAGAATATAGAATTCAGACCCTCGGAAGCTAAAACTTCCGAGGGTTTTTTCGTTTTAGTTCAATCAGTTTTTTGTATAAGAATTTAAAAATCGCACAGGGATAATGCAATGCAAACACAACGACTAAGAATCGCAATTCAGAAAAAAGGCCGTTTAAGTAAAGAGTGCCAGAATTTATTTAAAAGCTGTGGAATGAAATTCAATATCGCGGGTGAACGCTTAGTTGTTCATTCTGAAAATATGCCCATTGATTTACTACTGGTACGTGATGACGATATTCCTGGTTTGATTATGGATGGTGTGGTTGATTTAGGTGTGATTGGGGAAAATGAATTAGAAGAAGTTAGCCTAGATCGCCAAGCGCTAGGTGAGCCGAATGAATATGTTCAATTGCGTCGTCTTGATTTTGGTGGTTGCCGGTTGTCTATCGCCATTGATAAGGATGAAGAGTACAACGGTCCACAGGACTTAGCTGGAAAACGTATTGCGACGACGTACCCTCAGCTTGTAAAGCGCTATATGGATGAGCAAGGTGTCAATTTTAGCACTTGTATGCTGAATGGCTCGGTTGAGGTGGCACCAAGAGCGGGCCTTGCTGATGCCATTTGTGACCTAGTGTCAACAGGCGCTACGCTGGAAGCGAATGGTTTGAAAGAAGCTGAAGTGATTTTCCGCTCCAAAGCGACATTAATTCAGCGTACGGGTGAATTTGATGCTGATAAAGCGGCCTTGATTGAAAAGCTGTTAACACGCATGCAAGGTGTGATTCAGGCAAAAGAGTCCAAATACATTATGCTGCATGCGCCAACGGAACAATTAGAGCAAATTGTCGCGTTATTACCTGGAGCTGAAGATCCTACCGTACTTCCTTTAGCTCACGAGAAAAATCGTGTGGCGGTTCACCTAGTGAGTACGGAAAACTTATTCTGGGAAACCATGGAGCAGCTAAAAGAGTTGGGTGCAAGCTCTATTCTTGTGCTTCCTATTGAAAAAATGTTGGGGTAATCGCTATGAAAACAGTGGTATGGCAGTCTCTTAGTGACTACCAACAAGACTCGATTTTACAGCGCCCAGCTATCTCCGAAGGGGCAAACATTACGGCTGCGGTGACGGATGTTATTACTAAAGTACGCAGCGAAGGTGATACGGCACTTTTTGAATTAACAGAGAAATTTGATGGTGTAAAACCTGAATCGATCAAAGTTTCTTCGGCGGATATTGATGCGGCGTGTGAGCGTTTATCCGACAAAATGAAAGAAGCGTTGGAACAGGCTTACAAAAATATTTCTGTTTTTCATAAGGCCCAAAAGCCTCAGCCACTACGTGTTGAAACTCAGCCTGGTGTGGTTTGTGAGCAAGTCACACGCCCGATTAATAACGTTGGTTTGTACATTCCTGGCGGCAGTGCACCATTACCTTCAACGGTATTAATGTTAGGTGTGCCAGCTCAAATTGCAGGTTGTCGTAAAGTGGTGCTGTGCTCTCCACCACCGATTGCGGATGAAATTTTATACGTTGCTAAATTATGTAACATTGATGAAGTGTATAATGTTGGTGGCGGTCAAGCTGTTGCTGCTATGGCCTATGGTACTGAGTCAGTAAAAAAAGTAGATAAGATTTTTGGTCCGGGTAATGCGTACGTAACTGAAGCAAAGCGTCAGGTCAGTAATGACTTTCGTGGTGCAGCAATTGATATGCCAGCAGGCCCGTCTGAGGTTTTAGTCATTGCGGACGACAGTGCCGATCCCGATTTTGTTGCGGCGGATTTATTGAGCCAAGCAGAGCACGGCCCAGATTCTCAAGTTGTTTTGGTGACACCATCGCCAATTCTAGCGGATCAAGTGGCAGATGCAGTTCAAAAGCAGCTCAAAGAGCTATCGCGTGCCGATATTGCACAAAAAGCGCTTGGAGCCAGTTTACTGATTATTGCTGACTCTCTGACGCAATGTGTTTCTATTTCAAATTATTACGGACCTGAGCACTTAATTGTCCAAACGAAGAACCCGAGAGAGTTATTGCCGTTGTTAGATAACGCAGGCTCTATTTTCTTAGGTGATTGGTCGCCGGAGTCGGTAGGGGACTATGCATCAGGAACGAATCACGTTCTTCCTACTTACGGTTATACACGTACTTACTCCAGTCTTGGATTGGCTGATTTTTCGAAACGAATGACAGTACAAGAGCTTTCTGTTGATGGCTTAAAAAGCCTAGCGCCAACAGTGGTGACGATGGCGGAAGCAGAAGGGCTTGATGCGCACAAACGAGCTGTGACGATCCGTGTCGAGAAGCTGGCTGATAAAGCATAAGGAAAAGTCATGGAAAAATTAGCTCGAAAGCAAGTTCAAACGTTAACACCTTATCAATCAGCCCGTAAACTCGGTGGCGCGGGAGATGTATGGCTGAATGCCAATGAATCCCCGTTTAACAATGAGTACAAAACAGAATTTGGACGTTTAAACCGATACAGTGAATGTCAACCAGTGGAGCTAGTGCAAACTTATGCGCAATACGCTGGTGTAAAACCAGAACAAGTACTGACTTCTCGTGGTGCTGATGAAGGTATTGAGTTGCTCATACGCGCATTTTGTGAGCCAAATGAAGATGCTATTTTGTTTTGCCCACCAACGTATGGAATGTACGCGATTAGTGCGGAAACTTTTGGTGTGGAAAGAAAAACCGTTCCCTTAACAGCAGAATGGCAATTGGATTTACCAGAGATTGAGCGCAATTTAGACTCGGTCAAATTGGTGTTTGTATGTAGCCCGAATAACCCAACGGGTAACCTTATCAAGCGTGAAGACATTGTTTCTCTTCTTGAAATGACGGCAGATAAAGCCATTGTGGTGATGGATGAGGCATACATTGACTTTTGTCCTGAAGCGACCACCACAGATTTATTAGAACAGTACCCTAACTTAGCGATTCTTCGTACGTTATCTAAAGCATTTGCTCTTGCTGGTCTGCGTTGTGGTTTTACGATTGCTAATGCTGACATTATAAATGTCTTACTCAAAGTGATTGCGCCATACCCTGTTCCTGCCCCTGTTACCGACATAGCCACTCAGGCGTTGTCTGAAGCGGGTTTAGCTCGAATGAAGTATCAGGTACTTGATCTCAGTGCTAACCGTGCTTATTTGCAAGCAGGATTAAGCATGCTTGATGGTGTCACGGTGTTTGAGGGGTGGGGTAACTACCTGTTGGTTAAATTCCCTAACGCTGAAGCCTTGTTCGAAGCCTTGTGGGATAACGGTATTATTTTGCGTCGTTCGCCAGTACAAGACTGTATTCGAATTAGTGTAGGTAACCGAGAAGAGTGCGAAAAAACATTGTCGTTTATTCGTAATCAATTAGCTCAATTTGCTGCTTAATGAGTAAGTAAGCCAAGCTGTAAATTATAAGGATGTCGTTGTGAGCAGTAATAAACAAAAGATTTTATTTATCGATCGTGATGGGACATTGATCGTTGAACCGCCTGTTGATTTTCAAGTCGATCGCTTAGACAAGCTTAAGCTAGAACCTTTGGTGATCCCTAGTTTATTAACATTACAAGATGCTGGCTATCGCTTAGTTATGGTAACCAACCAAGATGGTCTTGGCACTGATTCGTACCCACAAGATGAATTTGATGCACCGCATAATATGATGATGGAGATCTTTGAATCTCAAGGCGTTAAATTTGATGATGTTTTAATTTGCCCGCACTTTGACGAGGACGGTTGTTCTTGCCGTAAGCCTAAATTGGGAATGGTAAAAGAGTACTTACAAAGTGGTAGGGTCGATTTTCAAACGTCAGTTGTTATTGGTGATCGTGTTACGGATCTGCAATTAGCGGAAAACATGGCTATTCGTGGTATTCAATACAACCCAGAAACCATGAATTGGGCGCAAATAGTTAAAGACTTAACCACCAATCCTCGCACCGCCGAAGTTGTGCGAACAACCAAAGAAACCGATATTCGTGTTGCGGTAAATCTTGATGAGTCGGGCGGTAATTCCATTGAGACTGGTCTTGGCTTTTTCGATCATATGTTGGATCAAATTGCGACACACGGCGGTTTTCAGTTGAAGTTAGCAGTGAAAGGGGATCTTCACATTGATGATCACCACACTGTTGAAGATACCGCGTTAGCATTAGGTCAAGCCTTGAAAGATGCTTTAGGAGATAAGCGTGGTATTGGACGGTTTGGTTTTAGCTTGCCGATGGATGAATGCTTAGCCCAGTGTGGGTTGGATTTATCTGGTCGTCCATATTTGAAATTTGATGCGAAGTTTAGTCGTGAGCAGGTTGGTGACTTATCGACAGAAATGGTGGTGCACTTTTTCCGCTCTTTAACAGATACACTGGCTTGTACGCTGCATTTATCTTCTCAAGGCGATAATGATCACCACATTGTAGAAAGTTTATTTAAGGCGTTTGGTCGAACACTACGCCAAGCCATTAAAGTTGATGGAAATGAATTACCAAGCAGTAAAGGAGTACTGTAATGGCTTTGGATCAGCAAACGAATGTTGTGATTATTGATACAGGTTGCGCTAACGTTTCTTCCGTTAAGTTCGCCATTGAGCGTTTAGGGTATGCTGTTGAGATCAGTAAAGAGCCTGCTGTCGTTCTAGCGGCGGATAAGCTGTTTTTACCTGGTGTAGGTACGGCTAGTGAAGCAATGAAAAACCTAGCGCAGCGTGATTTGATCGCTTTAGTAAAGCAAATCGAGAAGCCAGTACTGGGTATTTGTTTAGGTATGCAGTTGCTGGGCCGTGTTTCACAAGAGAAAGGCCAAAGAGCGGATGAATTGGTTGAGTGTTTAGGTTTGTGTGAAGGCGAAGTGAAAAAGCTGGAAACAGGGAGTTTACCTCTACCACACATGGGCTGGAATACAGTGAAACCATCTAATTCCCATCCACTGTTTAAAGACATTCCAGAAGACAGCTATTTTTACTTTGTTCATAGTTTTGGTATGCCAGTTGGGGATTACACCGTGGCTTCGTGTGAGTACGGCCAGCCTTTTACTGCCGCTTTACAGAGTGGTAATTATTTTGGGGTGCAATTCCACCCTGAACGCTCTAGCAAAGCAGGTTCAAAACTAATTCAAAACTTTTTAGAAATGTAACTTACGGTTTGTTAACTAATAGCAATACAGGTTGATAGTTAACAGAAGAAGTCATGATGATAAATATAAAGTGACGTAAAAGGATTTAAAATGATTATCCCAGCACTTGATTTAATCGATGGGCAAGTGGTTCGCCTGTTCCAAGGTGATTATGGCCAAAAGACAGAATACAAAGTTGATCCTGCTGAGCAATTTAACTTATATCATCAAGCAGGAGCAAATTGGTTGCATTTAGTGGATCTGACAGGAGCAAAAGATACCACGGCTCGTCAGCTTCAATTAATCGCTAAGTTACTGGCGAGTACCCCTGCCAATATTCAAATTGGTGGTGGCGTTAGAACTGAGCAAGATGTTATTGATTTATTAGAAGCAGGTGCTCAACGTGTAGTGGTTGGTTCGACAGCCGTTAAACAGCCTGAATTGGTAAAAGGCTGGATGGAAAAATACGGCGCAGAAAAAATTGTATTGGCGTTAGACATTAATATTGATGATCAGGGTGTACGCAACGTAGCGATTTCTGGCTGGCAGGAAGACTCAGGTGTCACAATTGAAGCGCTATTAGAAGATTACTTATCTGTTGGATTAAAGCACGTACTATGCACGGATATCTCACGTGATGGCACGTTAACAGGCTCTAATGTGGAGCTGTATGTTGATTTGTGTAAACAGTACCCACAAGTGCAGTTCCAGTCTTCTGGTGGTATTGGCAGTTTAGCGGATATTGAAGCGTTAAAAGGATCAGGGGTATCAGGTGTGATCGTTGGTCGGGCTTTATTGGATGGAAAGTTTAGTGCAGAGGAGGCATTTGCATGCTGGCAAAGCGAATAATTCCTTGTCTGGACGTTCGTGATGGACAAGTCGTAAAAGGGGTTCAGTTTCGTAACCATGAAATTATTGGTGACATTGTTCCATTAGCTCAACGCTATGCGGAAGAAGGTGCCGATGAGCTGGTCTTTTACGATATTACGGCATCAAGTGATGGTCGTGTGGTAGATAAGAGCTGGGTAGCACGTGTTGCGGAAGTGATTGATATTCCTTTTTGTGTGGCTGGTGGTATTAAATCTGCGGAGGATGCTGCTCGAATTTTAGAGTTTGGTGCAGATAAGGTATCGATTAATTCTCCAGCTCTTGCAAATCCTGAATTGATCACTGAGCTTGCGGATAAGTTCGGTGTTCAGTGCATTGTTGTGGGCATTGACTCTTATTTTGATTCGGAGACTGGTAAATATCAGGTTTATCAGTTTACTGGGGATGAAGAGCGAACTAAGGCAACCAAATGGGAAACCAAAGATTGGGTAAAGGAAGTTCAACAGCGCGGTGCCGGTGAAATTGTATTAAATATGATGAACCAAGATGGTGTGCGTAATGGTTACGATCTCACCCAACTGAATATGGTACGTGAAGTTTGTAATGTGCCTTTGATTGCTTCTGGTGGTGCCGGAGCGATGGCGCATTTTGCCGGTGCATTCCACAACAGCAATGTTGATGGAGCGCTAGCAGCGTCCGTTTTTCATAAACAGGTCATCAATATCGGTGAGTTGAAGCAGTATTTAAAACAACAGCAGGTGGAGGTCCGACTATGAGCAACTTTACAACCTTAACGTCAGTAGATGAATTAACCGCAAGAATTGATTGGGATAAAGTTGATGGTTTAGCACCTGTTGTTGTGCAAGACTTCAATAGTGGTCAAGTGCTCATGATGGGGTACATGAACCCAGAAGCCTTATCAAAAACACTTGAAACTGAGCAGGTTACTTTTTTCTCTCGTACGAAGCAGCGCTTATGGACGAAAGGCGAAACGTCTGGCAACGTGCTCCAACTGCGAAATATTGCTTTAGATTGTGATAATGACACCTTGTTGGTGAAAGTTGAGCCAATTGGCCCGACTTGCCATACAGGTACAACGACGTGTTTCGATGCGGATAAGCAAGAAGAATCCTCTTTGGTGTTCCTTCATCAACTTGAACAATTGTTGGCATCAAGAAAAAATGCAGACTCAGATTCTTCCTATACCGCGAGCCTTTACGCTCGTGGCACCAAGCGTATCTCGCAAAAGGTTGGCGAAGAAGGCGTTGAAGTCGCGCTTGCGGCAACGTCGGGGGATAAAGCGGAGCTAGTGTGTGAATCAGCAGATTTGATGTATCACTTGATTGTATTGTTACAAGATCAAGGTTTATCGCTGAACGATGTGATTAATAAATTGAAAGAAAGACATAAGTAGAAGAGGTTAATAGATAGCAAGGCGAGCGTGCCTTGCTATTTACTTTGAGAGAGTTGTTATTTTCTGCTTGTATAGCGGGAAGTTAACCGCAGCACTTCTTATATTTTTTACCACTACCGCATACACAAGGGTCATTCCGGCCAATTTTATCACTTTGTGCTGGGGCGGTATTTTGCTTTTTATCTGGGGTGACAACTTCAGCTTCAGCGGCTTGTTCTGGGTACTCGCCATCAATATAAAACCATTGTTGATCTTCTCTTACAAAGCGTGAGTTTTCATGTAGCACATAGTCATTTCCTTCTTCTGAAAAATGTGCTTTGAACTCTACAAAACCTTCATTTTCTGAACGGATTGAGGAACTTAATACCTCAAGACCACGCCACTCACTGTTGATGGATTCTGCTATACCTTCACGGTGCTGTTCGGCATTACAGCTAGAGTGGTAGGTTTGGATCACAAAGTCGACTAAACCAAGAACATGAGCACAGTAGCGAGCCCGCATCAGTTGTTCTGGTTTTTTGGCGTTTAGTGGGGAAATATGAACAGGTTCGCAGCAATCAGAGTAATTTTTCTGATTGCCGCATGGGCAGTTTTTCATGAGCTATCTAGTTATCTTCTTGAGTAAATACATCTACCCATTCTACAGATTCTGCATATTGCTCTGCAATGAGCTGTTCAGAAATGTTCAATATTTGACAGTAATGGCTAACTTGCTCCCAGTTGGCTTTCTCATAGGCTTGCACCGCATTCAATAGGTAACCTAAATCACCACTACCTGCGGTCAGGGCAAGCTTGATTTCTTCACTAATGGGTAATCTGCCGAGTAAAAGAGGTAAGGGCTGATCCAACAATGACTCAAGTAATGAAAACATACCCATTAAAAAAGCTTGGCTTGGCTCTACTTCAAGTGAGCTATTAATAGCAAGTAACTCACAAATACGAGCTCGTTGAATAGAAAGAGTATAAAGGGATTGAGGCTTATGTTGACTGGCATGTGCCACTGCAACCAATGAGATAAATTGGCGTAACTTGTTCTGCCCGAGATAAACCAGAGCTTGTTTAAACGAAGTAATCGGTTTGCTGATCACGGATGAAGAGTTAACGTACCTGAGCAGCTTATAAGACAGTGAAACATCACTCACGACTAAGCGTTCTACCGCTTCATAATCTACATCTTTGCTTGAAATTTCTTTGCACAGTTGAAGAACCGCTAATTGAGAAGGCTCGATGGAGCGTTGTTGCAGTAGCTCTGGTCGGCTAAAGAAGTAGCCTTGAAAATAATCAAAACCAATTTCTTTTGCATGTAGGAACTCTTGGTGGGTTTCAACTTTTTCAGCTAAGAATTTGATATTGAATTTAGCGCATCGGTGAATGAATAGCTGAGCTTTTTCAAGGGGGACTAATTGGATATCAAACTTAATAATATCAATATAGGGTAAAAAGCGTTTCCAAAGAGGGTCGGGAATAAAATCGTCTAAGGCTAGCTTATATCCTTTCTTCGATAAGGCCTTAACGGCGTCTAATAGTTCATCGGTAGGTTCACAGTCTTCGAGAATCTCTACAATAAGATTTTCTTTTGGGAAAAGCGTTGGTAGTAATTGAATTAAGCTTTGGTATGGGAAATTAACAAAGCCTAATTTATCTCCTGTAGGATCACAGTGAGAGTTTAAGAACTGATCGGATAGAAGTCGGCTGGTCGCTTTTTCAGGTTCCATGTCTGGAAACGTATTTTTGGGGCCATCACGAAATAATAGTTCGTAACCGATGGTGTTTTTATCTGTATCTAAAATTGGCTGCCTTGCAACATATGAATACATATATAACCGTTCTTCCCATGTGGACTGTGTGGAAACTTATTTTTTGTAAACAATAACGATAATATCGCGGCGACATAAAAAAACTATGATGGCACGCTAAATTATTCATCTTAATATGTCGATAAAGTGTCGAATCAGAGCTAAATCATAAAGTTTCTACTTTCTAGTGATTTACTTTCTTTCGTGCACACTAAAACGGAGCCTTGTTCATACCAATCACCGAGAACAATACGCTGTGCTACTTTTTCTTTCAGTTGAACTGAGTGTAGTGCTGGCCTATGTGTATGTCCATGAATTATTAGATTTGTTTCATACTGTTCTAAAACTTTGACAACCTCTTCTGGTGTTACATCCATTATGGTCATCTGTTTTTGTTCTTTTTGATCTTTACTGCTGCTTTTGATGTTACCAACCACTTTATGACGCCATTTTAGTGGGAGATGCAAGAACAGCCATTGAACCCAAGGCTTATGTACGGTTGCTCGGTATTTTTGATACCCTTCATCAAGCGTGCATAAGGTATCTCCATGCATAATGAGCGTTTTGGTGCCGTACAAGTCGATGGTGCAGATTTCGGGCAAGATTGTGACCCCGGTTTCGTCACCAAATCGTTTTCCCACTAAGAAATCTCGATTACCTTCAATGAAGTAACAAGCAACGCCTGAAGAGGTGAGCGTTTTAAATGCGGCTTTTATCTGTTGGTTAAAGGGACTGTTATCGTCATCGCCAAACCATGTTTCAAACAGATCACCTAATACGTATAACGCATCGGCGTGAATGGCTTCATTCTGCATAAAACGGAGAAAACAGTCGGTGATGTCTGGGCGGTCGGGGGTGAGGTGAAGATCTGAAATAAATAGTGTGGTCATAAAATAAAGAAGGGGTGAAGAGCATCACCCCTATACCCATATTACTCTTCGATAGTTGCGCCAGTAATCACAACTTCGTCAACTGGTACGTCTTGGTGGTAACCGTAGTTGCCAGTTGAAACTGCTTTGATCTTGTTTACAACGTCCATGCCTTCAACAACTTCAGCAAATACACAGTAACCCCAACCGCTTGGTGTTTCTGATTTGAAGTCAAGGAATGTGTTGTCATTTACATTGATGAAGAACTGAGAGCTTGCAGAGTGTGGTTCGTTAGTGCGAGCCATTGCAAGTGTGCCTGTTTTGTTGCTTAGGCCGTTGTTTGCTTCGTTCTTGATTGTTGCACGAGTTTGCTTCTCTTCAAGACCAGATGTCATGCCGCCACCTTGGATCATGAAACCGTCGATTACACGGTGGAAAAGCGTGTTGTCATAGAAACCGTCACGGCAGTATTGCAGGAAGTTTGCAGAAGTTAATGGTGCTTTTTCTTCGTTTAATTGAATTTTAATATCACCAAAAGAAGTGTGAAGGATTACCATGATATTGTCCTTGTTGGAGGTTTTGCATTAAAAGCAAGATTCTATAGCAAGTTTAGTTTGGATCAATAGGGAATTCCCCTGATATTTTCTTGCTATCGAACCACATAACGGGTGTAATAACACGTTCAGTGTAATCCCATATTTAATTGAGTGTAAAAAGAGCATGTTGAAAATATATAACTCACTTACCAGACAAAAAGAGGAATTTAAGCCAATCGAGCCAGGGAAAGTTGGCATGTACGTCTGTGGGGTTACCATTTACGATTTATGTCACATTGGCCATGGCCGTACGTTTGTTTCGTTTGATGTGGTTTCACGTTACCTACGTTTCCTTGGTTATGATTTAACGTTTGTTCGTAACATCACAGACATCGATGACAAAATCATCAAACGTGCCGCTGAAAATGATGAAAGCTGTGATTCGTTAACAGAGCGCCTTATTGCAGAAATGCACGCTGACTTTGATGCTCTAGGCATGAAGCGCCCGGATATTGAGCCTCGTGCGACTGAATACATTCAAGAGATCATCGCGTTGGTTGAGCGTTTAATTGAGCGCGGCTTTGCTTATGTGGCAAGTAACGGCGATGTGATGTTTGAAGTGAAAAAGTTTGACGAGTACGGCAAGCTTTCTAAGCAAGACTTAGAGCAGCTTCAAGCAGGTGCTCGTGTTGATGTTGAGACGGCTAAACGTAGCCCTCTTGATTTTGTGCTTTGGAAAATGTCTAAACCAGGTGAGCCAACATGGGAATCACCATGGGGTGCTGGTCGCCCGGGTTGGCACATTGAATGTTCAGCAATGAACTCATCGATTCTTGGTGATCACTTTGATATTCATGGTGGCGGTTCAGATCTTATGTTCCCACACCATGAGAATGAAATTGCTCAGTCTTGTTGTGCACACGACAGCAAATACGTTAATACGTGGATGCACAGCGGGATGGTGATGGTTGATCGTGAAAAGATGTCGAAGTCATTAGGCAACTTCTTCACAATTCGCGACGTGCTAAGCCACTATGACGCTGAAACAGTTCGCTATTTCTTAATGTCAGGTCATTACCGTAGCCAGCTTAATTACAGCGAAGAGAATCTAAAACAAGCGCGTGCGTCACTTGAGCGCTTGTACACTTCTTTGCGTGGTCTTGATTTTTCTATGGCTCCGGCTGGTGGTGAAGAGTTTGTTGGTCGCTTTACAGAAGCAATGAACGATGACTTCAATACACCAGAAGCTTATTCTGTGCTGTTTGATATGGCTCGTGAAGTGAACCGTATTAAGACTGAAGATTTAAGTGCAGCTTCTAAGCTGGGCGCCCTGATGCGTGAACTTGCAGAAGTACTTGGCTTGTTATCTCAAGACCCAGAAACTTTCCTACAGGGTGGGGCTGGTGAAGATAATGACGTTGCGGAAATTGAAGCGTTAATTAAAGCTCGTAATGATGCTCGTGCAGCAAAAGATTGGGCTGCGGCAGACGAAGCGCGTGATGCGTTAGCGGCTTTAAACATAGTACTTGAAGATGGTGCTGGTGGCACAACTTGGCGTCGTAAGTAACCTTTGTTGTTATAGAAGAGCGCTTAACAGCAATTAGTATGAAACGAATAAAAAGGGCTTGGTGGTGCATCAAGCCCTTTTTTTATTGAACCATTTATAATGGAGTTGATTATTGAACTTTCACACCAAATTGTTTGGCGGAATAAGCCACTCGCTCTTCTGGTTTCGGGTATTCCGCTGGGATCCCCATATTTTCAATATGATGTAGGCGGGGCAATAAACCACAACCATTGGCGATTTGGATTGCAAGACCAGGGCGTGCATTGAGCTCAAGCACCATAGGGCCTTGCTCTTTATCTAAGACCATATCGGTTCCTAAGTAGCCAAGCCCTGTCATCTCCCAAGCGCTGGAGGCTAGGGTTAATAGCTTATTCCAGTGAGGTACTTGTAATGTGCTGAGGTCTTTCCCCGTATCAGGGTGCTGTAAAATTGGTTTATCAAACTGCACTGCGCGCACGGCTTTTCCGGTCGCGATATCAATGCCAACCCCCACAGCACCTTGGTGAAGGTTCGCTTTACCATCGGACGCTGCGGTTGATAGGCGCATCATGGCCATGACAGGGTAGCCTTTAAAGACAATTACACGGATATCTGGGACACCTTCATAACTGAAGCCTTCAAAGACATCATCAAATTGGATCAGGTTTTCAACGACAGCCACATCATTTTTGCCACCAAGGGAAAATAACCCCGCCAAGGCATTGGTTATATGGCGTTCTACATCCTGTTTGCTCATGGTGGCACCTGAAGGTTTGGAATATACCCCATCTTGATGCGACGTGCAGACCAAAATGCCTTTTCCGCCACTGCCTTGCGCTGGTTTTATCACAAAGCCGGGCCAGTTTTTGACCATGTCATGAATGCCTTTGACTTCCGCTTGATGGCTGATTACGCCGATCAGCTCTGGCACTGTTGCCCCCGCTTTTTCGGCGATAATTTTCGTTTTTAGCTTATCGTCAACCAAAGGGTACTTTGTACGATCATTGTAGCGGCCAATGTAACTGATGTTACGCTGGTTCATGCCCATGATGCCTTTATCATGTAACTTAAACGGTGACGTTAATCGACTGAACATCGCGTTTAGTCCTCCGCAAGTGGTTTAAAGCGGCGTAGTTCACTTAAACGGTAGCCAGTGTAGTTACCTAGAATCAGGATCATTGCCAAGATAACCAACTGTAAGCCAATGAAGTTAAAGGTTAAGTGCTGTACAAATGGGTTTGTCATCGCAAGGTATACGAGAATGGCTGTAAACAGAGAACCACCACCTTGGATTAATACTTCTTTCCAGCCTTCTTCTTCCCATAAAATAGACATGCGTTCGACTGTCCAAGATAGGATGATCATAGGGAAGAAAGTAATTGCGAGCCCTTCTGTTAAGCCAATCTTAAAAGCCACCACAGTAAAGACGGAAATGATCATGATTACGGTAATGATCACCGCAGAGATTCTTGCGACTAGTAGTAAGTTCAATCGAGATAAGTAACCACGAATAAACAGGCCCGTACCAACAATCAGTAAAAAGCCAATAATGCCCGTAACGAGCTGGGTTTGAACAAACGCAACGGCGATCAACACGGGCATGAAGGTTCCCGAGGTTTTCAGGCCAATAAGCACTCGTAAAAACACCACAATTAAAGCACCAATTGGGATCAACATGATGGTTTTAAACATCGATTGCTCTTCAAGTGGCAAGCTATGAATGGAAAAATTCAGCAGGTCATCACTACTGATTTTTTTACTGGTGGCTTGTTTTGGCGAAATGTTTTGAGCAATCATAGAGAAATGAATTTGGCTCTGTTTACCACCGACTACATCCAGCAGAGAAACATTCGACTTATCCCAAATGACTAAGTTTTCAGGTTTACCTTGTTCACCATTGACGGGGTTAAACAGTTGCCAATGATCACCATCCCATACCTCAATCATCGGCATGACACTTTGACGGCGGCGGCCGTCTTCTAGCCATAATGTGCCGACGGTTTTACTGTGAATCTTTTCCATGGTTAGCAAGGTGGAAATGGCTTTTTCTTTGCTAAATTCGTTCAGTAATAATGAGGCATTTTGGTTGTCTGGGTCATTAAATTGTTTGATCAGCTCACGAGTAAGGGTGATGTTATCTGCCGAGCGTTGTCTCGCCTGGTCTAATAAAGAGTGGGCAGCCGATTCTTGAGGGCCATCTAAACTAATGCTTCGAAATACACCTTCTTCAGGTGCGATAGGCTCCACATTGGCTTGGTCGTCAACCAATAACTGTGTTTTGTAATACAGCACTTGCGGGCCTTCGGCATGGCGAATCGACCATTCCGCACGACGGCCATGCTCTGTATTTAAAAATGCTACGCCATAACCAGGTGAAGAGGTTGTTTCATCTGTGAGCGTGAAGCCTTCTTGTGTTTGTGGTGCTGCCATGGACACTTTTACTGGTTCACCCAGCGCATCAAACTTAATTCTGGCTTCTACATCCCAGACTTGGCGAGTTTCACCGGGTGTCCAAGGTACGCTGTAGGTGGTATGTCTAAACCAACTTAAACACACCCCCACCACAACGAGCATAGTGATCAAAATATAAAAGGGTACTCGTGATGTCATAATATCCTCGGTATCAAAAACGTAGCATTTTGAATTTATAATTATTTGTTCGGTTTTGTACTTTGAATGAAATCTTTGCTGACATCAACTAAAGCTATGTCTTTAAAAAATTCACGCCCGAGTAAGATAGGGTGTGTCATGTGGGAGCGATCCGCTAATGTGAATAGCGTTTTTTCGTGAAGATCACCAAGTTTGATCCACAATTCGATGACTGGACGACGATCGAGGCCATCACTGGAAGCTTGGCGAATTTTGATATGACGGATAATTGGGGCTTCAATCCACTTTCTGTCTTCTGGGGCAATATTTTTATCGGATAGATGGAAGCGTGCCCAGTTTTTTCCATTACGTTCAAACTCTTGAATATCAATGGCATTGAGCGATGAAGTCGCTGCACCAGTATCGACACGTGCTTCAAATCCTTGTTTAACCGAGTCTAAAACGACCCATTCTCTAGAGCCAAGAACGATAGAGCCTTTGTACGTGTTTTCAGCTTTGGTTTGAGGAGCCACTGCCAATGCTACTTTTTCGGGCTCTTTGGCTTGATTGTTTTGTTGGCGTATCTGTTCCATATCTTCGGCGATATCAGCTAACTCTTTTTCTAAGTTAGCAATATAGGCCGTTTGCTCATTCATGGTGACTTCCATGCTGTCTAAACGTGAATAAACATTGCTTTCCATGCTTTCAATGGCGTTAACAGTTTTTTGGGTATATTGGCTACCGTCCATTAAGGTGCAGCCGGAAAGTAAAGTGAGTAAAGAGAAAGGAACGTAGAAACGTCGCATCAGAAATCCTAAGCTTAACGATTTAAGTTATTGTTCTCTTGCAGTTTAGCTTAGAAATAGGGATGCGTGAAGCACCCCTATGTCATCTTTTAGTCAGGGTTTCTGGCGATTAAAACAGCACGCTTAGGAGCAGGGTGCCCTTCTGCGGTTTTAGTGGGATCATTTGGGTCTAGGTAATCTGGCAGAGAATTATGTGTCATCCACTCAGTCGTGCGCTGTTCATCAGTGGTTGTTACGCATTCGTCGACAATTTTCACGTCCACAAATCCGCATGTTTCTAACCAGCTTTTTAATGCACGAGCTGATGGGAAGAAGTACACATTACGCATTTGGGCGTAGCGGCCAGTCGGGACTAATACCGCATTTTCATCGCCATCAATTACTAAGGTTTCAAGTACTAATTCGCCGTCTTTAGTGAGCTGGTTTTTAAGTTGGATTAAGTGATCCAGTGGTGAGCGACGGTGGTATAACACGCCCATGCTAAACACCGTATCAAAGGCTTTGGATTCTGGTAGCTGCTCAATACCTAGTGGCAGTAAATGAGCACGTTGATCGTTGCCCATGAGTTTACGAACCGCTTCAAATTGCACTAAGAATAAGTGTGATGGGTCGATACCGACGGTCAACTTTGCCCCTTCACCTAGCATTCTCCACATATGGTAGCCATTACCACAGCCCACATCGAGTACATAGCGCCCTTTAAGTGGTGAAATATGAGGAAGGACACGATCCCATTTCCAATCTGAGCGCCACTCCGTATCAATGTGGATATCGTGCAAGTGATATGGGCCTTTACGCCAAGGGTGGAATGTACGTAGAAGGTTTTCTAGTTTGGCTTTTTCACCAGCAGGAAGAGGTTCGTTGTTACCGATTTTTACCGCAGACTGAAGATCAATGTTATCTGGCTGAGTCGTTGGGATTTTCTTTAGTACGCGTAACCAGCGAGGCATATCACCATGCTCGGCGTTTTGCCATTCAGTCAGTTGTGAAGGTAAGTGGTTGAGCCAAGGACTTAAGCGGTTCTTGGAAATAAGTTGGTAAAAATCAGAAAAATCAAACATAAGTCTTAACGGTGTTCTTTTAATAAAAAATGAAGAAGGCTGACCAATAAGGCCAGCCATTCAAAAAAGGCGGTTAGGTGTTATTTAACGGCAAACATGGAGCCAAAGTTAAAGCATTGGAACCACACGTCATAGCTGCTAAAACCGAGCTCTTTAAAGCGCGCCTTATGAACATCAATGCTATCTGGGCGCATGACATTTTCGATGGCGCTGCGTTTTTGGCTGATCTCAAGTTCGCTATAGCCATTTGCTCGTTTGAAATCGTGATGGAGATCGATCAGTAGTTCGTTCGATGCTTCATTCTCAAACACATACTTTTCAGACACGATTAAAATGCCACCCGGGCGTAACCCTGCGTGGATTTTAGATAACAGCTGGTATCTGTCTTCTGGTGAAAGAAATTGAAGGGTGAAATTCAGCACCACAACAGAGGCATCTTGAATGTCGATGTCGCGAATGTCGGCCTCGATCACGGAAACAGGGGTATCAGAACGATAGGCATCAATGTGTAATCGGCAACGTTCGACCATGGCGCTGGAGTTATCTACGGCAATAATTTTGCAGCCTTCTTGCTGAATATGGCGGCGCATAGATAAGCTAGCGGCACCTAAAGAACAGCCAAGGTCGTAGACGTTTGAATGAGGTTTAGCAAAACGTTCTGCTAACATGCCAATGGCTGAAATAATATTGCTGTAGCCAGGAACGGAACGCTGGATCATGTCTGGAAAAACTTCAGCCACTCGTTCATCGAAAGTAAAATCACCTAATTTTTCGATAGGCGCTGCAAAAATGTTGTCGTGATTAGCCATCAACACCAACCTCACTAAGTTAAAGAACAGTACAACTTTTCCGTCTTGCCTTACTAAGCGTCCGTGTTACCAGAAGACATTGCTGTGGAAAAGGGGCACATTGTAGTGAAAAATGGAGGTATTGTCTGCACTGCATCACAGAATTACCATTAATTGAGTTAATAGCTTACAGCAAAGGCAATTGATTACTGGGTGGCTCTGGGCATATAGGAGTAAGATCAGGCAATGTAAGTCTTTGCTGTAGTTGTTGGTATAGACGATCAGCTAGCTCGGGTGCTTCTACGTTATCTGGCGTGTGAATAAATACAAAAGGCTGTTTTCCTTCTTTCACCCAAGTTTCTAGTTTAGTCAGCCAAGGAGTAAAAAAAGCGTCATTACTGGCCATGTCTGGGTGGCCGATAAAGCGCATCATTGGTGTATTAGCCGTGGAAATGGCATGAACAGGTACTTTAGGCTTATTGTTGTGTGCTTCAATAACGGCCTCAGTGATAGGCGGCGCGGAAAACACAGGGCGGCTGTCCATGATAATTCGATCGACGTGTTTCTCAATGAGCATTCTATTGAGCTTTTGTTCTTGCTCACCTTTATCAAAAAAGCCCAAATGGCGGACTTCCACTCCAAGGGGTAAGTGCTTCGGAAAGCGGTCAATAAACCGTTCTAATATTGGTAATGAGTGAGGGGTAAACGCCGCGGGAAGCTGAATTTTCCATAAACCAATTTTTTGGTGCAGCGGTTCCATTAAATGAATAAATTCGCTGACGAGTTGATCGCAGTGACTGAGCTTTTGCTGGTGGGTGATCGTGCTTGGTAATTTAAAGGTAAAGCGAAAGTCGTCTGGTGTTGCTGAATTCCAGTTATTCACCGTAGAAGACGATGGGCTAGCGTAAAACGTCGTATTGCCTTCGACGGAGTGAAAGACTTGGGCATAGCGAGCGAGACGTTCTCCGGGTTTGGTCCCTGAACCGTAAAAGGAGTGTTGCCACTGATTGTGGGACCACATGGTTAATCCAAGCCGGATCGGATATTTATTACTCATTTCTTAATTTACCTTATTCGGCTTAGTGTCCGAAATTAACCCCTAGCTAATAATTTCCACAAATAGTGGCATAAATTTAAGTTATTTTCAGTGTAGTGCTTTGCTGAAAGCTTACCTTTTCCATTATAATGCTCGGCTAGATTACGTTTTGACAATGCAAGGTTAAAGCGTATTAACAGGATTTTTACAGCAAATCTGCGTGATATTGCTGTTGGTATTTAAATTAGATTGGGAAATTCATCATGCGCACCCATTATTGTGGTCACCTGAACAAGTCCCTTGCAGGACAAACTGTAGAACTATGCGGCTGGGTTAACCGTCGTCGTGATTTAGGCGGTCTTATCTTTATTGATATGCGAGATCGTGAAGGTATCGTTCAGGTTGTTGTCGACCCAGATATGAAAGACGTATTTGAGGTTGCTAACCAACTGCGTAATGAATTCTGCATCAAATTAACCGGTGAAGTTCGTGTTCGTCCTGAGAGCCAAGTAAATAAAGACATGGCAACAGGTGAAGTTGAATTACTGGCAACTGGCCTAGAAATTATCAACAAATCTGACGTTCTTCCTTTGGATTTCAACCAAACGAACACGGAAGAGCAGCGTCTAAAGTACCGCTACATCGATTTACGTCGCCCTGAAATGAGTGATCGTATTAAGTTGCGTGCTCGTGCTTCAAGCTTTGTGCGCCGTTTCCTTGATGAAAACTTATTCTTAGATATTGAAACGCCAGTACTAACAAAAGCAACACCAGAAGGTGCTCGTGACTACCTAGTACCAAGCCGTGTTCACAAAGGCAGTTTCTACGCACTTCCACAATCACCACAGCTATTTAAACAGCTGCTGATGATGTCTGGTTTTGATCGTTACTACCAAATCGTTAAATGTTTCCGTGATGAAGATTTACGTGCTGATCGTCAGCCTGAATTCACTCAAATCGATATCGAAACCTCATTCATGAGCGCAGAGCAAGTACGTGAAGTGACTGAGCGTATGGTTCGTGAAATGTGGCAAGAGCTGTTAAATGTTGATCTTGGCCAATTCCCAATTATGCCATTCTCAGAAGCGATGCGTCGTTTTGGTTCGGACAAGCCAGATCTACGTAACCCATTAGAGCTAGTGGATGTTGCTGACCTAGTTAAAGACGTTGACTTTAAAGTGTTCTCTGGCCCTGCAAACGATGAAAAAGGCCGTGTGGCTGTGATTCGTGTACCAGGTGGCGCTACGCTTTCTCGTAAGCAAATCGACGAATACGGTAAGTTTGTTGGCATCTACGGCGCGAAAGGCCTTGCATGGATGAAAGTGAACGATCGTGATGCAGGGTTTGAAGGCATTCAATCTCCTGTTGCTAAGTTCCTAAACGAAGAAGTGGTTGCTGGTCTTCTTGATCGCACAGAAGCGCAAACGGGCGACATCATTCTGTTTGGTGCTGATAAAGCCAACATCGTTGCAGAAGCCATGGGTGCACTGCGTCTGAAGCTGGGTGAAGATCTAGAACTAACAGACAAAAATGCATGGGCTCCACTATGGGTTGTTGATTTCCCAATGTTTGAAGAAGATGGCGAAGGTAACTTGCACGCAATGCACCACCCATTCACTTCTCCATTAGGTGTGACTGCTGAAGAGCTAAAAGCAAACCCTGCTGCTGCAAATTCTGATGCGTACGACATGGTAATTAACGGTTATGAAGTGGGCGGTGGTTCTGTTCGTATTCATAACGCAGAAATGCAAACTGCGGTGTTTGGTATTTTAGGTATTGAAGAGCAAGAGCAGCAAGAGAAGTTTGGCTTCTTGCTTGATGCGCTAAAATACGGCACACCACCACACGCAGGTTTAGCATTCGGTCTTGACCGTTTAGCAATGCTACTTTGTGGTACAGAAAACATTCGTGATGTGATTGCATTCCCGAAAACAACAGCGGCTGCGTGTCTTCTGACTGATGCTCCAAGCCTTGCAAACCCTGCTTCTTTAGAAGAGCTAGCGATTGCAGTAACGGCGGCTGAAAAGAAAGAAGAAAAGTAATTTAGAAATCTGAGTTACTAAACAAGACGCCATTTCATATTGAAGTGGCGTTTTTGTATCTGCTGATATAAAGTTTGAAATCCACTAAGTCAGTTAGTATGTCAGATTTATGAAAACACTACATGTAGATGCAACAGAGCAGCTTAGGCGCAAAGTGCTTATTGGTATGTGTGTTAATCTTGGAGGCGCAGCGTTGCTTCTCGGGGTGGCCAATATTTTCTACTTTGAGATTCAAGCTTTGGCTCTTGGGAGCATGGAAATTGTTTATTTTTTTATTTCTGTGTGTATGTTGGTCTATATCCGTAAGCACCCACAACCTAAATGGTTTCTTGCGCTCCATAGTTTTATTCTCGCATGCTTGGTTATTTGGGGGAGCTATACCAAAGCTATAGAAGAAACCCTATTTATATGGGCTGTGGCATTGCCAACGATTTTTTATGTAGCAATGGGGAAACGAGTGGGCTTATATTGGAGCCTTACGTTTTTAATACTAGAGGTTATTGCACTTCAACCCGCGTTGAGTAAAACGGTATTGATTCCATCTACGATGTTTGCAAATTTTATTTTGGCGTACCTCTGTGTTTGGGTGGTTTCGCATGCCTATGAAACAAGCCGTGTCAAAGCTGTCGACAATTTAAAAACGTTGGCATTACATGATGCTTTGACTGGTGCGCAGAATCGCCTAGCTCTCTATTCTTTTGTTGATAAAGAGCAAAAAAATGAGATAACTAGATATGTATTGATTATTGATATCGATGATTTCAAGCAATTTAATGACCTGCATGGCCATGACGTTGGCGATACGGTATTAATAGAAGTGGTTAATCGAATTGAGAATATTGTTACAGCGGCCAATACCTATAGGATAGGTGGAGAAGAGCTGGTGGTATTACTTGATGGTAATGATCCTGACATTGGGTCGACAATATCAAGGTTACATTACGCAATCAGTGATAAAAGTGTTTTGTTTGGTGAGCTTGAATTAGACGTTTCTTTCAGTGCTGGTTTAGAAAAGTATCGGACCACCGAAAATTTTGATGCTGTATTAGCTAGAGCAGACGCTGGGTTGTATCAAGCGAAAGAAGCAGGGAAAAGCTGTACCTTTTATCAAGGAAGGGTGTTTGCCCGATTTTAGTGAGTTGCTTTGGGTTAACTGGCTTTTGGTTATCCAACCTTTGCTCTATAATGCGCGGGCTTATATCTAGGATAAAAACATGATTTCAAAAAACCAATTAAAACTCCTTCGCGCTTTGGGCCAAAAGAAACAACGTAAAGCCCATGGCCTGTTTCTAGTTCAAGGTGAAAAGAACGTTCTTGAGCTTTTCAATAGTGACTTAGTGGTGAAAAACGTTTTTGCTACGGCCGATTTCTTATCTGAAAATCATGCATTATTGAGCGGGTTTGATTGTGTTGAAGCCTCATTGAATGACTTAACGAAAGCGAGTACTTTGGTCAGCAATAATGCAGCGATTGCTGTGGTTGAGATCCCAACCATTGAAGTACCAAAAGCAACGGGCTTGATGATTGCACTCGATGGTGTGTCTGATCCTGGCAACCTAGGTACGATTATTCGTGTAGCAGACTGGTATGGCATTAAGCATATCGTTGCCAGCAGTGATTGTGCAGACCCATATAACCCAAAAACCATCAGTGCGACCATGGGTAGCTTTGGCAGAGTTCACGTAAGCCAAACGGACTTACCCGCTTATTTAGAGCAATCAAACTTACCTGTCTACGGTGCTTTCTTAGAAGGTGAAAGTGTTCATAAGACTGATTTTACCGCCAACGGGATTTTACTAATGGGCAGTGAATCTCACGGTATCCGTGAACACGCAGCTAAATTCGTGACTGATAAGATCACCATTCCGGCATTCGGTGGTGCAGAATCTCTGAACGTAGCAATGGCAACGGGCATTATTCTCGACAACATGCGCCGTCAACACAGCTAGATCTTATAAACTAATTCGCCAACCGAAAGTGTTTAGATATTAAAAAAGGCGCAGTGATTACATCATTACGCCTTTCTATTTGAGTTCTTGTTAATATTTATTTTTCTAGCATGGCCAACTTGTCTGGCACACCATTCCACTTTTCAGCGTCGTCCATCGCGGGTTTAACTTCTGTTTGTACCGGCCATATTTCTGCAAGTTCAGCATTGAGTTCAATATACAACTGCTGGTCTTCTGGTACTTCATCTTCTTGGAAGATCGCTTGAGCATCACATTCAGGCACACATAAACCACAATCAATGCATTCGATTGGATTAATTACCATGAAATTTGGGCCTTCATGGAACGCATCTGCGGGGCATACTGCCACACAGTCTGTGTATTTACATTGAATACAGTTATCGCCTACGACAAATGCCATGATGCTCTGCTCTATAAGTTAGTCAAAATTGAAGAGTGGGGATAATACTCATCCCAAAGCAAAATTCAATATCACATTGCTCTAAATATTTTGTCTATTTGCTTCATGCTTCCGAATTAGTATGACAGATAAATCAATTTCTCGTAAAATGCGCGCCATTGTGAGCTTATCGCTTCTTTTTACATCAGCGTTTACCCCAAACTCTGTATTTAGAAGTGGTTTAGCTAAGACACCTATTAAGCACGAGACATCGAAATGATACGTTTAACCGAAATTAAACTCCCTCTAGACCACGAAGAGTCTGCCATTCAAGATGCAATTGAAGCGAAGCTTGGTATTAACTCGGATCAGGTACTTTCTTTTAATATCTTTAAACGTGGCTACGATGCTCGTAAGAAATCGAAGATCTTACTTATCTACACGCTTGATGTTCTCGTTGAAAACGAAGCAGAGTTGTTAGAGCAATTTGTTAACGATCCGCACGTAAGAGTCACTCCTGACATGGAGTACAAATTCGTCGCAAAAGCCGTTGAGAACCAAACTGAGCGTCCTGTTGTGATCGGCTTTGGTCCATGTGGTCTATTTGCAGGTTTAGTGCTTGCTCAAATGGGCTTCAACCCGATTATTGTTGAGCGTGGCAAAGAAGTTCGTGAACGTACTAAAGATACTTTTGGCTTCTGGCGTAAACGCACACTAAACACAGAATCAAACGTACAATTTGGTGAAGGCGGCGCGGGCACATTCTCTGACGGTAAGCTATACAGTCAAGTTAAAGATCCAAAGCACTACGGCCGTAAGGTAATTGAAGAGTTCGTTGCTGCTGGTGCACCAGAAGAAATCCTATACGTAAGTAAGCCTCACATTGGTACCTTTAAGCTGGTAACCATGATCGAAAAAATGCGTGCTTCCATTATTGAGTTGGGCGGCGAAATTCGTTTCAGCACTCGTGTAGATGATCTTCATATGGAAGATGGCCAAATCACTGGTTTAACACTTTCTAACGGTGAAGAGATTAAATCTCGCCACGTGGTGTTGGCTGTTGGTCACAGTGCTCGTGATACTTTCGAAATGTTGCATGACCGTGGCGTTTACATGGAAGCTAAGCCATTTTCTGTTGGTTTCCGTATCGAGCATAAACAATCAATGATCGATGAAGCTCGTTTTGGTCCAAATGCAGGTAACCCAATCCTTGGTGCCGCTGACTACAAACTGGTTCACCACTGTAAGAATGGTCGTACCGTATACAGCTTCTGTATGTGTCCTGGTGGTACCGTGGTTGCTGCAACGTCTGAAGAAGGCCGCGTAGTAACCAACGGCATGAGCCAATACTCTCGTGCAGAGCGTAACGCCAACAGTGCCATCGTTGTAGGTATTGACCCAGAACGTGATTACCCAGGTGATGCACTGGCTGGTATCCGTTTACAACGTGAACTAGAAAGTGGCGCTTATGTATTGGGTGGCGAAAACTACGATGCCCCTGCACAGAAAATTGGCGACTTCTTGAAAGGCCGCGATCCAAGTGCATTAGGTGATGTACAGCCGTCATTCACACCAGGCATCCACCTTACTGACATTTCAAAAGCGCTGCCTGACTTTGCAATCGAAGCAATTCGTGAAGCAATCCCTGCGTTCGAGAAGAAGATCAAAGGTTTCTCTACACCAGATGGCCTACTAACAGGCGTTGAGACTCGTACGTCTTCTCCAGTGTGTATCAAACGTGGTAAAGACTACCAAAGCATTAACCTTAAGGGCTTCTTCCCAGCAGGTGAAGGTGCTGGCTACGCTGGTGGTATCCTATCTGCTGGTATCGATGGTATTAAGGTTGCTGAAGCACTAGCGTTGTCTATGGCAGAGCAGAACCAAGCGGAAAAGCTTGGTATCGCCTAACCGTAAGCGATAAGTCAAAATTAAAAATCCAGTGCCTTCTATATAGACACTGGATTTTTTTATCCCTAAGTTCAAGCTGTTTACTGTTAAGCGTAAAACGTATGCAGTCAGTAGGTAGTGGAACAGGGAGTTAAGGAAACTGTTGGTTATCGGCGTTGACAAATCATAGAATGACCTCATCTGACGCTATTTATGCAGTAATCAAATAAAAATATGTCAATTATCTTAGGGATTGATCCCGGCTCACGCATCACAGGTTATGGTGTTATTCGCCAAGAAGGCCGTCATTTACATTATCTAGGCAGTGGTTGTATTCGTATGTCAGAACCCGCTTTACCTGGTCGTTTAAAGCAAATTTACGCAGGGGTGAGTGAGCTTATTACTCAGTTTCAGCCTGATGAATTTGCGATTGAGCAAGTGTTCATGGCAAAAAATGCCGATTCCGCTTTAAAGTTGGGGCAGGCTCGTGGTAGCGCGATTGTTGCTGCGGTTAATGCGGATTTGCCCGTGTATGAATACGCAGCAAGGTTGATCAAACAAGCGGTCACAGGAACGGGTGGGGCAGATAAGTCCCAAGTTCAACACATGGTGATGTCGATGTTGAAGCTGCCCGGAAAACCACAAGCAGATGCCGCCGATGCTTTAGGCGTGGCTATTTGTCATGCTAATACCAATAAAACTATGATCTCCTTGGCTGGCAAGGCTAGTGGCGCAAGGCGCGGTCGATATAGATAATACTGGATATGTATCCAGCTCTTTATTATCATCCTCTTATTCAATTTTGAAAACAAAGTGAGAAAATAGTGATTGGTCGTTTACGTGGATTATTAATTGAAAAGCAGCCACCTGAAATTTTAATTGAGGTGAGTGGCATTGGTTATGAAGTACAAATGCCAATGAGCTGTTTTTACGAGCTTCCTGAAGTTGGGGAAGAGGCGATCATTTACACTCACTTTGTGGTTAGAGAAGACGCACAGTTATTGTATGGCTTTAACTCCATTAAAGAGCGTGCATTGTTCCGTGAAGTGATTAAAGCAAATGGTGTTGGCCCTAAACTTGGTTTGGCTATTCTTTCTGGTATGACGGCTGCACAGTTTGTTTCTTGCGTTGAGCGTGAAGATGTTTCTACCTTGGTAAAATTACCGGGTGTTGGCAAGAAAACCGCTGAGCGTTTAGTGATTGAAATGCGTGATCGCTTAAAAGGGTGGGGCGCTGGTGACCTATTTACCCCTGCAACCGATGCCGCACCGATGGACAATGGTACGGACGGATTGGTGACCGCACCACAAAATGCGGAAGAAGAGGCCGTGAGTGCATTAGTTGCATTGGGCTATAAACCTGCTCAAGCAACAAAGATTGTTTCGCAAGTGAAGCAACCTGACATGAGCAGTGAAATGCTGATCCGTGAAGCCCTACGAGCTATGGTGTAAAAGAGTAGATAATTATGATTGAAGCTGATCGCCTGATTGCTGCAGAGAGTCCTTCTTTTCGTGAAGAAGATGTGATTGACCGAGCCATACGACCTAAGAAGCTAGAAGATTATCGTGGTCAGGATCATGTTCGTGATCAAATGGAAATCTTTATTAAAGCGGCGCAAATGCGTGAAGAGGCACTCGATCATCTACTCATCTTCGGACCGCCTGGGCTGGGTAAAACAACGTTGGCGAACATTGTTGCTAATGAAATGGAAGTGAATATTCGCACCACTTCCGGTCCTGTTTTAGAAAAAGCTGGGGATCTAGCGGCTTTACTGACGAACCTTGAAGAAAATGATGTGCTGTTCATTGATGAAATCCATCGCTTGAGCCCTATGGTTGAAGAAGTGCTGTATCCAGCAATGGAAGATTATCAGTTAGACATCATGATCGGTGAAGGACCAGCAGCACGCTCGATCAAAATCGATTTACCGCCTTTTACATTAATTGGGGCAACTACCCGCGCTGGCTCTCTGACCTCTCCATTGCGTGATCGCTTTGGTATTGTTCAGCGATTAGAGTACTACAAGGTTGAAGATCTCCAGTTTATTGTGCAGCGTAGTGCAAATTGCCTGAATTTGTCTATGGACGCAGAAGGGGCGCTAGAAGTGGCCCGCCGTGCTCGTGGTACGCCTCGTATCGCGAACCGATTATTACGTCGAGTTCGTGATTACGCAGAAGTAAAAGGAAACGGTCATATTTCAGCGGAGATTGCCGACAAAGCGCTGAACATGCTTGATGTCGATGTTCAGGGTTTTGACTATATGGACAGAAAGCTTCTGTTAGCCATTATGGAAAAATTTGGCGGTGGGCCTGTTGGTTTAGACAATTTAGCCGCTGCCATTGGTGAAGAAAAAGACACCATAGAAGATGTTATTGAACCTTACCTTATTCAACAAGGTTATCTGCAACGAACTCCTCGTGGTCGAATTGCCACAGACCGCGCTTATCTGCATTTCGGACTTGAAAAATAAGTTTTCATATTTATTAGCTTAAAATAATAGGGCTGAATTTGATTATTCATCACATTCAGCTTTTTCTTCACTTTTTTCAATTAATTATAATATTTTTTCTTTTCTTACCTATTTTTCATTTTTAGCGCCACTATTAACGGCTATCTTTATTACGATTGATTTAGATCAATAAATTGCATTTTGTATAAATATCAACCGTTTTTGTTTGATATTTATCAAAGCTTTTTTTGAATAAATCTTTTGAACCTGTGCTCCTTTAGCAGTAATATTAGTTTTATCTATATTAGTTGTTACTTAACAATTACCTAACGTATTCGGCACAATTTTGTAACACAAATGGAAGTCATTGTTTTTGTTGATTTTTATCGAGTGTGCAAGGTTGTGGTATTTTGTTGCACATATTTTGTGCGAAGCCTAAGTTCAGGTGTTTTGACATCTGGTGTCCTTCAACCGACACAACAGGAGTTATCATGATCACTGATGTTGTTGATCTGTCGCGGTTACAGTTTGCATTTACTGCGATGTATCACTTCCTATTCGTTCCATTAACGCTCGGTATGGCCTTTCTACTAGCGATTATGGAGTCTCTTTATGTAATGACCGATAAGCAAATCTACAAGGACATGACCAAGTTCTGGGGTAAGCTTTTCGCAATTAACTTTGCTTTAGGTGTTGCTACCGGTCTAACCATGGAGTTCCAGTTCGGTACTAACTGGTCTTACTATTCTCACTATGTTGGTGATATTTTCGGTGCGCCTTTGGCCATTGAAGCATTGATGGCCTTCTTCCTTGAATCCACTTTTGTTGGCTTGTTCTTTTTTGGTTGGGATCGTCTATCAAAGCGTCAGCATTTAGCGGTAACTTGGTTAGTTGCACTGGGTTCTAACTTCTCTGCACTTTGGATCTTAATTGCCAATGGTTGGATGCAAAACCCAGTAGGGTCTGATTTCAACTTCGAAACCATGCGTATGGAGATGGTGAGCTTTGCAGATGTAGTACTTAACCCTGTAGCACAAGTGAAATTTGTTCATACCGTTGCTTCTGGTTACGTATGTGGTGCGATGTTCGTTCTGGGTATCAGCTCTTACTACCTATTAAAAGGTCGCGATATTGCCTTTGCTCGTCGTTCCTTTGCCATTGCAGCGTCGTTCGGTATGGCGTCTATCTTATCTGTTATCGTACTGGGTGATGAGTCTGGTTATGAGCTGGGTGAAGTTCAGAAAGTGAAGCTAGCAGCGATTGAAGCTGAATGGCACACAGAAGAAGCACCAGCAGCCTTTACTGTATTTGGTATTCCAAACCAAGAGACAATGGAAACGGATTATGCGATTAAGATCCCTTATGTAATGGGTATTATTGCAACTCGTTCTTTTGATAAAGAAGTGACGGGCCTACGTGATCTTAAAGACGAGCATGAAGTACGTATCCGTAACGGTATGGTGGCTTATGAGCTGCTTGAAAAACTGCGTGCTGGTGAGAAAACGCCAGAAAACATGCAGGCATTTGACGAGATCAAGCACGATCTGGGTTATGGTTTACTACTGAAACGTTATACAGACAACGTTGTTGATGCAACGGAAGAGCAAATTAAAGCGGCGGCGGATGACTCTATTCCTCAGGTTGCGCCTTTGTTCTTTAGCTTCCGTATCATGGTTGGCTTAGGCTTTGCCATGTTGTTTGTATTCGCAGCGGCCTTTATTCAAACTTGCCGTCAGAAAATTGAGCAAAAACGTTGGGTTCTTAAAGCAGCCCTGTTCAGCATTCCTTTCCCATGGATTGCGATTGAAGCAGGTTGGTTTGTTGCTGAATACGGCCGTCAGCCATGGGCTGTAGGTGAAATTCTACCTGTTCATGTTGCAGCCTCTGCACTAAGTGCGGGTGAAATCATTACTTCTATGTTGATGATTTTAGCGCTATACACGGCTTTCTTGATTGCTGAAGTGTACCTAATGGTGAAGTTTGCTCGTAAAGGGCCAAGTAGCTTAAAAACAGGTCGTTACCACTTTGAGCAAAACGGTGAAGATTCAGAATCAAAACTGACTCGCCAAGTAGAAGCATAAGCAGGAGAGCATAAGCAATGTTTGAATATGAAGTATTGCGTCTAATTTGGTGGGTTCTGGTCGGCGTTTTGCTGGTTGGTTTCGCTGTAACAGACGGTTTCGACATGGGTGTTGGTACCCTTGTCCCAATTATTGGTAAAAATGACTCAGAGCGTCGTGTGATGATCAACTCCATCGCGCCGCACTGGGATGGTAACCAAGTATGGTTAATTACAGCGGGTGGTGCACTGTTTGCTGCATGGCCTTTGGTATACGCAACCTCGTTCTCGGGTTTTTACGTAGCCATGTACTTAACTTTGGCAGCATTATGGCTGCGTCCAGTTGGTTTCGATTACCGTTCTAAGATTGAAGATCCGCGCTGGCGTAACATGTGGGATTGGGCAATCTTTGCTGGTGGCTGCATTCCTCCAATTATTTTTGGTGTGGCTTTTGGTAACTTACTGCAAGGTGTTCCATTTGAGCTAAACCAGTTCCTAATGTCGAAGTACCACGGTAATTTCTTTGGTCTTTTAAATTCATTTGCTTTGCTTTGTGGGTTCATCAGTCTATTCATGTTTGTAATGCAAGGTGCTACCTGGCTACAAATGAAGACGACTGATGAGTTGCACAGTCGTGCTCGTGTGGTTGCTCAAATCAGTGGTATCGTGACTATTGTTCTTTTTCTGATTGCGAGCTTTTTGATTCGTGATATGAATGGCTATGTTGTTGTTAGTACCATCGTGAAAGATGCGGCTTCAAACCCTCTTCTGAAAGAAGTAGAGACAGTAAAAGGTGCGTGGTTAAACAACTACAATGAGTACCCATTACTGTGGATTGCTCCAGCTTTAGCGGTATTCATGCCTTTACTTACGATTCTTGCTTCTCGTTTTGAAAAAGCGGGTTGGGCGTTCTTCACATCAAGCTTAACGAACGCTGGTGTGATTCTAACGGCTGGTTTTGCAATGTTCCCATTCATCATGCCATCAAGCAAATTCCCGAATCATAGTTTGACTATGTGGGATGCGACATCAAGTGAGCTAACTTTAAACTTGATGACTGGTGTGGCAATGATCATGGTGCCAGTTATTCTTGGTTACACAACGTGGACGTACTACAAAATGTTTGGTCGTCTGGATTCTAAGTTCATTGAAGAGAATAAGACCTCTCTATACTAAGGAGTTAACACTATGTGGTATTTCGCATGGATTCTAGGTGTTCTGTTGGCTTGTTCTTTTGCCATTGTTAATGCGCTATGGCTTGAACATACCGAGATGATGGACAAAGACAGTGAGTAGTATCACTGGCCTAATAGAGAAGCTGCATCAGCCATTGGATAATATTTACCTTCGGGGTTTATCCATTGTGCTTGCGGTGTGGCATGCCGGTTTATTAATGTGGAGCCCAATTCAATACGCTGAAGCGGTTGGTGGTTTTTCTGGATTAATGGGGCCAGCTTTGGTGTGGGGCGTGTGTGCTAGTTTTGTCTATGGCATTGGCTTTAAACCAAGGTTTTGGTTATGGCAGGTTTTCTTTAGCCCATATTTCTCGTTGGTAATTCTTATTGGATTATCGGTACTGCAATTAGATTTGTAGCGATACAAATAAGTGCCAGCACCTAAAACTGCCCGTTATATGACGATTGTGTTCTATAGCGGGCGTTTTTTTATCCAACTGACGCAAACTTTTACTTTATCACCTCCTTCCTCATAAAAATTTCGGTTATAGTAGCCACTGTTTAATATATTCTAATCCTTCTAGGGTGGTAAAATTGCAGGAAGTTTTGAACTCTCAACACGCTTTTCATTGGCCGATCACGGTTTATTATGAAGACACAGATGCAGGTGGTGTTGTTTACCATTCTAACTATATTAAGTTTTTTGAGCGGGCCCGAACGGAACTTCTACGTTCTAAAGGGGTCAGTCAACAAGACTTACGTCAACAGCAGCTCGGATTTGTTGTTCGTCATATCGATATTGATTTTTTACGTGGTGCTGTACTTGATGAGCAACTTACCGTTACCACTTTCGTAACTGAAGCACGTAAAGCCTCTCTGACCTTTTGTCAGGAGTTGGTTAATCTTGATGGGATCGTTTTATGTAAAGCGACAGTTAAGGTAGCCTGTATTCATACAGAACGAATGAAACCCCGCGCCATACCAAGTTCATTAATTTCGGAGATAACCAGTGACAGGTGAATTGTCTATTCTTGATCTGTTTTTACAGGCTAGCTTACTTGTTAAGATCGTAATGCTGATCCTATTAGGGATGTCAGTTGTTTCATGGGCAATGATAATCAAACGTTCGCGAGTGCTTTCAGAAGCCGCGTCTTATGCTGAACGTTTTGAAGATAAGTTTTGGTCTGGCGTGGATTTGTCTCAGCTTTACCACGAAGTACAAGCAAGAAAAGACAATATCTCGGGATCAGAGCAGATTTTTTATGCGGGTTTCAAAGAGTTTGCTCGACTGCATCGCGCCAATGGTTCATCGCCAGATGCTGTGATGGAAGGAACAGGCCGTGCGATGCGTGTAGCCGTTTCTCGTGAAGTAGAAGAGCTAGAAACTAACTTACCATTTTTAGCGACCGTGGGTTCCATTAGCCCATACATTGGTCTTTTTGGAACAGTGTGGGGGATTATGCACTCTTTCATTGCTCTTGGTGCTGTAAAACAAGCCACATTAGCCATGGTAGCTCCGGGTATTGCAGAAGCATTGGTGGCAACTGCCATGGGCTTATTTGCGGCAATCCCAGCAGTTATTGCTTATAACCGTCTTTCTACTTTAGTGTCTAAATTAGAGCACTCTTACGCGGCCTTTATGGAAGAGTTTTCGACTATATTGCACCGTCAAGCTATGTCTTCTCAGGAGTAATCATGGCTGTTTACCACCCAAAGCGTCGAAAAATGACGGCTGAGATCAATGTCGTACCTTACATTGATGTAATGTTGGTACTGTTAATCATCTTTATGGTAACCGCACCTTTTGTTACTCAAGGGGTTGATGTTGATTTACCTGAAATGAGTAATGCAAAAACGGCTCAAGAATTGGCTGGGGATAATACCCAAGCCAGTTTCATCATTGTTGAAGTGGACAAATCTGGCAACCTTGGTGTCAGTGTCAACAACGAAGAGATGAGGCGAGGGCTAAGTATTACCGACATCATTATTCGGGTTAAAGCTGAATTGCAGATTAACCCAACCTCTCCGGTTGCGGTGGGTGGTGATGCAAGCACACCATATTCAGAAATTGTTCTAGTACTGGATGAATTAAGTCGTGCTGGCGTGGATAAAGTGGGTTTGTTAACAGACCTAAAGGAATAGAGAGCCGATAAGCTAGCCAATGAAGAATAAAAACAATTATACGGTTGCCATTTTAGTCTCAGTGACTCTGCACGCCTTATTGGTTGCGGCTTTACTGTGGGGCTCTGATTTTTCCATGTTGAAAAAGCCACCGGCAGGTTCAACGATTCAGGCTGTGGTGATTGATCCGGCCGTGATTGAACAGCAGGCTAAGCGCATTCGCCAGCAAAGAGATGAAGCCAAAAATGCAGAGCAAGATCGTCTTGAACGATTACGTAAACAAGCAGAAGAGCTTGAAAAGAATCGTCAGCAAGAAGAAGCTCGAATTCGTAAATTAAAAGCGGATCAAGTAAAAGCCGAAAAGGCCGCACGTGAAGCTGAGAAAAAACGCTTAGATAAAGAACGCGAACAGAAAAAAGCCGCTGAAAAAGCGCGGTTGGAAAAAGAGCGTGCAGCGAAAGCAGAAAAAGAGCGCTTAGCTAAACAAAAAGCGGCAGAAATTGCGGCTGAGAAGGCCCGTGAAGAGAAAGAGCGCTTAGCAAAAGCTGAAGCTGTTCGTAAAGCAAAAGAGCTCGAAGCGAAAAAAGCGGAAGAGCAAGCTCGTTTAGAGAAAGAGCGAGCGGCGAAAGCGGAAGCTGAACGTGTAGCGAAAGAAAAAGCGGCAAAGGCAGCAGCAGAAAAGGCGCGTAAAGAGAAAGAGCGCCTAGAAGCCTTAAGAAGAGAGCGTGAAGAAAAAGAAGCGGCTCTCAATGATATTTTTGCGGGGTTAGAATCGGAAACTCAGCAAAACAGCTCAGCAAAGCAGCGTTTTATTTCTGATGAAAAGCAACGCTTTGGGGCCATTTACACTCAAATGATCAATCGTAACTATCTTCGAGATGACAGCGATATCGGTAAAGAGTGTCGTGTAAAAATTAAACTATCAAACTCAGGTTTATTGCTGGATGTGACTGCCGATGGGGGGGACCCTGTTGTGTGTCGTAAAGCCAAAAGTGCGGTAACCAAAGTGAGTACTTTTCCGATGTCCGATGATCCTGATATCGCGAAAGAGCTTAAAAATATTAGCTTAACCGTTAGACCAGAATAAGGAATTGATTCGTGCTTAAACGTTGGATAGTTGGGCTATTTATAGTCTGTATGAGCATTAGCCAGTTCGCTCGAGCTGAGTTAGAGCTGATCATTACTGAAGGGGTCGATTCTGCACGCCCGATTGGTATTGTGCCATTTAAATGGACAGGGGCTGGGAAATTACCCCAAGATATTGCTCAGGTAGTGGCTTCTGATTTACGCCGTAGTGGTAAATTTAATCCAGTGGCAATTAATAAAATGCCACAAACGCCTTATTTGGATACGGACGTTGATTTTGCTGCGTGGACTGCCCTTGGTGTTGATGCGTTAGTTACTGGTGAAGTAAAGCTTAATGCTGAAGGTAATTATGTAATTACGTATCAGCTAATTGACGTAATTCGCGGCCAGTTAACGGGGGGCAACAGCAAAGGGCTTAGCTCTGATGGCCAGCTGGTTCTAACGAAAGACCACATTTTATTAAATAACGTCGCGACTGTTAAAGGTAACCGCCTGCGTGAATACGCGCATCGTATCTCAGATGTTGTTTATGAAAAGCTGACTGGTGAACGTGGGGCTTTTTTAACGCGCATTGCTTATGTTGTGATTAATGACAAAGCAAAATATTCATATCAATTGCGCATCGCTGATTATGACGGCTATAACGAACGCTTGGTTCTTAAGTCGAAACAGCCACTGATGTCACCCGCTTGGTCACCTGATGGTAGTAAGCTGGCTTATGTAAGCTTTGAAAACAAGCAAGCCCAAATTTTTATGATGGACATCTATACTGGCAAGCGTGAAATGCTAACGTCATTCCCTCGTCATAATGGTGCGCCAAGGTTTTCTCCAGATGGAAAAGAATTGGCACTTGTTTTATCAAAAAGCGGTAGCTTGCATGTGTACGTCCTGAACTTACAAACACGCAAAATGCGTCAAATCACGTCGGGTCGTGCCAATAATACGGAACCATTCTGGGATCCTAGCGGCAACTCCCTGATTTTTACCTCGGATCGGGGTGGTAAACCGCAGATATATCGAGTAAATTTAGCGGATGGTTTGACCAAGCGCCTTACTTGGCAGGGCAGCCAGAACCTTGGTGGTCAAATTACTCCAGATGGTCGTTTCCTTATCATGGTGAATCGCACTGATTCTGGATTCAATCTGGCAAAACAAGACCTGCAAAACGGCGCGGTCCAAGTATTAACTAAAACGCTTCTGGATGAGTCACCAAGTATTGCACCAAACGGTGGAATGGTGATTTATAGCTCTATTTATCGAAAAGATAATGTGTTGTCTTTAGTTTCTATTGATGGTCGCTTTAAAGCGAGGCTACCTGCAACAAATGGGCGTGTTCGAGCCCCAGCTTGGTCACCGTATTTGTAGCAACTAAGTTATTTAGCAATATAAAAAGGAAAAAATGATGCAACTGAATAAAATTCTTAAAGGGCTCGCAATTGCGCTACCAGTTTTAGCTCTATCAGCATGTAGCTCTAGCGACAGTGCTACAGATAGCTCTGCAGGTCAAACTACAAACAATGGTGGTACGGGTTCTTCTGAACAAACTACAGTTGTTAGCCCAATTGATGCGGGTTCTAAGCTGGGTGAGAAAGAAATCCGTGATCAGCAACTACGTCAAGAGCAAACAGTATACTTCGCATTTGATAACTCTACTATTAGTGCAGAATACCAAGATATGCTAGCTGCACACGCTACTTTCCTAAGTGCACGTCCATCAACTAAAGTAATCGTTGAAGGTCACGCTGATGAGCGCGGTACTCCTGAGTACAATATCGCACTAGGCGAGCGTCGTGCAACGGCAGTAGCTAAATACCTACAAGCACTAGGTGTTCAGGCTGATCAAATCTCAATCGTAAGCTACGGTGAAGAGAAGCCTCTTCTTCTTGGCCAAAGCGAAGAAATCTACGCGAAAAACCGTCGCGCAGTTTTAGTTTACTAATATTAGGTAAACTGTATGAACAGTAACTTAAAGCGTTTAATACCGCTGACGTTGCTGGTAAGTGCGGCGGGCTATGTGGTCGCCGCTCCTGCCCCTGTATCTGATCTAAATGCCTCTTCTCACACTGCTACTTCAGCAGGCCCGATCTCTGAGAGCAGTATTGAACGACTAGAACGTTTGTTAAGGAACCGTACTCAGGTTCAACTACAAATGCAGCAACAGCTGGATCAAATCGCACAAGAGCTTTCTGAATTACGTGGTACGGTTGAGCGAAATAGTTACGATCTGAATCAGATGCTAGAACGTCAACGTGAGCTATATCGTGAATTGGAAAATGTGCGTAGCCAGCCTACTACGGCTGAAACCACACCAAAGAAAAAAGATGAAAAGCCATCTGGTGGTGCTTACACAAGCAATGCCAGTGAAAATGCTGAATATCAAAGTGCCGTTGATCTGATCCTTAAGGAAAAAGATTACACTGGTGCTATTGCTTCATTTAAAGCTTTCTTAACGAAATACCCGAAATCAGTTTATACCCCAAATGCTCATTACTGGCTTGGTCAGCTTTTCTATGCCCAGAAAAAAGACGTAGAAGCTGCGAAAGATTTTGCCGCTGTGGTGGCGTTTACTGATTCGAATAAACGTGCAGATGCTTTACTGAAGTTAGGTGATATCGCTAAACGTAATAAGAATAACGCGGCAGCGAAAAAATATTACCAGCAGGTTGTTGATGGGTACCCTGATACAACAACAGCACAACAGGCGAAAAAGAATTTGAAATCTCTTTAAAGTTTCATTGCTGATATCATCGCAGAATTCGTTTAACTACGTTTACTTAACAGATTGTGAGTTAATGTTAGTCTGCGGTGATAATATCTTTTCAAATCCCATTCGCCTATCTTCAGCTTATTGCTAGTCACTTCCTTTCCCCTTACCTTTAAACTCGTGCCGTGTGTTGAACTAGGCATTTCGAGAGCTCTTGGGTATAATGACCGGATTATTTGAAGGATGCGTCTAGAGCACGAGCAATGAGCCACATTTTAGATTCGATTGATACTGTATATCCATTCCCACCTAAGCCAGTACCATTAACGGAAGCTGAGCAAAAAGATTATAAAGAAAAAATTAAAAAGCTTTTAGTTGAGAAAGATGCAGTACTGATCGCTCACTATTACACTGATCCTGAAATCCAAGCATTAGCTGAAGAAACTGGCGGTTTTGTTGGTGATTCTTTAGAGATGGCGAAGTTTGGTAACCGCCATCCAGCAAAAACGCTGATCATTGGTGGTGTGCGTTTTATGGGAGAATCTGCAAAGATTTTAACGCCAGAAAAACGTGTACTTATGCCGACACTTGAAGCTGAGTGTTCGTTAGATTTAGGTTGTCCTGAAGATAAGTTTACTGAGTTTTGTGATGCGCACCCTGATCATACCGTGGTGGTTTACGCTAATACCTCTGCTGCTGTCAAAGCACGTGCAGATTGGGTTGTAACATCAAGTATTGCTTTAGAAATTGTTGAGCAGCTTGACAGTGAAGATAAAAAAATCATCTGGGGACCAGATCGTCACTTAGGTTCTTACATTGCGAAACAAACTGGCGCGGACATGTTGATGTGGCAGGGTGAGTGTGTTGTGCATGATGAGTTTTCTGCCAAAGCATTAAAAGATACGAAAGCACTTTATCCAGATGCGGCGATTCTTGTTCACCCTGAATCTCCAGCAAGTGTGGTTGAATTAGCCGATGCGGTTGGCTCAACAAGTCAGCTGATTAAAGCGGCCAAAGAACTACCTCATAAACGCATGGTTGTTGCTACAGATAAAGGTATTTTCTTTAAAATGCAACAACTTGTACCAGAGAAAGAGCTGATGGAAGCGCCAACAGCAGGGGCTGGTGCTACTTGTCGTAGCTGTGCTCATTGTCCTTGGATGGCGATGAATGGCTTGAAAGCGATTGAGTCAGCATTAAGCGGTGCAGGGGAAGGGCATGAGATCTTTGTTGATGATGCGTTAAGAGAGAAAGCGTTGATCCCACTTAACCGTATGTTGGATTTTGCTGCAGAGCTTAATATTAAAGTGAAAGGTAACGCATAAGTTATTTTGGCTTTTATAATTCTAATAAAAAGGCGGCTGAATTAGCCGCCTTTTTGTTTGTGTCATCTCTGTGGATTATTCATCTTCAGATTGATTTGCACTTTCTACCAGCATGCTGCCTTTTTGAGTTAGGCCACACAGCATGGTTGGAATAGCGTTATAGATTTCTTCAAACTGCTCTAACCCTTCAATGCCTTGCTCAGATAGAGTGGCAATTGAAGTTTCAGGATCAAAAATCATGCTAACAGAAAGAATAACACCACCTAGTAAGGCATTTTCTTCGCTGTCTTCAGGCATGAGTGTTTCCCAGTCATCACGTGCTAATTGCCAACCTTGTAATAAACCTTCCGTAAATAGACGTGTATCGTTAGTCACGATGTCTGCGTCGTCTAATTGACAACCTACTGGCCATGCCCATTCACCAGTCAGTAATTGTTCACGATAGGTGTTCCATAAATTGATGATGGCGTTAGCGTATTGTTCTAGTTGTTCACTGCTTGAAAATGGTGATACTTCTTCACCGCCCCATAAAAAGGCAAGCCATTCAGCAGGATCGATTAAAACGGGTGCTGCGGCCATTGCTGCTACAAAACCTTGGGTTTGAGCTTCACCCAGTAGTTTATTTTCTAATTCTGGAAGGGCTAGAATTTGGCCTAGTTCAGTGGTCATAAATACATTCTCAAGTTTAATTTGGCGCTATTTTAACAGCTAAATCATACAATGCTAATGACTGTTACTCTCATGGTGTCTGGTCGTGGCCGTTCTCTATCATAGAGTATTTTTTGTATAGCCGACTTTAACTATTGACACATTTAGCGTATTAAAATTTGGTGTTTTACCAAGCTGTTTTCAGGAAATTGCTACGGATCGTACTGTGCAAGGCAGATTTTGATCAATTCGATTAGATACTGAACGAACAGTTAAGGTTTTTCTTATTTATGCTTGACCAATATTAAGCAGAACATTATATTAGCCGCGTTCCCAAGCACAGGATGTTCGGGAAGACAATTAGAAATGGTGAGGTGTCCGAGTGGCTGAAGGAGCACGCCTGGAAAGCGTGTATACGGCAACGTATCGAGGGTTCGAATCCCTCCCTCACCGCCATATTAAAAACCCTAGCAGAAATGCTGGGGTTTTCTCGTTTTGGAACCGTATAAAAGGTCAAGCAAAACCTATGCTATACAGCAAAGGTTTTGATGTTATGTATTTTATTTTTTCGCCATTAGATGAATAAAGAACCCACCACCTAATACGGCAGTAACAATTCCTACGGGTAGATCTTGTGGTGCAATAATGGTTCTGGCCAGAGCATCGGCCCAAAGAAGCAGCAAAGCACCCACGAGCGCACTTACTGGTAATACTTTTGCGTTATCTGCTCCTACTAAGAGTCGAACGGTGTGGGGCACCATTAAACCAACAAAACCAATTGCACCACTGAAAGCCACCATGACGCCAGTTAACAGAGCACACAGAACAAAAACGGCAATGCGTGTTTGGGTTACATTAATACCGAGTGTGGTGGCGGTTTCATCTCCAGCCATAATGGCGTTGAGTGTGCCTGACCAATAATACATCCAAGCAAACACGATAATGAGCACCAAACATGGGTAGAGTAGCTGGCCCCATTGCGCTGAGCCCAACCCACCTAGCATCCAAAACATGGCGGAGCTGGCGGCTTGCTGTTTTCCTGAAAAAATCAAAAAGTTGGTCATCGACATTAAAATGAAATGAACGGCCACTCCACTTAAAATCAGTTTTTGTTGTGATAGCCCCTGGCCTTTATAAGCGACCAGTAACACCAGTAGCATTGAAATAAGAGCACCAGTAAATGCGGCTAAAGGTAGGCTAAAAGGCCCTAAAAACATGCCAAGGTGCAAAATAACCAATACGGCACCAAAAGAAGCTCCGGCGGAAGCACCAAACAAGTAAGGGTCTGCCATGGAGTTTCGAGTGACTGCCTGCAAGCACGTACCCACGATGGCTAAACCTGCCCCAACAAAGACCGCGAGTAGTACACGTGGGAACCGAATCTGCCAGATAATAGCTTCTTTACCTTTACTCCATTCCACCTCCTGTAAAGAAGGGGCCAGTTTATGCAGTACGATAGAAAAGACGGTTCCCGGAGATACATTAGCCGAGCCGATAGCCACGGATAAGCAGATTGAAATGAGTAATGCGATAAAAAGCAGGCCCAGTAACGAGCCTGTCTGTATACGTGAAAGTAGCATTATTTTTTAAACAGCTCTGGGTATAGGTTACTGGCCAGTTTCTCAACAGAATCAATGTTTTCAATGCCCGGTGTGGCAGCGGCATAACTTAATACTGTGAAACTGTTATTACGAACGGCAGTGATATTTGCCGTGGCTGGAAAGCGTTTTAAGAAATCAATTTTATCGGCAGCAACTGGTGTTGAATAATCGATGATCACAATGTGTTCAGGATCAGCTTCAACAACCGATTCCCAGTTCACTTGAGTCCAGCTTTTATGAACGGACTCCATGACATTCGTGCCACCCGCCGCTTTAATAATGGCGTTAGGCACCGCAAGGCCGCCAGCAGTGAAAGGTTTATCTTCACCGCTGTCGTACACAAAAACGGTTTTGCTTTTTTGATTTTGCACTCGTTGTTGAACCAGTTCTAACCGTGCTTGGTAACCATCGATTAGCTTATTGGCTTTATCTTCAATATCGAAAATTTTGCCAATAGCGTTAATGTCATAAAACGTATCCGATAGACTGACGGTTTCTCGCTGCTGAACGTGTGAGCATGACTCTTTAATTACATAGGTTTTAATATCGTAAGCGGCTAGCTTTTCTGGTGTGACAGGCCCGCCGACATTCATGCCATAGTTCCAACCCGCAAAGTAGAAATCGGCATCAACGTTTAATAGGTTCTCAATGGTTGGTTTTCTTTGAGCGATATTGGGCAAATCACTTACTTTAGCGATAATTTCTGGTGATGTTTTTTCGTAGGCAGATACGCCCGAATAGCCCGCCATGTTGGGTTTTAAACCAAGCTCAAGCATGATGCTGAGCATGTTAATGTCGTTTGCTACAGCACGCTCAGGCACTTTATCAAATGTTACTTTTTTCCCACACACATCCAGTTCCACTTGAGCATGTGCGCTTGTTGCCATTATTGCCGTGGCTAAAATCAGCTTTTTCACTTTAATCTTCCTTAATCGTGTTATGAAATTGGTTCGAGGTAGTTAATTCGTGGGACAGGGCTATGAACTTGTTGATCAACGGTGGCGGCCATAGAAAAGTTATCAGCCAGAACCTCTGGAGTGAGTACCTGTGAGGGTGTGCCTTGTTGAGTTATGTTTCCGGCTTGCATAACATACAAATAGTCACAGTATCGCGCTGAAATATTCAAATCATGTAGGGTAGCTAATACGGAAATACCCAGTGATTTCACCAAATCCAATAATTCAAACTGGTAGTGGATATCTAAATGGTTGGTTGGCTCATCAAGAATGAGTAGCTCAGGCTCTTGCACCAAAGCACGAGCTAGTAAGCAGCGCTGCTTTTCTCCGCCAGACAAAAGATCAAAACTTTGCGCTCGAATGTGGGCTAACCCCACTTTATCTAGAGCTTCTATGACGCGTTTTTTACCTACCCCGACACTGGAAAATAGCGATTGATGAGGGGTAAGGCCCATCTTCACCACTTCTTCGACCGTAAAGCCAAACTCCGCAGGGAACTCTTGTTGAACCACAGCAACATGACGAGCAAACGTCTTTGCTGGCATGGTGTGAATATCTTTCTGATTGAGCAATATTTGCCCGCGAGAAGGTTTATGGCGTCGGTAAGCGCAGCGTAATAAAGACGATTTTCCAGAGCCATTTGGGCCAATTAGGCCAACAAACTGCCCTTGAGCTACGTTCAGGTCTATGTCATTTAAAATAGACTTATCACTGACTGACCAAGTGAGATTGGTGATTTGTAGGTGCATTGAGTTAGCGCCCCACAAATGGTGTGAACAAAAACATACATCTCCTTTTAGGGAACACCCCGTCCCATGTTTTGTGAATGTATGGCTGGTCTCCTGGCTTGCGAGTGTTCACTGTATTATCACCTTCCCGGTTTTACCCAGTGGCATGCAGATAAACAGCTCTTCGCTTACAGTTGCGGGGGCAGCCACGGCTTAACCGTGTTCCCAATTAATGCCGTTATGGCAACCAATACGGCGGCGAGTCTAGCAGAGAAAAAACAAGGGATGAAGTATTTATATGGCTTATGATATTCGAAAATTGCAACATAACATTAATAATATCAGTGGTCTTGTTCATGTTCTGGTTTCAGGTGTATGAGGGATTAGAAATAGTTCAACCCCATAAAAGAGTGGTATGGTGTGGGTACTTTTGTTGAAAAGTAAGCGTTCAATATAGATAAAGGAAAGGATATAAATCATGAGCTTATTTGATCGGGTGAAAGCGTTTGTAAACCCGCCAGCAAATCCAGATATTGAACCTGCGTTTGCTCATCAAAGTCAGCATTTGCCAACTCTGTGGTTAGTGGGCAAAACGGGTGCCGGAAAGTCTTCCTTTATTCAAGCTGTAACGGGAGATAGCCAAGTAGAGATCGGCAATGGCTTTCGACCGTGTACCATGACTTCTCACCACTACGATTTTCCAGCAGACAAACCGTTATTGCGCTTTTTAGATACCCGAGGTCTTGCTGAAGCCAATTATGATGCAAAAGAAGATATTGCGGCGTGCCAAAATCGCAGTCATGCTCTAGTGGTCGTAATGAAAGCCGATGAACCAGAACAAAGCAGTGTGGTAAATGCACTGGCACAGATACGCAGAGAGAGTGATATCAAGCAGCTGCTTGTGGTTCATACCGGGGTGGAATTAATTGAAGGTGATCAAGCAAGGGATCAGTGCATTGCATACAACCAGCAGCAGATAGAAGCGGTGTGGGGTGAGACGTTTTATTCTGTCTCTGTCGATTTTGAGCGGGAAGATGGCTCTGTATTCGGGCTTGAGGCGCTTAAAAGCCAGTTAGCAGAATTATTGCCCATTGCTGCGCAGCTTCGAACCGATCAAGAGCATACCAACTTAGAAGAAAAAAACTTCGCGAGATTGAAAACAGACGTGCTGTGGTACAGCGGCGCTGCTGGTGCTAGTGATGCAATTCCTGCCGTTGGGCTTGTTTCTGTTCCCGTAATACAAGGAAAAATGCTCCATAGCTTAGCCAATCAATATGATATGGAATGGGATAAAAAAGCCATGTCGGAATTTGCAGGCGCATTAGGCGCAGGGTTTGGCATGCAGTATGCCTCTCAGTTGGGCATTCGTCAGCTGGTGAAAATTATTCCTGTGTATGGTCAAACGGTAGGGAGTGCTACCGCGGCGGTAGTGAGCTTTTGTACTACGTATGCCATTGGTAGGGTGGCGTGTAAGTACCTGTACCATAAAAGCAAAGGCGAAGCGATTTCCGAGCAGGAGATGAAAGACATGTATAAAAAAGCATTCGACAGCATTAAAGAGGTAGCAAAAAGTGAAACGAACAACCGCTAGTGTCAAAGTCGCCAGTCAGCTATCTGGTGGTGTGGTCCCTTTTTTAATGGCCGCGATTGCGATGCCTGTTTTTGTGCTGGTGGGTTTTGGGTTATATGCAATTTACCAAAATGGCTACACCTTATACTTTGTGGCATTTTTAGCGTTAAGCGCCTTATTGAGTGCGTTACCTGTGATGTGGCTAAAGAGAAAAGCACGCACAGAAATGGACGAACAGCTGAGCGACAGTTTAGTGCAAGCTTCCAATGAGTGGGGATCATTTGATCAGCAAATTTGGCAAGAATTAAACGAACATATTCTCGTGCAGTTGGATAAAAACAGTGAATGGGAAGGGCTGAAAGAGCATGGCTTAGAGCTGATTACACTGACCTCTGCACATTATCATCACAGTAATAGCCGTAAAGAGTTAGCGTTTTCTGCCCCTGAATTATTAAAGATGATTGAAGAGATCAGCCGTCGATATCGTTATCTTTTAAAATCTCATGTCCCGATGGTTGAAAAAATCAATATTTCGACTTTTAAGCTGTTTTATGACCATAAAGACAAAGCTGAGGTGGCAAAAAAAGCGTGGGATGTTTACCGAGCGTACCGCGCTTTTACACCTGCGGGTTTAATTGCGGAACTAAGAGGCCAAGTTCTGGGTAAAGTGTTTGATGAAGTGGGTGATGAACTGCAATTTAAACTCAAGCAAGCACTGCTTCAAGAAGTTCTGTCTGTTGCAATAGATTTATACAGCGGCCGTTTTGTCGCGGACGATGACGAGCTAGAGAGCAGTAATATCGCTCGTTTGGATCAAGAGAACAAAGTGGCCGAACTAGAACCGTTACGTGTTTGCTTGTTAGGTCAGATCAGTTCGGGGAAATCGACTCTAGTGAATGTATTAACCAATAATGTTGTGGCTGAGGTGAGCTTATTACCGGCAACGGACGCGGTGTCGGTGCATCAATGCATGGTCGACGGAATTGAAGCCATGAACTTAGTGGATTTACCTGGCGTAGACGGTGAAGAAAAAACGCACCAGCAACTGATAGAGCAGGTCGCTAACAGTGATTTGGTGCTATGGGTGTTAAAAGCAGATCAACCCGCACGATCGCTAGATACTGATTTTATGGAAAAGTTGAACGGCTATTATGAGCTTGAGAAAAACCGTTCACGTAAAAAGCCCACAATCATTGGTGTGCTGAATCAGGTGGACCGTTTAAAGCCTACGCGTGAGTGGCAACCCCCTTACGATCTAACTGATACCACGTCAGCGAAGGTGAATATGATTAATGAAGCAACTCATTACAATCAGGAGTTATTAAGCTTAGAGCATTGTGTCCCCCTTTCTGTTAGTGAAAATAAACCTCATTTTAACCTTGAGCAGTTAACCGAATTATTAGACAGCAGCTATGAACAAGGCATCCAAACTCAGCTTAATCGTCGCCGTATGGAAGCGGGGGATAAGCTGGAATTAACGGAACAAGCCAAACGGGTTTATCAAGCTGGGAAATCCTTGTTTAAGCTGGCAGTGAAGTAGCTAGGTTATTTATAAAAGTGGTGGCGGCTCACTGTCGCTGCTTTTATAAAAGTAGGGGAACTTTTAAACTTAACCCCGATCAATAAAGTTGTAACAAAACCCTTCATTTTTTCTTTTTTCTTGCAATTGTCTCAAAAATAACAATGATACCGATTCTTATTTGTGTTGTGAGTTATTGCTATGCCATCCATTCTCGTTGCTGATGATGATCAGCGTCTGTGTGAATTACTTAAATCTGTGTTGTTAGAAGAAGGCTATGATGTCTCGGTAGCGAATGATGGCGAGCAGGCAATTGATATTCTGGCTGAATCAGCGGTGGATTTACTGTTGCTTGATGTCATGATGCCAAAGTTAAATGGACTACAAACGGCACGTCGGGTGTGTCAGCGTTTTTCTACGCCGATTTTAATGTTAACGGCATTGGCCGATGAGGCGTCTAAAATCGAAGGTTTTGAAGCTGGAGCTGATCAATATCTGGCTAAGCCTTTTAGTGTGCCTGAGCTGCTTGTTCGTATTAAAGCCATGCTACGCCGAGTGGCATTAGAGCAAGAGCGCAGTAACACTCACTTGCCTGTAAATTCATTAGCCGAGCAAATGCGCCGTTTGCCTTTTACTCAAACAGAATTTGATTTAATCGAGTATTTAATGGAACGTGAGCGTACAGCCGTTTCGAAGGCCGATTTACAAAAGAAAGTGTTGAAAAGGGAGCTTTCTCCGTTTGATCGTAACTTAGACATGCATATTAGTAATATTCGCCGAAAATTAGTCCAAGCTGGCTTGTCTCGTAACATTATTCGTACGGCCCGTGGGGTGGGTTATATCTTTGAGCAACCATTGCACTAGTTGGCTGTTATGAATGTTATTCAACGCTTTTTAGGTCGTAGCTTAACTACGCGATTGTTCAGTTACTTTAGTGCAGCTCTTCTATTGATTTTGTCTGTCTCTACTGTGATTGAATTGATGGTTATTGAGTCTTTGTTAATGCTTCCTCATGAGATCAAACATGAGTTTCGAGACTTAGCGGTACAGGCCGATGAATATTTAGAAGAGCAAGATCTTAATGGATTACGCAAGTGGGAAGAGATCCAGAACTACACGTTATTTGTGGTTGATGCCAATTATAAGAGCGTGACGTCTCGCGATGTTCATCCTCATATTGAATTTAAGATGAGTATTAGCCGCCATCTTGAAGGGCCGATGGGAGAAACCACCAGTAAGCCAATGATCTCGTTAGATTTGAGTCACGGCCATCATCTAATGATTCAATTGCCTTGGCAGTTGCACCCCGCAGAAAAAGCGAAGTATTACCTATGGGGAGTTCGGGTACTTGTTGCTGCCTCGTTGCTTGGTTTTATTTCATGGTTGCTATCTAGCCAGTTACAAAAGCCACTGAAACGACTGCAAACCGCCAGTCATCGGTTGGCAGAAGGGGACTTATCTGTTCGTGTGTCGGATACTGTTCAAACGGATGTGCGTGAGTTTTTAGGTTTAGCACATGATTTTGATCATATGGCGCACCGAGTTGAAAGTTTGGTGATGAGCCACAAACAGCTATTACGCAATGTTTCTCATGAACTGAGAACGCCTTTAGCTCGGCAAACGTTGGCAATGCACTTACTGAAAAGCCGATTAACACCAGAGCAAATGGTGTGGTTCTCTCAAATTGAGAACGACGTGGATGAAATGAATAATTTGATCCAGCAAATCTTGGAATTTAGCCGCCTAGAAAGCAGCCATTATCAAACCTCGTTAATCCCAACAGAGCTGGATCCTCTGCTGCGTATGATAATTGAAGAATTAGCTCTGCAAGCTGGGGATAATCAAAGCATCGAATACGTGAGTCACTGCAAAAGTGGTTGGGTATTGGGAGATCGAGGCTTAATTAATAGCGTGGTACAGAATGCCATTTCAAACAGCTTTAAATATGCAGGTGAAGATTGCCGCATTGAGATCAGTATTTATGAGCAAGATAATGGTTTGGTGATACAAATCAGTGATGATGGTGTTGGGGTCTCTGAGCAAGATTTGCCTCATCTGTTTGAGCCATTTTCTCGTATAGACGATACGAGAGGTAAAGACGTTGAAGGTTATGGTTTAGGGATGTCGATAATGAAACTGAGCATGGAACAAATGGGCGGTTCTATACGTGTTTGTTCTCAAAAAGATAAGGGCTTTACGCTGTATTGTTGGTTGCCAGCTTTTGAAGGGAATAACCATACAACATAGGTCTCATATGGTTCGTTTGTTATTGATTCTTTACGTAACTTTACAAATGCAAAGAATGTAAATTTAATACAAATAACAATAATTCTCAGTTAGATTGCACCCAAATTATTTATTACTAAGCCGTGACCTATTTGCAGTGGTGTAAACAAGGAAAGCGGAAAAATAAGACGGAGCTGTCTATCCATGCACGCTAAGAGCCATCTTGCCATTTTAATTGGCGCTGTACTTGCCTCTTCCCCAGCTATTGCTGAAACTGTAGCCGCAGAAACTGATGAACATATGGTTGTTTCAGGTCGTGACTACGGTTTCAAAGCCGACACCAATACTACCGCGATGAAAATCGAAGCAACCCAGCTAGAAACTCCGGGGCAGGTATCGGTTATTGATGAAACATTAATTGATGAGCAGCGTGCATCGACACTCGGTGAAGTACTGAAAAACGACTCAAGTGTGAGTGCAGGTTCCACAGCAACAAACCGTGAAAAGTTCTTGCTGCGTGGTTTTGAACTGCAAAGCTCAAGTGGCTATTTACGTGATGGTAACCCTCACTGGTCCCATTACCGTCAGCCAATCGAATTATTAGAGCGTGTTGAGGTACTTAAAGGCCCAGCGGGTTTACTTTACGGTAAATCGGCACCAGGTGGCTTAGTGAATATGATCGCTAAAAAGCCAACTCACAATACGCAAGTAACAGTGAGCCAAGATATTGGTTCTAACGATTACCAACGTACTATGGCAGACGTCAGCGGTTCATTAAATGATGAGCAAACACTGCGCGGTCGCGTGATTGTTTCTACAGAAAATCAAAACTCATGGCGTACTCGCTTTGATGGCTCAGACGTTGAAAGAGAGCGTTTTGTGGGTGGTGTTTTTGTTGATTACGATCTGACCGACTCAGTGATGCTGTCTGCTCACTACGATCGTACTGATGAGCAAAGCGATTTAGACAACGGTTCAAAAGTGGATGCTAATGGCAACGTGATTGATCCAAAAGTTGTGAAAGATCTGCACTGGGCAGAAACAGACAATGACGTTGCAAACTATGGTGTGAACGTACAAGCGCACTTGTCGGATTCTTGGTCTTTACATGCAGGTGTAAACCGTCAGTTCTACGAGCGTCGTCGTACAGAATCTGATATTCACCTTGATAAAGGAACACATTATAAGTCATCTGACCGTCATGATGAGTGGACGTTTGATACTGCGAATGTTGACTTTGTTGGTGATGTCGATGGTTTTGGCGTGAATCACCGTCTTCTAGCGGGTGTGAATGGCTTACATTACGATTACAAGATGCTGTACTCAAGCTTCAATAGCTGTAGTGCGGATCCAACTGCGTGTGAGAACGGCTTTGAAAAACCGCCTGAGCTAGATTACACCAATGACGACACATTATCTCACAGTAAAAGCCAACACTACGGTTTCTACTTGCAAGATTTGGTGACATTTAACGACCAATGGCAAGTATTGGCTGGTCTTCGCTTTGCGATTGATAAATCAGAATCAAGCAAAGGTAAGAAAGACGATCACAGCAACATTCTTCCTAAGTTCGGTGTGATTTATCACCCAGCAGCTAATGGCTCTATTTACGCCATGTATTCTGAGAGCTTTGAACCTCTTGGTGACATCACTGATGAAAGTGATGCAAGTTTTGGTGCTGAGCAAGACCCAATGAAAGGCTACTTGTATGAGCTAGGCTCTAAGTGGGAACTACTGGATGATAAGTTATTTGTGTCTGGTGCATTGTTCCAAATCACACAAGAGAACATTCAAGTAAAAGAAGACCTAACTGGCTCTACGTTTGATACTCGTACAACTCAAGCGGGTGAGCAGGTTCATAAAGGTGCTGAGCTATCGGCAACAGGCCTAATTACCGAATCATTATCGTTAAGTGGTTCGATGACGTACCTAGACGCAGAAATTAAAGACCCATTTGATGCAAGTATTGATGGCAAGCGTCCAGCAGAGGTGGCTGAATTTACTGCAAGCATTTGGACTCGTTACCAAATTCAACCACGCACTAGCCTAAACCTAGGTGCAGTACATGTGGGCGATCGTTACGGTGATGATAAAAACACATTTGAGAAAGACGCGTACACACGTGTTGATGCGGGTGTTGCTCATAACCTGAAATACAATGACGATCTAGAATTTGTCTTCCGCGCTAATGTTGAAAACTTGTTTGATAAAGACTACTTAGCTGGCGGCAGTGCATCTCGTGTTGTAGTTGGCGCACCACGTAGCTACAAAGCGACATTACAAATTAAGTACTAATCACCATATAATATGATGCGGTAATCCACTGCCATGTGATTACACCATATCGGGGAGTTTATTAACTCCCCCTTTTTTCGTTAATAGAATGTGGACCATGAAATTACAGTTATCCCGCTCCATTTTTAGTCAGTCGCTCATCTCGTTGGCTTTGTTATCTGCGCTTTCGACAAATAATGTTGTAGCGGATGAACTCGATCAAGCTCGTGCCATAGAGCGTAGTAGCAACAAAGCTGCTCAGCTTAGTCAAAAAAAGATTGATAGAGATGCTGAAGCGATTTTTGAGTTAAAAGCAGAAATCGAGCGAATGGAAGAGCAAGTCTCGAACCTGACTTTGTATCGTGATCATTTACAAAAATTGGTCACGAGCCAAGACCAAGAAGTGATCAGTTTAGAAAGCCAAATAGAAGGCATTGCCCAGACACGTCAAGGGGTAGTGCCTTTGATGTATCACATGCTTGGTGCGCTAGAGCACATTGTTTTATCAGACATTCCTGTGCGTGAAGAAGCCAGAGATAAGCGCTTGATCGATTTAGGCAATTTAATGGCCCGAGCAGATGTGAGTGATGCGGAAAAATACCGCCGAATTCTAGAAGCTTATCAAATTGAAATGGACTATGGCACTAAGCTGGGGGCTTATAAGACCACTATTAAGGTCAGCGAGAGTGAAACGCGCCAAGTTGAAGTGTTGCACTTAGGACGAGTGGTATTGGTTGCCAGAAGTCTAGATACCAAAACGCATTGGCGTTGGTCTAAGGCAGATAACGCATGGTTGGATACCTCGGCAGAGCAAGGTTTAGCCATCAATCAGGCATTTGCTATGGCTGAAAAGCAGCAAGCTCCTGCGATGGTTTCTCTGCCTTTAGCCCTTGAAATTGATAAAGCATGGGAAGTGAAATAATGTCTTTTGAGCATAAACATTCTGTGATGAAAACAAAACTGACCACGCTGGGCTGCACTGTACTATTCATGTTAGCCACACTATCGCCAGCGGTTGCTAACATCAGCCAACTTGATGATAAAGCGCAGGCAACGGCACAAGCTGAGAAAGTGCATAACCAAGAGCGAGAGCTGATTGTTAAGCAAGAACGTAAAGCACTGCAAGCTAAGCTTGATCAACTACAGCAGCAAGAAAAAGCACTAGAGCAAGAAAACGAGCGTTTGAGCCAGTCTTTTTCAGATAACGAAGCCACACTGGCGCAACTTGAACAAAAGCTGCAACTGGAAACGGGCAGTTTAGGTGAGTTATTTGGTGTTGTTCGACAAGCGGCGAAAGAGCTGAATCAAGACTTTGAGCGTTCATTTGTTACCGCCGATAAAGCCGATTATTTGCCGCAGATTGAACAGATCATCAGCACTGAAACACTGCCTTCCTTAGAATTGCTGCATTCGTTGTGGTATGCCATGGAGCAAAAAGTACGTGCCAGTGGCGAAGTGCTGCCCGTAACGGTGGAATACGTTAATGGTGCAGGCCAAAGTACACAAGCCCAGGCGTACCGTTTAGGTGATGTAGCTTTGGTTGGTGAACAAGGGTATTTGAAGTGGGATAGCCGAGTTCAACAAAGCCAAGACTACCTTGCTCAACCAGAAACCGCGCCTACTGTGGCAACACTTGCGCAAAACAGTTTGTCAGTGTTGCTTGATCCTAGTCGTGGTCAGTTACTTGAACAGTATGCGAATAAACCAACGTTGCAGCAGCGAGTAGAGCAAGGTGGCGTTGTCGGTCAAATTATCCTTGGTCTATTAGTTGTCGGGCTGTTGATTGCTCTGGTTCGTGGTGCCATTTTACTCAAAGCCCAAGGGCAAATTTCTCGTCAGCTAAAACAGCCTGAAAACCCGACAAATAATCCACTTGGTCGAATTTTAAAGGTGTACAGCAAAGAGCGTAACCAGTCTATTGAGTCGTTAGAGCTACGTTTATTGGAAGCCATTATTGATGAGCAGCAAGGGCTTGAAAAAGGGCTTTCTATGCTGAAGTTAATGGCGGCTTTAGCACCAATGTTAGGTTTGCTTGGTACAGTAACAGGCATGATTGAAACTTTCCAAGTGATCACCCAATTTGGTAACAGCGATCCGAAAGTGATGGCTGGTGGTATTTCCATGGCATTGATCACCACCGTGCTTGGTCTGGTTGCTGCTATGCCACTTCTGTTGGCGCATAATTTGTTGTCTAGTCGTGCAGAAGCGATTCGCAGCACGTTAGAAAAGCAAAGTGTCAGCTTGGTGGCAGAGCGTGCAGAAAAAGATTTGTTAGCTAAACAAGACGGTATGAAAACACCAGTAGCAACCGCAGCAGTATCTGATGGAGTAGCCGCATGATAATGGAGTGGTTATCACTCTATTTCCCAACCCTGAGCGAATTTATGGCTCGGGGAGGGGACATATTGTGGTGGTTAGCTGGGGTCATGTTGGTGTGTTGGACACTCATTCTAGAACGAATGGTTTTTTTATTATGGGGTTACCCAAAACAGAAAAAAGCATGGATTGTGGAATGGAGAAACAGAACAGAACATGAATCTTGGTATGCGCAGGCTCAAAAGCAAGGTTATTTGCAACGAGCACATTTAGGGCTGCATCAACATTTAGACTTCATAAAAGCCTTGGTGAGCCTATGTCCAATGTTAGGTTTGCTTGGTACGGTAACCGGAATGATCACCGTGTTTGATTTGATGGCTCAGCAAGGTAGCAGCGAACCTAAATTAATGGCATCGGGCATTTCGATGGCGACGTTACCAACCATGGCGGGCATGGTGGCGGCACTGGCTGGGTTATTTGCCCATTCACGGTTGGTTAAAGCCGTTAATCGCCGTGAATTTCATTTAGAACAACAATTAAGGAGTGGCGAATGCGCTTAATTCGTCCAACAAAATCGAAAGAAGAAGCCCAAGTTGATTTAACGTCGATGTTAGACATTGTGTTCATCATGCTGATCTTTTTCATTGTGACCAGTTCATTTGTACGTGAATCGGGGGTGGAAGTGAATCGTCCTCAAGCTTCACACTCAACCAGCCAGAAAGACGCGGGCATTTTTATTGCTATTACGGCAGCGAACGATGTCTACATTGATAAGCGTCGTGTGGATGTTGAACGTGTGGAAGCCACCCTTGAGCATTTGTTGCTTGATCAGCCGGAAGCCAGTTTGGTCATTCAGGCGGATGAACACTCTTATAACGGAACCGTGATCGCCGTTATGGATGCAGCAAAAGGGGCGGGCATTGAAAGAATTGCGTTAGCGACGGAGTCGAAATCATGATTCGGTTGTTGTTGGTTTTTCCAATGGCAGCCGTTGTCGCATTTGGTTTATTTAGCTTCATGGCATGGATGGTGGCCGATCCTAGCCATGGGCTTTCTGACAAACAGTCACCAGTAATGTTTGATATGGTGATGGTTGAGCCAGAAGCTCAAACCCAGCGTCGTCAACGTGTGGTGCCTGATCCACCAAAAGTGCCAGAGCAACCAAGCGCAGCAACAAGCTCGGAACCCACAATGGCAAAAGCATCGATACCGAATACCTTGCCAAATATTGATGTGGCCATGTCAGACATGGGCGTGAATCTTTCACTGCCATCCATGGACTCTATTGGGCAGAATCAGCAAGTGATGCCCTTGTACCGAGTGGAACCTAAGTATCCACCTAAAGCCATGAGGCAAGGGCTAGAAGGGCAGGTTGTTCTCTCTTTCACCATTGATGAACAAGGGAAAACAACAGACATTAAGCTGGTGGAAGCGAAACCAAGTCGTATGTTTGTCAGGCCCGCTATTCGTGCGTTGAAACGATGGAAATACCAACCAAAAATGGAAGCGGGAAAAGCGGTAAAACAGTTTGGTCAAACCGTGACTTTGGAGTTTAAAATCGACTCATGATGAAGTTTTTATTACCTTTGGTGAGCGTTCTTTGCTTTTCTTTTTCAGTCAGTGCCGCTCAGCTTAGCTCGTTTACTGCAAACAAAGTACAAAAAGCAACTCAGCTTCAGCAAGAAGAAAAGCTAGGGGAGGCCATTACCCTATTGGCAGACTTAACCCCTTCGTCAAACTACGACAAAGCTTTTGTTGGGCGCATTCTCGGCGTTTATTACTGGCAGGCCGAAAAACCAGAACAGGCGAGTAAAGTGCTAGCACGTGCCGTTGCTTTGCAGGCGTTAGAGCCACAAGATCAGTGGAGTACGCAGCGAATGTTGGCCGATGTGCTGTTCTCGGAGCAAAAGTTTGAGCTGGCATCTAAAAATTATCAGGCACTTTTAGTTTCAAACTATGTGCCGAGCAAAGAGAGCGAAAAGCTAAAATTACAGAAAGATAAAAATGAGTTGCATCTTCGTATTGCAACGTCATTTTATCAGCTACAGCAGTGGGAATCCGTGATTACCCATGCGCGGCATTATCAGTCAGCGACATCACAAGAGACCATTCAAGCATTGCGCTTAACCGTTGTGGCGCAATTACAGTTAAAACGTTGGTTTGATTCAGAACAAACGCTCTCTGATCTGATTCGTCATGAGCCAAACAACATAACTTGGTGGCACCAACAAATATCGACGCAGCTACAGCAGAATAAATCGTCCCGCGCATTAGAAACTTATGCGCTAGCGAAACACCAAGGTGTTGAATTCTCACAATCAGATTATAAAACGTTAGCGCAGTTGTATGCTCAGCATAAAATGCCAGAGCGCGCAGCCAGAATCATCCAAGAGTTAATGGATGAGTTTCCTGAATCGAAAACAGAAAAGCTGTGGAAGTTACAAGCAACGTATTGGCAAGTGGCAAAAGAGTGGGAAAGCGCGTTATCCGCGTGGAAAAATGCCATGGATAAGAACCCGAAACACAGTTGGTCTTTGGCGAAACTTCAGATCCAACAAGGAGATTATCAAGCAGCATTAAAAACGATGGCGCGGGCAGAAAAGTACGCTAAGCCGGAGCAATATGGCCTCGCTAAAATTCGTCTTTTCTATAAGTTAGGTCGAATACATGATGCATTGGCAACGGCGAAAAGGCTGGATGAACGCCATCCTTCACAAGCGGCGGCAGGCTGGGTTCAGTATTTGCAGCATCAAGTGAAAATGAATTAGCTGACAAAGTCGTTTGAACAACTGAGCCATTTTTCCGGCTATGCTGACATCGAGTGATATTTTTTGAATGGGGCGGCTAGGCCCCTACCTATGTTGAGAAGAGCGAATTTTTGGTTTCATTGCGTATGAGTTGGAAGAGATGTTATTTCCATAATAAAGTACATGATTCTGTTTTTATTGAAGATCAAACATCTTCAATGAATATGAATACATACCTCTTATTTGCATAAGTATCAATATGATTGATTAATAATCGATCAAAACTTGAACTAATCTCCCAGCGACATATTCTTCGTCTTTTTTTATAAAATCCAGTAAAGCATTATGTGGACGAATGTTCGTTTATTGAGCATTTATGTGTTTAATTAATAAGCGCTATAAATTCATGTCCACATAAAAATAGTCATGACGTTCATTAGGGTTTAATGATGTTTATGAGAAAATATACAGGATAATATAATGAAAAAAAGACACATCACGGCAAGTGTTGTCACACTGACTTTGCTTGGAGCTGTTGCTCCCGTACATGCTGCAGACACGTTAAAGGCTTATACTTCTACTCTTCTAGAATTGGATGACAGCGATGCTCGCGCAAAAAAAATTCGCTTAATTTATTCTTTGGAAAACGTGTGGAATAGCTCGCTATTACCAAGCGGGGCTAAAGAGGCCAAACTGCTTTTGAACGGTGGATCTGGTTTTGACATGACCAATGTACCAAATAAAGAGCAAATTTACGGTTTCTCCACAGGCGGTGATTACCGTTATACCGTCCCAACAGCTTTTAAGTTGGCACTTAGCTATCTTAATGGCGCTCCGTTACGTCACATGAGTCATGCTCCAGAAAACACCATTGCTACCGCTTCTGTTAGTGAATCTTTAGACTTTAATTTAGGGTTCACTGCTTCTCAATCTCCGTCTATAAATGCTGGTGTTTCATGGAGTAACAGGGTGACTTATGATCAGCCTGAGTTCCAAACTGTTGCCGACTTTGATCAGAATAATGAGAGCATCAGTTGGTTAATCGAAAATCAGACCATTCGCAATCATTCGCCTGCAAAATCTTGGTTACTTTACCGCTGGACCAGCTGTGGGATGGGTAACTTAATCGATTATAGCGACTTGCCTGTTGTTATGCGTTCAGACTTTAAGCCACAGGTTGGGGCGGTTTACCGTAAGCAAAATATTGATGATGGTCAAAATACGACGGACATTAAGCTAGTCGCAGGCTGGCGTAAGACTAACTACTATTTCGGACGAGACTGGTGTAGTTGGTACACAACGCCAGAGAACACGTGGAAGAAAAACAGAGATAGCAGCCATTGGACTGAGACAAGCCGCTCAGTGACCATTGCTTGGAACGATAGCCTCTATCATTAATCTGTTGGTCAGTTACCACAAGCAAAGTCGTCGGTGGTAACTGACGTTTTAAACCAGACTACAAGGGTTTATCTATGATGATCAGAAAACGATCTGTTATTGGTGCGTTGTTCTTCGTCTCCGTGCTTATTATTGTGAATGTATATAAAGAAGAAGAGAGCACAGTAAGCACGCCGCTTCCTGTTGAGTCCGATACCACGGAACAACCTAAGCCTTTTATCGCCACAACGCCACTTAAACCGTCCATTCAAAAAACCAAAGTGGTTGAAGATACAGTTGCAGAACAGAGTGATATTAAAACACAGCCTACGTTCGAAACTCCTTGGCTGTCGGACCCTATTAATGAGCTAAGCAATGAGCTTTATGACTTTATAGAGTCTGAACAAGTGCGTTACATTAATACCACCGATTATCCGTTTGATGAAGAAAAGCAGACGCAGTTGAGCACGTTAGCAAAATCCGGTGATCTTATTATGTTTGATAATACGGACCCGGACTATTTAGATAATTATGGGGTGAGTGAAGCTGAAGTGGTATCCGAATATTTTGGTACTGCATCTGAAGGGGATGTCATTATCGCGACGGCTGTGCTTACAAAAGGCGGTGGTATTCATTACCTTGTTTTACCGATCAAAAGTGAAAACTCGACAGACAATGAAAAACTACTTGATGATGTGAAGCAAGCCGTTACCTTATTGAAAGAGCAAAAGTCGGATTTAGTGAAACCAAAGTCTTCTCAAACAGCGGATTCTAATACCACGGCTTAACCGTAGCGTGTTTATTTCTAATGCTGTTTCATTACCTTTAGCGGGACTCTGACAACCTGTTGCCTTATGCCTATATAGCTTAGTGTCAAAATATGCTCTGAATGTGTTTTTATGACAAAAGGCGAAGTGGATAGGTGACAGGTATTTACAAGTACGATGAATATTGATCTGATCTTGGGAAAAGAAGCCAATGATTGTTCATCAGCCCTTGTATGATCATTTCAACCAACAAACTTGATTCTGTAGTGAATAAAGTCATTTACTTGTTTCAGTTCAAGTCAGCTTTCATTTTATGATAACAATAAATTATTATTAATATAAATTATGATAATTTCTAATAATCTAAGAGTCTCCATATACTCATTTCCATCGAAACGAGATAACGAATTAGCGAAACGTATTTGGAGCACATTATGAAAATGAATCACGTAGGTATCATGGTTGGCGATATGGACAAAGCGGTTGAGTTTTACACTCAGGCGTTAGGCCTTAGAATTGTCATGAATAACACTAAAGTTATCGAAGAGCGTGAATCTGCCATTGGTCGTATGTGTATTGCCGTATTTGGTGAAGGTTTTAAAGGCTTCAACATTGCCCACTTAGTCACTACAGATGGTATTGGTGTTGAACTGTTTGAAATGAAAGAACGTCAAGAGCGTCATGAAGTGGATTTTTCTCGTTTAGGGATTTTTCACTTTTGCCTACAAACGGATGACTTTGAAGGCGTGATGGAAAAGGTAGAACAGCTTGGCGGTAAAGTACGTATGGATGTGATGCGCTATCATCCTGAAGATGACAGTAAGCCCGCGAAAATGGTGTATTTAGAAGACCCATTTGGCAATCTATTTGAACTTTACTCGCACACATACGAAGAAACGTACGCATCTGATTACGAGTAAGCGTTTTTTGTAAACGGTCTTCCTTCTATAAAAAAAGGATTGGTGTAGTGCCAATCCTTTTTTGTGTTATGAAAAGTATAGTGAACCGAGCAATTACTTTTTGTTGTTGCGTTTGTTCTTTGGTACGTAATTTAAAATTGAAATCGGTACTTCTTTTCTTGGGGCGAAGCCTTCAATTTCTTTTCGTACAATTAAGTGCCCTAAGCGGCTTTCGATCATGCACAGGTTTTTAAAATCATCTTTTGAGACCAGTGAAATCGCTTCACCTTGTGCGCCAGCACGGCCAGTACGACCAATGCGGTGAACATAATCATCAGCAGGGTAGGGTAAATCGTAGTTAACCACACGAGTGAGATCTTCGATATCAATACCACGTGCCGCAACACCAGTGGCCACAAGGAACTTAAATTTACCCTCTTTAAAATCCGACAAAAGGCGCTCACGAACTTCTTGGCTGCGGCCACTGTGGAAAGATTCTGCTTTAATGCCACGTTTTTCAAGCTGAGTGACCAGCTTGGCAGCACCGTGTTTGGTTTCGATAAAGATAAGGGTTTGATCCCAATTATTTTCTTTGATTAGGTGGCTCAGTAGTGCCGACTTTTTATCTTTATCCACCGTGGTTAGCCACTGATCAATGTTTGGTTTTGAAGCGTCGTGCTTTGCAATGGCAATTTCTTCTGGGCTATCAATAGCGGTTCTGGCTAGTTCTCGAACCGGGTTTGACAAGGTGGCAGAGAACAATAAGTTTTGAATGTTTTCTGGTAAACGGGCAATGATCTTATTGATGTCTTCAATAAAGCCCATGTCGAGCATTCTGTCGGCTTCATCTAATACCAGCATTTCTACTTCATCAAAGTGCACGGCACGTTGGCCATACATGTCGATAAGTCGGCCCGGTGTCGCGACCAGAATATCGACTCCTTCAATCAGCTGCTGTTTTTGTGCTTTGTAATCTACCCCGCCATACATTGCCAAAGAGGTGAGGTTTAGGTGCTTACTGTATTGGGTGATGTTTTCTTCAACCTGAATAGCAAGCTCACGGGTTGGCGTAATAATCACAGCACGAATACGTTTTTTACGAACGGTTTGCCCTTTACTCAGCATCTCTAATATAGGTAATACAAAACTAGCGGTTTTACCTGTACCTGTTTGTGCTGCCGCGATCAGGTTCTTTCCTTTTAAGATCACCGGAATGGCTTTTTCTTGAATTGGTGTTGGTGCGTTGTAACCAAGCTCTTTAACGGCTTTTAAAATCGGATCGCTTAATCCCAGTTTGGAAAATGGCATGTGAAATCTCAGGTAGATGATTAATAAACACACTGTTGCAGCAAAAGCTATAACAGAAAGGCATAGGAAGGCATTCTAACATGAAGGAAGTAGGGCTGGGGATTTGTCTGTTGCTATTAAGTTGGTATGAAATAATGGAATATGAAAAACAAGTAAATGAATCAACTTATTCTTTTATAGGCATTTAGTTGGTTATTTTTAGAGAAAATAAAAGTATCAGTAACCATAAGCATTTAGTTTCTTTTGTCTATTAATTATGTTCTATATTTTTGTTTATTCTATGTTTTTCTATTCTAGTTCTACTCTTATTTTTAACATTAAAGTCAAAAAACACCGTTTAATATAAATTAAAACACTGTTCATCTATTTTTTATTTATAAACTAATTTTAATTTGTATATTCATTATGTATGATTCTTCGCCTGTTTAATTATGTTGCTGATGGATGTAGCCTAACATTTAAGGTTATCAACTTATGTTTAAAAATAGTTTAAAGGCGAAGTTGTCTCTCTGCTTTTTAATATTCTCTTTATTAATTGTATCGGCTCTTTCTACTTATTCTTATTTCACTATCTCTAAAACAGCCATTGCAGGATTAGATTCAAACTTAACCACATCTGCATATGCACTAAATAGAATTATTGGCGATAATACGCATGATGTTTTGCCTGAAAAAGCAAATAATTATGAACAGATCAGTAATGAATTAACTCGGTTTGCTCAAGAAGCAAAAGTCGACTGGGCTTATTCTACGGTTAAAAGAAATGGCCGTATTCTTTATACCTATATAAATAAATCAAAAGAAGAAGTTCGTTCAGGAACTTATCAAAGCTGGTATTTAGAAGAATATGAAATTGTCCCTCAAGGTTTAGAAAAAGCATTTACGACAGGGCGTATACAATTTGAAGAATATGAAGGTGAGTACGGCTTATGGCGTTCAGTATTTTTACCTTTTCGTAATGCAAGTGGTGAAGTGTATGTCGTGGGGATTGATGTCGCATTAAACCACGTTCAAGAAATGAAAGCCGATGTATTAAAAATTGTTGCTGCGGTTGCTTTGATTGTCATGCTGTTTTCTTTATTAGTGGCATCGCTTGTCGCTAAAAAAATGACGCGCCCAATTAATAATTTAAATGTTGAATTGCAAAACTTAGCCGATGGCGATTGGAATTTAACTAAAGCAGCACCTGTAGAAAGCAGTGATGAGATTGGTCGTATTGCGTCTTCATTTAATACGTTCATATCAGCATTACGTTCACGCATGCTGGAAATTAATCAAGGTTCAACTTCTATAGAAGAAGTGACATCTCAGCTTGATGTGTTAACTAATGGGGTTAGTTCACGCTCGGTTTCTCAAGCAGAAGATGTACGCAGCTGTGCTGCCGCCATTGAAGAGCTGGCTTCTAGCGCACAAAGTGTGTCGCAAACGGCGCAGTACTCGAATGATCAATTGGCTGAGTTTGAGGTGAAAACTCGTTCAACAATGGAATGCATTGAGTTGTCTGTAACGGGAATGGGCTCAGTACAAAGTGAAGTGCATTCTTTAGGAGAGAAGCTGGAACAGCTTGATCTGCGTGCTAGCGAAATTAATAGCATTGTTACTGTAATCAAAGACATTGCTGATCAAACGAATTTATTGGCCTTAAATGCGGCAATTGAAGCTGCACGTGCTGGTGGCCATGGCCGTGGTTTTGCTGTGGTGGCTGATGAAGTACGTAAACTTTCGGAAAGAACCGCGACAGCCACTGTTGAAATTGGTGACATGATTGGCCGTGTACAGCAAGACACGGCGAATGCAAAAGAAAGCATGGAAGTGTCTATAAACAGTGTTGATATTAGTGTGAATCACGCTAAAGCAGCAAATACCTCATTAATTGGGTTTAGCAATGAAATTTCAGAGGTGATCTCTGGCATGAATGGCATTGTTGAATCGGTTCAAGAGCAGGCTCAAGCCTCTCAGTATTTATCGGAAAATGTGTCGTCATTAAGCAGCAGTGCTGATGATAACCGTCAAGCGACTGAACAATCTAAGGAAGGGGTTGGTGAATTAAAAGTGCGGGCAAAAGCACTTCATCAAATTGTCGGTCAATTTACCCTTTAAAAGCACTCTCTATTTACAATAAATTGTGCACAACAGAGAACTATTATGAAGTTAAAAAAATCCCTTATCGCGTTATCTATTTCATTATTAAGTGCTAATGCAGCAGCGGCTCCATTATTAGTGACTTACGATGACATGCCTTATGAATACATGACAATGCAGCCAAATGCATGGTTAGATATTGATACGACGATTTTTGAAAACAATATTCGTCACGCACAAAATGCAGTAAGTGAAAATACTAAAATCTGTGCGATCATGAAGGCAGATGCGTACGGTAATGGTATTGAAAACTTAATTGGATCTGTTATCGCTAGCGGTATTCCATGTGTTGGTATCACCAGTAATGAAGAAGCTCGCGTTGTTCGTGAAAAGGGCTTTGATGGTCAGCTAATGCGTGTTCGTGCGGCAGCTCCTCATGAAATCGAAGCTGCACTTCAATACGACATTGAAGAGTTAGTAGGTACTGTAAAGCAAGCAAAAATTATTTCTCGCATTGCTAAGCGTAACCACCAACGTGTGTCTGTTCACCTTGCTCTAGATTCTGCTGGCATGGGTCGTAATGGTCTAGACATGAGCACACGTCAAGGTAAGCGCGATGCATTAAAAATTGCAGACACTAAGCGTCTTAACATTGTTGGTATGATGACTCACTTCCCAACAGAAGATCTAGACAAAACACGTGCAGGTCTTGAGCAGTTTAAATCAGAAACTAGCTGGTTAATTCGTAACTCAGATCTAAACCGTGAAGACGTTACGCTTCATGCTGCGAACTCTTACACAACACTGATGCTTCCTGAAGCACACCTAGATATGGTTCGTCCAGGTGGTCTACTGTACGGAGATACAACGCCACTATTCCCAGAATACAAGCGTATTTTCTCTTTCAAAACTCAAGTAGCGTCTGTTCATAAGTTTAAAGCGAACACGACAGTAGGTTACGGTAACACGGCGGTATTAGAGCGCGATTCATTACTAGCGAACTTACCAATGGGTTACTCTGATGGTTACCCACGTTCACTAAGCAACAATGGTTACGTATTAATTAATGGCCAGCGCGCTAAAATCGTGGGTAAGATCTCTATGAACACCATGATGGTAGACGTAACGGACATTAAAGGTGTACGTCCAGGCTCTGAAGTGACACTATTTGGTAAACAAGGTGGTGATGAAATTACCATTACTGAAATGGAAGATAACTCAGGCCGAATCCTACCAGATCTTTACACTATTTGGGGTGTATCAAACCCTAAATACATTAAGTAATCATTCAAAGACAGTTTGGCACGTAACTAAAAAGTAGAGTGCCAGCTATGATTATTACTGTAATAATTATTCGTTAATTATATATTTAAATCCGATCGTAAAGGTCGGATTTTTTATATGCACTTTTTATTTCATGATATTTGGTAATAGTATTCTAATATGTCTGATTATTTAATGATGTTATCGTTATTTATTATGGCTTTGATTATTTATTAATAATTAACACTTTCCTGACAAAGAATAAAGTATGTGCCGATATTCTTCCGTCGCCTTAAATATTAAACAGTGATCGTTTCTTTATTTATTCGGCTGTCTCTATTATATAATTAATAAATAAAAGTCAGGAAAATTTCTATGAAAAAGTTACTGCTAAGTACTTTATTTTCAGCGTTGCTAGCTGGTCAGGCTGTAGCCAATGAAAATTTTGAAGTTAAAGTAGAAGAGCTTGCAAAATCGACAGCGAGCTGGGAAGGCTCTGCATTGCCCGCTTATGGTAAAGGTGAACCTGAAATCACTATCTTAAAAATTACGATCCCACCTGGTATTCAATTGCCATTACACATGCACCCAGTTATTAATGCAGGTGTTCTGACAAAGGGGCAGCTGACGGTATTTACGAAAGGTAAAAAGAAAAAGCTGGAAATGAAAGCGGGGGATTCAATCGTTGAAATCGTCAATCAGTGGCACTACGGCCGAAATGAAGGGGATGTTCCTGCTGAAATTATTGTGTTCTACGCTGGTACTAAAGATAAAGCTGTGACAGTGGCAGCACCAGTGACACTTCCTGCTGACTCTCCGGTTGTGACAAACTAATCAGTCGCTTCATATAAACAACAGCATATAAACAGCAGTGGGTTTGCTAAGAAACAACCCACTGTATGAAGCTTCGTTTATTGGCTACAAGCCGCAACGTTCAATATAACGAAGACGAAGTATTTAATCAGAACGCCCACGTCCTGCGATTTTCCATGTTTCCACAATATCGCCATTACGCATACCATATAAGGTATCAAAATTGTTTAAGGTGGTGTCACAGTGGCTTGGGATGATCATTAGCTGCTGCCCAATATTCCAAGTTTGTGGGTTATCCGGCAAATTTAAAATACCGTGTTCATCTCCCCCTGTTTGATATTTCACTTCAGGAAAGGCTTCAACTTCTGGCATTCCTAAATCGATAGAAAGGCTTTTCATGCCTGCATCCACAACCGCGCGTTGTGGTGTCGGGTGGCTGATGACGGTGGTCCACACTTTCAATGCAGGTAGAAATTGTTTATTGGTGGCGTCGCTGACTTCATCCCCAATTCTACGGTAGGAAGCATCCATGAAAATATAAGATCCCGCCTGCATTTCGGTAAATCCTAAACCTTGGTATGCCTCAAAGGTACCTGTACCCCCTCCGCTTACCACTTCAGGTGCTAACCCCATTGGGCGTAGTGTCTCTTCAATAAAGTGAAATAGGTTTACGACCGCGTCACGGGCTTGGGCATTTCGATTTTCATAGCCTTTCACTTGTTGAAGGTGGCCACTGTAAGCCTGAATGCCACGGTAGTTGACCCCCGGTGTTTGTAGGATCAGTTGGATGAGCTTGGTAAGGTCATTACCCACTGTTACACCACAGCGCTGTTGACCACTTTCTACTTCGATAAGGAGATCGACACTAATTCCTGCCTGTGCAGCCAGTGATCCAATGGCGATAACATGATCTGCATGATCAATAACTTGGCTGAACTTTCCTTCAGGATGGCGAAGATGAAGATCGATCAAACGCTGATACTTCATTGGGTTGGCAATGGGAGTGGTGATCAAAATATCTGTGATTCCGCCAGCTGCCATTATTTCGGCTTCCCCTAGCTTAGAAGTGCATACGCCTTCAGCGCCGTGAGCTATTTGCTGTAAAGCCAGCTCTGGTGTTTTATGAGCTTTTGTATGAGGGCGTAATTTCATGCCCAGTTGATTAATGCGACTTTGCATAGAGCTGAGGTTTTTCTCGACGACATCAAGATCCACAATAAGGGCTGGAGTATCGAGTTGGTTGAGTTTCATCATGATAATAAAGGGGGTGTAAAAAAGGATGTGCCAACATAGCATAATAAAGTGAACGGTGAATGAGTTATTACTTAGATTGAATAAATAAAAAACAAACTATTACTGTGATTTATTTATAGTGGCTAAAGTGATTCATGGAAATAATCTTTTTCGATATTTTCTGGTTACTTTCTTTTAAAGACTCTACTTATTTTTAGCAAGTGTAAACATTGTAAATTAAATACAAATAATAACTCTTCTCATATAAATTCCTTGCATTATTCATTAATTACTCTGTCGTGCGGTTTATGTTGTTAAAACGCAGAGGCGTTCAATTGTGGGCGCGTCGGTTACATATTTATGTGTCTATGGCCCTGTTGGCTTTGGTGCTTTTTTTTGCCATCACAGGTGTGACGTTAAATCGTCCTGAGTTATTTGTCGCAGAGCCTACCTCGGCGAGTTATGAAGTTCAGGTTCCGATGGAATTACTGTTTTCAGAATCAAAAATTAATGTGGACCAAAATGGGTTGGTAGCTTTTTTAAAACAAGCTACGCCATTAAAGGGGGCAGCGTCAGGCTTTGACTCTTACACCGAGTACGAAGACGGTGAATTGATAGAAGGTGAGTTATCTGCCGATTTTAAAGCGCCAGGCTATAACGGCTCGCTGTTTCTTGATTTAAGTAATCAAATCGCCCAAATCGATACGACAGACTATGGCCTGATCGCTGAGCTTAATGACCTGCATAAAGGGCGTCATTCTGGGGAAGTGTGGAAGTGGGTTATCGATCTCTCTGGCGTTTTAATGGTGTTGTTTGTGGTGACGGGTGTATGCCTTCTTGTCCCTAAAAAGAAAACGTTCAGTACCGCGATCAATTGGGCGGTACTCGGTTTGATTTCAACTCTGGCGGTGTATTGGGCAGCGGTGCCGTAGAGGCTATTTCCCCCACATACATGCCCTCAAAAAATTCAGACGGTTCCACCATGGAATTGGGTTTGTTCTACCACAGGAAAGAATCATGAAGATTGTTCGTTCTGGCTTATTGGCTCTGGCTTTATTCAGCGCCGGCTATGTAAACGCTCAAGAGACAACGTTACCCGAAGGGGCTCAGTTAGATATTCACTTTGAATTACCTAAATTAGACGTCGCCATGTACGCCAGACCTTATGTGGCTATTTGGGTTGAAGACGATGCAGGTAAACCCGTTCGTACCATTGCACTTTGGCAAAAAGACGATACGTGGCTGAAAGACATTCGTCGCTGGTGGCGAAAAGTTGGCCGTTACGATCGTGAGTTGGTGGATGCTCGTACTTCTGCAACACGCTCTGCGGGGAAATACCGTTTGAGTTGGGACGGTAAAGACGATGATGGCCAGCTAATTGAAGCGGGTAAGTACACATTATTCGCCGAGGTTGTTCGTGAGCATGGTGGTCGAAACACGGTTCGTCAAGTCCTTGAATTAGGTGATAGCCCTTTTAAAGCCTCTATTGAGCCAACGGAAGAAACTGGCTTGATCAAACTTCATTATCAAATTAAATAAAATCAAATAAAGGAATACAGCAGATGGCTTCTTTCTCTTTAAAGCGCGTCGCGTTGGGTTGTGCATTAGCGAGTGGTTTAGTAATGGCGACTCAAGCCGTGGCTCACCCGCGCTGGGTATTGCCGAATGAATTTACGGTATCTTCAGAAGAAGGTGCGTGGATCACCACAGATGCAACGGCTTCACACGGCACCTTTGTATTTGATAAATCATTGACGATCAGTAACGGCGTTGTGATCACGCCAGACGGTGTTAGTAAGCGTTTGTCTTCTTTTACTAAACATCGCCGTAAATCGACGTTTGATTATTTCTTCCATCAAGAAGGCACACATAAGATTTTAATCGCTAATCCGCCTTACTACCGCACGACTTACACTGTGGGTAAGCGTGATACTAAGCGCCGTATTCAAGCGAATAAAGTAGAGCGTGAGGCCATTGTTCCTGAGTCGGCAAAAAACGTTCGCACAATTAAGTCTTACAACCGCACAGAAGCTTATGTCACGGTGAATAAGCCTTCAGACAAGGTACTTGAGTTAGAAGGTACATTCTTAGAACTTGTGCCAGTTACACACCCATCAGACATTGTTGAAGGTGAAACGGCAAAATTTCAGTTCTTCTTTGAAGGTAAACCACAAGCAGGCGTAGAAGCGGAAATTCGTCAAGACGGCACTCTATATCGTAACCAGCAAGAAGCGGTGATTCTGACCAGTGATAAAGAGGGCTTTATTGAGTTTAAGCCAGAGCAAGCAGGCCGATACCTTCTGATTGCGCACCATGAAGGTGAGGTTGAAAATGATCCAATGGCAGACAGTGCATCGGGCAGCGTTCACTTAACGTTTGAAGCTGTACTGCAATAACACGGCTGTTATAGAAATAAGTGAAATAAAAGTAACTGCGTCAGAGTCTAGGCTCTGACGTAATATTTTCGGGGGAAAGTATGAATACCAAAGTGTTAATTTCAGGCATTGTCATGAGCTTATTTTCTGGCTCGGCGCTAGCGCATTTTCCTGTAATGGAATGCAGTAAATCAGACAATACGATAACTTGTGAAGCGGGCTACAGCGATAGCAGCCCCGCACTGAAAGAAACCATCCGTATGTACGATTATGACGATGTTCTTTTAGCCGCAGAGAAAACCGATAAATTTTCTAAGGTCACGTTTACGGCACCAGAAGGGGATTATTACATTATGTTTGATCCTGGCCATGAATCACCAGTCGAGGTGGATGGCGTTGAACTCTAATCCTACTGGTTATGTTGTTCAGCAAGTGAAATCGAACGATGGTAGCCAAGAAGGCTGGTGGGTGTTTATTACCATTGTTGTGATTTTACTTTGTGCAGGGGCAGCGCTTGTTAGCCGTTATTATTTGAACACTCATGACATTGCATCTCCTTTATCTCATCAAAAAAGCATTGTGGAACTGACTGATAAAGAAAAAGCTATGGTGATGGAACTGCGCTTAGCTCATCAAGAAATTGTGGCTCTATTTGAAGAGCATGAGCAAAACCAGTGGCCAACGGTTAATGAGCTACAAGATTGGTTAATTTCACCTTTTCATCAAGATGCCGCATGGGAATTCCGTGGAAAACATCAATGGTATTCCATGAACAACGGAATTTATGCTGGGGTGGCTGAAAATACCGATGGGGTTTCACACTTAGTGCTGTTTAGCCACAACGATCAGGCTGATATTTGGCTCGCCTCTGATTCAGTTCCCAACATGAGCGGTTTTATTCGGCATTTAACCTCTGAGAATGAACATTCAGAACATTATGATATTAATCAACGCCACCTCGCAGAGCAGGGTTGGCATCAACTAACGCCTTAGTGAGTCATATTATGCTTTTCCGTGCTTTCTTTTTACGCAGAGTATGTTCTGTTTCTGCAAGCTTATTATTGTGCTCCTTGAGCTTTTTTACTCAGGCGGCTGAAAAACTAAACATTGGTATTACCCTTCACCCTTACTACAGCTATGTTTCTGCGGTGGTGGGAGATAAAGCCAATATTGTTCCTTTAGTAGATTCTGGCTTTAATCCGCATAACTACCAACCTCAACCCGCTGATATGCTGCGTCTGCAATCGATGGATGTCATTGTGGTGAACGGTATTGGTCACGACGACTTTGCGATGAAAGTGTTAGCGTCTGCTAAGCGTGACGACTTACCCGTTATTTACGCGAATAAAGACGTCCCCCTGCTAGCGGCGATGGGCGCAGCAGTTGGAGACAGTGCCAAAAATGCACATACGTTTGTGGGGATCTCCACCACAATCCAAAAGGTGTACACCATCGCGACTGAGCTTAGCAAAATTGATCCTAATAATGCGTCAAGTTATCGAAAAAATGCCCGTTTGTTTGCGAAGAAGATGCGTTTGCTAAAAAACCAAGCGATGACGGCGATTGGTGAAGCCGACACCAGCAAGCTGAAAGTAGCCACCACCCATAATGCGTACAATTACCTGTTGCAAGAGTTTGGTATTGATGTGGAGTCGGTAATTGAGCCTGCTCACGGTGTTGAACCAAGTGCTAGCCAGTTACAGGAAACCATCGAAAAAATTAAAAACTCCGGCATTAATGTTCTGTTCTATGAACTCGATATGCCAAATCGTTTTGTGGATACCATTGAAAAGGAAACTGGGGTTCAGCTTTATCGTTTCTCTCACATGACACATGGTCAATATGAGGCGGATAAAGTGGTACGAGAAATGACCAGCAATGTGTCTACACTCATCGAGGCTATTCAGTTTGCGGCCAGTCAAGCCGATTCTCGCACCACGGCAAAGGCGGCATTATGATGGGCCCAAAAATTGAACTGAATAGTGTGACACTACGTTACGGGGATCACACTGTACTTGAGCCTATTAATCACACTTTTTCTGCTGGTCAGTGCCATATTTTAATGGGACCAAATGGTGGCGGTAAAACGTCATTACTGCGCTCTATTCTTGGTTTAACGCCCTTTCGTGGTGACATTAATATTTATTGGCCAGAGCGTGAAAGCAGTGGTGAAGTGAGTGCTGAAACGGCATCTGGCGTGATTGGGTATGTGCCACAAAAGGCCATGTTTGAAGGGAGTTTGCCTTTGAGTGTGATGGATTTTGTGATGCTCAACATGACCCGCACACCGCTTTTTTTCAGTCGTTGGTCTAAACAGTATCGTGAAAATAAAGCACGAGTGCTTGAAAGCTTAGATCGGGTCGGTATGGCCAATCGAGCGTCATTACGCATGGGGCAATTGTCGGGTGGTGAGCAGCAGCGCGTATTGTTTGCTCAATCGTTATTAGACTCCCCAAAGTTACTGATTTTAGATGAGCCAACTACAGGTATGGATGAGCAGGGGGTGCGTTATTTAGAGCAGCTGATTCATGAGCTGACCCAACAAGGGACAACCATTTTAGCGGTTCATCATGATATTTCAGCGGTACGCCGAATTCTGAGCAAAACAGAAGGCTCCGTACACGTGATTAACCGCCAGTTGGTGGATTCTGGTTCAGTATCGGAAGTACTTCATGCCGATAAGATTGAGCGACTGTTTAATCATTATAGTGGTCACATGGCCCTTGAGCCTGAATGCTCAACGATGAATAAAAACGAGGCGGCGTAATGGATTGGTTATACGCTCTGGCCACACAAGCGGTTGAGCAAGGTTGGTTAAATGAAAGCTTTGGTTATGCTTTTATGGTCAATGCTGTTGTGGCGGCAATGGTGCTTGGGCCGTTATTGGGCGGGCTGGGTACATTGGTTATTGCAAAAAGATTGGCCTTTTTCTCAGAAGCGGTAGGCCATGCGGCGATCACTGGTATTGCCATTGGTATTTTACTGGGTGAATCTCCAGACTCTCCTGTCATTGGACTGTTTAGTTTCTGTTTAGTGTTTGCGATTTTGCTTCACTTCGTGCGTAACCGAACACAGGTTCCTTACGACACGTTAGTGGGGGTGTTTCTTGCTGTGGCATTAGCCATGGGAGCCGCACTGCTGATGTATGTGGCACGCAAGATTAATGTTCACCTATTAGAGAATGTGTTGTTTGGCTCAATCCTTACGGTAACTCAGCAAGATATTGCTTTACTGGCTGGTATCTGTGCCTTGGTACTAGTGGTTTTATTGTTCACCTACAACCGTATTCTGCTTTCTTGTATTAGCCCAGACATTGCAAGAGTTCGTGGTTTCTCTGTGAACTTTTATGATTACCTGTTTGTATTGATGATTACTCTCGTCACCATTGTGTCCGTAAAAGTGATTGGTGCGGTGTTGGTGGGGGCACTTCTTCTTATTCCTGGGGCAACAGCACGTTTAATGACGAAAACGAATGGCTCATTTGTGTTGATGTCTGCATTTTTAGCAACGTTAGCGTGTTTGGGAGGAACCCTGATCCCAATGGCATTTATGTTACCGATTCCATCTGGGGCCGCCATTATCATGGTGTCGGCGAGTTTCTTCTTTGTTGCAACGTTATATCGAATGATAGTGAAAGGCTAATTCATCATGTTTACTTTTATTAACAAACGTGTGCTGGCTCTTAGTATGGTTATTGGCAGTGTGTTACCCGCGGTGGTGAATGCTGCTGACGTACTAACGTCAACACCCACGACTTATATGCTGGCCAGCCAGCTGCTTGACGAGACTTCTATTACCGTTAGTCAACTGACGCCAAAACGTTATGGCTTACATCGTCAGCCAAATTGGTTTGATGGTAAAGGTGCTGAATTTGTCGCTCAGGCAGCAAAGGAGGCTGAAGTGGTGATCAGTATGAAATCAGTGTGGGCACAAGACCCGATTTATGATCACACCAGAATGAGTAATATTCGTTTGATTGAGGTTGATGCCAGCCAAGCGATTTCACCGAGGGCTGAATCAGTTGCTTCGATTAAGCAAGTTGATGGCGCTGTTTCACCCTATGTCTGGTTAAACCCTGCTAACTTAGTGAGAATGACAAATATCATTGCTTCAGATTTAGTGCGAGTATGGCCTGAACATCAGCAAAAAATCAGAGACAACCAGCGTTCTTTGTCTGCTTTGATACGTAATCAACAGCGAGAAACATCCGCAAAGTTAGCGAGTCATCAGGTGGATGCGGTGATCGTGTTGAATGAATCCCTCATGGATTACAGTGCTGGGCATAATCTGTTTGTTGTTGATGCTTTATTTAAGCCTGAGTTGGAATGGTCTGAGCAAGAGAAAAACAACTTACGATCTCAACTTAAAGAAGATCCGACGTTATGGCTTTTAACCACACGTAAGCCAAGTGCAGCACTGAAGCAGTTGTTAGGGGACTTTTCACAGTACCTTGTGGTGGATCCTATCGATCGGTGGGGAAGAGGAATTGATGGTACTGACCCATTGGCTCGTTGGCAGTCTTCTTTAATGTAAAAACACAGCTTAATAGCAAAATATTCTTTTAAGTGCTCTTTTCTTTTGAAGAATAGAGCATTTTTAGTTTTTAAACCTGAGATAAATAAGGTTTTTACTCATCTAACTCTTTAAATCGACTTGCCTTTTACTCTTAAAGTTGAGTTTTAACTCTATCTTTCCTTGAATCGACTCTACTTCTTTTCTAGACAGTCTTTTATGTATCTATCTAGCAAGATGTTCTGCATCTCATCTCAAATTTAGTTGTAAATTTACTACATTTATTTAAATTTGAAATCTAAAACTGGTTTTTGTGTGATTTAATACTCACTATCACTGGGTTGGTGTTAATTACCTGGTGTTTATGACTGCTTACTAGCTTTTTATTTGTTATTTAGTTCTATTGGAGAAGAAAAGAATGTCAAGAACAGGGCCATTTTGTGTTCGTAATGCCGCTGCGGATACCTTTGCAATGGTAGTGTTTAGCTTTGTTGCTGGAATGGCGATTGAGATTTTTGTTTCAGGAATGACATTTGAGCAGTCTTTGGCATCACGAATGCTATCTATCCCCGTGAATATTGCTATAGCATGGCCTTACGGTGTATTCCGTGATTACATGCTGCGCCAAGGTGCGCGCTTGTCTCCAGGTAGCTGGATGAAGAACTTAGCGGATTTATTAGCTTATGTATTATTTCAGTCGCCAGTGTATGCCGCTATTTTGTGGACAGTAGGGGCAGATATGGATCAGATCATTACAGCGGTTACCAGTAACGCGGCAGTATCTTGTGTTATGGGTGTGATTTACGGTTATTTTCTTGATGTTTGTCGTAAAATGTTCCGTGTTCCAGGATATTATCAACAAGCGTAATTGTATGTAATTTACTTACATAACTCGGGTTTTGGCTTATTTGGTATTTTTTCGGTTATTTTCAGTAAAATAGCTTGACCATAGCACGGATATTCATTAAATTAGCGCTCCGTTACAGAGCAGAGCCTGTAGCAACACAATATGGTGAGGTGTCCGAGTGGCTGAAGGAGCACGCCTGGAAAGCGTGTATACGGCAACGTATCGAGGGTTCGAATCCCTCCCTCACCGCCATATTCAAAAATAACCGTCCTAGTGACGGTTTTTTTGTGCCTGAAATTTGTCTTTGTTGTTATCTGTTCTTTTTAATGTTGTACGAGTGTAGCGTATGAGAGTGAGAAGAATGATGTGGCGTGGGGTATGGCTACTATATAAGAGACGTTATGCAGGTAGATCAGAAAAGATGTGACCAAGTTATTTAGTAGCGACAGGGCCGCTACTAAATAACTTGGTCACAAAGAAGCGTTAAGTTGAACGCTGCGTGACGGAGGGCTGTGATTAGAACTGCTTTGGTGCGAAGCCTGTGACTTCTTTTATGCCCATTTCACGACCAAGTGCTGTCATTGGGTGAACGACAACTAAGCCACGTACTGATTTTTTCAGCTTACCCATGTCTGCTTGCTCTGCTTTAGTCAGAACACGTTTAAAAGCTAACCCTTTAACTTCTTTGCCTTTTTGGCTTGTTTGGAAAGTTTGCTGGCCTTTGGTTTTTGCAATCTTCTTAGTAAGAGCAGCAATGTCTCTTTCAAACTGCATGATGATTGGTTTGTCTTCACGCTGTTTGGCAGCTTCTAGTTTACGGCGAGATTTGTCTAGTTTGTTATTAAGCTGCTGAAGTTCTTGTTTTAAATTCATGTTGTTACCTTAAAATACGCGCTCACAACACCGATTATTGACTGAATTGACAATGCCTCTGTGTTGGCCTGCGGCCATTATAGCAGCTATTGAGAAGGTTACTAAACATAAGCGAGTTTCGGTTATCTGTCTTTCTAGACAAAGCGGGTCAAAACGGCCTGTGGCATGATTTATCTTCTTCAATTGATGCTTTAATGTACAGTGACTTACAGGGTATAAATTAATTTGCAGTAAAAGGGCTGCTTTTAGAATTTTAAATTGCATTTTCTAAGAGATGGACCTAATATTATCCGCAGGCCTGTATTATGGACCGATAATGCTGCAATATGTAATTCGAAAACTCAGACGTAAAGCATCAAAGTGTTTCCTGAAGAGCTTCTTATTCAATTGTCATCGTAAGTCATTCATTCTGGCTCACACGCATGAAGCGTATTCATATAAATAAAGTTCTTAGGAGACATCATGTCTAAATCAACTGGTATCGTTAAGTGGTTTAACGAAGAGAAAGGTTTTGGTTTCATCACTCAAGATAACGGCGGCGCTGACGTATTCGTTCACTTCCGTGCTATCGTTGGTGAAGGTTTCAAAACTCTAGCTGAAGGCCAAAAAGTTTCTTTCGAAACTGAGCAAGGTCAAAAAGGCCCTCAAGCTGCTAACGTTGAGCGTATCTAATAACTTTACCATTAACCCGGATACGTCTGGTTTAATCTAAAGTATTGTAAAGGAGTGCCTAGGCGCTCCTTTTTTTGTATCTGAATTTCTCTTCTTCTCTCCTTTTTCTCTTGTCTTATTCTCTTCGTTGATATTTTTTAATCTAATTTTGCTTCTTTGTTAAACAGTTAACCCAGTTTCGTAATAAAACGGAGTGAATTGATTAAAGTTATTGATGGCCTGGCCGCTAGTTGTTTTGAACGTAGTTATATTGTAGGGCGAACTGGGCCCTTAGTTATTAGGAGATCGTGTGTCCGTCATCGTTAATACCAACATATCGGCCATTACAGCAAAACGCTATTTAGATAAGTCGACTGATGGCTTAAATAAGTCGATGGAGCGCTTATCTTCAGGCTATCGCATCAATAAAGCGAAAGATGACGCTGCTGGCCTTCAGATTTCAAACCGTTTGATGGCACAAACCCGCGGTTTGGATGTTGCTACCCGTAATGCCAATGAAGGCTTGTCTATGATGCAAATAGCAGAAGGTGCTATGTCTGAGACTACCCATATTTTGACTCGGATGCGGGATCTTTCTATACAGTCAGCAAATGGTTCGAATAACGATGGCGACAGAGAAACCATTCAGAATGAAATCAAGTCGTTAAAAGATGAGATGAACCGAATTGCTGAAACGACCTCGTTTGGTGGTATGAAGTTGCTTAATGGTCAGTTTATCGAGCGAGCTTTTCAGGTTGGGGCCGATTCAGGTGAGGCTGTATTGCTGTCTTTGACAAACATGCGGGCGGATGAGCGTGAAATGGGCGGGAGGCTTTATACTTCCGACAGTAAACAAGACTCTGATTGGACAGTAAGCGAAGATAATCGTGAATTGTTTATTTTTTATGTGGACCAAAATGCTAAGCCCCATGGAATATCCATAACGGCTCCGGCTGGCGATGATATTGAAGAGTTGGCCACTTACATTAATGGTCAAAGTGATAAGCTAGACGCCTCTGTGACCGAAGAAGGGCGATTACAGGTTTATGTAAAAGAGAGAGATGTTCCTGAGATGCTTACGTTCTCCGGTAGCTTAGCAGATGAATTAGGTATGGCTGGTGGAGATCTTGAAACGGTTCAAGATGTGGATGTTTCTACGGTTGGTGGCGCACAGCGTGCGATAGCGATTATGGACTCCGCTATCAAATACGTGGATATGCACAGAGCAGAAGTTGGGGCCGCGCAAAACAGAATGCTGCATTCGGTGACGAACTTAGCCAATATGAACGAAAATGTCTCGGATTCACGGAGCCAGATTAAAGATCTCGACTTTGCTAAAGAGTCGACTGAAATGACGAAGCAAAAAATTAAGCAGGAAGCAGGTACTTCTATGTTAGCCCAAGCCAAACAAGCACCTTCTGCTGCTGTGGGGCTTCTTGGTTAGGCATTGATAGAATCAGTTTTAACAAAGGCAGGTGGTGATTACCTGCCTTTTTTATTGGTGTTAATTCGAATAGGTTGTGAGCTGTTTGACGCTGTTTCTTGTGACCAGAGTTGGCTCTAATTGGATCACTTGATTTGAGGTGCGCTTACTGCTTATCTTGTCTAGCAACGTATCCACTGCCATTTGGCCTAGACGGTGTTTAGGTTGGTGAATGGTGGTGAGCGATGGCGTAATGTATTTTGCGATTTTTATGTCATCGTACCCAATAACTGATAGATCTTCTGGGACGTTGAGGCCGTATTTATGTGCGGTATTAATGACACCCATAGCCATCATGTCATTACTGACAAAAAGGGCGGTTGGCAATTCACCATGAGATCGTATTTCTTCAAAGGCTTCTTCGCCACCCTCACACTCGAAGTTACCGGAAGCTATCCACTCCTGTTTTATGTCTAGCCCTGCTTCTTCCATTGCTTGAATAAAACCGGAGAGGCGCTGTTGAGCTGGTAATTTATCTAATGGGCCAGTAAGGCAACCGATCTTAGTATGACCTTGCTCAATCAAGTGCTTGGTGGCTAAGTAGCCGCCGTGGTGAGAGTTATCTTGGATCTTGTCACTGTCAAAGCCAATTGGGCCCCAGTCCATGACAACGGTCGGTACTGGCTGGTGGCGTGAAAACAGATCAAACGCATCTTCTTCCAGTTCGCTACACATTAGCAATAACCCATCAACACGTTTTTGCAATAGGGTATCAAGCGTGGACTTCATGCGCTCAGGATCCCCTTCGGTGTTACATAAAATTAGGTTGTAGCCTTGTTCGTAACAGCGACGTTCCACCCCTTTTAATACTTCGCCAAAAAATGGGTTGGTTGAGGTGGTGACGAGCATACCAAAGGTGCGTGTGTGATTGACCTTTAAACTACGAGCGAGGGCGGAGGGAGCATAGTTCAGCTCATTAACCGCCACCATCACTCTTTCAGAAATATCATCGCTGACAAAACGGGTTTTATTGAGAACGTGGCTGACGGTAGAGGTGGATACTCCAGCATGTTTTGCAACGTCTTTGATGGTGGCCATGTATGTTCCCTGCCTAATATAAAGTATTAATTGTGTTCAATCAGAAAGCGTTGAACTTCGGTTAAGTGTGGAATAGAGCTTTGTGCTCCCGCTCGCGTCACTGAGATCGCTGCTGCCGCGTGAGCGAACATGATCGCATCATGTATTTTTTGGCCGCTCTGCATGGCAGTGATAAACGCTCCGTTAAAAGTATCACCCGCCGCGGTTGTGTCGGTGGCTGTTACTGTAAAGCCTTTGACCTGCTGGCCTTTATTGTTCTCACTGAGCCACACGCCTTCACTGCCTAAAGTGATCATCACGGTTTTAATACCTTGCTGGTGCAGAGCATTGGCCGCTTTTTGAGCGGATGCCATGTCAGTGACAGCGATGCCAGTGAGTAGCTCAGCTTCCGTTTCATTGGGAGTAATAATATCAACGAGTTGTAATAAGTCACTTGTTAATTTTTGAGCTGGGGCAGGGTTTAGGACAACTTGTGTATTGGTGTCCTTCGCAACTTGTGCCGCAGCTTTAATGGTGTCAATTGGGGTTTCTAGCTGCATCAATAGGGTATTGGCGTTTCGGATCAAATCTAAGTGTGGCTCAATGCGCTCTGGAGTCAGGCAGGCGTTGGCTTCAGCAGCAATACAGATGCTGTTCTCACCTGTGGCTGCCACTTGGATCATGGCAATGCCCGTTGGCGTGTTTTCTTCCACCATAACGCCCGTCGTATTAATGCCTTGAGCTTCGAACTCTTGTTTGATGTTAATACCAAAACTGTCGTCACCAACGCTGGCAATAAAGGCAATATCGGCACCTAATCGCGCTGCGGCAACCGCTTGATTTGCTCCTTTACCACCAGGTATTACGGCATAGCTGTGGCCATGAAGGGTTTCACCTGGGCGAGGGAAAGAGGCAACTTGAAGAACGTGATCAGCATTAACGCTACCTAAGACAACTAATTTATTCATGTTAAGACCTTTGAATGCGTGGCGAAGTGCCTAGTCAAAAAATATGGGTTAACCATGATGAGAGAAGAGGCTTCATGATTAACCAATAGTTTCTGAGTGATTTAGCTACTGGAGAGGAAGTGCCTATGTATAGGGTAAGGCACTTCCTGCTCTAAGTTTTATGGATTACTTTGTGACTACTTTTAGCGGTACAGGAATGTATTTTTCAACGGCTTCTTTATTCAATGCTTTTACGGCTGTTTCCACACCCAGCGCACCAATCATGTCTGGCTGTTGAGCAACTGTTGCGCCAAGCAGGCCACGGTTAACAGCGGCAATGCCATCTTCAGTACCGTCAAAACCGACGATTAATACGTCTTTGCCTGAGGCTCTTACTGCTCGAAGTGCACCTAATGCCATTTCATCATTCTGAGCAAATACGGCTTGTACGTCTGGGTTTGCTGCCAACATATTTTCCATTACGTTCAAGCCTTTAGCACGGTCAAAATCAGCAGGCTGGCTAGAAAGTAACGTCATGTTGCTGTTATCAACGGCTTTAAGGAAACCTTTACCACGTTCACGGGCAGCTGATGTACCAGGAATGCCTTCTAGTTGCATTACACGTGCTTTTTCACCCACTTTTTCCATGATGAATTTACCTGCCGCTTCACCACCTGCCACGTTATCAGAGGCGATATGGCTAACCACTTCACCACGGCTTGCACCACGGTCGAGTGTCAGTACAGGAATGTCTGCGCGATTTGCCATACGAATCGCATTGGAAACGGCATCTGAATCTGTTGGGTTAATGAGAATCGCTTTAACGCCACGAACCGTTAAATCTTCAACATTTGAAAGCTCTTTACTTGGATCATTTTGTGAGTCTAAAACAATCAGATCATAACCCAGCTCTTGTGCTCGGGCTTCCGCGCCTTCCTTCATGGTGACGAAGAACGGGTTATTGAGCGTTGAGACTACCATCGCCATTGTGTCTTGTGCTGACGCCGTAGCAGTAAAAGAAGCTGATAACACAGCAGCAGAAATAATAGAGGCAAGTTTGTTCATTGTTATGTTCCTTGTATACGTAGAGTAGTAATCTGAGTTACTTATTTTTGTTATCAACCAATACTGCCAGCAGAATCACCACCGCTTTGGCAATCATTTGGTAGTAAGAGGAAACGTCTAGTAGGTTTAGTGCGTTGTTCAAGAACCCGATAATGAGTGCGCCGATCAAGGTACCCATAATTCGACCACGACCACCCGCTAGGCTTGTACCACCGAGAACCACGGCGGCAATGGCATCTAGCTCATAGCCCATACCTGCGGTTGGTTGCGCAGAAGACAAACGAGATGCAACGATGATCCCAGCCAGTGCTGCCAGCAAACCACAGATGGCATAAACACCGATTTTCACGCGGTCTACATTGATGCCAGATAGGCGAGTGGCAGATTCATTACCACCTAGCGCGTAAACATAGCGGCCAAAGCGAGTGTGTTGCAGTAGGTACCAAACCGCAGCAAATACAATCACCATTAACCAGATAGGAACAGGGATGCCAAATAGGTAGCCAGTACCAAACCACGCAAATGCATCAGCAGTGTCGGTAAAACCAGTAGAAATAGGACGACCATCGGTGTACACCATGGTGACACCACGTAGTAAAGTCATGGTAACGAGCGTGGCAATGAAGGCCTGAACTTTACCTTTGGCGATGATGGCACCACTAATGGCCCCAAGTGCCGCACCTGCAAGCAAGGCGGTAGGCACGGCAATGATTACGGGAACCTCAAGGGCAATCATGGAAGCAGCCAGTGCCCCACATAACGCCAATACAGAGCCGACACTTAAGTCGATGCCTGCCGTTAGAATTACGAGGGTCATACCCACTGCGATGATGGCATTCACGGATGTTTGACGAAGAATGTTCAGGATGTTGTCGACAGTGAAAAAGTTCGCGTTTAAAAAGGACACCGTCACAATCAATAAAATTAAGGCGATCAGTGATTTTTGTTCAATTAACCACTCTTTACTGAAGAGTTTAGGGCCGTGTGAAGGCTGTTTTTGGTCTTTGGTCATTACTTCGCTGCTCATGCTGCTACCTCATTTATCTTTTTACCTACAGCGCAGGCCATTAGTTTTTCTTGGTCGGCGTCTTGTGCCATAAACTCACCACTGATGCGGCCTTCATGCATAACTAAAATACGATCACTCATTCCTAGTACTTCTGGCATTTCCGAAGAGACTAAAATGATGCTCATACCTTCTTGTTTAAATTGGTTGATCAGTTGGTAGATCTCTTTTTTGGCACCCACATCAACACCACGGGTTGGCTCATCTAAAATCAGTACCTTAGGCCTAGTCATTAACCCTTTAGCGATGGCGACTTTTTGTTGGTTACCGCCAGATAAATTGCCAATAATTTGTTCACGAGTCGGTGTTTTGATGTTGAACAGCTGAATAAAGTCATCCACAGCTGTGATCTCTTCGTCGTGTTTAATGGAGCTGTTCGCTCGACTGAAGGTTTCTAAAGAGCATAAAGACATGTTCTCTTTTACTGAAAGCCCTAGAATTAAACCGTCGCCTTTACGGTCTTCCGAAATATAGGCAATCCCGTTTGCGAGTCCATCTTGTGGTGACTGTGGGTTAATGGCTTTGCCGTTAAGGAGTATCTCTCCAGATTCTTTAGTTAGAGCGCCATAAATCACTTTCATGAGCTCAGTGCGTCCTGCACCCATTAGGCCAGACACCCCTAAAATTTCACCGCGCGTAAGTTGGAAGCTCACATCATGAACGCCAGAGCCCGTTAGGTTTTTCACTTCTAAACAGGTTTCGCCATGCTGAACATCAACTCGTGGATATTGCTCATCTAAGCGGCGGCCAACCATCATTTCAATGAGGCTGTCTTCATCCAATTCAGGGACGGTTTTTTGGCCAATGAACTTGCCATCACGCAGTACAGTGACATCGTTACAGATTTCAAAAATTTCTTTTAAGCGATGCGAGATATAAACGATGCCGCAGCCTTGATCGCGTAGCTCATTAATCACACTAAATAACGATTCAGTTTCTGTATCCGTGAGGGCATCAGTTGGTTCATCCATGATGATGACTTTGGAGTCAAATGAGATGGCTTTGGCGATTTCTACCATTTGCTGCTCACCAATACTGAGTTCACCCAGTAATTTCGTTGAGCGATGTTTTACATTAAGGCGCGCCAATAATGCATCGGCTTCTTTGTGCATTTGAGCCCATTTTATGCCCCCAAATGCGTTGGTTTTTTCTCGCCCTAAAAAGATGTTTTCAGCAATGCTCAGCTCAGGAATTAAATTCAGCTCTTGGTGAATAATGCTGATGCCAGCTTGCTGTGAATGACGAGGCCCTTGAAAAGCCGCAGGCTCTCCTTCGTAGTGAATGGTGCCCTTGTCCATTTGGTAAATGCCCGTTAATACTTTCATTAACGTGGATTTCCCTGCGCCGTTTTCACCCATGAGTGCCATTACGCGACCTGGGTAAACATTTAAGCAGGCGTTATCTAATGCTTTTACACCGGGAAAGGCTTTTTCTATGCCTTGGAGTTGTAATATCGGCTGGCTCATGCCTGCTCCTTTCAACTGCGAATGAATCAACACCGGCTAGGGTGTGGATGAAAATAGGGAATTAAAAAACAACGCCCGCTTGGAAAATAACATTGGCATAAGGAGTAAATTCGCCAGTACGCACAATGGCTTTACTGTGGGCTGTTTGTGTTTTGAAATCTTCATGCGGAAGGTAAGTAATACGAATTTTTTTACCCGTTTGTGATTGCTCGTTGTCCAGAAGAGCCATTAATTCTTGGTGGTGGTTTGGGCTCACTTGTTGAAATTCTTCTGCGATAACCACGCCTTCTACGGCCATTTCACTGAGTAGTGCTTTTACGGTTTCAATGAAAGTAGGTACACCAGGAATGAGCGCCAAATCAACACGTTGGTTTGCATCTGGAATTGGAAGACCGGCATCACAAATTGTGATTTCATCGGTGTGTCCCATGGTTGCAGCAAGGTAAGAGAGCTCAGAATTAATTAATGCGCTTTTTTTCATGATACCGCCTTTCGCCGTCGAGTTTATGACTCTTCTTCTTATGATGCCGACCGTGGCAAAAACTGCTGTCCGTTTCTCGTTGTGTTGCTTTATTGTTCATCGAAACGTTTACGCAAACGTTTCGATGGGGTGAATTTAGTCTGAACTTTTATTTATTGCACTTGGAGTTGTTACGAAGTGTGAACAGGATCTACTTTGAGGTTTTATGGAAAAGACAAAAAGTAAGCTGGATCACAGTTATTGTTAGTTGTGTTAATTGCTTTTTTGGGAAGAGAAAAATGAAAGAGAAAGGGGGAGGAGAAATATAAAGTAAAGCCCAACATAAAAGATCGGTTGGGCTTTTGAATCAAATCAGTGAGTTTATTTTAAGAAGCATTTAGGGCTGCTTGGTAGCGGTTTAAGCCTGCCTCTAAATCGGCGATCAGATCATCGACATTTTCTAGGCCAATATGAACGCGAACTAAAGTACCTTCAAAGTTTGGGTTAGCAACAGTACGCAGCGCATTAAAGCTGGATGGTTCATTGGCTAGGATTAGGCTTTCAAAACCACCCCATGAGTAACCCATACTGAAGTGTTCCATATCATCCAGCAGTGCAGTTGTTGCTGTGGTATGACTTTGTTTAAGTACAAAAGAGAATAGGCCATTACAACCATTGAAATCACGCAGGTAAAATTCATGGCCTGGGCAACTTGGTAAGGCAGGGTGGCGAACATGATCAACCAGCGGATGTTCAGCAAGCCATTTTGCCACTTTGACACTGTTTTCTTCATGCTGTTTGAGTCGGACGCCCATGGTTCTTAGGCCACGCATGGCAAGATAAACATCGTCTGGTGAAACGCACTGACCCATTAAGTAGCTTTGCTCACGAAGTTGATCCCAGCAGCGTTCATTAGCTACCGCCGTCCCTAACATGACATCTGAGTGACCAACAATGTACTTGGTGGCAGCTTGAATGGAAATGTCCACACCGTGTTCAAAAGGTAGGAAGTTCACTCCAGCAGCCCACGTATTATCAAGCATGACAATAATGTCGCTTTCATGGGCAATGCGTGCAAGTGTTGGGACATCTTGCACTTCCATCGTTATTGAACATGGTGATTCAGTGAATAAGATAGTGGTGTTAGGCTGAATAAGATCACGAATGCCTTCGCCAATGGATGGGTCATAATAAGTGGTTTCGACCCCCATCTTTTTCAGTATGACTTCGCAGAAATCACGCGTAGGTTCATAACAGCCGTCCACCATTAAAATATGATCGCCTGTTTTCACAAAAGAGAGAATGGCGTTAGTGATGGCTGCGGTGCCACACGGGTAAAGAGCGCAACCCGCACCGCCTTCAATTTCAACCATGGCATCTTGGAAAGCAAAGTGGGTTTGAGTACCACGACGACCATAAAAAAGGGTTTTATTGGTGCGATTAATGGCCGCTTGGCGTTTTTCTTTTACGCTATTAAAAACGACGGTAGAGGCGCGTTGCACACTAGGGTTCACGACACCATTAGTCCATTTTTTATCACGACCAGCCGTAACCAGTTTTGTTTCTGTTTTTTCTGACATCTTGATTCAATTCCTTTGATAAAAACGTTGATATTACGCCAGCTATTTTTTCTATACCGCTATTTAAAACACGCTCCGAGCTGTGATGGCAAGTGAAAAGTCGTAGAAAACGAAATTAAGGGCACAACCATAATATAAAGAGGTAAAAATACTCATAATCATGGGGTGTAAGATGGTACTTATCGATTATCCCGTTAACTGGTAAACTGCGCGCCATCTAGCAATACTGAGAATAAAGGGGCAAAAAATGAAACATGATTACTTCGTAAAACTGGTAAAAAGGTTGGATGAAAAAGAAACGTTACCAGAGGTACTTGAAGCGTTACGTAGCCTTTCCGATAGTACTATCTCAGAATGTGCGAAATCTTTAACGGGTCAATTTAGCTTATGTGAAATTGAAGGTGAAAAACGCATTTACCACGTGGAAGTTCGTGAATCTGAGGATCCAGAGCAGGAAGCTGAAGAATACGCAGAATGGATCATGAACGAAGGTGATGATGTTATTAAGTTCATTGCTTGGTTCTTCGATGCCATGTTCAGCATTGAAAAGAAAGAAGTGTACGCTGCAGCAGGTAAAGCATACACGGAAGAAAGCGCTTAAATCGCGAATAATCATGGATCTTGGTGGGAGATTACCTGCCAAGATCCGATTTTATGTTATTGGCGATACTGTTTAGGTTATATTTTCCAAAACAATAGGCTTGCTGTTCAAATTCAGCGAGAGATAAGGGAAGGGAAAATAAAGCCCCTTGAGCAAATTGGCAGTCAGCGGATTTGATTGCTTCCAGTTCTTCTTCACTGCCAAGTTCTTTGGCGCAGACATCAATGTTGAGAGATGCGGCTAAATTGACTAAAGCGTTTAGGTACGACAAATCTCGGTTATTGGTAATCGAAATGATGTTGGAGCATACCTTTATCCGGTTTGGTGTCGATTGCAGTAAGTGGTTTAGTGGAGATATTTCAACACAAAAATCATCTAAGCAGACAGGCACGTGGTGTTTTTTTAGCTCGTTGATTATTTTTTGATACTTTTCTATTTTTACCAATTCTTCATTTTCAGTTATTTGTACGCCAATTTGTTGTGGTGTTAGCCCTTCTTTGGTTGCTGAAAGTAACAGTTGATCCACGTTGAGTGTGGGGAATATATTAAACCAAAGGGTAAATGAAGGAGACACATGCTTTTTCCATGATGACCTAATTTTAATTATTCTTGATAAAATCCATTGATCGAGTAGTAACGTATTATTACTATTTTTTGCCGCTTGAAATATATCAATGGGCTTTATTTTTCCATATTTAGGGTGGTTCCAATACAATAATGCTTCTACACTCTCACATTCTTTAGTCGAGCTAAAAACGATAGGTTGAAATAAAAAATCAAGTTGTTCAGATTGAAGTGCAGGAGCTAAGTCTTTTTGTAATTGTTTAGCGCGCTTAAAATATGAGTTCATAGAGTCATTAAAGACTTTATATCGATTTTTTCCTTTTTTCTTGGCGTTATACATGGCAATGTCAGATTGCTGTATGAGTTCTTTACTGTTAATTCGCCCTTTTTTATTTTGATAACTGATCCCAATACTTGCTGAAATAGTAATGTTGTGGTTGTTGATAGAAAAACTTCTATTTAAAGATGCAATTAGATTTTCGGCTAATTTTTCAAATTCCTCATTAGTCGATATATCATCATGAAATAAAGAAAACTCATCACCACCTAATCGAGCTGCCATGGTACCTGGTGGGGCTAATCTTGCAATGCGTTGGGAGACTTGTTGTAATAACGTATCACCAATGTTATGGCCTAAAGTATCATTGACATCTTTAAATCCATCTAAGTCAATTAGCATAAAACCGACGGAAGTATTTTTACTGCTATCCATTGTGTTATATAAGCAGTGGCGATTAGGTAACCCTGTTAAACTGTCTTGGTTAGCCACGAGGTTATGATAATTTGTTTCTCGAATCAGGATATAGATGATCAGTAAGGCGGCAATACTTTCTCCTATAATGAGCAGTTCTAGAAAAAACTCTAATTCGAAAATAGATTCTTGTACTTGGCTAAAAAGCTCATCAGAGGTTTTAAAGTTTTTATTGAAAAAAGAATATAAATACAACAGGTTGTCGTGGAACTCTGTGCGAATGTCTGCGAGGTTTTCTCGGGAGTTTTCCAACGAGTAAAAGCGGTCTTCTGCTTCTTTTAAATGATCAAATAGGTAGGTGATAGACTTTTTTGCATCCGGTATTGCAGCAACGGCTCTTCCTTCGGTGCTGTATAATAGTACATTAAATCGGCTCCAAAGAATCTCATATTGGGTTGAGAGTTCATTATAACTGATCCCATCGGTTTCAAACCTTGCAAGAGTATAATTAAGCTGATGGTACTCCTTAGAGAGTTGGAGCATGGACCAGATAGCCTCATTATGATGCTCTGAGATTAAGGTAGCTGTCGTTTTTAACTTTTCAATGGTTAATATTATTCCACCAGAGAAAATAATAACTAATAAATATAAAGAGAAGTTTTTCCATCTTCTTTTTTTATTAATTATTTTTATTTGGTTCTCAAATTTTTTATTCATGGCATTAGGTTGATTTTATTTAGTTGCCAAATCATTTTTGAATAATGCTTTTTTGACCAGAGTTCATGATGATCATCCAGTGGATATACTAGCCAAAGTGGACCAAAATCTCTTATTTTCATCTTTTGTCCATTGTGATGAAAGGCAATAATAGGGCTGTACGAATCGACATCTTCTTTCGGAACTTCAATTATGTAATTATTTAGTGCGGTTAATTCCATATCTTGTAACGGAATTTGGTAGTGATTAAATAAATCTTTGATAGAAACCCCTTCAAAATCGCTGATATCTGTCCATGGAGTATTTGTTTTTATTTTCGACTTAGGAAGTTTATTTAAGTCTTGATAAGTTAATTTAAGAGGAAAATTTAATGCCGAGGAGTGAATGGTTAAGATGACACTTTCATTTGCATTGGTGATAAAGCTTATCGGAACAATGAAGATTAGGCTAAATATAAACTTTCGTATGAGTGACATCAATAAAACACTCCAGTAAGTATTAAATTATTTTTATAACTAGTTAATAAATTTTAGTTGATTATAAGATTGCTTCCATATAAATTAATTATGCAATTTGATTCATTGTTTTTTTTGTCAATGTCCCTACCTAGATAAAATATGAATATACAAGTCGCTAAAGTGAGTAATACTTTAGAGGTGCATCACGCTTCTATTCTTTGAATTGCATTACTTTGCATTGTTTGTCTTAGATCAAGAACGCGCATCCTCTCCAAGTGATAAAAAAGATAAAAATTATTTATAAAAATATATTGGAGCATATGAATATGAGCACTGCGTTTTTTATTCCAACCGTGAACCTGATGGGTGCAGGCTGTTTAACTGAAGCTGTTGAGAGCATTAAATCTCAAGGATTTAAAAAAGGGCTGATCGTAACGGATAAAGTGCTTAACCAAATTGGTGTGGTTAAGCAAGTTGCGGATTTATTGTCTGACAGAGGTGTCGATACGGTCGTTTTTGATGGCACTCAACCTAACCCAACTATTGGAAATGTGAATGCAGGTTTAGATATTCTCATGACAAATGAGTGTGATTTTGTTATTTCCCTTGGTGGTGGTTCACCACACGATTGCGCCAAAGGTATTGCGTTAGTGGCGTCGAATGGCGGTAAAATTGCGGATTACGAAGGTGTGGATCAATCTGCGAAACCACAATTGCCTTTAATCGCTATTAACACTACCGCGGGTACTGCGTCTGAAATGACGCGTTTCTGTATTATTACTGATGAAGAACGACACATTAAAATGGCCATTGTAGATAAGCATACAACGCCATTAATGTCGGTCAATGATCCTGAATTAATGCTAGCAAAACCAGCATCGCTAACAGCGGCAACAGGTATGGATGCCTTGACTCATGCTATTGAAGCTTATGTGTCTGTAGCGGCGACACCAATCACTGATGCGGTAGCCATTAAAGCGATTGAGCTGATTCAAGCACATTTACGCACTGCGGTGAACGATGGCCAAAACTTAGAAGCTCGTGAGCAAATGGCGTATGCACAGTTTATGGCGGGGATGGCGTTTAACAATGCGTCATTGGGTTATGTTCATGCAATGGCGCATCAGTTAGGTGGTTTCTACGATCTGCCTCATGGTGTGTGTAATGCCGTGTTATTACCACATGTTCAACGCTACAACGCGCAGGTTTGCCCTGAACGTTTAAAAGATGTTGCTCGTGCAATGAATGTCGATGTGGCTAACTTAACAGACGAACAAGGGGCAGAAGCTGCACTTGAAGCCATCATGCAGTTATCTAAAGACGTAGGTATTCCAGCAGGTCTCACAGAGTTAGGTGCAAAAGCGGAAGATATTAATGTTCTGACGGAAAATGCACTGAAAGATGCTTGCGGTTTGACTAACCCTAAACAAGCGACTCATGAAGAAATTGCTGCGATCTTTGAAGCTGCTTTATAAGTTTACAGGTTAGAAAAACGTAAGTTAAGGGCTCTCTATAGAGCCCTTTTTGTTGGCTATGTTGGTTGATTAGATAGTAAAGCGCGCTGCTTCTTGCTCCATATTTTGCGCCACCGATCTGAGTTCTTGAGCTGAAGATTGCAGTTGTGATGAGGACGCAACAGATTGTTGCGAAATGCCAGTTACATGATTAATGGTTTCAGCAGTGTGGTGGGTTACGTTATTTTGTTCAGTGCTTAAATGATCAATTTGTGTATTAATTTCTCTAATTGTATCCACGGCTTCTACGATTTGATTAAGAGCGCTACCTGCATTCATAGCGGCTTCACTGGTTTTTGACACTTGTTCTCGGCCTTTTTCGGTGGCAACGGTTGCTTCGTTGGCAAGCGATTCGAGTTGCGTCACGATGGTCACGATCTCTGTCGTAGATTGCTGAGTTCGTTGAGCCAGTGAACGTACTTCGTCAGCAACAACAGCGAACCCTCTACCTTGTTCTCCTGCACGCGCTGCTTCAATTGCCGCGTTTAATGCTAATAAATTGGTCTGTTCTGCAATCTCATTAATCACATTTAGGACAGTATTGATTTCTTTACTTTGGCAGACGAGTTTATCAACGCTTTCCCCAACAACAAGGGTAGTTTCTTCTACGTCTTTCATTCTTTCAACCACATGGCTGACTTGATATTGCCCTGCGTTAGCGTGTTGCTGTGCTTGTTCCGCGGCATTGGCACCTTGCTGTGTTTTCTCCGACACTTCACTTACGGCGCTTGTCAATTCGTTCATGGCCTGAGACGTTTTTTCTAACTCTTGTTGTTGTGTAGCCATGTTGTTTTGTGCATGGTCAGTTACTGTCATCATTTCGTGCGATGCGGAATTTACTGAACTAGCGGAATTTCGAATCTCAGTGATAGCATGAGAAAATTCATCGGCCAGAGCATTCACAGCTTGTGCTACATCGCCTAATTCGTCTTTTTTGTAATACCCAACACGTTTCGATAAATCTAGAGACGATCGCATGGACTCTAAAGCGTGTTTTAATGAATTAATCGGTAGTTGAATGGCTCTGATTACCCAATATAAAGAAAGAAGAAGCAGGGTGATCAGCACAATACAAACAATAATAAAGGCGAATGTCGTTTTTTCGCCTGCTTGAGTATCTTGCTCTACTTGTTGTTTCGCCAGCTGAAGTTGGGTGTCCACCAGCTCACTTATTTGCTCGCTTATGGGCTCTATGACATCGTAAAGGTCGATGATTTCTTGCTCTAATTGCCCTGACATCATTCCAGAGTTGCTTTGATGTTGGCTGGCAAAGTCGTCTAAGTAGTTATTGGCATCATCAAAGCTGGAGTTAATGTAAGCGGCTAGTTCTTGTTCTTGTTCGGTTAAGACTCGGCGGTTATAGCTAAGCCACAAGGGCTGGATTTCACTACGAGCTTGGTTGGTAATGTTAACTGCTTGACTAGGAGAGATGATCCCAGCATTCGCTTTGTTAATGGCGTTTACAATCGAAACAATATACAGATCTGAAATCCGTTTCATTTCTGTAATGGGTAAAATACGGGAAGAATACAGTTCTTGCTCTGCTTTGGTGGCTTTATTCATTAAACTAACCGAAATAAACCCCAATGTGATTAGCAGTACAATAGGAAAGAGAGTATTAAGTAGTAGTTTTTGTTTTATCGAGGTGCTTAGCATTTCTGGTCCTTGTGCCTGAATTTATCCCGTATTGAGTATAGACAGGTTGAATCAGAAGTTTATTGCACAAAATAACGCCTTTATAGCAATGGACTGAACATATAGAAAAACCGTTCGATAAACCGATCAAGCAGAGAGCGTTTTTTCCATTGCTCCCAATCTACGGGCTCTGATTGTTTTATGTAGTCGTCTTGAATCCAACTGAGTTGTTTGGTGAATTCAGGATCGTCGACTGATAAGGTGACTTCAAAGTTGAGCCATAGGCTTCTCATGTCTAAGTTAACCGTGCCAATAAGGCAGTTTTTCTTGTCGACCACGACTGATTTAGTATGCAACAAACCACCCGTAAAGCGGTGGATGATCACACCAGCTTCTAATAAATCATTAAAGAAAGCGCGACTTGCCCATTCGACCATGATGGAGTCATTCACTTTTGGGACAATCAGCTCGACTCGCACACCTCGGTAAGCGGTCATTTTTAAGGTGTGCAGTAAATGATCGCTAGGTACAAAATAAGGCGTTGTGATGGTAATGCTTTCTTTGGCTTGGTTAATGGTTAAGATCAATACTTGCTGAATAATGTCTTCGGGCATTCCCGGGCCAGATGGAATGACTTGTACAGCGTGGTGGGCGTGTGGGTGCTCTTCAATGCTGCATTCCGGTAAAGAGGGCAGTGCTCGTTTTCCTGATTCAACCTCCCAATCCCAAGCATGAATCGAGCTTAATACGGCCACATTAGGGCCAGTAATACGTACCATTACATCAATCCATTGTCCTACCCCTGCATCAGTTTTGAAGTGCCTTGGGTCTACTAAATTCATTGAACCTGTGTACGCAACATTGTCGTCAATGATGATGATTTTTCGGTGTTGACGGAGATCTAATCGTCTAAAAAACATCCTAAGTGGCGTCACGGCTAAGGCTTCAACCCACTCAATGCCTGCAGTGGTGAACATTTCTGGCCAGTGACTGCGAAAGAACCGCATGCTGCCCGCTGAATCGAGCAATATTTTGACTTCCACCCCTCGTTTCGCTGCTTGAATGAGTGAGGCTGCAACAGAATCGGCTAGTCCACCAGGGTGCCAAATATAAAACTCCATTTGAATGCTGTGTTTGGCGCTCGCAATATCGTCGATGATAGAAAGCAGGATGTCGTTAGGTGAGTTTTGTAGTGACAGTGTGTTACCGCTTAAAGAAGGAATGCTTAAGCGGCGTGAACATAAATCGTGTACAGGGAGCATGTGCTTGGCTAAATATTCTGGTTTATGGCTAGGGCACTGGTGTAACTGTTTAAACCATTCTCTGTATGGACCAAACATCTCTTTTGCTCTTTCGGCTCTTTTACGACCTAAATTGAGCTCACCAAACAGTAAATAACAGATAACCCCAACAACAGGAATGATGTAAATAACCATTAGCCAGGCTAAAGAAACCCCAACCGCTTTTCTTTTAAAAACAACCCTTAAGGTGACACCTGCGACTAGAATCCAGTAGATAACCAGACTGATGAGAGCAAAGAGTTGAACCAGTTTTTCCATGGGGGATATGAGTGCCTAAAAGTTAAGTAATGCCAGATGTAGCATATTTATCATATTCATACCTACTATCCTAATTTATCCGTCAGAATTTATGAAATAACGAATATGGCAAGTAAAAAAAGAAATGTAACAGAGTGAAATTAAGGGATATTACTTGTAGTGAATATTACTAATAATAGAGGAATATTGAGTGATATATGTTCGTTTGTTTCATTTTTGTTAATCTTATGTCGGCTAATGTCGCATAAAATCGAATAAAATAAAAAAATAGACCCTCGGGGGTTCTAATTTTATTCCTAAACTGTTTTACTTGCCACACCTAGCGCGTTAATTAACTTTTGTAGAGTGTAAATTATTTTTTACAGTTCCTTTTCGACGCCTAATACACTAAAAATAGACACAACGACGGAATATAAAAATGGCGAGTAGTTCGAGAGCTCAGTTCACATCTAGAATTGGCTTCATCATGGCCGCTGCGGGGTCAGCAGTCGGTCTTGGTAATATTTGGGGGTTCCCAACACAAGCAGCAAGTAACGGTGGTGCTGTTTTTTTAATGGTTTATTTATTGATGGTTTTTGCGTTGGCATACCCACTTTTAGTGGCTGAGTTGACTATTGGTCGTCATATTCAAGCTAACCCTATTCGCTCTTTAAAATCAGTGTGGCCAACACAAAAGCTAGCAGCGGCAGGCATTGGTATTGCTGGTATGGTTGCAGTATCGATGATTCTAAGCTTTTACGCCATTGTTGCAGGCTGGTTAATTGGTTCGTTTGTCGGCCCAATTTTCGAAACACTGGGTCTTCAAGCGGCGGCTGACTGGGTGACAGGGTTTGGTACTACTCGTAATTTAACCTTGATGGTTATTTTCATGCTCATGACCGTGCTGGTTGTGCGTAATGGCGTTGCGGATGGTATTGAACGTTGGTCTACTCGATTAATGCCAGTACTATTTATTTTATTTGGTGTCATGATTGCGTACATCCTCACTCAAGAAGGGGCTATGGAAGGTCTTAAAATGTACTTAGTACCAGACTTTTCACACCTTAGCCCTGATCTGGTTGTGAGCGCGATGGGGCAAGCCTTCTTTTCATTGTCGTTGGGGGTCTGTGTGATGATGGTGTACGGCTCTTATTTGAATAAAGACACAAATCTGCCAAAAACAGCGGCTCATGTATCTTTAATTGATACTGGTGTTGCGTTTAGTGCTGGCCTTCTGATTATGCCTGCAATGTTTGTGGCTCAAAACAATGGCGTTGAGATTTACAGTGATACTGGTGCACTACTAAGCTCAGACACTTTAGTTTTTGCTGTTCTTCCTGCTATGTTCGATACCATGGGATCAATGGGGGTAATTGTTGGTGTGTTGTTTTTTACCTTAATGGTGATTGCGGCCCTAACGTCTTCAATTTCTATGCTAGAAGTGCCAGTGGCATGTGCAACAGAAGAGCTAAACCAAGATCGTAAGGTTGCAGTATGGTGGATCGGAGGTTTGATCACATTAATTTCAGGTATCATCGTTCTTAATTTTGGTGACCTGTTTGGTTTAGTGATTGAAGCCACAACGGTATACGCACAACCTATTTTAGCTTTGTTATTTGCTCTGCTTGTGGGTTGGGTATGGAAGCGCGATAAGGTTCTGGCTGAAATTAGTGAAGGCTGCCCGGAATTAAAGCAAAGTTTGTTCTGGAAAATCTGGCCTTGGTATGTTCGTGTGGTTTGCCCTGTACTTATGATCTTCGTATTTACAGCTTAACTAGCCTGTTCTACCTTTTATTAAATAAAGCTGATGATACTTTCATCAGCTTTTTTTATGTTTATGAGATGACGTAGTTAGAAGTAGTACTGTTAATAAATGGCTCTAAAAAGTCGTAACTAAATGTATTTAACCATTAATAAGATATGGTTAAATACATTTTATGGTGTACTATTCCATATTTTCAATGATATTAAAAACAGTGATGTTTATGTGAAATGCATGTTGGAGAATATATGCAGTTAAATCTCAGAAAAAAGTTTTTGCTTTCCTTTCTTTCTATTATTTTTCTGATGCTAGTCACCGCAGTAGTTAGTTTGTGGTTGGAAGATAAGGCGAGAAAAATTGCCCAAGAGATTGAATTAGATGATGTTCCTGGGACGGTACTTTATTTAAATTTGATTGATGAAAAAGGGGATATGGTCCTTAATGTTTTAGAATACCTGACCGGTGAAACAAGCGAAAAGAGTAAGTTTGAAGAAAACTACCAAGCGTTTAATAGACACTTAAATAAGCTTATTCCACTTGAATCTTCGCGACCTTCTGATCATGAAAAAATGCGTCAAATCGAGCAATATATCCAGGATTTCTACTTGTCAGTGCAGCGTGATATTTTTTCATTATCCATTGATGATCCAGTGAAGTTAAAACAGGCGTATCAGCGTTTAGACGAACTGGAAAATGGGATTATTAAGCCGCTGGAAAAAATATTGGATGTGGCTGCGGAAGAAGAAGTGCGAGATGCGACGAGCGCTTTGTCCAATTTAAGTGCCGAGTTATCTACTTTAGGGAATGTGATTGTTGGTTTAACAGCTGCGGCTTTGATTGCCAGTATTCTGATTGCGTATCGCTTATCCAGCTCGATTACGACCCGAGTCGAAAACCTGGTTGCAGCTTCTACGAAAGTGGCGAGTGGCGATTTAACTGCTGAACCTATTAAAGACAGCAGTGGGGATGAGTTAGAGACACTTGCTAACTCTGTGAATACCATGCAGTCATCACTGAAAACATTGTTGTCCTCTATATCAAGTGTGGGTAATGAAGTGAATGTCGTGACCACTGATATAGATGAATCGAGTAAGCAAGTACTAAAAGGAGCACAGCAGCAAGCTGACAAGGCCAGTATGATTGCTACGGCTTCTGAAGAGTTAAGTGCTACGATTGCGGAAGTGGCATTACAAAGTACCACCACAGCAGACATGGCGAGCGAAGCGGGTAAATCTGCTCGTCATGGTGGTGATGTAATTACTGAAGTTGTCAACAGTACTCAGCAAGTCTCCACTCAGATGAATGAAATGTCGGACCAAATGCAGCAGCTTGGTCGGCGTGGTGATGAAATTGGCAGTGTGATCAAAGTTATTAATGATATTGCTGAACAAACCAATTTGTTGGCGCTTAACGCAGCCATTGAAGCGGCGCGTGCTGGGGAATTTGGTCGCGGCTTTGCCGTGGTAGCAGATGAAGTCAGAGCGTTAGCAGAGCGTACCTCAAAAGCCACTCAAGAAGTGGGTGATCTGATTGGAGCGATTCAGTCTGGTACATCACAAGCGGTATCTCAAACGGAGCGCAGTGCTTCACTGGTTGCTGAAGGGGTCTCTTTGAGTGCAGGAGCAGGATCCGCGCTTAATGATATTGTGGAAAGTGCAGAAAATGTTCAGAGCATGATTCAAACTATTGCGACGGCAACAGAAGAGCAAACCGCGGTAACTCAAGATATTGCGACGGATATTTCTGTTATCAACGATATTGCTGCGGATTCAGTGCGTTTAACAGAATCGAGTTCAAGCCGAGTTCGTGACTTACGTGAAAAAGTCACAGAGCTAGAAGGCTTACTAGCTTCATTTAAGTTGAATTAATACAGCAATATATTTATTAACAGAATAATTGATAGTAAAGGCTTCTGTTTTAGCGAACAAATCTATATACTCTGCGCGCTAAAATAGGAGCCAGTATGTTCGACATTCTTCACCTCGATCCTGATTTTATTGTTATCAACAAACATCCTAACGTAAGTGTTCATAAGGATGATGGTGATACTTCCCTTCTTATTGAACTGGCCAAATACACCCAAGATGAGCAACTGTTTTTGATTCATCGCCTCGACAAGATGACCTCGGGCATTTTATTAATTGGGCGCAATAGCGAAGCGGCTAGCCAGTTATCCCAGTTATTTTCAAACCGACTTGTTCAAAAATATTACTTAGCGATTGGTAATAAAAAACCGAAAAAGAAACAAGGGCTGATAGTAGGAGACATGGAGCGCTCAAGGCGATCCAGTTGGAAATTACTTAATTCGAAAGATAACCCCGCGATCACCCAATTCTTTTCTTTGCCAGCAGGCGAAGGTCAACGTCTCTTTTTATGTAAACCCCATACCGGAAAAACCCACCAAATTCGAGTCGCTTTAAAAAGCATTGGCTCAGCCATTCTCGGCGATCCTATCTACAGTCATGAATCTGAATCCGACCGCGGTTATTTGCACGCTTATGCGTTGTTGTTTTCGTATGCTGGTAAAGATTGGCAGTTTGTTTGTCCTCCCGAATCTGGCTCTCAGTGGTTACGGGAAAATGTGATGGCAGGCATTGAGCAGTGGCAGCAGCCATGGCAACTGGCTTGGCCAACACTCAGCAAGAAATGAATTGATTCGTCAGGGCACTTAAAAAGAAAGTGACTCTACTAAGCTTGAATTACACTTAATATCAAATGTATCAGTAAAGAGGGATTATGCGTTTAGGCCGTTTATCATTACATCGTTGGCGCACAAAACAGAAAACACGTCAGTCTCGGTTTTGGGGAATGACATCATTAGGTAATCGGCGTAAAAAAATCTCTAAAACTCGTGCTTTAACGGCAAAGCGCAACCGAAGAGTCGAATATGTAGTATTAGCTGCATGTCGTAATGAAGAGGATTTTGATGGTATTACACAAGTTGTAATCGATAAGAAAACCGATTAATTGCGATAATCTTCCCTCTAGGGTAATACGATTGATTAACCCTTTGCTCTGATTAGTATAAAATAGCGCCTTTGTGTATTTTTAAAGGCGCTCCACATGCAATCTAATGCGTTATCTGCATTCTTTTCTCATCTGACTGAATCCTTAACTGATACTCCAACAGAAGTCCGACGTGTGTTTCACGGGCGTGGTCGCTGTTGGGAAGGATTAGAGCAGTTAACCGCAGACTGGTTGCAAGGGCAATTGCTGGTGGGCCTATTTAAAGAACCAAGCGATGATTTTTTACAAGCATTAGTAAGCGGCTTACAGGCATTTTCAGAGTCAGAGGTGTGGAAAAAGGCAAATGGTCAATCCATTTTAGTTCAGCACCGTTCACGAGATGGCGCTCCAACAGAGTTGATCTGTGGTGAATTAAATGATTTTCCGGTGGTGTCTGAAAATAGCTTACGTTATCAGCTGGAACTGGGGAAAAATCAGAATATGGGTATCTTTTTGGATATGCGTTATGGCCGAAAGTGGGTGCAATCGCAATCTGAAAACAAAAAGGTACTTAACTTATTTGCTTATACATGTGGGTTCTCAGTGGCTGCTATTGCAGGTGGCGCACAAAAAGTGGTGAACTTAGACATGGCGAAAGCGGCATTAAGCCGAGGCCGTGATAATCATCGACTAAATGATCATGATTTATCTAAAGTGTCTTTTTTAGGGCATGATTTGTTCAAATCGTGGGGAAAAGTAAGAAAACTGGGCCCTTATGATCTAATCGTGATTGACCCACCATCTTTTCAAAAGGGCAGTTTTGCTCTTACAAAAGATTATCAAAAAATCTTACGCCGTTTACCTGAACTATTAACTGAGCAAGGTACGGTTCTCGCTTGTGTCAATGATCCGGCTATCAGCCCTGATTTTTTAATAGAGGGCATGAAAACAGAAGCACCACAGCTTCAATTTACAGAGCGCTTAGAGAATCCGCCAGAGTTTGCTGATATTGCCAATGACAGTGGTTTAAAAGCATTAGTATTTCAGCGCATAGCTGAGTAGTTTAACGGGCTAGTGCTTTTGGGACTGTACCTGGGATCATTTGGAGTAATAAAGGGTAGGAGACACGTTGGTGAAAGTGGATGTCAGTACTGATATCCACTTTTGACTGAGTATTACAACGGAGCCAGCACTCTTAAAGCACTTCGGTACAAGTCTGTGATGTAATGAATTGATCGACTTGAAGCTGGCCTCGGGCATTTCTGACCATAATTCGGTAGCTCAGCCCTTCTTCTAGGAGCGGGCGTACTTCCATGTCCGTGCAATAACTTTTTACGCTGGTCTCAACCATCTGTTTTGTGGAAATGGAGCCATTACCACTGTCAATCATCATGATTTCTACCACGCTGCCTTTGGCTCTTGCTTTCATTATTGATAAAGGGCCGAATTCAACAGGTACTTCTTTGGCAAGAAGGTTTGCTCGTTTTTGCGCGAGAAGCTCTAAGGCTTGTTGTTTTTCACGTTCAGGAGAAGCGCAGCCGGCGACGGTTGCAAGAACGAGTAGGGAAAGCAGATATTTTTTCATAGTATCTCGCAGTGAACATTAGAATTGAATAAGCACGATGAAGGGGACTTACATCGCGCTTTTATGTACGGCTATGGTAGGACTTTTTTAAATGGTTTAACAATCACTTTTTCGTACACTCCTGCCTCAATGTATGGATCGGCATCTGCCCATGCTTGCGCATCTTCCAGTGAATTGAACTCAGCAATGACGGTTGAACCTGTAAAACCAGCTGTACCTGGATCTTCTGAATCAATGGCAGGCATAGGGCCAGCGACTAGAAGGCGACCTTGGTCTTTTAATTCGTTTAGTCGTGCAAGGTGTTTATCTCTCACACTCAGGCGGCGCTCTAGGCTATTTTCAACATCTTGAGAAAAGATCACATACCACATGGCTAGGTTCCTTATTAATTGATTTCAATCCACAATATCAACATTTAATGTTTATAAATGGTATTAAAAAAACGCTTCCGTGGGTAACGAAAGCGCTTTTTGTGATTGCTATAGCATTTCTTTATAAAAGCGGAAAAATCTTTGAACGATTAGCCGTTTTTTTCAATTGGGCGAGGGCGGCCATTGGTGTCTACAGCCACGTAATGAAACGTTGCATCACAGACTTGAAATCGCTCGCCAACGCCGTCTTCTTTTACTGGCTTAACCCAGACATCAAGATCGATAGACATAGACGTTCGGCCGATTTTTGTACACTCACCATAGCAGCACACAACATCTCCGACTTTTACTGGCTTTTTAAATGCAATACTCGAAACCGACACGGTTACGATACGACCACCAGAGATCTCTTTTGCTAAAATTCCCCCAGCTAAATCGAGCTGAGACATGATCCAGCCACCAAAAATATCCCCATTGGCGTTAGTATCGGCAGGCATTGCCAGTGTTCTAAGTAGCAGTTGTCCTTTCGGTGCTGTGTTTTCTTGTTTGTTCATAGTGCTTGGTTATTCTTCTGATGCTTTTTCGTCTTTTGGTAAGTGACGATAAATGTAAATACCTGTTGCTAGTGTATAGATAAATGTAATACCTAACAAACCAAAGACTTTAAAGTTTACCCATACATCAAGAGGTAAATTAAACGCGATGTACACGTTCACAATGGCGCAGGTAACAAAAAAGCCAACCCAAGCAAGATTGATCTTGTTCCAAACTTCATCTGGTAGACTGATTTCTTTACCTAACATGCCTTTTATTAGCGGCTTGTTCATGATTTGACTGATTAATAAACCAAGCGCAAATACGGCGTAGACAATGGTGACTTTCCACTTAATGAAGTTTTCATCATGAAGAAGTAATGTCATGCCACCAAAAATAGTCACCATTGCAAAAGTGATGAGCTGCATTTTCTCTACTTTACGGTAAATTGCATACGTTAAGCCGATTTGAATTGCGGTTGCGATAATCAGTGCGCCTGTACCAACGTAGATGTCGTACATTTTGTACAAAGCAAAGAAGACAATAAGAGGGATAAAATCCAGAAGTTGCTTCATGAGTGTTAACACTACCTTTCTATAAAGTTTCCGACAGTCTAACCAAAACTGGCTCTGGGGCAAAATGGTGAGAGCGAGATTGCCATAAAAAAGGCCACTCATTCATTAAGTGGCCTTATTATGATGATCAGATTTTAGCAGTGAAAATACAACTCACTCAGCATCTTAGCTTGCTTGGTGGATTTTTACTTTCGCTTTTTCTTCATCTGTTTTTGTCATGTGGTCAACAATAACAGCACATGCCGCATCGCCCGTGATATTAAGTGCAGTTCGGATCATGTCGAAAATACGGTCTAGAGCGAACAACAGTGGTAGGCCTTCAATTGGGATACCAGCAGCAAGAAGTACGGCAACTACTAGGAAAGATGGCCCAGGAACACCAGCTTGACCAACGGCACCTAACGTGGCAGTCACAATGATTGCAACGTAAGCGGATGTGCTTAGATCAACGTTAAACAGTTGAGAAAAGAAGATAGCGACTAAACCGTAGTAGATCGCGTTACCACTCATGTTAATGGTTGCGCCTAATGGCAGAACAAATGACGCGGTAGAGTTACGTACACCTAATTCTTCTTCACAGGTTTCCATGGTAACAGGAAGAGTTGCCATTGAAGAGGCTGTAGAAAGAGCGACAGCTTGTGGCTTTTTCATTGCAGAGAGGAATTTGATCACTGAAACGTTAGTAAACAGTTTGATCATTAGTGGGTAGCAAACAAAACCGAAGACCAAGATAGCAGCGATGTAAACCACAAACAGTTTGAATACAACCATAAGTGCGCCAAAGCCGAATGTACCTACTGCGTCAGCCATTAAGCCGAATACACCGATAGGAGCAATGATCATCACTTTGTTGATCATCCATACCATAGCGTCAACAACTGCGTTTACACCGTTGATAAGAGGATCACGGCGTTCTTGTTCTAGCTTAGAAACAGCGATACCGAAGAACAGACAGAATACTAAGATTTGAAGGATGTTCGCTTCGTTCAGTGACTGGAATACGTTTGTTGGGATCATGCCTAAAATTGTGGCCCAGAATGTTGGCATTTCACCTTTCGATGCGTATTCATTTGAGAACATGCCTTGAACACCTGAAACATCAACTCCGATGCCTGGTTCAAACACTTCACCCATAAATAGAGCTAAAGCAACCGCTAACGCTGAAGTCAGGGCAAAGAAGCCTAACGTTAATACGCCAACTTTACCAGCTGATTGGCTATTACCTAGACCTGCAGCACCTGAGATCAGTGCAACCGCAACTAATGGGATCACTAGCATTTTAATTAAATGAATGAAGATGCTACCTAGTGGGGCAAAAATACTGGCGTCTTGACCCATGGTGGCACCAACAAATGTACCCACAATCATTGCGATGACAACTTGGACACCGATGTTGCCCAATAGTCCTTTCTCTTTTAACACTTCCGTTACCTCTGTGCTGTAGTATTAACAATTGTTAGAATTAACCTCTGATAGGGGTTAATTTATCGAATCTTTATATTGCTCAGCTTTGTACACGTAAAATTCACATATGGCAACATATGGTGTAACCAATCGGTCCATTTCTATTAAATAAAATGAAATGATGTGCTGTTTTTAATTTTTGCAAACGTTTGCTATTTTTATTGTGAATATGATTGCCTAGGCTGGGTAAATAAAGGAAGGCGACTGAGCTACACGAAATGTAAAGCTTTTGTAATGGTATTGGTGGGCAACTAAATGCTTATCAAGAGGTGTTGTTTACCAGTATTTAACATATGGTGATTTTAGAACTGCTGATGGGCGATAAATAGGGTGTGTTTTGAGTGTAGTGTTAGAGTGGGGGTAAAAAAATGAAGCTTCAGCCCGCACGAACTGAAGCTTCAGAAGGTTATTTCTGAGTTGCCGCTTTCATATTTGAAACAAACTGTCCAAGTTGAGATAGCATTTCTTGAGGCTGTTCTTGGTTCGCCTCAATAATTTTTACGATGGCTGAGCCTGAAATTGCTCCCGCCGCCCCTGCTTCAACCGCTTCCTTTACTTGTGTTGGCTCTGAGATACCAAAACCAAGTAATGCTGGCGCTGCTTCATATTGGTTAAGACGATCCAGTAAATGAGAAACAGGCATACCTGCTTTGGTTTCTGCACCAGTTACGCCAGCGCGAGAAAGTAGGTAAGTGTATCCGCCACCTAATCTCGCCACATCTGCCAGCGTGGAATCATCGGCATTTGGTGGGGCAATAAAGATTTGGTGCAATCCATGGTTTTGGGCTGCTTTTGAGAAATCTTCACTTTCACCTGTTGGTACATCGGCGATCAGGATGGAATCGACTCCTGCTTCTTTACAACGAGCGTAGAAGCTATCCACACCATTTGCATACACTAGGTTTGCATAAAGCAATAAACCAATCGGTGTGTCTGGGTATTTCGCTCTGATTTTGCTTAGTATGTCAAAACAGATAGTTGGGGTCGTTTTTGAATCCAAAGCTCGAATATTAGCCGATTGAATGGTTGGGCCATCAGCCAGAGGATCCGAAAACGGGATCCCAAGTTCTAGAGCATCGGCCCCAGACTCCACTAATGTTTCAATGACTTGTAAAGATTGCTCTGGGTTTGGATCGCCAATGGTGACGAAAGGAACAAAGGCACCTTGGTTTTTTTCTGCTAGGCGTTGGAAGAGAGCTTGATAGCGATCCATTATATTACTCCTTTCTCTTCTAGAATTTTGTGTACGGTGAAGATGTCTTTATCGCCACGACCTGATAGGTTCACAACCAGCAGTTGCTCTTTTTCAGGTTCTTCTTTAATCATTTTTAGGGCATAAGCAAGCGCATGAGAAGATTCAAGCGCCGGGATGATACCTTCATTTTTGGCAAGAGCTTGGAATGCTTCTAGCGCCTCATCATCTGTGATTGATCCATATTCCGCTCGGCCGATTGCTGCTAAGTGAGCGTGTTGCGGGCCGACGGATGGAAAATCTAGGCCAGCAGAAACAGAGTAAGACTCTTCAATCTGACCATGCTCGTCTTGCATCAGAGGCGCTTTCATCCCGAAGAAAATACCCGTTGTGCCGTGTTTCAGCGGAGCACCGTGTTGGTCGGTATCAATGCCTTTACCCGCAGGCTCAACACCAATTAGGTTCACACTTGTTTCATCGATAAAGTCAGCAAACATACCAATGGCATTCGAGCCTCCCCCCACACAAGCGATAACGGCATCAGGCAGTTGGCCTTCACGAGCTAAGATCTGTTGCTTCGTTTCTTCACCGATCACGCGTTGGAACTCACGCACAATTGTTGGGAATGGGTGAGGGCCAGCCGCCGTACCCAGTAGGTAATGCGCGTCTTCATAAGTGGCAGACCAATCACGCATCGCTTCGTTACACGCATCTTTTAGTGTTGCAGAGCCTGAATGCACAGGAATCACTTCGGCACCCATAAGCTTCATACGGAATACATTTGGGCTTTGACGTTCAACGTCTTTTGCACCCATGTAAACACGACATTTTAGATCAAGCAGCGCACAAGCGAGTGCAGTTGCTACACCATGTTGGCCAGCCCCAGTTTCTGCGATGATTTCTTTCTTGCCCATGCGTTTAGCCAGTAAAGCTTGGCCTAGCACTTGGTTCGTTTTATGTGCACCACCGTGTAATAAATCTTCACGTTTTAGGTATAGCTTTGCGTTTGTGCCTTTAGTTAGGTTTTGGCATTTAGTTAGAGCAGTAGGGCGTCCTGCATACTCTTGTAATAAGGTAACAAATTCTGAGCGGAACTCAGGATCATCTTGGGCGTCAATGAATGCTTGTTCAAGTTGCTCAAGTGCTGGTACTAAAATTTGAGGGACGTATTGACCGCCGTATTCCCCGAAGTAGGCATCTAGTTTTGCCATGATGTTTTCCTTAATAATTTCTTACCGCAGCAAACGCGGCCTGTAATTTTTTATGATCTTTTTTACCAGGAGCTTGCTCTACACCAGAGTTGAAATCTAACCCGATACAGCCAAGGGTAGCGGCTTGTTGAGCGTTGTCCGGTGATAGGCCACCAGCAAGCATAATGTTGTTATTTTCACTTAATAGTGACCAGTCAAATGCTGTACCAGTACCACCAGACTGATTACCAACTTGGCTGTCTAATAAGTGGCGATCAGCTTGAATGTTTGAAAGCTCCGGTAATGAATCGGTGACGCCGTGTGCCTTCCAGATTTTGCATTGCTCTGGCAGCATGGGATCGAGTTGCTCTATGTATTCTGTGCTTTCATTACCGTGAAGTTGTACGGCGGCCAGATCTAGGCTGTGCGCCAAATGTGCCACTTCTTCAAGGGTGTGGTTTTGGAATACACCCACGTAGTTTAATGGTGCACCGCACATGGTTAATCGCGCTGACTCTTCATCGACATAACGAGGGGATTTTTCAACAAAGATTAAACCACCGTAGACGGCGCCCGCTTGGTACGCTGAAGCGGCATCATCGGCATGGGTTAAACCACATACTTTGTTTTCGCCTAATGTGACTTTGCGTGCTGCTAGCTCTAAGTCTTTTTCAGCCATTAATGAGCTGCCGATTAAAAAACCATTGGCGTATTTAGACAGATCACGCACTTGTTGATGCGTATAGATACCGGATTCAGAAATAATCACGGTGCCTTCAGGGATCTTAGGTGCTAACTCTTTGGTCCGATTTAAATCAGTACTTAAATCACGTAAGTTACGGTTGTTAATGCCGATCACAGGAGCCTGTAAGTCGATAGCACGTACTAGCTCTTCTTCATTACTGACTTCCGTTAAAATTCCTAACTCTAGTTTTTGAGCGACTTCTGCGAGCTCTTTATATTCAGCATCGTTCAATACCGACAGCATTAATAAAATGGCATCGGCATTGTAGTGACGAGCCAAGTAAACTTGGTAGGTGTCAATCATGAAGTCTTTACACAATACAGGCTGCGTGACTTGATTACGTACTTGAGGCAAAAACTCAAAATTACCTTGGAAGTACTTCTCGTCAGTTAAGACGGAAATAGCACTAGCGTGGTTTTTATAAACTTTTGCAATGTAGTCTAAATCAAAGTCATTACGGATCAGGCCTTTTGATGGCGATGCTTTTTTACACTCCAGAATAAAAGCGGTTTGATCGCTAGAGAGTGCCGCATAAAAATCACGATCGCTCGGTGTTAATTCGTTCACAAACGTTTCTAAAGGTTGAGCCTGCTTACGAGCCTCAACCCAAAGCTGTTTGTCGGCAACAATTTTAGCTAAAACGGTTTCCATGATTATCCTCGTGTTGCCAGTTGTTCGACTAACTCAAACGCTTTACCTGATTGCATGATTTCAAGCGCTTTTTGCGTGTTTACTTTAAGATCTTCTTGGCCGAACAGACGAAGCAATAGGGCAACATTGACGGCGACCGCTCCTTGTTGAGCGTCAGTGCCTTTGCCAGTCAGAATGTTGGTAATAATTGTTCGGTTTTCCTCTGGCTCACCACCTTTAATTGCTTCCAGCGGGTGAGTCTCAAGGCCAAAGTCCGCAGGCGTTAGCGTGTATTCGGTGATTTCGCCGTTAATGATTTCTGCTACGTACGTTTCACCGTGAATCGCGACTTCATCAAGGCCTGAGCCATGAACAACAGCGGCGCGTTTCATTCCCATGCTGGCCATTGCTTCGGCGATAGGGCGAACCAGCGATTTGTCATACACACCCATTAATTCAATGTTTGGCTTAGCTGGGTTAATGAGTGGGCCAAGTAAGTTGAAGATGGTGCGTGTTTTCATGGTTTGGCGTACAGGCCCTGCATGACGGAAACCGCTGTGGTATTCCGGAGCAAATAGGAAACAAACGCCTAAATCATCCAAAGCACCGCGAGCGCATTCTGGTGTCATCGCTAGGTTGATGCCAAAAGCAGATAACAGATCGGAAGAGCCTGATTTGCTTGATACACCACGGTTACCGTGTTTAGCCACTTTCACGCCACAGGCTGCTGCAACAAAAGCGGCTGTGGTTGAAATATTGATTGTGTTTGCGCCATCGCCACCTGTACCTACGATGTCGGCAAAATCGTAGTCTGGGCTTGGAAATGGGCTCGCATTTTCACGAAGTGCCGTGGCGGCACCGGCAATTTCTTCAGGTGTTTCGCCTTTTAGCTTTAGTGCTGTTAATCCGGATGCTAAAAGAATTGGATCAAGCTCACCTTTAATTATGGTGTCGAACAGTTGGTGACTTTCTGCTTTTGTTAGCGATTGTTGCTCATACAGCTTTTTAAAAATCATATCCATGTTGAAAAGTCCTTTACTGTTCGTCATCGTGAGTGATATTGATAGCCCAGTTCAAGGTGTTGGTAAGTAGCTGAGCACCTTGGGTCGTTAAGATAGATTCTGGGTGAAATTGAAAACCGCAGACTTTATCTTGTTCATTCATGACTGCCATGACCAGTCCATCAACATCGGCAGTGGTTTCTAATGTAGTTGGAATCTGAGTCGCCACTAACGAGTGGTAACGAGCTATTGATACCGGATTAGGCAGCTGTTTGTAAATAGCGTGATCGTTATGGTTCATCATGGAAGCTTTACCGTGAACAATATCACCCGCGCCTTCTACTTTGCCGCCATACGCTTCAACAATCGCCTGGTGGCCAAGACAAATACCAATCATTGGGGTTTTGCCTTTTAAACGTTGAATCACTTCAGGCATACAGCCCGCGTCAGCTGGGGCTCCTGGGCCTGGTGACAGCACGACAACAGGGTTAGTGAGCTTGTCAACGGCTTGCTCAATGGCTTCGGCTGTGAGGCTATTACGGTAAATGGTTACTGGGTAGCCAAGCGAGCGAAATTGATCCACTAAGTTGTAGGTAAAGGAGTCAAAATTATCTAATAGAACAATATGAGCCATTATTTTAACTCCTTATTCGCAGGTTGCTGAATTGGTTGCTGGTGGGCATGCTGAATCGCACTTATTACCGCTTGGGCCTTACCACGGGTTTCATCGGCTTCCGCTTGAGGGACAGAGTCGTACACAACACCGGCTCCAGCTTGTACTTGGGCAATGCCATTTTCGACATAAGCAGATCGGATCACGATACAGGTATCCATATCCCCTTCACCCGTCAGGTAACCTACCGCGCCACCGTAGCTGCCACGTCGTGTTTTTTCGACATCACGGATCAGCTGCATGGCACGAATCTTTGGTGCGCCAGTTAGCGTGCCCATATTCATACAAGCTTGGTAAGCATGCAGCGCATCGAGATCGTTACGAAGCTGGCCAACAACACGAGAGACTAAATGCATTACATGGCTGTAACGATCGACTTTGAGTAAGTCAGCCACATGACGAGTGCCTGGTTCACTAATACGAGCGACATCGTTACGCGCCAGATCCACTAACATCATGTGCTCAGCTTGCTCTTTGGTATCGCAACGCAGTTCTAGTTCAATGCGGCTATCCAAATCACGGTTAATGGAACCATCGGCATTTTTACCACGATGACGAGTACCTGCGATTGGGTAAATCTCAATTTGATTTGAGTCGCTGCAGTACTTCAGGGCACTTTCAGGGGAAGCGCCAAATACCGTGAAGTCCGCGTCTTTTAGGAAGAACATGTACGGACTTGGGTTGCTGATTTTTAATTGTCGGTAAGCGGCCAGTGGTGCAGGGCAGGGCAGCGTAAAACGGCGCGATGGCACCACTTGGAATACATCGCCACTGACGACATATTTTTTAAGATCGACAACGGTTTGGCAGAAGTCTTCATCGCTGATACTTGGTATTACTTCACAGTTATCGAGTGGGGTGACACTCGGAATTGCATTTGGAGATAAGCACGACTCTTTAATGCTTTGCAGACGTCGGCTTAATTCAAAGTAACTTTCTTGGTATTTGTCACCACCAAAGAGGCTGGCTTGCAGTTTGCCCTTTTTCTTCTGATGATCGATAACCAGCAAAGTTTCTGCGATATAAAACAGGTAATCCGGACATTTATTTATGGCATCAGCATCACCTAAATTTTCGAAGTTCGCGACTAAGTCGTAGGCAAATAAGCCACCAATGAACAGTGCATTTTTAGGTAGGCCCGCTAAGTCAAATGCATGTTGGACAAAACGCAGAGCATCGAACGAAGAAGGTTGGCGAAGGCGGCTGTCTTCATCCAAGTCTTGGTTAATGTCTGGGAACGTTAGGCTTAATGTGCTTTCTTGCTGCGTTACCTGAATAGTGTGTGGAATCTTTTGTACCAAAGTTTGAAGTACATTTGCGCCGTTATCACTGAGTGCTTCAAAGGTCACTGTGCTACCAAAACAAACAATGCGTACCGCTGCATCCACCAGCATCAAACTTTGTAAATCTTGTTTGGAATCGATCTCTGCTGATTCCAATAATAAACTGTATGGTCGCTCACCACAGACAGAGTGGTATAACTCTGTCGGGTCAGCGACATAAGGGACATCTAGGCTCAGTACATCTAACTGGCCAATTTCTAAAGCTACGGTTTTCACAAAGACCTCCCTGCCGCTTCAACAAATGGTTTTAATTCCTGCATAAGTTGCTCAAACATTGGTGCGGTTAATGCCTGATGACCATCCGATAAGGCTTCACATGGGTTTAAGTGTGATTCGACAATAATGCCATCAGCACCTACAGCAGCAGCGGCTCGTGAGAGTGGAATGACTAACTCACGAACTCCGGTTCCGTGGCTTGGGTCAACTAAAACAGGTAAATGAGTTCGCTGTTTTAGTAACGCAACGGCATTTAAGTCTAATGTGTTGCGAGTGGCCGTTTCATAAGTACGAATGCCTCGTTCACACAATATGATGTTTGGGTTGCCAGAGTCGTAAATGTATTCTGCTGCTAACAAAAACTCTTCAATGGTGGCAGATAATCCGCGTTTTAACACAACGGGTTTGTTTGTTTCACCAACGGCTTTGAGAAGAGCGTAGTTTTGCATGTTACGCGCACCAATTTGTAAGCAGTCCACATAGTCGCACATTACATCCACTTGGCCTACTTCCATCACCTCTGAAACTGTTGGAATATTAAGCAGTTGATTGGCTTTTTGCAGCAGTTTGAGGCCTTCAACGCCTAAGCCTTGAAAATCATACGGGCTAGTGCGTGGTTTAAATGCTCCGCCTCGTAAAGCAACAGCACCGCATTTTTGCACCATTTCAGCCACGGAAAGAAGTTGTTGTTCATTTTCTACTGCACATGGGCCTGCGATAACCGCAAAATTACTGCCGCCTACAGAAGTGTTTCCGATTCGTACTACGCTGTCGTGAGCTTGGACTTCTCGGCTAACAAGCTTGTATTTTGACAAGATCGGTTTGATCTCTTCGACGCAGGGGTAAGCATCAAAATTGAGTTTTTGTAGAACGCGTTCGTCACCCAGTGCACCGAGTACAGTACGTTCAATGCCAGGCATGAAGAGGGGTTTTAACCCGGCGTTTTCAATTTGTTTTAAAATTTCTTGTGCTTGTTGTTCTGTTGCTGATGGCTTTAATACGATGATCATGTGTTATTCCTTTAAATTTATTTTAGATATAAAAAAGCCCACATTCAGGTCGTGGGCTTGTGCATGATTGCGTTGTTGCAAAAACACTACCCAAACAAACCTCGCCACCAACGCTTCTCGCTAGTTTGAATAGAAGTGATCATCATTGATGTTTGCTGGAGTTTTGTTTGCAATAACATAAAGCAACCTATGCCTTGTTTGTGTGAACTTGTGTACTAGTAAACTAGTTTGGTGGTATCGAGTCAAGTAAAAAATGCATTTTTCTTATTAAGTGCGATTTCACTCGTTCATTGATTTTATGTGAATTTTTGTACTGGGTTACTTGTCTAGTGTGGGTTTTGGGGATGGAGGAGGAGCTGAATAGTTAAATGTGGCCTTTTACTTCCAAAGAAAACTGGGTGAAAAATAGGAGTTAAGTGGGTATTTGGGAAAAATGTAGGGGCAGATTGCTTAATCTCGTACTTTCTATGCTGATCTTATTTGAGTATAAACTCTAAATTGATTGTTTAGTATAAGCAATTGATATATATGTGATTAGTATCTTTATATTTTATATTAAACATTGTGCCTATTGGGTGAGTATTGTAATTTCCTCGCGTTTTATAAATATATGGAATGAGTGGAAAATGTGTAACGTAAAATTATTTTCAACAGTTGGCTTAACTGTCGCTTTAGCTGCTTGTGGTGGGGGGAGTGATTCTTCAAGTCCGACTACGTCGTCATCTCAATATAATACCTCTGTAGCTCCTTCTTTTGCTTCTGTGTTTACGCAAGAAGTACATGCACTTGAGAAAAAGTCAGAAGTTCAAGTGATGGTTGCAAATCAGTCTTTGTCTGGTGAGGCTAAGACATATCAACAAGATCAGAGGTTTACTGGAACCTTGAAGGTGACTCATCTACAAGGTGGAAAAGTGGAGAACCTTGATTGGACAGTCACGCTAAGAGCTAATGGTGATGTTGAATCCCACGGTGCTCTTGCTTTGCCTCCAGGAACCTACGATTTTGTCATGTTGCTTGAACGATCTGGTCGACAATACGTAGCACAGTCATTGGCTCAGGAAGTGAAAGCTGATAACAACTCGACAATTGATCTGACGCTGTTACCTAATTTGGGCGAGAGTATCAGCGATATCGACCAAGTTGAGTACATTTCAAAAGTTCAGCTTAATTATCCATCTTCAGACTTGATGAATTTTCAGGAACCTAAGTTCGGTATTTCCATCAACAAATCTGATGAGTTGATCTTCGACATCAACAAAGAACTGGGCACTGCCGAAGTAGTATTAAATGTAGAAGAAGGGACGCACCAGCTGTCGCTTAATTTTTATGAAGGCAATTTGATGGTGGGGCAAAATAAGGATCAGACCACTATTAACTTGAGTGAAGGGGAAAATGTAAAAGTTGACATAGTACCTCTTCAGGCTGACGTGAAATTTCAGCTCGATAGGCTCAATGACAGTGGTGTGTTTACCTTCAATATTCCGAAAGTGATCGTTGATGAAGTGGGCGGGATGAACCAGCTTTCGGTGTTGGCAAGATTTAACATCGGTTCTCACCAGGTTCAGGAAAAGATCCTTAATGTTGAAGAGCTAGATGGAGCATTCTTTGCTTCTGATACGTTTAATACCTACGGAGAAGAGAAAGTATCGGTTTACTTGGCGTTTTATCCTAGTAGCCAAATGGGTCAAGGTTTCGAAGAAGCGCCATTTACCAGCTGTTCGACGACAGTGAATGTGGAAACGCGACAGGTACTTGGTTGTAAAGTTGAATTGAAACGAAGCAGTGTGGTTAGCGGAAGGTTACTCAGTACGCTTATGTTAAATGTTCGAGAGCCAAATGGTGTGCCAGCGAAGGGGGCTGAGGTTTACCTGAACAACAACCTGATTGGATTGACTGGTGATCAGTACCAAGAAGGCTCGCTTAAAACGTATATTATCGCAGGAGAGCATGATCTTAAGGTGATCCATAACCTACAAAATTATCAGTCAAGCATGACAATTGCTCCTCTTACTGTTGTGAACAAGCCCGTGAATTTGGAGCAGACCCCCGTTTCTGCTGCCACATTTGAAGACTCTGCACAAGAGTTGGCTACGCAGGCTTGGTCTTCATTTACCGCTGGGGATTTCAATAATGATGGTTTTGTCGATTTCTTCGATGGAAAGTGTAATAGCACTAACACGTTGTGGAGTAATGACGGAACCGGAAAATTCACTCCTAAGAACAACGTTATTGGGCCTAACTTCAAGTGTTCCTATACGTCTGCCGTTGGGGACTTTACTGGTGATGGGCTGATTGATCTTGTGGTCTCTACGTCGCGCGCAGAACCAGAGAACAAAGGTGGTACTGAGCTACGTAAAAATTTGGGTAATGGAGAATTCGAGCGGATGGGGTGGTTTGGCGTCGACCTCTATGATGTTTCTGCGAAAGACATTGTCGTTGCTGATTTTTCTGGGAATGGGCATCTGGATGTATTGTTGCATGGTGATTACAATACATATCTGTTTGTAAATGACGGCAGCAATCAATTTGAGCGCTCACCGGATAGGCATTGGAACGGCGATGGTGACAAGAGAATTTGCCCTTCGCTGAATAAAAGCGGTAGGGCTGCCGCATCCGCACGAGATATTACTTACGCCGATTTCAACAAAGACGGTCATCTAGACCTTGCAGTAGCATGTGGTGATGCGTTTGGCAATGAGGCAGACAGTGCTCATGCTAGTACGGTGTGGTTTGGTACTGGCAGTGGCGATTTCACTATGTCTCAACAAGCGATTGGAAACAGTTACAGTAGTGATGTGATCGCTGAAGACTTTAACAACGATGGCTATACCGATCTGTTCTACAGAACGCGTACTGGAGGAGAGATCTGGCTGAACGATAAGTCTGGGGTATTTTATGCGTCGGGTTATTCACTAGGGATTGGTAAATCTACTGGTGTTTCTGTTGCCGATATGAACCGAGATGGCTACCTAGACTTAATTGTTAGTGTGCACACAGAATACGACACTCGCGGGTTTCCACTCAAGAATGACAATACCATTCATTACAACAACGGGAGTGGAGATTTTACCGTATTCCAAGAGCTGATTAGCCATACCCTCTCAAAAGGTGTTCGAGTGGTTGACTTGAACAACGATGGTAAGCTGGACCTTCTTGAAATGGGCTGGAACTATCGTAGATCAAAAGTACTGATGAACGCCTCTGAATAACAAATAGGAATGTATATAAACGCCCGCAAAGTCGCGGGCGTTTTTTTGGTCGAATTATCACCTGAAACTTCATTGAGTACTTCCCGCAAGAGTCAAACCGCAGCCAAAGAAAAAAGATAATTCCGGAGCTAAAAAGCTTTGGTAGATTTTAGAGCGGCCTGTTAACGATATGCAATTAAGGCGCTATGCTATGTGGCAAGAATATTGAGAAAAGGGAGTTGATTTGATGAAAGGTTTATTAGTGGTTGTGGTACTCACGTATCTTGGATCGTGTTTGGCATTGTATACGATGCAGCGAGACTTGCTGTATTTGCCTGCTCCTGTGGAAGGTAAGCCAGAAGCCATGGAAATGAGTGTTGAAGTGGACAGTGAAACATTACAAGGGTGGGTTGTGAATGAAGGTCAGCCTAAAGCGCTGATTTATTACGGAGGAAACTCAGAAAATATTGCCAATAATATTACCTTTTTTGAGGAAGAGTTATCAGATTACACGGTATATTTGATCCCTTACCGTGGTTATGGCAACAGCACGGGAGAACCTACTGAGCAAGGGTTATATCAAGATGCGCTTTACGTATTTGATAAAGTAAAAGGAAATCATACAACGGTTTCTTTAATTGGACGAAGTTTAGGCTCGGGTGTGGCAACGTATGTGGCTGCACAAAGGGAGATTGAAAAGTTGGTTTTGATCACACCGTTTGACAGTGTCGAAAATGTGGCCAAAGAGCGTTACTGGATGTTCCCTGTGTCATACTTAATTAAAGATAAATTCTTGTCTTTGTCGCGTGTAAAAAATATCACCGCTAAAACGTATATTTTTATCGCTGAAACAGACAAAGTGGTTTCTCATGATAGAACGAATAATCTAATCGAGCAGTTTTCAAAGCAGCTCATGAAAACCAGTGTGATTGCAAAAGCAGAGCACAACACCATTACAAATTCCCCACAATATATTTCAGAGCTGAAGCAAGCGCTTAATGAATCTTAATATCTCGGCCATTTACTCAATAAAAGTAGGGATAATCTCGTGACATTAAGGTTTAGTAAGTTGTGCGTGAGATTGCTATGATGGGACGAGATAAGAAGTTTTACTTCGTCCTTTCATGCTTATAGTAATCTTTAAGTATCTGATCTTGTTTTATTGAAGTTTAAAAATTATGAGAATTGATCTGCACAGCCATACTACCGCGTCAGATGGCCGTTTTTCACCATTGCAGCTGATAGAGCGTGCTGTGGAATTTAACATTGATGTATTGGCTATTACGGATCATGATACGGTCGCAGGTTTATCCTTGGCCAGAGAAGCCATTGCCGAGTTAGATGCTCCAGTCCATCTTATTGATGGTATTGAAATCTCAACATTATGGAGCAATATGGACATTCATATTGTTGGTTTGAATGTTGATCCTGAGCACCCAGCATTATTAGAACTGATTGAGCAACAGGCAGTCAGAAGACAGGTTCGTGCAGAAAAAATTGCTGAGCGCTTAGAAAAAGCCAATTACCCGGGTGCCTTAGCGGGTGCAAAAGAAATTGCCGGTGATGCAACGCTAACCCGAGCTCATTTTGCAAAATGGTTAGTCGATCAAGGCCATGTAAAAAACATGCAGGCCGTGTTTAAGAAGTTTTTGACTCGTAATAATACGGGGTACGTACCGCCTGAGTGGTGTTCTATGGCAGAAGCGGTAGAGGTGATTCATCAAGCGGGCGGTCAAGCCGTTTTGGCTCACCCTGGCCGCTATAAGTTAACGGCAAAGTGGATAAAACGTTTATTGGCCGCGTTTGTTGAAGCCAAAGGGGATGCGATGGAAGTGGCCCAGCCTCAACAAGCACCTCAAGAAAGGCGCCAATTGGCAGATTATGCAATACAATACAAACTATTAGCCTCACAGGGCTCAGATTTTCATTACCCCTCTCCTTGGTTAGAGCTTGGGCGTAACTTATGGTTACCCGCAGGTGTTGATGCCGTTTGGCAACATTGGGAATTACCAGAACCCAAAGAGGTGGTTGAAACCAACTTATCGTCGAAGGAGGACGAATGAGTCAATTTTTCTATATACACCCTGAAAACCCTCAAGCTCGTTTAATTAGCCAGTCCGTAGCTATTATTCGTAACGGTGGCGTTGTGGTTTATCCGACGGATTCCGGTTATGCATTAGGCTGTCAGCTTGAGAATAAACAAGCGCTTGAGCGAATTTGCCGTATTCGTAAACTGGATGAAAAGCATAACTTCACACTGTTGTGCCGCGACTTGTCAGAGCTTTCGTTATACGCTCGTGTTGAAAATAGTGCGTTCCGTTTATTAAAAAATCATACCCCAGGCGCTTATACCTTTATTTTTAAAGGGACAAAAGAAGTGCCTCGTCGACTCATGAATCCAAAGCGTAAAACCATTGGTATTCGAGTGCCTGATAATAAAATTGCCCTTGAACTGTTAGAAGCGCTTGGTGAACCACTCATGTCGACGACGTTGATCTTACCAAAAAGTGACGTAGCAGAATCCGACCCTGAGCAAATCCGTGATCAGTTAGAGCACAGTGTTGACCTAATTTTAAACGGTGGTTACTTAGGTGAGCAGCCAACCACAGTGATTGATTTTAGTGAAGGTGAAGCGGTGGTAGCGCGTGTTGGTGCTGGAGACCCAGAACCTTTTGAATAAAACCATCAGGTTCTTGTATTCGTTATTTAACATTAACTACCAATTTCTATCGTAATTTGCGATAATGTTCGGCTGCCTCGGTGTTTACATTTCGGACAAATATCGAGATGCAGCACCGTTGGGTTTTATGCAGATTAATCGACGCCTGTGAAGGCGACAAAGGTAAATAAATGAGCGAAAAGTTACAGAAGGTATTAGCACGAGCAGGTCACGGCTCTCGTCGTGAACTCGAATCTATGATTCAAAGTGGCCGTGTTAGTGTGGGTGGTCAGGTTGCTAAGTTAGGTGATCGCCTTGAAGACCTGAATGCAATTATACGTATTGATGGTCATACTGTTTCTATCAAAACTTCAGAAGAGGTTGTGTGCCGTGTTTTAGCGTACAACAAGCCTGAAGGTGAACTTTGTACTCGCCATGATCCTGAAGGGCGTCGTACTGTATTTGACCGTTTACCTAAAATCCGTGGCTCGCGCTGGGTATCAGTAGGTCGATTGGATGCTAATACTGGTGGTTTGTTGCTGTTTACGACAGATGGCGAGTTAGCAAATCGACTAATGCACCCAAGCCGCATGGTTCAACGTGAATATATGGTGCGTGTTTTTGGTGACGTAAACGAAGAAATGGTTCGTAACCTTGTAAAAGGTGTGAAGCTAGAAGATGGCATGGCACGTTTTGAAGATGTTGTTTATGCTGGTGGTGAAGGCATGAACCATACGTTCTACGTGGTGATTAATGAAGGCCGTAACCGTGAAGTTCGTCGTTTATGGGATTCTCAAGGTGTTACTGTTAGCCGCCTGAAACGTGTTCGCTATGGTGAAATCTACTTAGAAAAAGCTTTGCCTCGCGGTGGGTGGATGGAACTTGAACTAAAAGAAGTAAACTATCTTCGTGAGCTTGTTGAGTTATCACCAGAAAAAGAATCTATGTTAGCGGTGGATGGTGAGTCGAAAAAGCGTGCTAAAAAATCACGTACACAAAAAATCCGTCGTGCTGTTAAGCGTCATGAAGGTCGTGAAGAAAATAAAGGTCGTGGTAACCGTTCTCGCCGCAGCACTCGTAATGCGGGTCAGGAAGAGTCGGGTAAAAAGCCAACGTCTAGTCGTCGCCAAAATACGAAGAGTGGTGGAAAAGCTACGGGTAATAAAGGCCCACAAGGTAGAAAACCACAAGCGAACAAAGGTCGTCAGCGTTAATTGATGCTTTTGTATCCTTGATAGCTAGTTGAATGAAAAGAGCGCCTAATGAGCGCTCTTTTTTGCTTTAAGATGCTATTTTATTTCTTTGGTTGTGCGTCAATGCACTGCCCATTAACCTCAATGCCTTCTGGAGCCATTAAGTAAACGTAAAGTGGCATAATATCTTCTGGAGTTTTCAGTAAATTTGCATCTTCCGCTGGGAACGCTTGAGCTCGCATACGAGTGCGTGTGCCGCCTGGATTGATGGCATTTGTCTTCACGTTGGTGTTACTTAGCTCATCGGCTAATACTTGCATCATACCTTCAGTAGCGAACTTAGAAATGGCATAAGCGCCCCAGAAAGCGCGCCCTTGGTGACCGACGGTTGATGTGGTAAATACAATACGGCCATCTTCAGACTTTTGCAGCACAGAATAAAGTGCTTGGGTCATTAAAAATTGTGCCTTTACATTTACTTGCATGATCTCATCAAACATGTCTTCTTCAAATTGATCGAATGGGCTGATCATGCCAAGTAAACCTGCGTTATGCAGTAAGCCATCGAGTTTGCCAAACTGTCCTTCAATGGTTTCCGCCATATCAATGTAGTTTTGCTTGGTAGCCCCTTTCAGATCCAACGGGATAATCGCAGGTTGAGGGTAGCCAGCAGCTTCAATTTCATCGTAAACAGCTTCTAATTTCGCCACTGTACGCCCTAGTAAAATAACCGTTGCGCCGTGCTTTGCGTAGTTAATCGCCGCTTGTCTTCCGATGCCATCTCCTGCACCTGTTACTAGAATAACTCTGTCTTTAAGTGTGTCAGGGGCGACTTGATAGTTCACGTTGTATTTCCTTATCAATTTTTATGTTTGATATTAATTGAATTAGCACCTTAGGTGACAAGTTAGGTACAATACACTAATTCGTCAAATAGAGGATATGACATTGGAATTTTTGTTTGATTACGGTCTCTTTTTAGCCAAAGTTGCTACTGTGGTTGTGGCCATTGTGGGTATTTTAGTCTTAGTAAAAGCGTTAAATGGAAAGCATGGAGCTGCAAAAGGTGAATTAGAAATTACTGATCTTACAGAGCAGTATAAAGACACCGTTAGTCAGTTAGAAACTCATTTGTATGATGATGCATTATTAAAAGCTCGTCATAAAGCAGAAAAGAAAGACGAAAAAGAAAAAGAAAAAGCACGTCAAAATGAAGTGAAAAAAGCGGCTAAGTCGGGTGACTTAAAAGTTGAGCGTGAACCTCGTTTATTTGTGCTGGATTTCAAAGGCAGCATTGATGCTAAAGAAGTGGCTTCCCTGCGTGAGGAAGTGAGCTCAATCTTAGCCATCGCTATTGAAGGTGATGAAGTTATGGTTCGTTTAGAAAGTGGCGGTGGCATGGTCCACGGCTATGGCCTTGCTTCATCTCAGCTTGCTCGCCTTAAAGATGCTGGCATTAAGTTAACCGTTTCAGTCGATAAAGTGGCTGCAAGTGGTGGTTACATGATGGCATGTATTGGTGATTCTATTTTGGCTGCACCTTTTGCTATTGTTGGCTCAATTGGTGTTGTTGCTCAGTTACCAAACTTCAATAAAGTACTTAAAAAACATGATATTGAGTTTGAACAGTTAACCGCTGGTGAATATAAGCGAACATTGACTATGTTCGGTGAAAATAGTGATAAAGCACGCGAGAAATTCCAAGAAGAGCTAGAAGAAACTCACGTGTTATTTAAAGACTTTATTCATGAATACCGCCCTGATTTAGAGTTGGAAAAAGTGGCGACTGGCGAACATTGGTTTGGTAAGCAAGCTCTGAAACTTGGGCTTATTGATACGATCTCAACCAGTGATGATTACCTAACGTCTGCATGTAAAGATCGTGAAGTGCTGTTAGTTCGTTACGTACAAAAGAAAAAGCTAGCTGAAAAATTGGCCGGTGTTGCTGGTGAAACTGCCGACAATGTACTGTTAAAGTGGATTAGTCGTGGACAACGCCCGATCGTATAAAGTACAGTGAAAAGACAAAAACCCACGTACTGACGTGGGTTTTTTTATGGTAACTAAAAGCGTTTATTTCACCGTAAATTCTTTAGATAAATGGTGAGCAAGGTATTTGAACATGTTAAAAACGGCGGTGGTTTTTTCTGTAGGCAAACCTTGGTCCGTTAAGAAATATTCTCCTTTAAATACCAACACATCGTCTTTTTCTTCTACACTAGTGGCACGCATACCATCTAGGTAGTTTTCATGTTCTTGGATTAATTGGTTCGCAATTAGTAGTAGATCTACTTCTGAAATAGGTTGCTTCTGACTCATAAGATTACATGACAAAATGAACGAAGTACTTAGTGTAAACAGCTCATATAAAAAGCACAAACTTGATGTGGATAAATAGTAACCAGCGAGTTGTTCGGTGGTACAAAGAATGAAAAATTCTGTGACTCATCACAAAAAAAACAGTTAATAAATGGTCACAGGAAGGGGATAGGTGATAAAGGTAGCGCCTTTGATAGCGTTGGCTTATTTGAAAGCTATCGTAATAAGTACAATTTAATTCATTGAGTGGGATTGACAGGCAACACTTGTTTAACAACTGAGGAAGAGTCGAGCAATTAACCCTTTTTTAGTAAAAACAGGTTGACCTTATGAAAGAGTCGCTCAATAGTGTAAATAAACGTTGCCGTGCCAAATAGTTTTACGAGCAACAGATCAATTGGCATTTTTGCGAGCACGAGGACGTAATCGAGTCATTATGGGTAAATCTCTAGTTATTGTGGAGTCACCTGCCAAAGCGAAAACGATAAATAAATACTTAGGCAAGGACTTCGTTGTGAAATCGAGTGTAGGTCACGTTCGTGATTTACCAACTGGATCGAGCAGCAATGGTAAAAAAGCACCAGCAGTATCAACTAAAGGGCTGAGTGCTGAAGAAAAAGCACGTATTAAAAAAGAAAAAGATCGTAAATCTCTAATTAATAAAATGGGTGTGGATCCATACAATAGTTGGGATGCGAACTATCAAATTCTGCCAGGTAAAGAAAAAGTTGTCGCTGAGCTGCAAAAACTAGCTGAAGATGCCGATTATGTTTATCTCGCAACCGATTTGGACCGCGAAGGGGAAGCTATTGCATGGCACCTGCGGGAAATTATTGGTGGTGATGAAGATCGTTATAAGCGTGTTGTATTTAACGAAATTACGAAAAATGCAATTCAGCAAGCCTTTGAAACTCCAGGAGAGCTTAACCTAGATGGTGTAAATGCGCAGCAGGCACGACGCTTCTTAGACCGTGTTGTTGGCTTTATGGTTTCTCCATTATTGTGGAAAAAGGTTGCTCGTGGGTTGTCGGCTGGCCGAGTTCAATCGGTTGCTGTGAAAGTTTTGGTTGAACGTGAACGTCAAATTAATGCGTTTATTCCTGAAGAGTTTTGGGATGTACACGCTGACACATTAACTAATGCGAAAGAAAACTTCCGTCTACAAGTTGCTCAGAAAAATGGTGAAGCATTTAAGCCGCTTAACCAAGCTGAAACGGAAGCCGCAACTTCTATTTTAGAAAAAGCAGAATACGAAGTATGCAAGCGTGAAGATCGCCCAACCCAAAGTAAACCATCGGCCCCATACATTACCTCGACACTTCAGCAAGCGGCGAGTACTCGATTAGGGTATGGCGTAAAACGCACCATGGGCTTAGCTCAGCGTTTGTATGAAGCGGGTTATATCACTTATATGCGTACTGACTCTACGAATTTAAGTGCCGAAGCGGTTGATGCGGCTCGTAGCTTTATTGGCAGTGAATATGGTGATAACTATTTACCTACAGCGCCAATTAAATATGGCAGTAAAGGCAATGCTCAAGAAGCGCATGAAGCCATTCGCCCATCGGATGTAACGGTTCAAACCGAAGATCTAAAAGGCATGGAACCAGATGCCCAGAAGTTATACAACTTGATCTGGAGCCAGTTTGTTGCATGTCAAATGGTGCCGGCAAAATACGACTCCACAACAGTGAGTGTGAAAGCTGATGAATTTACCTTAAAAGCAAAAGGCCGAATCTTACGCTTTGATGGTTGGACCAAAGTTCAGCGTCCTCTTGGCAAAAATGAGGATCAAATCCTTCCTGCTATCCAAGTGGGGGATAAACTGTCATTAGAGAAGCTAGACCCTAAGCAACACTTCACTAAGCCCCCAGCGCGCTTTACAGAAGCTGCATTGGTAAAAGAATTAGAGAAGAAAGGCATTGGTCGCCCGTCAACTTATGCTTCTATTATCTCTACGATCCAAGATCGTGGTTATGTTCGTGTTGAGCAGCGTCGTTTCTATGCAGAAAAAATGGGTGAGATCGTAACGGATCGCTTAGATCAGAGTTTTGCTGATTTAATGGACTACGACTTCACGGCTCGCATGGAAGAAAACCTCGATCTTATTGCCGAAGGTGACGCTAATTGGAAAGATGTGTTAGATAAATTCTTCACAGATTTCACTGGTGAATTGGCAACCGCTGAGTTGGATGAATCTGAAGGTGGTATGTTGCCAAACAGCATCGTCGAGACTGATATTAAGTGTCCGACGTGTGAACGTAACATGGGAATTCGTACCGCTTCTACAGGTGTTTTCCTTGGTTGTTCAGGTTACGCATTACCGCCAAAAGAACGTTGTAAAACAACCATCAATCTTGGTGACGAAGAAGGTATTATCAATGTACTTGAAGAAGACGTTGAAACTGCCGCTTTACGAGCTAAAAAGCGTTGTCCAAAATGTGAAACCGCGATGGACGCTTACCTGATTGATCAGGAGCGTAAGTTACATGTGTGTGGTAACAACCCAAATTGTGACGGTTATGTGGTCGAGCATGGTCAATTCCAGTTGAAAGGGTATGACGGTCCAGTAGTTGAGTGTGATAAGTGTGGCTCGGATATGGTGCTAAAAAATGGCCGTTTCGGTAAGTACATGGATTGCACCTCTGAGACTTGCAAAAACACACGTAAGATTCTGAAGAATGGTGAAGTTGCGCCACCGAAGGAAGATCCAGTGCATTTGCCAGAGCTGCCTTGTGAAAATTCAGACGCTTACTTCGTGTTGCGTGATGGGGCTTCTGGTCTATTTATGGCTGCGAGTACTTTCCCTAAATCTCGTGAAACACGAGCACCGTTAGTGGAAGAATTGGTTCGATTCTCCGATCGTATTTCAGATAAGTTTAAGTATCTGACAACCGCACCAACGGAAGACCCGGATGGTCGCAAAACGGTAGTACGTTTTAGCCGTAAATCAAAAGAGAACTATGTCCGTACTGAGAACGATGGCAAACCATCGGGCTGGACAGCTCTGTATGTAGACGGTAAATGGGAAGTGACTGACAAACGTAAAAAGCCAAAGGCTGAAAAAACGGAAAAATAGCAGTTTCTGTTGATTAAATAAAAGGGCGACCAGAAATGGTTGCCCTTTTTCGTACCTATGAGTGCAAAGATAGTGAATATGAGAGAACTAAGCGGCCGCAGGAATACCGCTATGGAATCGAAATTCTTTTTCTTCACGTAGAATCAGTTCTGCTTCATAACGTCCGATTTCCTGCACTCGCTCCGAGATATCCTCACCTGCAATGTCGGTTGCTAACTGCAAATAATCCATGTAGTGGCGAGCTTCAGAACGAAGCAGTGACACATAGAATTTGTGCAGCTCTTCGTCTAAGAAAGGGGCTAATTTAGCAAAGCGTTCACAGGAGCGAGCTTCAATGTACGCTCCCATAATTAGTTTATCGATAAGCGCTGCTGGCTCGTAAGTTCTTACGTGCTTCATTAAGCCTTTTGCATAGGTGCCTGCTGTGAGGTTTTGGTATGGAATATCACGGTTGTCCATGATTTCTAGGACTTGTTCGAAGTGATGGAACTCTTCTTTGATTAATCGGACCATTTTATCGATAAGATCTTGGCCACAAGGAAAACCTTCTTTTAAGGTTAATTCGCTAGACTGCATGTGTTTCTTTTCAGGAAATACAATATCGCGTTGCTTTCGATACACAAAGTCTTCGTACGGTTTAGCCCAAGATAAGATCTTTTCGCCACTTTCTTTATCAACCGCGTACTTTCGCACTAGCCACATCGCGGTTTGACTGGCTTTCAATTCACAGTTGCAGTGATCAACCAAAAGGGCTGTGAGGTTTTCAGGTTTTTTGGCTTCTTCTATCCAAGCATCTGGGGTTGCGCATTGTAAGAATGCATTCACTGGCTCAAGTAGAGCGTGGATTGTGTCGTTATCTGTTCTCATAAACCTAGTACGAATAAATAGAGTGTAGAAAAAAGGCCGCAATCGCGACCTTTAATGGAATGATGATAAGTAATATTCTACCATTTTTTCTTTGGTTGGAAGAGTACATCAATGTCATCATCTTTATGTTTGTCTTGATGTTGTTTACGCTCTTCGTCATGTTGTTGTTTTTTCTTATTATCTATCTCATCAAGCATAGATTGAAGACGAGCACGTGCTTTATTTGAGTAACCGTCATTTTTGGTTGAAAGAGCATCAATCCCTTTTTTCAACAACTGTTTTGCGGTACCCACTTGGCCACGAGTGATTGCATCGTTAGCGCGTTTTACGACGTTTTCGATATTGATTCGAACCTGAATGGATTCTAAGCGAGCATTTTCAGCCACAAAAACCTGTGTATTCACTCGGCCTTTTTTATGCTCAGAGCGTAATGTGTCGCGCAGGCGTTTAACCAGCTTTAACATCATGATCGCTTGTTTATCATTACTTGGTACTTTCAAGTTGGTGCTTTCACCACCAGCGTAATTTTCTTTTAGCTGACGGAGTTGCTCTTCCATGTTCGCAATACGCTGCGCAAGAGTGCGGTTCGTTGGGTCGATGTCGTACATTGCTTGTAGGGCATCGAGTACACGTTGGTTTAAGCAAACGAGTAATTCTTTACTGTAAGGCAGGTGGTGCGCATTACCCATTAACTCTTCTGTTGTTTCGATTACGGCAATATGCTTCGCTGCTTCTTGTTTTTTTGCAGATTCAATACGAGAACGATATTGAATAATCACGTTATAGCCAATAATAAGAGCGAGTAAAAGGGCGAACAACCCGACAATCAAAGCAATATTCATAAGAAAAGTCTACATTCCATGCAATTGGTGCAAACAGTTAGGATACACTATACATATTACCACTGGTAGCACCTTGTTTTCATTATTGTAATTTATAATGCTTATTGTGATAAATAAGCACATCCATTTAGTATACGTGAGTTTGTCATCTTTTTAGCAGTTATTCATTATTTTCTAAGCACCCGCGATCATTTTATGTGAAGGCGAATCCAGCTTTTATTATAGTAATGACTTAAAAATAAACTAAAAAGATAGAATATGATTATTTATCATGAGTTTTGCGCCATTATTAACCGTAAAACAAGACAATTACTAGGAAAAATAGCCATTTCGAGATATAACTATATCGAATACAGCACAGTGCTGGTATGCAGTAATGGATTACGAGGCGATAGAGATGAAATTACAACAACTCAAATATATTGTTGAAGTGGTAAACCACAATTTAAATGTTTCTTCTACCGCAGAAAGCTTATACACGTCTCAACCTGGGATCAGTAAGCAAGTACGTTTACTTGAAGATGAACTCGGTGTGCAAATTTTCGAGCGAAGTGGAAAACATTTGACCAAGGTCACTAGTGCTGGCGAAGACATCGTTCGTATTTCTCGTGACATTCTTTCCCGTGTTGAAGGTATTAAGGCTGTAGCTGGTGAGCATACTCACCCAGAAGTCGGGACACTTAATATTTCAACCACTCATACTCAAGCTCGTTATGCTCTGCCTGATGTCATCAAAGGGTTCACTGCTCGTTACCCGAAAGTTTCATTACACATGCACCAAGGTACGCCAAGCCAGATGTCGGATGCTGTCGCGAAAGGGACTGCTGATTTTGCTATTGCAACGGAAGCGCTTCATTTGTATCAAGATGCGGTGATGTTGCCTTGTTACCACTGGAATCGCTCTATTGTGGTTACAAAAGATCACCCTCTGGCGCAAAAGTCATCAGTGACTATTCAAGATCTTGCTGCGTATTCTTTAGTTACTTATGTGTTTGGCTTTACTGGTCGTTCTGAGCTGGATACTGCATTTAATAAATCAGGCTTGACCCCTAAGATTGTGTTTACGGCAACGGATGCGGATGTTATTAAAACGTATGTTCGTTTAGGCGTTGGAGTGGGTGTGATTGCAAGTATGGCGATTGATCCTGAAACCGACACTGACTTAATTGCCATTGATGCTAGCCATATTTTCGGGGCAAGTACAACCAACATCGGTTTTAGAAAGGGCACTTTTTTACGTACTTATATGTATGATTTTATGGAACGTTTTGCACCACATCTAACACGCCCTGTGGTTGAGCAAGCGGTGGCACTTAAAAACAATGCAGAAATTGAAGAGATGTTTAAACACATAGAGCTTCCAGTTCGTTAATCACAACACTGGATTTTTTGAGTAAGCCTCATACAATACACACTCATTCTTTGAGGCTTACTATGCACCGTCGTTTTTCTACTTTAGATTCCCTCCTGTTCGAATCTCGCGTTTTTTGGCAACATTCACTTTATCACTATCTTGATTTCCCGTGGCGTGAGCAACTTCCTGAGTTATGCGAGTGGCTTGATAGCCAGACGTTACAGCACGTTATTGATTTGAAAAATAACCCTGATCAGCTGACTAATGAGATTAGCCAGTGGATCCCTTATGCGAAACAGTTACGGGATCTTTGTGAGTTACCTGATCTTCCCACATCTAATAAGGAAGTAAGGCGAGGGTTAGATGTTGGAGTTCCTGGCCGAAAATGGCATCAAATTAACGAGTTTGCTGCGGCTGCGGAACAGTCGGGCAGTGAAAATTGGCTAGAGTGGTGTGCAGGAAAAGGGTATTTAGGGCGTTTATTGGCTTCTAGGCCAACCTCAACGGTAACTAGTCTTGAGATACAAGCACAGTTGTGCACGGATGGTCAGGCGTTTGCGAATGAACAATCGCTGGATATGACTTTTATTGAAGCTGATGCTTTTTCTTCTTCGAGTTTGCAGTACATACAAGAAAAGCAGCATGCGGTGGCCCTACATGCGTGTGGTGATCTGCATGTTACATTACTTAAAAAAGTGGCAGAGGTGAGATCTGAAGCCGTAAGTATTTCTCCGTGTTGTTATCACTTGATTCAAACAGAACATTATCAGCCGTTGTCATATGAAGCCAAAGCCTCTTTGCTGCGCTTAGATAAGCAAGATTTGCGGTTGCCCTTACAAGAAACGGTGACGGCTGGGCAAAGAACGGTACAGCATCGTATTCAGGAAGTGACCTATCGCCTTGGTTTTGACTCGTTGCAGCGTGCAATCAATCAGAGTTCATGCTATTTACCCGTTCCTAGTATCAAAAAGTCGCAGCTTTCTGAAGGGTTTTCAGCATTTTGTTTGTGGGCGGCGAATAAAAAAGGTATCACACTTCCTGATGACACTGATTTTTCATATTGGTTGAAATGTGGTGAACAGCGATTTGAGTTAGTTGAAAAAATGGACTTGGTACAGCAAGTCTTCAAACGCCCTTTAGAGCTTTGGTTAGTCTTAGATCGCGCTTTATTTATGAAAGAAAAAGGCTACGAGGTCCAGCTGGATCACTTTTGCGAACGTGAATACACTCCACGAAACATTTTACTCAGAGCCCGGTTAGCGAATAAATAAATGAGGTTGGTTAAGGCAACGTTATCAGCATAGTAAGCGTTGCTCATCAATGCTTTTCGCTGACATGGGCCTGCCTAGAAAGTAACCTTGGCAATAGTGAAAGTTGCATTGACGAAGGTACTCGAGTTGCTCTGATGTTTCGACTCCTTCGGCAATGAGCTTTAGCGATAAACTTTTACAAATCGCTTGGGTTGCTTCAACAATGGCTTTTCCTGAGCTATCAAACTGTTGTACAAAGCTTTGATCGAGCTTAACAGTGCTAATAGGTAAATCTTGGAGCTGCGAAAGTGAAGAGTACCCGGTGCCAAAGTCATCTAAATAAAGTTCTAAGCCTAATTCTGCTAACTCGTTTATGCATTGTTTCGCTTCATTAAAATCTTTAAGCATGGCGGACTCTGTGAGCTCTAACGCTAATTGCTCTGGTAAAATATCGTATTTATTCATTAGATCGGCAATGTAAGAGCTTAACCCTGCTTGTAGTTGAGTCCGAGATAGATTAACGCTCATCATAAGGCGTGTATTGTGCTTCTTGTGCCAGTGGTTCAATTGTTGGCAAGCAGAGCGTAATATCCAGCTCCCTAAAGGTACAATTTGCCCCGTCTCTTCTGCTAATGGGATGAACTCACCCGGCGAAACAAAGCCGAGCTCTTCGTCATTCCAGCGTATAAGGGCTTCAAAGCCTTTAAGCGCTCTTGAGTTAATATCGTAAATAGGCTGAAAGTGGAGCTGGAGTTGCTTTGTGCCAATGGAGCATGAAAGCCTGTGCCTCAATCGCATTTTTCTTTGCAGATCCGCAGCCATTGCGGGGCTGAAGTGGTGACAGCGATTGCGGCCTCTTTGCTTTGCTTCGTACATGGCCATATCGGCTTGGGCAAGAAGCGTTGCAATATCGGGAGCATCAGCAGGGTAGTGAGCTAAACCAATACTGCACCCAATGGAAAGAGGGTCGATGTCTGGTAGATTAAATGGCTGATTAAGAGTTTGGATTAATAATTTAGCTAATCTTTCTGGGCTTTTAAATTGCTCTGTTTTGATTAAAACAACAAATTCATCACTGCCTAAACGGGCAATGTGACCTTTATTAAACAGCTTGTGATTTAATCGTTTGGCTACTTGGTTAAGTAGTTTATCACCAACGTCATGGCCGTAGCCGTCGTTGATGAGTTTAAATCCTTCGAGATCAATAAAAAGAAGTGAGAAGGGCTGATGTTGGCTTTGCAGTGTTAACATGGTTTGGGTTAAACCAGCTCGGTTTAGTAATCCAGTTAACTTATCGTGCTCGGCTTGATATTTTGCATCAGCAATTTGTTGTTTTTGTTCATTAATATCTATTAGAGTGAGCAAAAGCTGTTGGCGCTTATCCAGCCATACGCCTTGTACTTGAAACCACGAATATTGTGTGCCTGTCCAGCAATAGCATTCTTCTAAAAAAGCTTTGTCTCGCTGAACGGTGTTTAGCCAGTTGGTTGCCTTTTCTGCGTCAGTCGTGAAAGTTTGTAAAGACGTAAGTGTACGACCAAAGCGTTTATCAAAAGTACGGTTAGAGCTGGTGAGTTTTCCTGTTGCATTGAATAGCAGAGCTAATCCAGAGTTATTTGAAAGGGCAATATCTCCTTTCAAGGTATTTTCATCACCTAATACTTCCACCAACATAGCTAAACGTCCATCATCTAACGTGACGCCCGAAAAGTGGCAAAGCAGTGTTTTGGTGGTATCCGTAGGGGAAAGTGACCACCAGGTTTTTATTACTTGCTGTTTTTCAAATTGCTTACGGTAAGACTCAAGGGTGGCAGCAACGGCTTCTGACATGTCACTTCCCATGTCACGCTGTAAAAGCTCATCTAATGATGGAGAGTTCCATATACTTAGGGATTTTTCGTTGGCCCAGTGTATGCGTTTGTTATCAAGGTCAAAGATCCAAATAGGAGTCGATAAGGAGTTTAGAGAAGCGTAGCAACTTACAGACATGAACTTGTTAACCTAACACACACAAAAGTGGCCAGAATTATAGCAAAAGATACGCTGTTTTGTATTTTAGGGAGAAAAATTGTTGAAAGGAATGTCTGCTTTGTGGCACAAGATCAACAAAATGAAATAAATGTTATAAAAATTAATAAAGGATATGAGAGGTTGTTGACCCATGCCTTCAAAAGTATGAATGATAAAGGCATGGGAGACTATAGCTTAGAAATTTAGTTTGAACTCTAAACCAATAAATTGTGAGTCGTATGGGGCTCCTGCATCAAGAGCGTAACTGGCTGCAGATTGATTGCCAAACCAAGGGCTGTAGTTCATATTTACTTCGGTATCATCTCCCCACCAATCAGTGATCCAGTAGTGGATATGACCTACTGGGTTTAGGAAGAATAGGCTGATATCTCCCAAGGTTTTAGACCCCATAACTTCCCCACCTTCTGCTACGATCTCTTGCTCTGTTTGGAACATCAATTCACCTACTGCGGCACCAAATAGCGGGGTGACAATAATATCTTGAGTTGATGGAACTTCGGCAAAAGCTTCAACACCATACTCCCAAAAGAAAGTCGACATCGTGAAAGAGTACAAGAACGATTCAAATTCATTGAAACCTGAATGACGTGCTGCAGTGTAATACACACCACCGAAATACGGGTGAGCAACATAGTTTAGGAAATGTTCGTCACCGTCCCATACTGGGCCAGCGGAAACATTATCTGTCCACTTTTTACCTAGGTTACTTAGATCTCGTGCTTCTGCATCCCACTTAGTGATGCTCTCTGGCAATAAGGTCATTAAGCCGACAGTAGCGACACTCAGACCAAGAATGGTATATGACTGCTCTAATAAGTAGTCCCAGTTTTTTTCGTCAGACAGGGACAAATGCAGAGGAAGATCGGTACCAGCTGTATCTTCGGCTTTTACTTTTTGTTCAGGAGAGCCTTTAGTCAGTGATAACTCATAAGGTGAATTTACGCAGTAGCTATTATAGATATCAGAACTACAGCTTACTTGGTAGGACAGTTCAATATGGGAAGCGTGATCCCAAGCCAGTGCTTGTGATGAAGCTGTACACCCTAGTAGCAGCGCTGCGAATTGTTGTTTCCTCACTGAGGAGCTCCTGAAGTTGATAAAGAGAAAATGATCTGACTCACAATTATCTACGATTTTACTTAAAAAGCCACAGATTAATCTGATTTTCAGTTTGAAATTATGGTGATTTTCAGGAAAGAAAAAGAAATAAAAGCCTCTTATCAGCGAATTTGATAAGAGGCTCAGAAATACTTAATAAAGTAATAAATTACCCTAAGGCAGGGAGTACACCAAATGTAATAAGTAATTGGGCAATGATAATGGAGACACCCGAACCACCAGCAATAGTTAGTGCTGTTTTGCCACCGATGGCTTGGTAAGAGTTCTCATGCGATGCATTTTTTATGCGAGCAACACGGATCATCGCCACTGGCAATAAAATAGCGAGGATTGCCAGAGCAATAGCGGCATAACCTAAAGCGGTAATGAAGCCTTGTGGGTAAAAAAGAGCAAAGCCCAATGGTGGAGTAAAGGTGATAAAGGCCACCATTAAACGCCCTTTAGCGGTATTGCTTTTTTTGATGCTGTCACCAAGAAAATCAAATAAACCTAAGCTTACGCCTAAAAAGGAAGTTACAAGGGCTAAATCCGCAAAAATAGACACAGTGTTGGCAATGGTTGGGTTATGCAGAGCCGTTGATAAAGTGTGGACTAAAGCGCTTACCCCTTGTTGAGAAACTAACTGCTCTTGGCTAACCACCCCTAAAGTAGCAAGCTGCCATAATACATAGATCATCAGTGGCATAGCAGAGCCAATAATGATCGCTTTACGTAATGATTTAATATCGAGATCTAAATATTTTACGACAGCAGGAATGCTGCCATGAAAGCCAAATGAAGTAAAAATAACCGGTAAGGCAGAGATAATCAGGCCTTGCTGAATAGGCATACTCAGTAAGTTAGTTTGCTGAATGTTTGGTGTGAGTACTGTCAGCATTACGATCATTGTGACTATTTTTAAGCTGAATAAGACTCGGTTTACGATGTCCACAGAGTGAGTGCCTACCGCAACAATCGTAGCAATAATGATAGTGAAAAGAACCGTACCGAGTTCAGTTGGAATATCGAGTAAAAACCACTGCTGTAGTTTTTGGTTAAATTGAGCACTACCACCCGCAATGTAAGCGGCACATAACGCATAAAAGAGAAACAGCATTGCAAACGTTGCTACCCATTTCCCTTTTTCGCCAAGAAATTGTTTTGCCAACGTATGCAGCGTTGCGTTTTTATCTGAATACTGATGAAGCTCAAGCATAAGAAGAGCGGTATAAGCCATTAGCGCCCACATGCCAAGCATAATCAGTAGTGATGTCGTGAAGCCTAATCCTGCAGAGGCAAGGGGAAGAGCCAGCATTCCGGCACCAATTGTGGTTCCTGCAATAATTAAAGTACTGCCAAGTAGTTTAGTATTTTTCATAGGTGTCACTCAGTAGTGTTCATTTATCTTTACGTTCGGTGCCAGTTAATCAATGATGCAAAATAGATATGAGTGCTTTATAAGAGAATATTATTCAATTTATCTCATAAAAGGCGTGAAAATTAACTGACTGTGGCTATTTTGCAGATATATTTTCTTAATACAAGCTATATGTACTAAAAAATTTACTGTTTTTGTAATTATTTCTTTACGGTTTTATTGGAGTAAATAATAGTGTATAAGAAAGCGCTGAGCAGATGTTTTCACTGCTAGCTTTAAATTGTTCTATCATTTGATGTTTTGGTCTTAAGAAGAGAGGTAATGTGCATGTTGCAAGTTGCAATGATCAGCACCGGAGAAGAAGTTTTACATGGTGATATTGTTGATACCAATGCAGCATGGCTATCTCGCCTTTTTTATCAGCATGGGTTTGCCCTTACTCGACGCTCTACGGTTGGCGATCAACTGGCGAGTTTAGCGGCAGAAATTGAGCTTCAAAGTCAGCAATCTGATGTGGTTATCGTAAATGGTGGTTTGGGGCCAACAACGGATGATTTAAGTGCTGCTGCTGCTGCACAAGCTGCAAATGTTGGTCTTAATTTATCAACCTTTTGGCTTGATCAGATGCAGGCGAAATACCAAAAGCTTAATCGCGTGATGCCTGAGAGTAATTTAAAACAGGCGATGCTTCCGGAAGGTGCTGAATTAATTGATAATCCTGTAGGTACTGCCTGCGGCTTCTATCTTACTTTAAATGACGCTAAAGTGTTTTTTACACCGGGTGTTCCGAGTGAATTTAAAGTCATGATTGAAAATCAAATCTTACCGCGCTTACGACAATGGAACCCAACGCTAACAGCGAGTGAATGTAGCCGTTTATACACATTTGGTCTTTCTGAATCTGGTATTAATGACATGCTCAGTGAGATTCGTCTACCACTTGGTTATGAAATTGGTTACCGCTCTTCATTACCGTTTATCGAAGTGAAGCTATTTGGCCCTAGTCATGATGATGGCCGAATGCGCTTGCTGGAAGCGATATACACTAAATTAGGTGATAATGTCGTCAGTGTTGATGAGCCTATGTTGGCGAATGTTGGGGCATTACTGGCGGAGTTTAAGGTCAACATCACGGTTGCTGAACAATCGACAGGTGGTTACTTAACGAACTGGATGCAAGAAGATGAACAAAGCCGAGAGCATATCAAACAGGGCTGGATTTTATCTTCTAAGGTTGAGCAACAATTGGCTAATCAAGATCCTCTGGCTGCTGCGTTAGCATTAGCTGCTGCGACACGCGAGCGAACACAAACGGCGTTTGGTTTGTCGTCTGGTCCTGTTATTGATGGAATGGTTGCTGTTGCGTTGTCTACGACTTATGGGGAGTGGGGGCAATTAGTTAAACTAAAGCGTAATTATGATCATAAAGATACGCGAACTGTGCTTTCGGCGTTAATGCTCGATATGTTGCGTCGTTGTTTAGAAAAGAAACCGATGTTTGGCCACTATGAGTCCATCCATCGCGAGTCTGAAATTTACGTGCCTCAATCCGCGTTATAGCGTTTAATTTTTTGTAATTATGGCAAACATTAAAGGTCGGTTTTCCGGCCTTTTTTAGTTACCTATATTTAATGATTTTGTCTTTCCGGTATTGTCAGCCTAATAGGTGATCTTATCAGTAAAATTTAAAGTCTGACTGTCAAAGTAAATGAAATGGTTGTCATGATGTGGATGTTTGTATGCCAATGGTTTACATAGAATAAGGGCCTACAACATCGCGTTATAGGCCCTCCACATTATGCTTGTTTTTTGATCATTTCAAAATGCACATTTTCCAGCACCACGTCGGTTTTTGCTTTACAGGCACAGGGTAAAATCTCTCCTGGATTTAAAAAAGCAAGAGGGAAACTGTCATACTCCACCTCTCCTGACACTAAGGTACAACGGCACGCGCCACAATGGCCACTCCGGCAGTGGTATTCTGCTTGCAGACCTTGCGATTCCATCACTTCAAGTAGAGACTTGTCGGATGTTGTAGTTAGTGTTGTGATGCGGTTAATGTGAATTTTCATTACAGCTCAAAATCTCCTAGATCATCAGCGCTGACTTCATTATCAATTTGGCCGACAAGGTAAGAGCTAATTTCAGCCTCTTGAGGGGCAACTTGCACATTGTCAGAGGATAACCAAGTGTTGATCCATGGGATTGGGTTTTGGCTGGCTTCCGCGTAGGCAGGGGCTAGACCCACCGCTTGCATACGAAGGTTTGTAATGTACTCAACGTATTGGCATAAGATGTCTTTGTTTAAGCCAATCATTGAGCCATCTTTGAATAGGTACTCAGCCCATTCTTTCTCTTGCTCTGCGGCTGCTTTGAATAGATCGAAACAGTCTTGCTCACACTCTTTAGCGATTTCGACGAAGTCTGGGTCGTCTTGGCCTGTGCGAAGCAGGTTAAGCATGTGTTGGGTGCTGGTTAAGTGCAGAGCTTCATCGCGTGCAATAAGCTTGATGATTTTTGCATTGCCTTCCATCAGCTCACGCTCAGCGAAAGCGAATGAACATGCAAAACTTACGTAGAAACGAATAGCTTCTAATGCGTTAACTGACATTAGGCAGCGGTACAGTTTCTTTTTCAGTTCACGCTTATCGACGGTGATGGATTCACCATTGATGGTGTGTTTGCCTTCACCGAGGCGGTGGTAGTCATTGGTTGCTTGGATGAGATCGTCATAGTAGTGAGCAATATCACCCGCACGTTTTAAAATTTCTTCATTTTCAACAATATCATCAAAGACCAGCGCAGGATCGTTGGTGATATTACGGATAATGTGTGTGTAAGAACGTGAGTGAATGGTTTCAGAGAACGACCACGTTTCAATCCACGTCTCTAATTCAGGTAGAGAGACCAATGGCAGTAGGGCAACATTTGGGCTGCGGCCTTGGATTGAGTCCAGTAATGTTTGATATTTTAGGTTACTGATGAAGATGTGTTTTTCATGATCAGGCAAGTTTGCATAATCAATGCGATCACTGGATACATCAACTTCTTCTGGACGCCAGAAAAAGGACAATTGTTTTTCGATCAGCTTTTCGAAAATCTCAAATTTTTGTTGGTCGTAGCGAGCAACATTGACCGATTGACCAAGAAACATCGGTTCTTTAAGTTGATCGTTTTTCGTTTGGCAAAAAGTGCTGTAAGCCATGGTGTCCTCAAAATACGAAAGGGAGCACTTAGGCTCCCTAAATAAAAAACAAGATTAAATTTTACATGCGCCGCCTGCACAATCATCATCTTGCTGAGCGAGATCTGATTGAGCATCATCTGCACCATCACGAGTGTTGTGGTAGTACAGGGTTTTTAAGCCAAGCTTATAAGCGGTTAGCAAATCTTTAAGCAGCAGCTTCATTGGCACTTTGCCATTTGGCTGACGGCTCGGATCGTAGTTTGTATTTGCAGAAATCGATTGGTCGATGAATTTTTGCATAATACCAACAAGTTGTAGATAACCGTCGTTAGAACCAATGTTCCACAGTAGCTCGTAGTTATCTTTCAGCTCTTGATATTCAGGTACAACTTGCTTAAGGATACCATCTTTAGAAGCTTTAACCGAAACATATCCACGTGGTGGTTCAATACCGTTGGTTGCATTTGAAATCTGAGAGGATGTCTCTGATGGCATTAATGCAGACAGTGTTGAGTTACGTAAGCCGTGAGTTTTGATCTCTTCACGTAATGTTTCCCAATCCAGCTGAAGAGGCTCATCACAAATCTTGTCTAGTTCAGATTTGTAAGTATCAATTGGCAAAATACCTTGAGCGTAGGTTGTTTCATTGAAAGCAGGGCAAGCACCTTGCTCTTTGGCTAGGCCAACAGACGCTTTTAGTAGGTAGTATTGAATCGCTTCAAATGTCTTATGAGTCAGGCCATTTGCGCTGCCATCGGAGTAGCGAACACCGTTTTTCGCTAGGTAGTAGGCATAGTTGATCACACCAACACCAAGAGTACGGCGGTTAACCGTTGCTTTTTGGGCTGCTGGAAGTGGGTAGTCTTGATAATCAAGTAGGGCATCAAGAGCACGAACGGTTAGATCGGCTAATTCATCTAATTCGTCTAGAGACTCTAGCGCGCCTAAGTTGAATGCAGACAGAGTACATAATGCAATTTCACCACTGTCATCAGCTACGTTGTTGAGTGGTTTTGTCGGTAGAGCAATTTCTAAGCATAAGTTCGATTGGCGAACTGGCGCTACCGCAGGGTCAAATGGGCTGTGTGTATTACAATGGTCAACGTTTTGAATGTAAATACGGCCAGTTGATGCACGTTCTTGCATTAGTAGTGAGAACAGCTCGATCGCTTTGACTGTTTCACGCTTGATGGATGCATCTTGTTCGTATTTCTCATACAAACGCTCAAACTCATCTTGATCTGCGAAGAAAGCATCATATAGACCAGGCACGTCAGATGGAGAGAATAAGCTAATGTCTCCACCTTTGATCAGGCGAGTGTACATCAGTTTGTTGATTTGTACGCCGTAGTCCATATGACGAACACGGTTCTCTTCAACACCACGGTTATTTTTCAGAACCAGTAGTGATTCTACTTCGCGGTGCCAAATTGGGTAGAATAGGGTTGCGGCACCACCACGTACACCACCTTGAGAACAACATTTTACGGCTGTTTGGAAGTATTTGTAGAAAGGAATACAACCTGTATGAAAGGCTTCGCCACCACGGATTTCAGAACCTAGTGCACGGATACGACCAGCATTGATACCAATACCTGCACGTTGAGATACGTAACGAACAATGGAGCTTGCTGTTGCGTTAATAGAATCTAGGCTGTCATCACACTCAATCAGTACGCAAGAGCTGAATTGACGCGTAGGTGTACGCACACCAGACATAATTGGTGTTGGTAGTGAAATTTTGAATGTGGATACCGCATCGTAAAAACGTTTAATGTAGTCTAAACGTGTGTCTTTCGGGTACTTAGCGAATAGGCAAGCCGCAACTAATACGTATAAGAACTGCGCGCTCTCGTAGATTTCGCCAGAAACACGGTTTTGTACGAAATATTTACCTTCTAGCTGTTTCACTGCTGCGTAAGAGAAGCTCATGTCGCGGTCGTGAACAATGAAGCTGTCCATTTGCGCAAATTCTTCTGCGCTATAATCTTCGATAAGGTGCTTGTCGTATTTGCCCATATCAACAAGACGGTTGACGTGATCAAATAGCGCTGGTGGCTCAAACTGACCATACGCTTTTTTACGAAGATGGAAAACGGCTAATCGAGCGGCAACATACTGATAATCTGGCGTCTGCTCTGAAATAAGATCAGCAGCAGATTTAATGATGGTTTCGTGAATGTCCGATGTCTTCATACCGTCGTAGAATTGAATGTGGGATTTCAGCTCTACCTGAGAAACAGAAACATTATCTAGACCTTCAGCAGCCCAAGTAATGACACGGTGGATTTTTTCAAGATCGATATTTTCTTTACGTCCATCACGCTTAGATACGGTCAGTTGTTGATTCATTTTTCGTCGTTTTCCTAACTTTACAGCGTTAGACCGTTTATTCTGTAACTTTTGCAATTCTTTAGAACGGTCATGTGATCTACCCCTATTTTCAATATAGTACAAATAACACTACATATAGGGGGCTATAATTGAATTGGTTACAAGATAGTGAGGTTTCGTTCTATTTTCAAGTTCAGAAATAATCTGTGCCTGTGGATAAGATGGGGAATAAAAAAAATATGTAAGTAGCCGCTAACTGAGGCAAATAGGTCACGAAAAGTGATCAAAAAATCAAGGTAATATTTTGATGTCGTTTTATACAGTTAAAAATTATTTTTCTTGATTTTTTTCTGGTTTTTATTTCTTATTTCATCTAACAGATGTGTGGTTATTTCTTATCCAAAAGAGTAGCTAGATTGTTATAATATGTGAGCGTATTGTGTGTTCTGTGCGATAAAAAAGAAAGGCACTCGAAAGTGCCTTTATCGAAAATATTACCCAGTTTATTAAATGTCTTTTACAGTATGAACAATGTAGTTTACGTCTACATTGTTACCCAACCAGTAATTTTCTGTTAGTGGGTTATAGTGTAAGCCTGTCATTGCTTGTTCTGTTAATGGTGTTGAATCTATCATTTTTATTAGCTCTGAAGGGCGAATAAATTTGTCATGATGATGAGTACCTTTTGGAACTAACTTTAGTACTTGTTCTGCACCGACAATCGCAAACAGATAAGATTTCAGGTTGCGGTTAAGTGTGGAGAAGAATACATGACCTCCCGGCTTCACCATTTTGGCACATGAAGCAATCACAGACGCTGGATCTGGTACGTGCTCTAGCATTTCCATGCAAGTGACCACATCATAAAGCTCTGGGTGTAATTCTGCATGCTCTTCAGCTGTGCGCTGTACGTATTCAAGCTGGGTATTGGTTTCAAGTGCGTGCAAACGAGCCACAGTAAGAGGCTCTTTCCCCATGTCTAAGCCTGTAACGTCTGCCCCTTGTTTTGCCATGCTTTCAGCTAAAATGCCGCCACCGCAGCCAACATCGAGCACTTTTTTCCCGAAGAGGCCATTTGCTTTATCTAGAACAAAGCTCAGGCGCAAAGGGTTGATCTGATGGAGTGGTTTAAATTCACCTTCGAGATCCCACCAGCGGGATGCCATGTCTTCAAATTTTTTTATTTCTGCCGGGTCGACATTTTGCTGCTTGGTCATAATTACGCATTTCCCTCTAGTCTATTCGGGCATTATAACTTGTGCGCATTATAACTAAAGCAGTGAAAAAAACAGGGCTTAGAAGACAAAGAGAGAAAGAAGTAGACCTAATGTATGTTTTTTCATCAATTATCAGTTCTTTTTCAAGGTAATAGCCTTTTCGGTTGTAATTTGATCGTGAATTGATAGAAATCTTGCTCTGGGCGTAGTAAAAGAAGAGGAAAGTGGTGCCGAAGGGAGTGAAATTATGGTATATTCTCGCTCCTTGCACGTATAACTTTATACGACAGAAATGATTGAGGGATATTGGCTCTATGAGCGATCTTGCTAAAGAGATCACGCCCGTAAATATTGAAGATGAGCTTCGAGGTTCGTACCTTGACTATGCGATGTCAGTTATCGTTGGTCGTGCTCTTCCCGATGTGCGTGATGGCCTAAAACCAGTACACCGCCGCGTTTTGTTCGCGATGAATGTACTAGGTAATGATTGGAACAAACCATATAAAAAATCTGCCCGTGTTGTTGGCGACGTAATTGGTAAATATCACCCGCATGGTGATAGTGCTGTATACGATACCATTGTTCGTATGGCTCAGCCGTTCTCCTTACGTTACATGCTAGTTGACGGTCAGGGTAACTTTGGTTCGATTGATGGTGACTCAGCAGCGGCAATGCGTTACACCGAAGTACGCATGTCAAAAATTGCTCATGAGTTACTTGCCGATTTGGACAAAGAAACTGTTGATTACGTACCCAACTACGATGGTACTGAGCAAATTCCAGCAGTTTTACCAACAAAAATTCCTAACTTACTGGTTAACGGTGCTTCTGGTATCGCGGTAGGTATGGCGACGAACATTCCACCACATAACTTAGGTGAAGTGATCGATGGCTGTTTAGCGTACATCAATAATGAATCAATCACGATTGATGAGCTAATGGACTACATTCCGGGCCCAGATTTTCCAACTGCGGCGATGATCAGTGGTCGTAAAGGGATCATTGATGCTTATAAAACGGGCCGTGGTAAAGTTTACATGCGCTCGAAAGCGGATATCGAAACGGACAAGAATGGTAAAGAAACCATTGTTGTTACCGAAATCCCATACCAAGTAAACAAAGCTCGTTTAATTGAAAAGATTGCCGAGCTAGTAAAAGACAAAAAAGTTGAAGGTATCAGTGCACTGCGTGATGAGTCTGATAAAGACGGCATGCGCATTGTTATTGAGTGTAAGCGTGATGCTGTGGGTGAAGTTGTTCTAAACAATCTTTATTCTCAAACTCAGCTGCAAACGACGTTTGGTATTAACATGGTTGCCCTAGATAACGGCCAGCCTAAGCTGTTCAACTTAAAAGACATGTTGAAGTGCTTTGTTAATCACCGCCGTGAAGTGGTTACTCGCCGTACTATCTTCGAACTACGTAAAGCGCGTGAGCGTGCACATATCCTCGAAGGTTTAGCGTTAGCCCTAGCCAACATCGATGAAATTATTGAACTAGTTCGAAATGCACCAACTCCAGCTGAAGCGAAATCTGCTTTAGTTGCTCGTGGTTGGGATTTAGGTAACGTTGCCGCTATGCTTGAGCGTGCAGGTACTGATGCGGCTCGTCCTGATTGGTTAGAGCCCCAATATGGTATCCGCGAAGGTCAGTACTTCCTGACTGAGCAACAAGCACAAGCGATTCTGGACCTTCGTTTACATAAGTTAACGGGTCTAGAGCATGAGAAGATTCTTGATGAGTACAAAGCGCTTCTAGAAGAGATTGCAGAGTTAATGCATATCTTGGCAAGCACAGAGCGTTTAATGGAAATCATCTGTGAAGAATTAGAGCAAGTTAAAGAAAACTTTAACGATGCTCGCCGTACTGAAATCACAGCGGCAAGCCACGATATCGACTTGGAAGATTTGATCAACCAAGAAGACGTGGTAGTTACTTTGTCACACGAAGGCTACGTGAAGTACCAAATCCTGAGTGACTACGAAGCTCAGCGTCGTGGTGGTAAAGGTAAAGTTGCCACTCGAATGAAAGATGAAGATTACATCGAGCGCTTGTTAGTTGCTAATACACATGACTCTATTTTGTGTTTCTCAACGCGTGGTCGTATGTATTGGTTGAAAGTGTACCAGTTACCATTGGCGAGCCGAACAGCTCGTGGTAAACCAATCGTTAACTTACTTCCACTGGAGGAAGGTGAGCGCATCACTGCTATCTTGCCAGTGAAAGAGTACGCAGAAGATAAGTTTGTCTTTATGGCAACCGCTGACGGCACGGTTAAGAAAACGCCGTTAACTGATTTCAGCCGCCCTCGCAGTGCCGGTATTATCGCGGTGAACTTACGTGATGGTGATTCACTGATTGGTGTTGATATTACGAAAGGTAATGATGACATCATGCTGTTCTCGAAAGAGGGTAAAGTGGTTCGCTTCATGGAAGATCAAGTTCGTGGTATGGGCCGTACTGCTGCTGGTGTACGTGGTATTAAATTAAAAGACGACGACAAAGTTGTTTCATTAATTGTTCCACACACCGATGGCGATATCTTAACGGTGACTGAAAACGGTTACGGTAAGCGTACTATTCAATCTGAATACCCAGCGAAGAGCCGTGCAACTCAAGGCGTTGTGTCTATCAAAGTGTCTGAGCGTAACGGTAGCGTGGTGGGTGCTGTTCAAGTTGATGACGGTGATGAGTTCATGATGATCACTGATGGCGGAACGTTAGTACGTACTCGTGTTGCAGAAGTTAGCCAAGTGGGCCGTAATACCCAAGGTGTTACTCTGATCCGTACAGCCGAAGACGAGCACGTTGTTGGTCTTCAACGTATCGATGAGCCAGAAGAGCAACTTGTTGAAGGAGAAGAAGTTGATGCAGGTTCAGAAGGCGATTCTGAAGCGGTAGCGGCGGCACCTGTTGCAGATGATTCAGCTGATGATGCTGTGACTGAATAAGTTTAGTCATTTATAAAAATACAAAAGCGTAGCCATAGGGTTGCGCTTTTTTTATGCCTAAACATTTCTTATTAAGGCGTTGAGCAAGAAAATTAGCTGAAAAAAGAGAAATAGATCACTTTCCGCTTTTCTCTTTGGTGTGAAACGTGTTAAATCAAATAATAGTAATGTCATTTCTAATCTCGCACCTAGCAGGAGCAATAAAAAATCATGGAACAGGTTTATAACTTTTGTGCTGGTCCAGCAATGTTACCAGCAGATGTTTTAAAGCAAGCCCAACAAGAATTAGTTGACTGGAATGGCTTGGGCACGTCAGTGATGGAAATTAGCCACCGAAGCAAAGAATTCATTCAAGTTGCCGAGCAATCCGAGCAAGACTTACGAGATTTATTATCCATTCCTGATAATTATAAAGTGTTATTTTGTCAGGGGGGCGCTCGTGCGCAATTTGCCGCGGTACCATTAAACTTATTAGGTGACGCTAAGAGCGCAGATTATGTTGACGGTGGTTATTGGGCACAAAGCGCAGTAGAAGAAGCAAAAAAATACTGTCAGCCAAACGTGTTGGACGTAACCTGTGAGCGTGATGGTAAAAAAGCGATTGTACCAGCGTCGGAGTGGAAGTTTAGTGAGTCAGCTGCGTATGTTCATTTCTGCCCGAATGAAACTATTGATGGCATTGAAATTCGTGATCTGCCTGTTACCGATAAGCCTATTGTGGCTGATTTATCGTCCACAATTTTGTCTCGTGAAATCGATGTTTCTAAATATGGTGTTATTTATGCGGGCGCACAAAAAAATATTGGCCCAGCGGGTTTAGCCATTGTGATTGTTCGTGATGATTTACTGGGGGTGGCAAAACAAGCGCTACCAAGCATCTTGGATTACACGGTACTGGCAGCTAAAGATTCCATGTTTAATACGCCACCAACTTACTCATGGTATCTGGCTGGTTTAGTGTTTAAGTGGCTAAAAGCCAACGGTGGTATTAAAGCGATGGAAAAGCGTAATATCGAGAAAGCTGCTCTGCTTTATGACTACATCGATAATTCTTCTTTCTACCATAATGGTGTTCACGCAGATAACCGTTCCTTAATGAATGTGCCTTTTCAATTAGCAAATGCTGAGTTAGATAGTCAGTTTTTAGAATTGGCAGATAAAGCAGGTTTGAAAGCACTGAAGGGCCATCGTGCTGTGGGGGGGATGCGTGCTTCTATTTACAATGCAATGCCACTAGAAGGTGTGCAAGCGTTGGTGAATTTCATGCGTGAATTTGAGCAGCAGTACGCTTAATTTTCTTATTTGGTTGTTATATAAAAGAAAAACCGCAGTGATTGGCTGCGGTTTTTTGTTTTAGGCTAGTGGTTCTTTGTTATACACGTTGCCAGAGCTGGTGGTAACGACCTTTTAGAGCCAGTAATTCATCATGAGTACCTTGCTCTGTGATCTCTCCTTGTTCCATTAAACAAATGGCGTCCATGGCGTTGAGCCCGACGAGGCGGTGAGTAATAAAGATAACTGTTTTATCTTGTGTATGTTCATTGAGAACGTTAAGCACTTGCTGTTCTGTTTTTTGATCTAACCCTTCAGTTGGTTCATCCAGCAGCACAATCGGCGCATTGTGTAATAGAGCACGGGCAATCCCAACACGGCGGCGTTCTCCACCTGATAGCTGGCGGCCACCGTCACCTAGCCAAGTGTCTAAAGCGGTATACTCTAACAAGTCTTCAAGGCCCACTTTATTTAACACGTCTGATAGCTCTTTATCGTCTGCGCTTGGTTTCGCTAAGAGTAGGTTATCTCGAAGAGAGCCATTTAAAATATCGACGCGCTGGCTAACCAGAGAGACGGCTTGTCTTAAAGCAGGCTCAGACCATTGGTTAAGCGTTACCCCATCCAGTTTTAATTGGCCATGACTTGGATCCCAGTGGCGAGTGATGAGTTGGATTAAGGTTGATTTCCCTGATCCCGTTTGGCCTACAATAGCTAATTTTTGCCCGGCTTTGATGTCTAAATTGATGTTATCAAGGGCATTGGTATCGGCATCATGGTATTTAAAATGCACACCGGAAAAAGAGATATTGCCTATTGCTGTCTCAGAGTGGCCATTTTCATCAAATTCAGTATCGGGCTTGGCTTTGATTATTTCATTCAAACGTTTAGCTGAAGTCAGAGTTTGTCCTAAATATTGGAATGCCCCAGCAATTGGCATAATTAGCTCGAAGCTTGCCATTGTGGCAAAGGCGACCATAGCAACGAGAGGGTCTGGTGCTTGTCCTGCAATGCCGTCGGCGCTGATCCAAAGCAGTAGTACTAAGGTCCAGCCATTTGCAAGCAGTAACAACCCATTAGCCATACCCGTGAGTGACGCCATTTTTCTCTGATTAAGAACCAGCTCTTCTTGAGCAGTCAGAACCTTACTATGATGCTCTTTTTCTGCATTGAAGATCAGAAGCTCGGCATGGCCTTGTAGCCAATCAAGTGTACGCACACGAAGGCTGGCTTTATTCAATGTTAGATGGTGGCCATTTTCTTTTCCTAATTGGTAAAAAATAACAGGCCAAATAAGAAGAAGAGCTAACAGAATTGAGCCGAGTGTGAGGCCTATTGTAGGGTCGAACCACCAAAGAAAAGCGGTTAAACCAGCAATACCCAAGATACCGACAATAATAGGGCTAACTAGTCGTAAATAGACGTGATCCATCGCATCAACATCGGCCACTAAGCGATTTAATAAGTCAGCATCACGCAGCTTTGAGAAGCGGCCAGGAATGAGTGGGATCAGTTTTCGGAAAAAGAAAATTCGTAGTTCAGTCAGTAATTTGAAAGTGGCGTTGTGGCTAACAACACGTTCCCCCCATCGTCCTGCTGTTCGAGCCATTGAAAAACCACGAACACCGCCACCTGGTAACATATAGTTAAATGTTTCACGTGCGATGGTTAAACCTGCTACTGCTGATGCGGCAATAAACCAGCCAGATAGCGTTAATAAACCAATGGCCGCAAACATGGTAGCAAAAGACAATACCATACCAAGGGTCAGGCCAAACCAATGTTTACGATATAAAGCTAAATAAGGAAGTAAATCACGCATCCAGATCGCCCTTATTTTGGTGAGTTTGTGTTTGTTTTGCTTTTAACATCACAGAGAAAAGACCGTGTTCTTTGAGTTCATCAAAGGTGCCGTTTTGAACTAGGTTACCTTGCTCTAAGACAAGAATTTGATCGGCATTGTTAAGCTGGTCAAGGTGATGGCTGATTAGCAGCGTAGTCTTTTTTTGTGTTTGGGATTCCAAACTTTTTAGCAGTAGTTTTTCACTGTTGGCATCCAGACTGGCTGTGGGTTCATCCAGTAACCAAAATTGCCCTTTTTGTAGCATGGCACGTGCTAACGCAATACGTTGGGCTTGGCCGACTGATAAACCACCAGAGCGATCGCTGATGGTGTAGTCATAGCCTAATGAGTCAATGAATTCGTCAGCATAGGCTTGTTTTGAGGCTGTATCGAGATCTTCATGGCTGACAGAAGGTTTACCTAAAGTAATGTTGTCTTTGATTGAACCGTGAATTAGAAGAGGATTTTGCCCCACCCAATTAATGGTTTGACGCCATTGGCTAATGTTCAACTCAGAAAGTTCAACGCCGTTTACTTTTAAGCTGCCTTGGTACGGAAGAAAACCGAGTAGGGCATTGATTAGGCTTGTCTTACCTGCACCACTAGGGCCGACCAAAGCGGTTTGTTGGCCTGGTTGAATCGTAAAGCTTACTGGGCCTACTAATGTTTTCCCTTCTGTGCTGAGTACAGATAAGTTATTGGCTTCAATCTGGATATTTTCGGGAGTCGGTAGTGATTGCTCACCGTGGCTCACTGTATCTGCTTTTGCATCTAGGAAATTAACAATGGATTCTGCGGCACCAACGGCTTGGGCTTTAGCATGGTAAAACGTCCCTAAATCTCGTAATGGTTGATAGAACTCAGGGGCTAAGATCAGAATAAATAGGCCTGAGAATAGGGTAATGGTTGCGCCGTAAAAACCGAAATTGAGCTCACCAATAAAGGTAAAGCCAAAATAAACCGCCACAATAGCGATGGAGATCGAAGTAAAGAACTCTAAGACCGCAGAAGATAGAAAGGCTAAGCGGAGAACTTCCATAGTACGTTTACGGAAAATTTCAGATGCACTGTGTAAAAATTCGGTTTCGGATTCAGCTCGATTGAATAATCGGATGGTGGTCATTGCTTGCAGTCGGTCATAAAAATGGCCCGATAGGCGCTGTAAGGCTTTAAAATTACGACGGTTAGCGTCTGCTGCTCCCATACCGACCAAAGCCATAAATAATGGCACAAGTGGAGCCGTAAAAAGGAAAATAAGCCCGGCAGCCCAGTTTAGTGGGAAGACAACCAAAAGAATGACAAAAGGGATCAAAACTGACAGTGACATTTGAGGAAGATAGCGGGAGAAGAAGTCCTGCATATCCTCTACTTGCTCTAATATAAGTGTTGCCCAGCTGCCTGCGGGCTTACCTTTAATATGAGCAGGGCCCAGTTGGCGAAGCTTTTCTAAGATCAGAGCTCGAATGTACAAACGAACTTGTTCACCACAGCGGTAGCCCGATATTTCTCTTGCCCAGCTGCATAGTGCTCGGCCTGCGACTAAAACGATAATTCCGATAAAATGCCAGATTAGCTCCTGCTTATCTGTGCCTTCGATGATCAATTGGTGAAGAATGTCAGCCAGTAGTGCTGCTTGGCCTAGCAGTAACACTCCTGATAAGAAACCAAATCCAACAGCCAGCATTAGCCAGCGTTTAGCGATTTTACTTTGACTTTTTAGCCACTGATTCAATGAGCGTTGCGTTTTTTTATCCATAGAACTCAGGCTTGATTAATTCAATAAGGAAGAGAGTATATGCCAGTTATGGTGCTAATTCAGTGATAGAGCAGGTAAGGGGCGAATACTTATATGGTTGTAAAAAGTAGTAAAGCCGATGAAGAACACCGGCTTTGTTTATTGGTTTTTTTGTTACTTCGTTTGCTCTAGAGCATCAAGGAAACGTTCTGCATCAAGGGCGGCCATACAACCTGTTCCTGCAGAAGTGATTGCTTGACGGTAGGTATGGTCCATCACATCACCAGCAGCAAAAATACCTTCTACGCTAGTTTGTGTAGCATTACCTTCAAGACCAGATTTAACTTTGATATAGCCATTGTTCATTTCTAGCTGACCATCAAAAATAGCGGTGTTTGGCTGGTGGCCAATGGCGATGAATGCGCCCATTACCGCAAGCTCTTCAGTGGCATCCGATTTAGTGTCTTTTAAGCGAAGGCCAGTTACACCCATTTCGTCGCCCAGAACTTCATCTAGAACACGGTCTGTGTGAAGGATGATGTTGCCGTTTTCAACTTTATCCATCAAACGATCGATCAAAATCTTTTCGGAACGGAAAGAATCACGACGGTGGATAAGGTGAACTTCAGAAGCGATGTTAGACAGGTATAGTGCTTCTTCAACAGCAGTGTTACCACCACCCACAACAGCCACTTTTTGGTTACGGTAGAAGAAACCATCACATGTTGCACAAGCAGACACACCACGGCCTTTGAAGTTTTCTTCAGACTCTAAGCCTAAGTATTTTGCAGAAGCACCAGTCGAGATGATTAATGAATCACACGTGTATTCGCCGCTGTCACCCTTTAAACGGAAGGGACGTTGGCTGAAATCTGTTTCGTTGATGTGATCAAAGATAATTTCAGTATTGAAACGCTCAGCATGATCTTTCATCTGCTCCATTAAGCCAGGGCCAGTCATGTCTGCTGCACCGCCTGGCCAGTTTTCAACTTCAGTTGTTGTGGTTAGCTGACCACCTTGTTGCATTCCAGTGATCATCACTGGGTTTAGGTTTGCGCGTGCTGCATAAACGGCTGCTGTATATCCAGCTGGACCAGAACCAAGGATCAGAAGTTTAGAATGCTTTACGTTGCTCATGAGCTCTCCGAGCTAGATAAAAATATTTAGGTGATTGTATGGAAAATAACAACGTAAAGGAAGACTTGTATGATGGATGGGTTTAAAGAAAATGTTATAGGTTATGTCTTTATCGCGGTGGGCATCATTTATGGGGGATTATGGAAATGAGCAATAAAAATCAAATGCCCAGGGGGAGGAATGAGCATTTGATTTGATCGATAAAGTTTACTGGTTATGACGCTTTTTTATTTCGTGGTAAAGCATTTACATTACTTGGCTTTTCTTCCAGCCATGATCCCGTTTTATGTTTACGGTGAACGTGAGTTTGTAAGTCTTGCGGGCGTTTTAGCCAAGGGGATTCTTCTAGGGCTTTTTTCATGTCTTCATAGCCACTTTCTCGGCGAATTCTGATGGAGCGTCGGGAGAATTCTGTATCGCTCAGTGGAATGTGGCCCGCTGCTGCCTCGTAGGTGATATGAACAATATCGATTTTGTTGCCAACTTTAAGTGCTGAGATATCAGACACTGCCTCACTGTCGACAATGTTTTGGGTTTGATTTTTCAGGTGAGCTAGGTTTTTATGGGCGACGACGGCATCAATATGTTGGCATGTACGGCTGGCGTATTGAATTTCTTTCTGACGCCATAGGACATCATTCATGGTTTTAGGGGCTTCACCATGAGCATTCCAAAGATCAACCATAAAGATTAGTAAATCTTCATCGTCGGCCAAATCAAGAATGCCGTTAAGAGGGGTATTTGAAACTACGCCGCCATCCCAGTAAAGATCGTCGCCGACTTGTGTTGCAGGGAAGCCTGGTGGCAGAGAGCCACTTGCGACCGCATGCTCAGGGCCAAAAGTAGTACTCTTGTTATCGAAGAAGATCAGCTCACCGTCGGTGACGCGTGTTGCTCCTACCGTTAAACGTACCTTGTCACTATTAATCAGGCTAAAGTCAGACATTTCTTCAAAGGTGTTGAAGATAGGTTTTGTATTGTAAAAGCTAGTAGCCGCTTCTGTTCCTGGGAAGGCGAAAAACGGGTTAATAGGGCGAGGTGTAAAGAAATTTGGTTGGCCAAAAATTAACGCTTGTGAAGCACTCGCAAGGTTGTAAGTTTCAGCAAATTCATTAGGAATATTGACATCAGTGCCTGGCCAAGAGATTTTGTCCCAGAACTTTTCTAGTTGAGACAAACGCTTTTCTGGTGGATTACCCGCTAAAATTGTTGCATTAAAAGCACCAATAGAAATACCCGCAAACCATTCTGGGGTTAACCCTGCTTCTTCTAACGCCTGATAAGCACCAATATGGTAAGCTCCAAGAGCACCACCACCCTGTAAAACTAAACACACTTTTGGTTTCTTATCTTTTGTCGTTGCTTTCCTGACCATAAATATTCCCTATCAATATGAGTTAGATTGCTCATATATTTATAGTCTAAATTTGTCAGAATGAAAGAAAAGTCAGTAAATTAAGTCATTGTTACAATTGATTATTTTGACATTAGTGTTGACTGGGGAAGTAGATGGAGCGGAAATAAAAAAGGGCATCGTAGTGATGCCCTTAAATTTGTAATAAAAAGAAGAATTAACCTTCAAGTGCTACACGTGGTGCAACATAGTCTAGGTTGAAGCTTTCTGCTACTTCTTTACATGTTACTTGGCCATTGATTACGTTTAGGCCTTCTAGGAAGCCTTCGTCTTCAAGAAGCGCTGCTTGGTAACCTTTGTTTGCTAGCTTAACAATGTAAGGCAGTGTTGCATTGTTTAGAGCAAATGTAGAAGTACGTGCTACCGCGCCTGGCATGTTAGCCACACAGTAGTGAACTACATCGTCGACGATGTACGTTGGATCAGCGTGAGTGGTAGCGTGAGATGTTTCAAAACAACCGCCTTGGTCGATTGCAACGTCAACAACAGCTGCACCTGGCTTCATCTTAGCAATGTGCTCTTTTGTTACTAGCTTAGGTGCAGCAGCCCCTGGGATTAGAACTGCACCGATTACTAGGTCTGCGTCTAGAACGTGTTTTTCGATAGCATCTTCAGTTGAGTAAACCACTTTCGCACGACCTTGGAATTCTTCATCTAGTCGACGCAGTGTGTCTACATTGCGGTCTAGGATTGTTACGTCTGCACGTAGGCCAACTGCCATACGAGCTGCGTTTGCTCCAACAACACCACCACCAACAACAACAACTTTAGCTGGCTCAACACCAGGTACGCCACCTAGAAGTAGGCCACGACCGCCGTGAGATTTCTCTAAAGTTTGTGCACCTGCTTGAATAGACATGCGGCCCGCAACTTCCGACATAGGCGCAAGTAGTGGCAGACGACCCATAGAATCTGTTACAGTCTCGTACGCAATGCAGACAGCTTTGCTTTTAATCAGGTCTTCTGTTTGTGGAAAATCTGGTGCAAGGTGTAAATATGTGAACAATATTTGCCCTTCACGAAGCATAGCTCGCTCAACTGCTTGCGGCTCTTTAACTTTTACAATCATTTCTGCTTTAGCAAAAACGTCTTCAGCAGTAGGAAGAATGGATGCGCCTACAGCGATGTAATCATCGTCTGAGAAGCCAATACCTGAACCAGCGTTGGTCTCAACAAATACTTGGTGTCCGTGTGCGATTAGTTCGCGAACGCTCGCTGGGATCATACCAACACGGTATTCGTGGTTTTTGATTTCCTTAGGTACGCCAATGATCATCCTAATTCCTCTTGTTTTTTTGGTTGTTTTTACTAGTTGTAGGGTACTAGTATCGAATTAATAGCTAGTATAGTTTGTAAAAAGCAGAATTTGATGCTAAATATTAAAAAGTTGTAGTATATTTTTTTGCAAGGAAGTAATAAGGTGGAATAAAAAATGGTAGATAACTACAAAAAGCCCTCCAAGGAACTGGACCGCATTGATCGCAACATTCTTAACGAGCTTCAGAAGGATGGTCGCATCTCTAATGTTGAGCTCTCAAAGCGCGTGGGCCTTTCTCCTACGCCGTGTTTGGAACGTGTGCGTCGTTTGGAGAGACAAGGGTACATTAGTGGTTATACCGCATTATTAAACCCACAATTCTTGGATGCATCACTACTCGTATTTGTTGAAATTACGTTAAATCGTGGTGCGCCAGATGTGTTTGAGCAGTTTAATACCGCAGTGCAACACCTAGAAGATATCCAAGAATGTCATCTAGTATCAGGAGATTTTGATTATTTGTTAAAAACTCGTGTGTCCGATATGTCGGCATACCGAAAACTTTTAGGTGATACTTTACTTCGTTTACCTGGAGTGAATGACACCCGTACTTATGTTGTTATGGAAGAAGTGAAGCAAACTAATCATTTGGTGATCAAAACCCGATAACTATTAGGTAATCCCTTACTGGTTTTGGTAAGGTTACAGTTTACTGTCATCCGAGCGGCTTTGTGCCGCTCGGCTTGTTTGAATAGTGGTAAAATGCTTTGCTGTCACGTGTAAAAAACTTAATGCCTAACAAAAATAATGGAGTTGTACCCTTGAGCCAGGATAGTGATATTCAGAGTGAAAGCAGACGACTTAATGGTACTCAACGTCTTAAAGAGTGCACATTCATCCTTGGCCTGCTGGTTTCCATTTTTATTATGGTTTCTCTTCTCAGTTTTAACCCGGCTGATCCCTCTTGGTCTCAAACGTCATGGGCTGGGCCTGTTCAAAATGCAGCGGGTTCCACAGGCGCTTGGATTGCCGATACGCTTTTCTTTAGCTTAGGATCATTGGCTTACCCTTTACCTGCAGCTTTATTATTGGGTACATGGGTGTTTTTCCGTCGCCGTAGCTCCGAAGAGCCAATGGACTATATGGTGCTAGGTACACGCATTCTGGGCATGGTGGTTTTATTTCTGACAAGCTGTGGTTTAGCAGACATTAACTTTGATGACCTATGGTACTTCTCATCAGGTGGTGTCGTTGGCGACGTTATCACGAGTTTTACGTTACCGATTTTTAATTTGTTGGGTTCAACCCTGATCTTTATGTTTTTATGGGGAGCTGGTTTTACACTGTTTACTGGCATTTCTTGGTTAACGATTGTAGATACACTTGGCGAATGGACGCTAGACAGTTTTACTTGGGGTGTGAATAAAGTCCGAGGTTCAGAAGACACTACTGTTTCTGCTCATGATTCGTTCGATATGGAAAAACCACAATACGATGAGGTTGTGGAGCCAAATGTGAACAGCTTTAAGGTGAGAGGGGCAGAAAGCAGTGATGTGGTCGAGCCAACCTTTGATAAGACTGCCATGCAAGACCCACTGATTGATAACTATTCAATGTCGAATATTGATGCCAACAGTATTGAGACAAACAGTGAAAGCGTCGATCTTGCCCCAGACTTGAGCACAGAAACAGAGCCTAAGAGGCAGTTTAATATTCATATGCCAGCAAATCGGGTTGTGACAGAAGGTGATACGCCAGAAGTAGCAACTACAGAGCATAGGGCTGCTTTTGAGTCTATGGCAAAGCAACACGTAGAAGCGCCAGCAACGGCGATGGAGCCGGAGCCCGCTGAGTCCCCGAATCCAACTGAGCCTCCTTCTCAAACAACAGTGACAGAACAAACTGAGGCTGAAGCGGCTCGCTCAGAAGGCATGGGGCACTATGAAGAATACTTTGATATTCACTCACAGCTTAATGCCAAGATTGATGAGCTTGACAAAGCGGCCGTTGCGTATGAGCAAACACATGATGTTGCTCCACAAGCGGCATCGGCGCAATTTATTGCTCCTGATATTAGCTCAGAAGATACTTTAGAAGAGTATCCGGTACCTGAATCTAAGTCAGTGGCTTCTGAGCTTGAAGTGTCTGAATCGGTTTCAACGCCATCAACGCTGACTGTTGAGCAAGCCTTACAACAGCTGGATAGTGAAGCCAGTGAACAACAAGTTTCTCTTGAAGAATTCGCGTCTGAGCATGTTGATGAAGCATCTGATTCGTTAGACACACCTGCTTTTGAGCCAGTTGCTGTGCCTGAGCCTGTTAAGGCTAACGAAAAAGTAGCTGTAGAGCCTATTCTTGAACATGAAGAGCTGGATATCGCTGTTAGTGATAATACTGAAGCTACAACAGTGGAACCAAATACTCACGAGTCGGTAGCGCTGGCAGAGCCTGAAGTTGTGGAACCTACTTTTGAGGCTGAACAGGTTGAAAAAGAGCAGGTTGTAGAAGAGGTGGTGGAACCAGCCTTTGTCCCTGAAGAGCAAATACCTTCGGATGCTCCGTTCACAGAACCTGCTAAATTTGAACCAGTGGTTGAAGACGTTATTGACCAAACAGTAGAATCTATCGCTGCTGAGCCTGAGCCTGAGCCTGAGCCTGAGCCTGAGCCCGAGCCAGTGATAGAGGAAGTGGTTACTAATGCAGTACCTCAGACGGCAGCTGCTACTCCAGCTTCTTCTGCAACAGCGGCACAGCCAGAAGTGCCACAGACACCACAATCGACACATGCAGACGCGGATGTCGCAGCGTTTCAGGATATTGTGTCTAAAGCGCAAGCAAATATGGCCGCTCAACAGAACCCATTCTTAGTGCAGCAAGAGGTGAATCTACCTGTACCAACGTCACCAATGCCTACTCTTGAACTGCTGCATAACCCTGGTAAGCGTGAAAGTATGATCAGCCGAGAGCAACTGGAAGATACTGCTCGCTTGGTTGAAGCGAAATTAGCTGATTATAAAATTAAAGCGACGGTTGTTGATATTTTCCCAGGTCCTGTAATTACTCGCTTTGAACTGGATTTAGCGCCTGGCGTGAAAGTGAGCCGAATTTCAGGCTTATCTATGGATTTAGCTCGTGCATTGTCTGCAATGGCCGTTCGTGTGGTTGAAGTGATCCCAGGTAAACCATACATCGGTTTAGAGCTACCAAATATGAACCGTGAGACAGTTTACATGTCTGATGTTATTGGTAGTGAAAAATTCCAAGAAGCAACGTCGCCGACAACCATTGTCTTGGGTCAGGATATTGCGGGTGAAGCCGTAATTGCAGATTTGGCCAAAATGCCTCATATGTTGGTGGCAGGTACAACAGGTTCAGGTAAGTCGGTTGGTGTGAACGTAATGATTCTGAGTATCTTGTATAAGGCGAAGCCTGAAGATGTTCGATTTATTATGATTGACCCGAAAATGTTGGAATTATCGGTTTATGAAGGTATTCCGCACTTATTAGCGGAAGTGGTTACCGATATGAAAGATGCGGGTAATGCACTGCGCTGGTGTGTAGGAGAAATGGAGCGCCGTTATAAGCTTATGTCGGCACTGGGTGTTCGTAACATTAAAGGCTTTAACGATAAGCTGAAAATGGCCAGTGATGCAGGTCACCCAATCCATGATCCACTTTGGAAGCCAGGTGATAGCATGGATGAAATGCCACCGATGCTGGAAAAACTGCCATACATTGTTGTGATCGTGGATGAATTTGCCGATCTGATGATGGTCGTAGGTAAAAAAGTAGAAGAGTTGATTGCCCGTTTAGCACAAAAAGCGCGTGCTGCTGGTATTCACCTTGTATTGGCGACGCAGCGCCCATCAGTAGACGTTATTACTGGACTGATTAAAGCGAATATTCCAGCTCGTATTGCCTTTACCGTATCGACCAAAACTGATTCAAGAACCATCCTTGATCAAGGTGGCGCAGAGTCGCTACTTGGAATGGGTGATATGTTGTATTTACCACCAGGATCAAGTCATACCATGCGTGTACATGGTGCCTTTGCTTCTGATGACGATGTTCACAACGTGGTTAACGATTGGAAAGCACGTGGGAAGCCTCAATATATAGAATCTATTATTAGCGGCGATCAAGGTGCTGACAGCTTACTACCCGGTGAATCCCCAGATGGTGAAGAAGAGCTCGATCAGCTGTTTGATCAGGTCGCTGCTTTTGTCGCTGAATCACGCCGAGGCTCGGTTTCAGGCGTGCAACGTAAATTTAAAATTGGTTATAACCGAGCGGCGCGAATTGTAGAGCAGTTAGAAGCTCATGGTATTGTGAGTGCTCCGGGCCATAACGGTAACCGAGAAGTACTAGCGCCGCCGCCAGTAAGAGAAGATTAATGAAAAAATTATTACTTTTAGCATTGTGCTTTAGTGCGAATGCGTTTGCATCGCCACAGTCGGAGTTAACTGAGCGCTTAAATAAATACGATGGTTTTAGTGCGCAGTTTGAACAAAAAGTAACGAGCCTTGAAGGTGAAGTTATCGTAGAGGGAGATGGCGATGTGGCTATCTCTCGTCCTAATCTATTCCGTTGGTACACCAAAACACCAGATGAAAATGTGTTAGTGACTGATGGCACAACCCTGTGGTATTACAATCCATTTGTGGAGCAGGTAACGCTATTGCAATTGGAGCAAGCAACAGCGCAAACCCCATTTGTGTTGCTCACTCGTAATAACCCTAAAGATTGGGATAACTACACAGTCACTCAGCAAGACAACCAATTTACGCTCTCGCCAAAGCTACAGGAAAATACCAGCCAGTTTATTATTGATATTACGTCATCAGGAGTGGTGAAAGGTTTTAGTGTGATAGGGCAAGATGGGCAGAGCAGCGTATTTGCTTTTAATCAGTTTGTGGCGAAAAAACCAGACAGTGAAACCTTCATGTTTACTATTCCTGAGGGAGTAGATGTTGATGATCAACGTAATTAAGAGCGATAAACAGTGAGTAACTTCAGTTTAGATTTTTCTTCTGATGAAGACTTTCGTCCTCTTGCTGCTCGTATGCGTCCACAAACGGTTGAGCAATACATTGGTCAGCAACATGTATTAGGGCCGGGGAAGCCTCTGCGTCGTGCATTGGAAGCTGGCCAGTTACACTCTATGATTTTATGGGGGCCTCCTGGAACCGGGAAAACCACCCTAGCAGAAGTAGCTGCTAATTATGCAAATGCTGAAGTTGAGCGAGTGTCTGCGGTGACATCGGGTGTGAAAGACATTCGAGCTGCGATTGAAAAAGCGCGCGAGAATAAGCTGACTGGGCGACGCACGATTTTATTTGTGGATGAGGTACATCGCTTTAATAAAAGCCAGCAAGATGCATTCTTGCCTCATATTGAAGACGGTACCGTTACCTTCATTGGGGCGACAACGGAAAACCCTTCTTTTGAACTTAATAACGCTTTGTTATCACGAGCTCGGGTATACAAGCTGAAATCACTAGCTCAAAGTGATATTGAACAGGTGATTGAACAAGCCATTTCAGATGATGAGCGTGGTTTAGGTAAAGAATTTCTGCTGTTTCCTGAGCAAGTGAAACAACGCTTAGCTGAGCTGGTTAATGGTGATGCACGTATGTCACTGAATTACCTTGAACTGCTGGTGGACATGGCAGAAACCAATGATTCTGGTGAAAAGGTGATCACGCTTGAACTGTTAGCTGAAGTGGCTGGTGAAAAGCTCGCGCGTTTCGATAACAAAGGGGACATGTGGTACGACTTAATTTCAGCCGTGCATAAGTCTATTCGTGGCTCTAATCCTGATGCCGCTCTTTATTGGGCTGCACGTATGATAAGTGCCGGGTGCGACCCGTTATATATAGCGAGACGTTTGCTCGCTATTGCTTCTGAAGATATCGGAAATGCCGATCCTAGAGCCATGCAAATCGCCCTGTCTGCTTGGGATTGTTTTACTAGAGTCGGGCCCGCAGAAGGCGAAAGAGCCATTGCTCAGGCCATTGTCTACTTGGCGTGCGCGCCTAAAAGTAATGCAGTGTATACCGCTTGGAAGCAAGCCCTTACTGACGCACATAATTCGCCTGATTATGAAGTGCCAGTGCATTTACGTAATGCGCCAACCTCTTTGATGAAAGATTTGGGTTATGGTCAGGAGTACCGTTATGCTCATGATGAGCCTGGAGCATATGCGGCGGGTGAGAATTATTTCCCACCGGAAATGAAACAAACGCGCTATTATTTCCCGACTAATCGAGGTTTAGAAACTAAGATCAGCGAAAAGTTAGATTATCTGGCGGATTTAGACACAAAAAGCCCACAAAAGCGCTATGAAAACTAATGTCTTTTCGTTATCGTTACCCAAGTAAATATTCCAATACGCGTAGTTCTGATAAAAAATGGAAGCTAACGCGTTTTTTCACAACTAAAAAGCATAGGATTAGCAATGCTGGATTCTAAATTACTTCGTACTGAGCTGGATGAAACAGCTGCAAAATTAGAGCGTCGAGGTTTTACCTTAGACGTAGAGACAATTCGTCAACTTGAAGAACAACGTAAGTCCATTCAAGTAGAAGTTGAAAATTTACAATCCACGCGTAACTCCATCTCCAAGCAAATCGGCCAAAAAATGGCGGCTGGTGACAAAGAAGGCGCTGAAGAGATTAAAAAGCAAATTGGTACCCTAGGTAGCGATCTAGATGCCAAGAAAGCAGAGTTAGCTGAAATTCAAACTAAGCTTGAAGACATCACGTTAACAGTACCAAACTTACCAGATGATTCTGTACCAACAGGTAAAGATGAAGATGAGAACGTTGAGATCTCTCGCTGGGGTGAACCAAAAGCTTATGATTTTGAAGTAAAAGATCATGTAGATTTAGGTGAGCTGTCTGGTGGCCTTGATTTCGCAAGTGCGGTTAAAATTTCAGGTTCACGCTTCATCGTAATGAAAGGCCAGTTTGCTCGTCTACACCGTGCTTTAGCTCAATTCATGCTTGATCTGCACAGTGACGAACACGGTTATACAGAAATGTATGTACCGTACCTTGTAAACCCAGATAGTTTACTTGGTACAGGTCAGTTACCTAAATTTGGTGAAGATCTATTCCACACAAGTCCGCTAACTGAGCAAGTAAGTGATGTTCCTCTTAAGAAACTATCACTTATTCCAACAGCAGAAGTGCCGGTAACTAACATGGTACGTGACACCATTTCAGATGAAGCTGATCTGCCTCTGAAAATGACAGCTCACACACCTTGTTTCCGTTCTGAAGCAGGCTCTTATGGTCGTGATACTCGTGGTCTTATTCGTATGCACCAGTTCGACAAAGTTGAGCTAGTACAAATTACGAAACCAGAAGATTCTATGGCGGCGTTAGAAGAGCTAACAGGCCATGCTGAGAAAGTTCTACAACTTCTAGAGCTTCCTTACCGTAAAGTGATTCTGTGTACAGGTGATATGGGCTTTGGTGCAACAAAAACATACGACTTAGAAGTATGGGTTCCTGCACAAGAGACTTACCGTGAAATTTCTTCATGTTCTAACATGTGGGATTTCCAAGCTCGTCGTATGCAAGCGCGTTTCCGTCGTAAAGGCGAGAAGAAACCAGAGCTAGTACATACTCTAAACGGTTCAGGTTTAGCGGTTGGCCGTACTATGGTTGCTATCTTAGAAAACAACCAACAAGCTGATGGTCGCATCGAAATCCCTGAAGTATTACGTAAATACATGGGTGGCGTGACTCACATCGGTTAATTCTGTTGTCATAGCGATAAATACTAAAAAGCTCGGTCTGATGGCCGAGCTTTTTTATTGCGTGTTGTTTTAGAGTAGGGTGTTAAAGAATAGAGTTAACAGACGATTTTAGGGGTTGCTCGATTGACACGAAGTCTTCTGTCATGAGTTGGCGCATTAAAGTGAGACTCAATCAAACGCTGTGTAATGGTGTGCTGAGGATCAGAGAACACTTGGTCTGTTGGGCCTTTCTCAACCACACAGCCTTCATGCATTACCATCACTTTATCAGTAATGTGTTTAACAACCCCAATATGTTGAGACACATAAATAAAGGACAACGCCATTTCTTCTTGTAGCTCTAAGAATAGGTTGATGATCTGAGAGCGCATTGCCATATCTAACCCATTTAACGCTTCATCGGCCACAATGATACAAGGCTGAAGAATGAGCGCACGAGCCAAGCAAATACGTTGTTTCTGGCCTGTTGCTAACATTTGAGGGTAAAAGTAAGCGTGTTCTGGCAGTAAACCAACTCTTTTTAGTGTCTCTTTCACACGACGCTCACGTTCTTGCGGTGTCATATTGGTATTTCGTTTTAGAGGTCCTTCTAAAATTCGACCAATTTGAATACGAGGGTTAAGAGAAGTGTTGGGATCTTGAAAGATCATTCTGATCAGCTTGCAGCGAGTTTTGTAATCTTTATGTTCAAGTACTTCACCATTTACTTTAATGATCCCTTGAGAGGGTTCAACCACTCCCGCCAGCATTCGAGCTAATGTGGATTTACCTGAGCCATTTTCACCAATAAAGCCGACAGTTTGCCCTACTTCTAGCTGAAAAGAGACGGGTTTTACCGCTTCTTTGACACGCTTTGTAAAAATGCCTGTGCGGTACTTATAGTCTTTTTTCAGATCTGTTACTTCAAGCAGAGCGGTCATGTTTTTTCTCCTCAAAGTTCAGTGGGAAATGGCAATTAAATTTGTGATCTTTTACGTTACGGCGAAAAGGAACTTCAACACATTTTCGCTGGGCATAAGGGCAACGAGGGCCAAGACGACAGCCAATTGGTAAGTGCTGAAGCGGTGGAATAGAGCCCGGTAGGGATTCCAGCTTGGACTTGTGGGGAATGCCTTGGCTGAAATCAGGCATCGCATGCAGCAATGCCACAGTGTATGGGTGTTTAGGTTGCTCTAGAATTTGTTTACGGCCAGCTGATTCAACGGATTGGCCGCAATACATAACGGTAATTCGGTCAGCCCATTGAGTTACCGTGGTTAAATCATGGCTGATCAAAAGGATCGTCGTGCTGTTATTTTGGTTCATGCGGCTTAACAGCTTAAAAATTTGCGACTGAGTAATAGGATCAAGATCGTTAGTTGGCTCATCGGCAATTAATAAACGGGGTTTATTAGCAATAGCCATAGCAATCATGACCTTTTGGCATTCACCATCGGTTAGCTCATACGGGTAACTGTTGATGACTCGTTGGTGATCCTTAATACCGACCTTATGGAGTAGGGCAATGGCTTGTTTACGACGCCATTGCCAGCGTTGCCACCAGTGACCAGTAAAGGTATTTGAAGGAATGGTTTCTTCCAGTTGGTAGCCAACTTGCTCAGAGGGATCGAGGCAACTTGAAGGCTCTTGGAAAATCATAGCAAGCTCGCGGCCAATAATTCGGCGTCGCTCTTTTGCTGAAAGGCTCAGCAAATCGATGTTTCCTAAACGCATTCGATCAGCAGAGACACGCCAAGTATCTTTGGTGACTCCTACAATGGCTTTAGCTACCAAGCTTTTTCCGGAGCCAGATTCTCCCACTAAACCTCGGATCTCACCTTCGTTTATGGTTAAGCTCATGCGGTCAACGGCTTTAACACGCCCATGAGGTGTATCTATTTCAATGGTTAGGTGGCGTATATCGAGTAAAGGCATTATTCCGTACCTGCATTAAGTGCTTGGCGCAGGCCATCGCCCACTAAGTTTACAATTACAACGCTAAACATAATGATTAAGCCCGGTAAGGTCACTGTCCATGGAGCGAGGTAGATCAGCTCCACGGAGTCGCCAAGAATTGCACCCCACTCAGGGCTTGGAGCTTGTGCGCCTAAGCCTAGAAAACCAAGTGCGGCGATGTCTAAAATCGCGACAGAAATGGCTTGGGTGATTTCCGCAACAATGACGGTCAGGATGTTTGGCAAAATGGAGTGCCACAATAGATAAAAGTCGTTCGCTCCATCAAGTCTTGCAGCAATGATGTAATCTTTTTCCACTTCGTCGTGAACAGCGGTATAAACAGAGCGGATAAAGCGTGGGATAAGCGCTAGCCAAATCGCGAGTAAGATATTCATCTCACCTGGTCCTAAAAACGCCACAATTATGATGGCAAGCAATAGGGAAGGGATCGACATGACAGTATCAAGTAAGTGGTTAAGCACGCTGGATGTTAAGCCACTCGTCATTCCTGCAAAAACGCCAATAAGACAGCCAATAAATGCAGATAAAAACGCAACCAATAGAGCGTAGCCAAAAGTGAGCTGAGAGCCTGAAATTAACCGCGATAAAATGTCACGGCCTAAGTCATCAGTGCCTAGGAAAAACTCAACTTGCCCTGCTGGATCCCACGACGGTGGCATAAGTAAGTGTCCAGACTGCCATTGAGGATCGTAAGGTGAAATCCATGGTGAAACGGCAGTTAAGATGATCAGTAGCATCAAGCACCAAAACCCAAACATGGCTAAGGAGTTGGCGCGAAAGCTATTCCAGAAACGTTCGATCTGGGTTGGAATACGGGATTCTTGATAAACGTTATTTGATAGCATACCACTCTTTCCTTACCAGTGGATTAACAAGTGCACCGACGAGATCTGATAAAATATTGGCAATAAGAACAAAGCTAGCAACGGTGATCACACCGGCTTGTATAGCAACATAATCTTGTTCTGCGATGGCATCTAACAGCCAGCGACCAATTCCAGGCCAGTTAAAAATAGACTCGGTAATAATGGCAAAGGTCAGCATGCCTGAAAGTTGAATGCCTACTTTTGGAATGATTGGCGGCAGGGCATTTCTTAGTACGTGGCGCATAACAATTTCAAATTTAGATAAACCTTTGGTTTGTGCTGCTTTAATGAAGTTTTTTGTCATGACATCAGCAACTGATGCTCTCATCATGCGAATCACTTCCGTTGTTGGTGCTAGGGCCAATACTAAAGTGGGAAGGATTAAATGTTGCAAGACACTTTGTATAGCTTCTGAACGATAGGGCTTATCGGAAAGAAATACGTCAATGATGGCAAACCCTGTTTGTGGTTCAATTTGGTAGAGTAAGCTATAGCGCCCTGCGACGGGTAACCAGCCAAGGTGCAATGAAAAGAACATGATGAAAAGCAGGGCAATCCAAAACAGAGGCGTGGAATAGCCGAGAAGTGCAGTGGATGAGATAACGGTATCCCAAAATTTTCCTTGTCTCATACCAGCAACTGTCCCTAATGGGATACCTACCAGTAAAGAGAGAATCATAGCAAAAAAGCACAGTTCCAGTGTGGCGGGGAATACAGACATGATTTCAAATAAAATCGGTTCCCCTTGCTGATTCGCGCCAAGGTTGCCTATAGATAACTGTTCTAAATACAGTAACCAACCATCAAAAAATGGCATTTGTACCCACATCGCAGTGGTATCTAAACGCAGTAGGCTGTAACCAATGACCGTCAAAATGGTCAGCGTAATTAAGAATAAATTTAAGCGTCTAATGGTATAAATAAATAACATTTATTCGCTCCGGTATACTTGTGAAAAAGAGCGAGTGCCAAATGGGCTCATTTGAAAGCCTTGCAAAGATTGGTGGCTTGCTTGGTATTGAATACCATGCGCGATAGGAATGATAGGCATGAGCTCATTCAACACATTTTGTGCCTGATGATATAAGTTTAGTCGGTGGCGTAGCTGATTGGTTTCTCGCGCTAAATCAAGAAGGGTATCAAAATCAGGGTTACACCACATGGCGACATTTAATCCGGCCTGCTTTGCATTACACGACAGTAATGGGCGTAAGAAGTTATCGGGGTCACCATTATCGGCTATCCAGCCTGTTAAGATTAAATCGCTTCGATTCTCATCGGATAAATGAGTACGCTCAAACCTGTCTTGGGTGACGAGTTCTAATTCAATGCCCACATCAGCAAAATCAGCTTGGATCAGTTCAGCTGCCTTTCTTGGGCTTGGGTTATAAGGACGTGATTCTAAAGGCACCCACATGGTCAGTGATAAGCCACTTTCATAGCCCGCTTCAGCAAGCAGTGCACGAGCGAGTTTCATGTCATAGCGAATTTGAATGCTGTCTTGCTGATATGCCCAAGAGCTAGGTGGGAGAATGGTTCGAGCTTGGGTTCCAGTGCCGTAGTAAACCGAATTTAAGATATTTTCTCGGTTAATGGCGAGATTCAGCGCTTTTCTGACTCTAGGGTCTTTCAGGGCTTTGTGATTGGTATCTAACGCAATGAAAGCTACGTTCATTGCTGTTTGTGCTTCTAGGTTAAATTTGCGTTCTTTGGTAATTGCTGGCAATTGGCTCGCTACAGGAGCCGAGAGTACATCACACTCCCCACTGAGGAATTTTGCCAATGTTCCTGTGCCACGAGAAGAAATATCAAAAACGATCTGCTCCATTGGCGGCATGCCTCTCCAGTAGGACAAATGACGTTTAAGACGGATTAAATCACCAGATTGATATTCTTCTAAGTAAAATGCACCGGTGCCCACGGGATGACTATCAAGAAAGTTTTTACGATCAGCGGCAATCAGGTTTTGAGCGTACTCTTTGGAATGAATGACAGCATAGCCTGTGGCGATATTGGATAAAAACGTATTGTCAGGGCGAGTGAGATGAAATTCGATCTCATGGCTGCTAATGGCTTTAATCTCCGCCACTGAGCCTTTGAAATCAATACTTTCAAACCACGGATAGCGAGTATTCCCCACATGATAATAGGCATTATCTGGGTTAATTAGACGCTCAAAGCTGAATACCACGTCATCAGCATTTAAGGTTCTGGTTGGAGTGAACCACTGTGTTTTTTGGAACTCCACTCCTTTACGTAAAGTAAATGAGTAGACGGTTCCTTCTTCGTTTACAGACCAGCCTTTCGCAAGGTTTGGCATTGGCTGATGGCTGACCGGGTCCAGCTCTAGAAGGCGATCAAAGATCTGGGCTCCAAGAGTTTCTACTGTGATACCACCATCGGTCAATTGGGGGTTAAAAGTCGTTGGGTTACCTTGCCCGCAGTATACAAAGCCTTGTTGGCGAATATCGCGGTTTTGCTCTACGTCATTGCACCCAGTAAGTGCAATGACCCCAAAACTGGCCACTAGTAAACGTATTAATGCGCTCATAACGACGGCTATCGATTGAAAAATAAGTCTTTTAATTTACCACTTTTCTCCGAGTGCTACCAAACAAGTATCGGTTAAATAAGTAAATGCTCTATAAATAGTCCTTTGTAGAGCATTATTTGTAAAAAGAGGCTAAGAATTGGATGCGGAATCTTCATTTTCACCCACAATATGATGCTTTCTTAATATGCCTCTTAGTTGATGGTAGCTTAAACCGAGTAAGTCAGCGGCTTTACGTTGATTAAATTTTGCTTCAGACATGGCCATTTGAATCATTTCGACTTCTTGTTCTTGCAACCATGATTTCAAGTTAGTCGGTAAACTTGGCAGCGTAGAGGAGTGATTAGGTGTGGCGTTAGCACTCGGTGGTGAAGACGCTGGTGAGGTATTGTGCCAAGGTGCAGTGAAGGGATCTAAGTCGATATCTTCAATTTCACCTGTGTTGGTACTGTGTCTGAAAACAGCACGTTCAACGACATTTTTAAGCTCACGTATATTACCCGGCCAAGAGTAGGTTTCTAACGCTTTAGTGACCTTGGTACTGAATCCAGCAAAGTAGGTTAGGCCAAGCTCTTGACACATTTGCATCGCGTAATGTTCGGCTAACAACATAATATCAGCTTGTCGGTGGCGAAGCGGTGGCAGGTGAATCACATCAAAAGCGAGTCTATCGAGTAAGTCTGCTCGAAAGCGGCCTGAATTAGCTAAGTCTGCGACATTTTCGTTCGTGGCACAAATCAGTCTAACATCAGCATTAATGGTTTTTGTGCCACCGACACGTTCATATTCACCGTATTCAATCACTCTGAGAAGCTTTTCCTGCACGCCAGCCGGAGCGGTGGCCAGCTCATCAAGAAACAACGTACCACCTTCAGCACGTTCAAATCGGCCTTGATGGCGACCTTTTGAGCCTGTAAACGAGCCTGACTCATGACCAAACAGTTCGGAATCGATAAGTCCTTCACTTAATGCTGAGCAGTTTAGGCTGATCAGTGGTTCATTCCAGCGTTTGGATAAGTAGTGTAAGCGCCGTGCGATGAGCTCTTTACCCGTTCCTCGTTCTCCCAGAATCAGAATCGGGCGCTCAATAGGGGCTAGTCGGGATACTTGATCTAAAACGGCAAGGAAAGATTCGGATTCTCCTAGTAAGTTCTCAGGTTTTCTCATTGGTTAATCTCGCCAAAAAGTGGTGAAATTAATCATATCATAAGTCTACTATTAATGCTGATTTGATTAACTTATTGTTAATTAACGATTTTAAAAGTTGGCATGGAACCTGATATAACTATAGTCAAGAACACAATAACTAACGACAAAACTACGAAGGAGTAGGATTATGGGTATTTTTTCTCGATTTGCAGACATCGTAAATGCTAATGTGACATCACTGCTCGATAAAGCAGAAGACCCTGAAAAAATGATCCGTCTGATCATTCAGGAGATGGAAGACACATTGGTTGAAGTTCGTACTACTTCAGCAAAAGCGCTAGCTGATAAAAAAGAGCTATCTCGCCGCATTAGTGCGATGGAAGCTCAGTGTGAAGATTGGCAAGAAAAAGCCACACTTGCATTGCAAAAAAGCCGTGAAGACCTTGCACGTTCTGCGCTGATTGAAAAACAAAAGCTACAAGATGTACTTGGAAGCCTACAAGCGGAATTTACATTAGTAGAAGAGACAATTCAGAAATTAACCAGTGAAGTCACTGAGCTTGAAACGAAACTAAATGAAACACGTGCACGCCAGCAAGCACTTGTGATTCGCCGTCAAGCTGCGGGTAACCGTCGTGATATTCGTCGTCAGTTAGATTCAGGTAAAACTGATGAAGCATTGGCGAAGTTTGATCAATATGAACGCCGCATCGATGAGCTAGAATCTCAAGCTGACAGCTATGGTTTGGGTAAATCTAAATCACTAGAGCAAGAGTTTGCAGAGCTGCAAGCGCAAGATGATATTGAAAAAGAGCTTGCTCGTTTAAAAGAAAACATGAAAGATAAATCATAACCGTATTAAATAGTTAGGCGCAGAAAAGGAGTGAAAGAATGTCGATGGCATTTATCGGAGTACCACTGATTGTATTTATGATTTTTGTGGCACCACTTTGGTTAATACTTCACTACCGAAGTAAGCGCCGAACCGGTGCTGGTTTAAGCGGCCCTGAAATGGAACAGTTACAAGAGTTGGTTGCTAAAGCGGAAACCATGCAAAAACGTGTGGCGACCTTAGAAAAAATTCTTGATGCAGAAGTTCCAGAATGGAGGCAACGTTAATGGCAGAAGGACTTTACCGTGATCCTAGTAACGGTAAGCTTGGTGGTGTGTGTGCTGGGTTTGCTGCTTACTTAGGTGCTGAAATTTGGTTAGTCAGAATCTTAGTGGTTTCGGCGTTTTTATTGGGCGGTGGGTTGTTGGTTGTAATGGCTTACCTCGCTGCGTGTCTATTTTTAGATAAAGTGCCTATCGAGCATGTTCAACAAGCCTCGTTTGTGCGTGGCCATAAAATGAAAAATAAGCCATGGCAGGCTGGTCAGGCTCCTGGTGAATTGCTTAAACAGCTCGATGGCGAGTTTAGAGAAATGGAAAATAAAGTGCGTGACATGGAAGCGTACGTGACTTCTTCTTCATTTAAAGTTAATAGAGAGTTTAAACACCTTTAGGCTGTAACAGATACTTTGATAAATGCCGATTTACATCGGCATTTTTTGTTTGTGTTATTTACTTAATAGATAAATGCACAGTAATGGACATAATCATACTGGGCAGATGAAGCCTTTGTTCATGATGAGTTAATCTTCACTTGGGTATATTACTTTTAGCAAATGAATCAGTCAGGAAAAGCTATGAATCGTATTGGTAGTGAGTTGAATAAATGGGTAAACCGAGGGATGGATCGCCATGTTCGTTTAGCGGTGACCGGGTTATCTAGAGCAGGTAAAACGGCATTCATTACTTCTTTAGTAAATCAGCTACTCCATTCTGGTACTAATCCTCGTCTGCCTTTATTTTCTGCTGTGCGTGATGGTTGTTTATTAGGCGCTAAACGTGTGCCTCAAACTGATTTGTGTGTCCCTCGTTTTGGTTACGATGAAGGCATGCAATCTTTGCTGTCTACACCACCTGCATGGCCATCGCCAACCAAAGATGTGAGTGAAATTCGGATGGCACTGCGTTATAAACCGTCGAAAGGGCCGATGAAGCTGATCCAAGATACCGCGACTCTGTACGTTGATATTGTCGATTACCCTGGGGAGTGGCTATTGGATCTGCCATTGCTGGACATGGACTTCATAGCGTGGTCTAAACAACAAGCCCAAATTTTAGTGGGCACACGCCAGAAGTTGGCTCAAGAGTGGCTCGATAAAGCGGCGGATTTTGACCCGTTTGCGCCCGCAGACGAGCGTGTAATTGCAGAGTTATCTGGTGTTTTCACTGAATACCTTCACCAATGTAAAAATGAAGAAGGATTACATTGGGTACAACCGGGGCGATTTGTTTTACCGGGTGAATTAGCGGGTGCGCCGGTCTTGCAGTTTTTTCCGTTTGTATGGCTAGACAAATATTCTGAGCATGAACTTTCTCAGGCGAATGAAGAATCAAACTTTGTCATGCTGAAGAAACGGTATGAATATTATCAACAGAAAGTGGTTAAGGCGTTTTATCGAGAACACTTTTCGACATTTGATCGTCAAATTGTGTTGGTAGACTGCTTACAGCCATTGAACGCGGGGCCTGAATCGTTTAACGACATGAGATTGGCGATAGATCAGTTAATGCAAAGTTTCAAATATGGCCGCAGTTCCCTGCTTCGTCGTTTATTTGCCCCAAGTATTGATAAGGTGTTGTTTGCCGCGACAAAAGCCGATCATGTTACGCCAGAGCAGCACCCTAATTTAGTGGCTTTGTTGCAGCAAATGATTCATGAAGCGTGGCAAACCGCCGCGTTTGAAGGCATCGATATGGATTGTATGAGTTTGTCGTCGATTCAAGCGACTAACCCCGGCTTTGTTCATTCTGGCGGGGAGAATATCCCGGCCTTACGTGGTCATGATTTTGATGGCAATGCCATGACCTTATTTCCGGGTGAGGTGCCCAAACGTTTACCCAATGAACAGTTTTGGCAAGAAAACAGTTTTGACTTTATTAACTTCAGGCCACTGGACAATGAAAGCGATGAGCCTTTACCTCATATCCGAATGGATAAAGCGTTACAGTTCCTACTAGGAGATAAATTAGTATGAGCCAATTAAAATCAAAGCGTATTTTTACAGAAGCGGATGAGCAAACTCAGGAATCAGCACTGAATCAGGAGCAAGAGTTAACTCTTCAACGCCAGTTTCAGCAACAAGATGAGTTCTTACCTCAGCCTGTTCAGGCAGAAAGTGAATCAGATATAGAACAAGACCTGACAAAAGAGCTTACGAAACCAACAGGTAAAAGGCGATCTCTTTTATTTGGTCTGGCGGCGTTTGGTGGATTAGCTCTGTGGCAGTCGGTAGATCAAGTGTATAACGAATGGCTGGCAAGTGATTGGCTTGCGTTGGGGTGGGCTGGTTTACTTTCTTTTGTTGCCACAATGGGGGTTGGGGCGCTGACAAAAGAGTGGCTGAAATTAAGAACACTGAAAAAACGCATATCACAGCAAGAGCAAGCGGCCAAATTAGTGGATATGAATGGAATAGGACAGGGGAAGCCTTTTTGTGTTGCATTGGCCAAACAAAGTGGATTAAGCACTGAGCACCCAGGATATGATCGTTGGTTGCACTCTTTAGCTGCGACTCATAATGATACTGAAGTTTTAGAGTTGTATGATCAAATGGTGCTTTCTCATCAAGATAAGCAAGCCAAAGCTTTAGTAGGTAAGTATTCCAGCGAAGCTGCTCTGATGGTGGCTGTGAGTCCATTAGCCACGGTAGACATGCTGCTGGTGGCATGGCGTAATTTAAAGCTGATAGAACAACTTTCTAAAGTCTATGGTGTAGAACTAGGGTATTGGTCTCGTATTCGTTTATTAAAGTTGGTGCTGACGAACATGGCATTAGCTGGCGCTTCGGAAGTGGTAGCCGATGTAGGCATGGATCTCTTATCGATGGACTTAGCAGGACGTTTATCAACGAGAGCTGCACAAGGTGTGGGAGTAGGGTTACTGACAGCTCGCCTTGGTTTAAAAGCCATTGCGTTGGTGCGCCCATTACCTTGGATGAATAACAATAAGCCAAAATTGAGTGAAGTAAGAAAGAGTTTATTATCACAATTAAGTTCGAAAAATAACTAATCCAAGTAGAGTTTTTTATATCTCTGCCTTAGAGCCCAGATTATGGATAAAAAGTAATCTGGGCTTTGTGTATCCGTCTTTCAAATCTTGACGAAGTTCAGCTCTTATCGCACTATAGCGAAGTGTCAACTTTTCATGACACATTCAAATTTTGAATACTATTCTTATTAAAATGACCACGCTAGTGTGCTGACGTCAAAGGAAAATAATGTGCGGCTTGAAGTATTTTGCGAAGACCGTTTAGGTCTAACACGAGAATTGCTGGATATCTTAGCAACTCAACATATTGACTTGCGCGGTATTGAAATTGATACCAGTGGCAAAATATACCTAAATTGCCCTGAAATTGAATTCGAACAGTTTAGAGAGTTAATGGCTCAAATCCGCCGAATTTCTGGGGTAACAGACGTTCGTAAGATCCAGTTTATGCCAAGTGAACGTGAGCACACTGAGCTAAGAGCATTACTGACTACACTACCTGATCCTGTGTTCTCATTTAATTTAAATGGCAAAGTTGAAATTGCTAACCATGCAGCGTTGTCTTTATTCAACCTTTCACATGAGCAGATGATGGAGCAATCATCGAGTGCGTTGCTACCGCACTTTAACTTTTCTCGCTGGTTAGAGCAGAGTAAAGCGCGTCAAAAGTCGAACATAGTAGTGAATGGGTTGGATTACTTGATGGAAGTAATGCCCGTTTACATTACCGATGACAGCAATACGTCTGTTTTAGCCAGTGCCGTGGTGCTTTTAAAATCGGTATCAGAAGCGAAGGCAATGGCACCGTCTTTACCAGATGATAGCGTTCATGGCTTTGAGCATTTTGTGGGTAGTTCAAACCGTCACAAGCAGCTTATCTCACAAGCGAAAAAATTGGCCATGCTTGATCAACCCTTATTGATCCAAGGTGAAACGGGAACGGGTAAAGAAATGCTGGCGAGAGCTTGCCATAACCGCTCCCACCGTGATGGCGATTTTTTAGTGGTTAACTGTGCCTCCATGCCCGATGATGTCGCGGAAACGGAATTATTTGGTTATGCGCCAGGTGCTTTCCAAAATAATGAAGAAGGTAAGAAGGGTATTTTTGAGCAAGCTGATGGGGGTACGGTTTTCTTAGATGAAATCGGTGAAATGAGCCCTCATTTGCAGATCAAAGTACTGCGTTTACTGCAAGATGGTACGTTCCGCCGTGTAGGGGAAGAAAAAGAAATTCATGTTGATGTGCGCGTTATAGGCGCAACTCAAAAAGATTTAAGTGAGCTGATAAATAAAGGCTCATTTAGAGAAGATTTGTACTATCGCTTGAATGTGTTGTCGTTAACCATTCCGCCATTAAGAGACAGAGTGAGTGATATTCCCGCGTTACTGGATTTATTTATTGCCCAATTTGCTCAAGAGTTAAAAGTGATGAAGCCGTCAGTACCTGAAGCTACTATTGAGTTATTAAGCCAGTATGTGTGGCCGGGGAATGTGCGACAGTTAAGAAACACCATCTTACGCGCGATGACTCAGGTCGATGGCAATACGCTAGATGCGTCATTGATTGAGCTACCAAAAGCAGATATGGCAGTGGCGATGCCTGAAGCAAACATTGATGGTTCGTTAGATGACATCATGAAGCGCTATGAGTCCGGAATCCTTGAAAATCTGTATCAAACGTACCCTTCCACGCGAAAATTAGCGAAACGCTTAAATGTGTCGCACACTGCGATAGCGAATAAGCTGCGTGAGTACAGTATTGGTCGACGGTAAGCGGTCTCTATTTTGATAAAAACGGGCTCAGAATTGGGCTCGTTTTGCTATGTTCAATTTAAGAAATTAAAAAGATGTAACTGTGTCACGTATGGATATGACAAAAAGAAATTACCTCGTTGTTGATAATTTGATCATTCGTCCTGCCGAGCAATCCGACAGTAGTGTTATTTCTCAGTATTTTTATCGAAATAAATCACACTTATCGCCTTGGGAGCCAGTGAGAGGGGAAGATTTTTATACTTCAGCGGGCTGGCGGCAGAGGCTGATCAAGTTGGTTGAATTACATCAACTTAATCTGGCGTATTACTTTATCATTCAGCAAGCAGGCAGTGATGAAGTGATTGGCACCATTAGTTATAGCAATTTGGTTCGTCACCCTTTTCACGCATGCTATGTGGGCTATTCACTGGATGAAGAAATGCAAGGCAATGGCATTATGCGCCGGGCCCTGATGAAAACAAACGAGTGGCTGTTTCAAGAGCAAAATTTACACCGGATCATGGCGGCGTACATTCCTAGAAATAAGCGCAGCGGTAATGTACTTGAAGCGGCGGGGTTTGAGTATGAAGGTTTGGCTAAAGATTACTTGTTTATTAATGGCCAATGGGAAGACCATGTTCTTACGGCACTTGTGAACAGTGACTGGCAAGAATAAAGCAAGGGACAAGAGACTTTAGGCAAAGGTGGGCAAGGAAATGGAAAGACTAGAACAACAGCTAACATTGTTAATGGAGCTGGATAAACTAAAGTCCGTTCTGAGAAGAACACGAGTTGTGAGTGCGGAAAAAAGATTAGAAAACAGTGCTGAGCACAGTTGGCATGTCGCATTAATGGCTCTATTGCTGGAAGAGCACGCTAATGAACCTGTAGACATTACCAAAGTCGTAAAAATGTTGCTTTTGCATGATGTGGTTGAAATTGATGCGGGTGACACCTTTGTATACGACGTACAGGCGTCAAAAGATCAAGCTGAGCGAGAGTTAAAAGCGGCGCACCGTTTATTCGGCTTGTTGCCAAAAGAGCAAGGAGATGAACTGCTGGCGCTGTGGCTAGAGTTTGAAGAAGCACAAACCCCAGAAGCTAAATTTGGCAAAGCGTTAGACCGACTTATTCCCATGCTATTGAATTATCATAATCAAGGTCAGAGCTGGATAGAGCATGGGGTTACTTCTCAGCAAGCATTAACGATTAATAAAAAAATTGAAGCAGGCTCAGAAACGTTGTGGCAAAAAGCACAGCAGTTGATTTCAGAAGCGGTGGCTAATGGTTGGCTTAAAGCGTAGTTTTAATAATATTCAGCAAAAATAAAGCCGCGGCATTATATTGCTCGCGGCTTTTCATTATGTGTTTTGATAGGCTGAAAAATTATTTAACAGTAACAATACGCATGCAGTTCGTAGAACCAATGGTATCCATTACGTCACCCTGTGTAATGATCACCATATCGCCACTGTCCAGAAGACCTTGTTCTTTTAATGTCTCTAATGCTTTATGGGTGGATGGTAGTCCAGAGTCTGCATCGCTTGTGAAATAAACAGGGGTTACACCACGGAATAGAGCAGCGCGGTTTAGTGTTCCTTCATTACGAGAAAGCGCAAAAATCGGAAGACCAGAGCTTAAACGAGACATCATTAATGGTGTACGGCCCGATTCGGTTAACGTCACCATGCCTTTTACCCCTTTGAGGTGGTTCGCTGCAAACATGGTTGCCATAGCAATGGTTTCTTCCGGTAACTCAAATTCACGATCCATACGGTGGTTCGACACGTTGATGGATGGCATTTTTTCTGCACCCATACACACTTCTGCCATGGAGGTAACCGTTTCTACAGGGAAGTCACCAGCAGCCGTTTCCGCAGAAAGCATTACTGCATCAGTACCATCAAGTACGGCATTAGCCACGTCCATTACTTCTGCACGTGTTGGCATTGGGCTAGTGATCATCGATTCCATCATTTGAGTGGCTGTAATCACAGTACGGTTATGGCTACGAGCACGACGAATTAATTGTTTTTGAACACCCACTAATTCTGGATCACCAATTTCTACACCGAGATCACCACGAGCAACCATCACAGTATCAGAGGCAAGGATAATATCATCCAATGCTTCTTCGGTCGCCACGGTTTCAGCTCGTTCTACTTTTGCGACCAATTTCGCTTCTAGGCCAGCGTCGCGTGCTAAACGGCGCGCGTAATGCATGTCTTCGCCATTGCGTGGGAAAGATACGGCAAGGTAATCTACTTTCATTGATGCCGCAGTAATAATGTCTTGCTTGTCTTTGTCTGTTAGGGCGTCAGCGGATAAACCACCGCCTTTTTTGTTGATGCCTTTGTTGTTAGATAAAGGGCCTGCCACTGTGACTTCAGTGTGCACTTTATTGCCTTCTACAGCGGTAACACGCAGTTGTACGCGGCCATCGTCCAGTAATAAAATATCGCCAGAGCTAACATCTTTTGGTAGTTCTTTATAATCTAGGCCAACGCACTCTTGGTTACCTTCTCCTTTTGGTAAATCACTGTCTAGAGTGAATTTATCACCAATAGCTAACTGTATTTTGCCATCTTTGAATGTTGAAACACGAATTTTTGGGCCTTGTAAATCACCTAAAATAGCGACATGTGTTCCCAGTTTTGCCGCAATTTCACGGACTTGTTTTGCACGAGCAATATGGTCTTCTGCACTACCATGTGAAAAGTTCATTCTCACTACGTTGGCACCAGCGGCAATAATTTTTTCTAAGTTATTATCACGGTCAGTGGCTGGACCTAGTGTAGTTACAATTTTTGTACGTCGTAGTTTTGTAGACATGCGTCACTCCAATTGAGGATTCAAACTTTTCGTCAAGAATGGTTCAAAAACTTTGAGCCAAATTTAAATTTGTTTTTACATTTATTACGTAATTTTACTACATGCATAGAGCACAACTCTGTTCTTAATCAAGTTTAGAATGAAAAACGAAGAGTGATTACATTCAAAGGTAGATTAAAGAGCGGCCCTTTAGATCAATAATGGCAGTAGCTTGATTTATCAAGTAGGCAGATGAGAAATAAGGAAAAATAGCGCGAATAAGAAAAGAGAGAGCAAGGTGAGAAGCCAAACCGCCTTAATTTAGTTAAAAAGCGATTTGGATCAATCAAAGGTTATCTATTAGGCGATGGCTAAGTATTTATGTGTTTGGATTGATAAGCGCCAGTTACGTTGAATACAGGTTTCAATGCATAACTCTGTCGCACGTTGCTTTTGGCTGATTGGCTGCAAGGCTATCATTACGTTAGGAAGTAGGGTTTTGTCTTTTAGCAGTTCATCGAGCTGGTCTATGTCTTTTTGCGTGCCAACAGGGTGCTTGATTTCATTGGCGCGTTCTAGCGCTTGAGCAATGACAGGCATTTTGGCTTTCATATTGATCTTTGGTGAGACTGTGACCCAAGTATTGTCTGTTGCTAGAACGTCGAAGGTACCACTGGTTTCAATTTGACACTGATAACCTGCAGTTTCAAGTGCTTGAGTTAACGGCATTAAATCGTATGAACACGGCTCTCCACCAGTAATCACAACGTGCTTGGCTGTGTAACCTTGATCTTGCAGAAGCTTTACAACGTCGTCAGAGTCCAAGTTTGTCCACTGTGGATTATCTTCTGTTTTTGCTAATACATCAGCTAATGAAGCGTGATCAATAGGATTAGCATCCCATGTTTGTTTGGTGTCACACCACGCACAGCCAACAGGGCAGCCCTGTAATCGAACAAAAATGGAGGGTGCGCCAGTAAAGAAACCCTCACCTTGGATGGTTTCAAACACTTCATTAACTTTGTACACGGTGTTCCTCTGTCTTGGGTATTTTTTTCATTGAAATAAAAAAGTCTGTTCGCTTATTAGCCTAAAGAGGTATTACCTCTCAAATATTGCTTTTAATTCACACTCAACGTGATGCATGTCACGTACTTTATAGAATTAACTTCACAATTACTTCGCAAAGTAAAAAAATTCAGAGCCAAAATAACTATAGAGCCTTTGAACTCTGGAGATAAGCAATGTTCGTAGCCCAGCCAGGTCATATCGACCATATAAAACAAATAAACGCAGGGCGGGTGTATAAATGTATTGATCAGCTAGGCCCTATTTCTCGCATTGAGTTGTCTAAAATAAGTCAATTAGCTCCTGCAAGTATTACTAAAATTACACGTGAGCTGATCGACGCACACCTTATCAAAGAAACGCAGTTTCAAGAAGCAAATAGTCGTGGTCGCCCTGCAATTGGCCTTCAAACAGATAATGAAGGATGGCAGTTTCTTTCAATGCGCTTAGGGCGTGGCTACCTCACCATCGCTTTACATGATCTGGGTGGCACTATTCTTGTTGAAGAAAGGCAGGACATTGATGAACGTGGTCAAGAAGAAGTGCTTAATAAGTTATTGGCTGAAATCGATAAGTTTTTTCAAGCTCATGCAGATAAATTAGATCGAGTCACTAGCATTGCGATCTCTTTGCCTGGGTTAATTAATTCAGTTGATGGTGTTGTGGTTCAAATGCCGCACTATGACGTAAGTAATTTACCTTTAGGCCCAGAAATTCATAAAGCCACTGGATTGCCAGTGTTTATTGGTAACGATACACGTGCATGGGCTTTGGCCGAGAAGCTTTTTGGTAATTCTCAAGGAGTCGATAACTCTATTTTGATCTCTATTCATCACGGTGTAGGAGCTGGAATTGTTTTAGATGGCCGAGTACTAGAGGGAAGAATTGGTAATATTGGTGAGCTTGGCCATATACAAATTAAACCATTTGGTAAGCGGTGCCACTGTGGCAACAACGGGTGTTTAGAAACGGTAGCAAGTTCAAAGGCCATTTGTGAACAAGTACATTCTTTGATTAATGAAGGGCATCCTACTGTACTTGCGGAGCAAGAAATCACGATTGAATCTGTGTGTGATGCGGCGGTAGCAGGGGATGCGCTAGCGGCGAGAGTGGTGACGGAGCTGGGGCATCACTTAGGGCAAGCCATTGCTATTATGGTCAACTTGTTTAATCCTGAACGAATATTGATCGGCGGTGAGATTAACCGAGCTCGCTCAATCTTGTACCCAGCCATTCAAGAATGCATCCGTACTCAATCTTTGCCTGTTTATAATGATGATCTGATTTTGCAACAGAGTCGTTTTTATACTCAAGCGACCATGCCGGGAGCTGCGTTAGTGAAACAGGCCATGTTTGATGGTTCGTTGCTGATGAAAGTGGTTGAAGGGTAATTATGGATTCAGTTTTAGCGAAAAAGGTGAGTAGATTACTCACCTTTTTTTGTGCTTACTTTTAAACTAAGGTGATTAGTGCTGGTTTAAAAAATTCGCAATGGTTTGATATACCGAGTCACACTCTTCTTTGACTAAATCTTCCATATTTAAAAACGCGTGGATCATGTCTGAAAAATGCACATGTTGCACAGAAACGCCTGCCTGTTTTGCCTTGTCACAATAGGCAATACCTTCATCACGTAATGGGCAAAACTCTGCGGTAAAGAGTAATGTTTTTGGTAGATTGTCAGTGAACTCACAATACAGTGGTGATGTCAGTAAAGGGTCTTCCCCATGCTGAAAGTAATTCTCAAAATACCATTCTATTTTACTTTTCTCTAAAAGGTAGCCTTTTGCATTTTGTTCGATAGAAGCGGAGTTCATGGTGTAATCCAAGCTTGGGTAAATCATGACTTGCTTGTTAATGTTCACCGTCTTGTCGTTTTGAGCTCGTTGGCTTACGGTTGCCACTAATGCGCCGCCGCCAGAATCGCCAGCGATGGAAATGGTTTTTTGATAAGGAATATTACGGTTATTTAATGTTGTCCAGATATTTTGAAGAACAGTATAAGCGTCGTTTACTCCGGAAGGGTAAGGGCATTCTGGTGCTAAGCGGTAATCAACCGAAACGACAATATGTTGCGTTGCGTTGGCCAGCTTACGGCAAATAGGATCGTAGACCGTAATGCTGCCTGCCATGTGACCACCGCCATGATAGTAAATCAGAACAGGTAAGGACGATTCTGGATCTGGGTGGTAAATACGTACGGGAACATCAAATTCGGTACCAGTGACTAAATCGTCTTGTATCCATGCAATGTCCGGTGCAGCCGTAACTAACGCCTTAGTTAGATTGGCTAAGCCTTCACGAGCATTGGTTGGGGTTGATTTAAATCCACTGTCAATTAACTGCTGTATTTGTTTATTAAAGGCATCTAACCATGGCTGTAGTTTAGGACTTACTTGTCGCATGATGCTCTCCTTAAGCTTTGTTATTGATTGGTTGAGTTAATTCCGGTTTTTCTCCTGTCTCAGGTAAAAATAGACTGGCAAAAAAGAAAGTTGAAGAACAAGCCACAGCAAATGTTGCTGAAATTGCAATATTTCCCGTTATGTCGGCAAGTGTTCCTGAAATGTACATCAAGATTGTTTCGATAATGTAAGAAATGGACCAAAACATACCAAAAATCACCGTGATACGAGCTGGTGTCATATCGGGTAGCTCTTGAGGTAATGTAATTAGGGCTGTCATTGGCATAAACATAAAGAATCCGGCTGTAAAAGCAGCAGCGTATGCAATGGTTGGGTTCGAAGTGCTGATCATAATAGCGGCGAATAAAGTCATGGCTAGTCCACAGAAACGGATCACAGGGATACGAAGTGGGTAGCGTTTGGTGATCATAATACCAGCTACGGTTCCGACCATACCGGCAGCAATCATGATAGAAGATAGGTATTTAGCTTCAGCCGCGAAGCTGGGAACTAATGGGAAAATGGTAAAGATAGAAATGTAGCAAAAGAGCAAGCCAGAATAAGCGATGGGTAGCCAAAAATTGATGGGCTCTTTAAAGCCATCGCGGAGGGTATATATACGTTGAGGCTCACTATTATTGGTGTTCCCTGTGAGTGAAAAATTGTCACTGACCAGCCACCAAGCGATCAGTACAACGAAGCTGGTGGCTGAAATGGCTAAAATAACAGATTGCCAACTTTGAAAAGTGGATAGTAATGAACCAGTCAGTAAAATCGCCAGTAGGTTACCTGTATTGAAAGCAGCAGCATTGATGCCATTGACCATGGGACGTTCTTCAGCAGAGAAGTACTTCACGACAATAGGGTTAAAGTAAACAATGACAAATGCACCGCCAAATCCCATTACTAGCCGTGAAAAGACATATAGTGGGTAGCTAGAGGCAAAAGCGCCAATGATGCCCGCAACAATTAATAAGGAGGCGAAAGCAAAAGCTTTTTTAGGGCCCAGTTTCATGAGTAACCACGCGGCTGAAAGGTTACCAATTATTTTGGCAATAGTAATAGCATTGGTCATCCAAGTCGCAGCAGCCATGCCTTCGATATGGTAAAAAGCCATGATGTCTTTTGTCATCATTGAGCCTGCTACCCATGACATAGCAAACAACGCATATGTCATGAAGATAATAAGTTCAATCCAATGTTTTTTGTTCATGTAAAATCCCTTTAATAAGAGGTAAAGCATAGTTCCATTGTTTGCATATTAAACTGATTTTATCCGAGAGATTCTCCCATATTTGCAATAAATAATTTCATGTTACTGGTAGTAATATTCATTTAACTGTCTGTTATTGATGAAATAAATCTATCTCCGACTACTCATTCCTTATTGTTGTTTGGTTATGTTGAACCAGAAGGTCATAGAGATAAAAACGGTTAGGCTGCACAGCTTGATTGAACTTTTGATGTGAACGTTAATCCCATCAGTTCGTCTCTGAATATTCGTGAATCCATGGTTTTAAGGGTTGGGCTTATTTTGGGTAGAAAGGCCATTTGATGAAGGATGTCACGTTCAAGATCAATGCCGGGCGCAATTTCAATAAGCTCTAAGCCTTGTTCAGATAGCTGAAATACAGCGCGTTCTGTGATGTAAAGGACCGGTTTGTTATTCTTTCTTGCGGTATTAGCAGAAAAGGTAATTTGTTCAACATGGCAAATGAATTTATGAATGTGACCTTCTTGTAGAATTTTTAACTGCCCATTCCCTGTGTCTATTTTTAATTTTCCAGCCGTAAATGTGCCGCAGAAAAATACTTGTTTGGCATTTTGAGTGATATTAATAAATCCACCACAGCCTGCTATTTTAGGGCCAAACTTGGATACGTTAAGGTCGCCATTTTGATCGCACTCAGCCAAGCCTAGAAAAGCCTGATCGATCCCGCCACCGTCATAGAAATCGAACATTTGATCTTGGGTTATGACAGCTTCTGGCATGGAAGAAGCACCAAAGCTCAGTCCGCCAGCGGGGGTTCCCCCAATGGCTCCGGGTTCAACGGTAGCGATCATTTGGTCATGAATCCCTTCCTCTTCGGCTATTGAAGCGATGATTTCAGGTACACCAATGCCATAATTAAGAATGGCTCCGGGTTTAAGTTCAAGAGCAGCACGGCGTGCAATGATCTTTTTCGCATCAAGGGGGCGTACCTGAGGTGTTTCTTTAACGAATGTTCCTTTACCACAATAAACAGGGTTCATTGGCTCGGCGAAGGTTTGCATGTGTTCTTGTTCTGAAGCAACTACCACTGTATCGACAAAAATGCCAGGTATACGCACATGTTGTGGATCTAATGTTCCCGCTTTGACGACTTTTTTTACCTGAACAATGACAGTGCCACCCATGTTGGTAACAAGTTGAGCTGCGGCTAGGTTTTCAAGGAATAGGCATTCATCTTCCATGGTTATATTGCCATGCTCATCGGCTGTAGTACCGCGTAAAATTGCAACATTGGCATCAATACGTTTGTAAAACAGGTATTCATTGTTCTCTATATTTAATAAGGAGACGCGATCTTGGGTGGTGCTTTTATTAATTTTTCCGCCATTGATTCTAGGGTCGACAAAGGTACCAAGACCAACATGAGAGATAGTACCGGGCTTTCCTGCGGCAGAGTCGCGAAGTAAGTGGGTAATAATGCCTTGAGGAAAGTTATAACCTTGTATGTGTTCGTCGTTAGCCAGCTGCTGTAAATGAGGAATTAACCCCCAGTGGCCGCCCATCGCCATAGACACCATTCCGTGGTGGGCTAAATGATTGACCGCACGATCTTTACCATCGCCTTGGCCTGCTGCGAAATACAGTTCGAGCTTATTAGGGTGACCCGTTAATAAAAAGCGTTCCCCAAGTGCTTTTTCGATGGCTTCTGGGACCACCGCGCCAATAAAGCCACCAAGAATTACTTTGTCATGATCTTTGATCAAAGATGCTGCTTGCTGAGCGGATAAAACGTTCACCTTCATTACACTTTCCTTCGGTAGGGTATTGTTTTTAGTTGTGCAAACTAATGTGAGCTGATTGAGTAATGAAAGTGTATGAATTGAAGATTAATGTGAATATAGATGAATAATGAAAAGATAATTGCGTAAATGGGATAATGATGTCTATGGCTTTGAAAATAAGATAAATTTATCTTTAAGTTAGGTCGGAGTTATGATTCAAATACGCTTCTTTATCGTTGATTTCTCGTACACGGCTAATTAGATAATCTTTGAAATTGGCACACCTAGCTGGCATTTGTTTGCGTGGGCGGAAGTACAAATTAAATTCAAATTTGCTATTAATGTAGTCTTCCAAAACGGCAACTAAGCTGCCTTCATTCAGCTCTTTTTTGATTAAGCTGACAGGTAAATATGCGATGCCACCGCCAGTGAGAGCCACGGATTTTAAGAATTCACTGTTTTCAACTTCCACTGTTTGTGCGATTTCAACAGTGGTGAATTCCCCATTACTTTCAAATACCCATTTATTGCCACCTACTAGAGTTGAAGCGTACAAACAGTTGTGTTTTTTTAAATCTTCGGGCTTTTCTGGTGAGGAATAGCGTTCAATATAGCTTGGAGAACAGCATGCTTTGAGAGGGTAATGAAGTAGAAATCGCTTAACAAGTAGGCTGTCTTTTTCTTGATAACCTTGATAGGTGGCGTTGGCTCGAATAGCAAAATCAATTTCATCAATATGATCCATGTCGAAGGCGGTCTCAATTACACGAAACGAAACATGGGGGTGGTCTTTTAAATACTCTCCGATAATTCGGCTTAAAAAATGTTTGGCAAATAATGGTGTGCAGGCAATGCGAATAAGACCACGATCATCATTACCTAAATTTTGTATTTCGGTAAATATATCGTCAATTTCTGCGTTTACGTGGCTAAAGCGGTCGTATAAGCGTGTGCCTGCTTGAGTGGGTACGACTTTACGGGTGGAGCGCTTAAGTAAACTTACGCCCATATTTTCTTCTAATTCAATGATCCATCGGCTGCCAGCAGAAGCAGAAATTCCATATTGTTTGGCGGCTTCACTGAATGAACCTGTTCGTACAACATGAAGAAAGTAAACAATTTTATCAAGCATAGAAAACGACCGATCTCACGGGGTAAATTGAATGATAATTGATGCATATATACTTCATGATTCTTCTTTATAGAGGTAATTATTTGAGATTGCGACTAAGGCCCTTAAAAATAGCTTTTAGATCACAAAATGGGTGTTGATATTTTTTCTTCATATTTGCGTCTTTATTCATTGTTATTATTGTTTTCACTGTCCCAAAAGTCATGGTTCTAGGTAACAATTATCCTTTTTATGCAATAGTGTTTCTTTTCATTGCAGTTAAACATTATTTTTATTCCTTCTAGAATGAAAGAAAAATTAAAAGAATATGTTCCCATTTCTGGGTTGATGTTATTGATATTTAAAAAGGTGGTTCAATGATGCTGACAAATAAAATTTGTATTGTAACGGGTGGTGCTCAAGGAATTGGCCGTTGTATTGTGGAAACATTTGCTCGTCAGGGGGCAGAAATGGTTTATGCCTGTGACATGAATTTGTCTGCGATGGAAGATTTGGAGCATGATTATTCAAATGTAACGGCTAAGCAATTGAACGTGTGTGATCGAGAAGCTATTCAAGTGTTTGCTACGGAATTGAAAAATCAACATGGTCAGATAGATGTTCTTGTTAACAATGCTGGAATCACTCGTGACAATTTACTAGATAAAATGAGCGAAGACGAGTGGGACATGGTTGTCAACGTTAATCTGAAAGGCGTGTTTAATATGACACAAGCTGTTGCCCCTATCATGATGGATAATGGTGTTGGCTCGATCATCACTATGTCTTCGGTAGTGGGTACGGATGGTAATATTGGTCAGAGTAACTATGGGGCGACCAAAGGCGGTGTGATTGCCATGACAAAAGGTTGGGCAAAAGAGTTTTCACGTAAAGGAGCTCAGGTTAGAGCCAATTGTGTTGCTCCAGGTTTTATTGAAACACCTATGACGGTTAACTTGCCTGACAAAGTCATTGCATACATGAAAGAAAAAACACCGCTAGGGACTATGGGAAAACCACAAAATATTGCTGACGGCGTCCTTTTTTTAGCAAGTGATAGCGCGAGTTTTATTACTGGGCAAACACTAAAAATTGATGGTGGCTTGGTCATTTAATTAAAAGTGCTGGTTCTATAGGTTGATATTGTTTTATTGATTAACCTGTTACCTAATTTTATGTAAAATAAATACTGTGAATGCAATCATTTTCATATGTAAGTGATTGCAATTTTTGGTGTTTATTTTTCATACTCAATCGCAACAAGGGAAGTGATTTTATAAATTACCTTGGGTGTTTGATTTTTATCTGCTTGTTTATTTAGTGCACACATGAGTGCCTCCATAAACCAGAGGATTAAAAATTGAAAACAATAAGGAAATTGTCGCTGTTAAGTATTTTGCTTACGCCAAGCCTAGTGCTAGCAGACGATCATTCACAGTTGCAAAAAACAGATATAACGCCACGTATTGTGGGTGGAAAGCCAGCAGCAGCAGAGGATTGGAAGTTTTATACTCAAATCGTGAGTCGAAACAGCAATCGTTCTTTTTGTGGTGCTAGTTATATTGGCGATGGCTTCGTTCTTACCGCGGCCCACTGTGTGGATGGTGATTTACCAAGCCAGATTGCCGTAAAAATTGGCGGCATACGTTATAACGGTACCGATGGTGTTCGCGCTAACGTCAGCCAGATATTTATTCACCCAGCTTATAGTACGCGTGACTTATCCAATGATATCGCGCTCTTGAAGCTGTCTTCTGTACCTCAAGGTGTTGTGGCCGTTGATATTGCTGCAGGTAGCCTGAGCCAATATGCGGCGAATGGAGACTGGCTAACCGTAGCTGGTTTAGGTAGAACGTCTGAGGGTGGTAGTGCACCATCGGTACTGCAAGAAGTAGATGTTCCTTTAGTGTCTGATGCGATTTGTCGCCAGTCGGGAGGTAACTATACCACGGTGGGAGACGTGTCGTTTTGTGCTGGGGTTCCAGAGGGCGGGATTGACTCTTGCCAAGGAGACAGTGGTGGCCCAATTGTGATTAATCGTTCAGGTACGGTGACTCAGCTTGGTATTGTAAGTTGGGGAATTGGTTGCGCCCGCCCTGGAAAATATGGTGTTTACAGTGATATTGCGGCATTACGTAGCTTTGTGGATGGCGTGGTAGGTACAACCACACCTCCAGCGGATAATGTGTCTGTGGGATACACTCAAAACCAAACATTGGCTTCCTTTAAGGTTGGGGAAACTAAACAGCATTCTTTTGCTATTAAAAATACAGGCACAAGTGCATTTACGGTTGAGCGCTTGAACGTAACTGGTTCTGGTGTTGCGACGACGCCTGTCATTGCGAATGACCTATGTTCGTTGACGACATTAACTCAGGGTCAGCAATGTACGGTTTCTGTCGAATTTGGTGCTTCAGCAGCGGGTACAGCACAAGCGCTTATGTCGTTTGAAGTGGATAAAACAACATCGACCTATCGTTCAACGGTTTCGGCGACTGCATTTGATACAACGACACCACCAACAGGAAGTTGTGACAACGAATGGCAGGTTGGTAGCGTGTATAACACTGGCGATAAAGTAAGCTGGGCAAATCAGGTGTGGCAAGCACAGTGGTGGACACAGGGTGATAACCCATCAGACTCTGGCCCTTGGGGTGTTTGGCAAGCAGTGGGTAGCTCAGATTGTTCTGGTACTCAGCCACCGACAGAACCAACGCCTCCCACACCACCGACTGGTGGCAGCGCCTACCAAGCGGGTGCTAATTACAGCGCAGGTGATGTGGTAACGAACAATGGGGTTAGCTACCAATGTAAGGCGTGGCCGAATAGCTTATGGTGTGGGTCAACACCAAGTGTTTATGAACCAGGCGTAGGTACGAATTGGCAAAGTGCATGGACTCAGCTTTAATATGATCTAAAAAAGCCTCCAGTATCGGAGGCTTTTTTTATGTTTGTTTAGTTTGTTACTTCTAGAAAACAGCTTACTACGAAGTTTATAAATAATGATCGTGATAACCTGAATAAGCAATCCCAGCTAGTTGACTCATGTTGTAGTGCCAAGTGGCTAAATCATCTTTATCAAATTGACTTAAATGATGATGTCCACATGCTCTGGCCATCACTTGCATGAGCTCGATGGATGCCTTAAAAAAATTGTTCAGCTGTACAGCCGATTGCTCCACATTGAGCCGAGTTCGGAGTTCTGGTTTTTGAGTTGCGATACCAGCAGGGCAATTATTGGTATTGCACATTCTGGCTCCTACGCAGCCAATGGCTTGCATGGCACTATTAGCAACGGCAATTCCGTCTGCACCAAGGGCTAAGGCTTTAACAAAGTCTATTGGTGTACGAAGCCCGCCAGTAATAATTAAAGTAATTTTTCCTGATAGCCCTTTATGATCTAAGTAGCGCCGTGCTCTCGCTAAAGCGGGTATGGTCGGTACGCTAATATGATCACGAAAAATCTCTGGAGCCGCCCCCGTGCCACCACCACGGCCGTCTAAAATGATGTAGTCAGCACCCGCATCAAGGGCGAACTGCATGTCCTGTTCAATATGATTAGCGCTGAGTTTAAACCCGATAGGGATCCCTCCAGTGACTTCTCGTACGCGTTCGGCAAAGCGTTTAAAATCATCACTGCTTTTTAGGTGTGTAAAGGTAGGGGGAGATACGGCAGGCTGCCCAGCGGGAATCCCTCTAACTTGGGCAATCTTTTCGGTGTTTTTAGATCCAGGTAAGTGTCCTCCAGTGCCTGTCTTTGCCCCTTGTCCACCTTTAAAGTGAAAGGCTTGTACTAAAGGAAGTATCTCTTCCGTATAGCCAAATTTTGCGCTGGCCAGTTCATAAAAGTAACGGGAATTACTGTGTTGCTCTTCGGGGAGCATCCCACCCTCCCCAGAGCATATTCCTGTGCCTGCCTGCTCAGCACCTTTGGCAAGCGCCGTTTTAGCTTCTTCTGAAAGGGCACCAAAACTCATATCAGAGACAAATAAAGGTATATCGAGTTTGAGCGGTTTTTTTGCATTAGGGCCAATAATAAGTTCAGTACCAACGGTTTCATTTTCAAGCAGTGGTTTTCGTGCCATTTGTGCCACCATGATTTGAATATCATCCCAGTGAGGAAGCTGGTGGCGTGGTACCCCCATTGATGTCATTTGCCCGTGATGACCAAGTTTAGACAGTCCGTTTTTGGCTAGTTCATGAATATAAGCAACGGTGGGTTCTTCTGGGGTAGGTGTGGCAATAGGCGCTTGGTTGGTTTGAACTTGAACTCCAGGGCCTTCCTTTCCTACTTGCTCTGAGGTGAACAGTTTATGGCTGCCATCGCAAAAAGGTATGTTGGCGCTGTGTTTACAGGCACATAAGTAGGCTGTTTGGGTTTCATCTGCAATGAATGCTTTAGGCTTAAACGTACTGCCTTTATGAGAACCATCGCAAAATGGCTGATTGTTGGATTTACCACAGGTGCAAAAGTAATATTCACTGCCTTGTTCTAATTCAACGGCTTTGGGCTTGTTGTTAGCGATAACAGGTTTGTTCATATTGCTCACCTTAATTGTTCTTATTGAGTTAAAACAAAATAAGCTTAGGCAATGACATTCAATATGTAAGTGAAAGGTGGCTTAGGAATGTATTTGAGAAAGAAATGAGACGATCAAAAAAGGGCTGACAGTGCAGCCCTTTGGACATTTTTTTCTTAAGGTAACTTGATTATAGAGTTACTTTTTTAACCAGTGGCATTGATTGATCTTTTTCTGCTGCTTTACATGCTGCAGCTGTAAAAATCACATCCGTAGAGCTGTTTAGGGCGGTTTCTGCTGAGTCTTGAACAACACCAATAATGAAACCTACAGCAACAACCTGCATTGCGACTTCATTTGGAATGCCAAACAGGCTACATGCTAATGGGATAAGTAGGAGTGAGCCACCAGCCACACCTGAGGCACCACAAGCGGATACCGCTGATACAAGGCTTAGTAGTACTGCTGTTGCAATGTCTACTTCTACGCCCATAGTGTGAACGGCTGCTAGCGTTAGTACCGTAATTGTAATTGCTGCACCAGCCATGTTGATGGTCGCACCAAGTGGAATAGACACAGAATACGTATCTTCGTGCAGATCTAGGCGCTTACATAGATCCATGTTAACAGGAATGTTTGCCGCAGAACTACGAGTAAAGAACGCTGTTACACCACTTTCGCGAATACATTTAAGTACTAGTGGGTATGGGTTACGTTTAGTTTTTACAAAGACGATAATTGGGTTAACGATAAATGCAATGACTAACATTGAGCCTAGTAGCACACCCAGTAAGCGAGCGTAGTCTTTTAGAGCTTCAAAACCAGTATCAGCGAATGTGTAAGCCACTAAGCCGAAAATACCAATTGGTGCAAAGCGAATCACAAATTTTACGATAGATGAGATACCGTTTGAGATATCTACAAATACTTTCTTAGTCGCATCAGATGCTTTGTGAAGGGCTAAACCAAGTGCTACTGCCCATGCAAGAATACCGATGAAGTTACCAGACATTAGTGCGTTGATTGGGTTATCAACCATTTTGAACAGTAAAGTGTGTAGGACCTCAGTAATGCCTTCAGGTGGTGCTACTGAGCTGTTATTGGTGACAAGCGTTAATGTTGTAGGGAACATAAAGCTCATGAACACCGCAGTTAAAGCAGCGGTGAAAGTGCCAAAAAGGTACAGTAAAATGATTGGACGCATGTTGGTATGCGTTCCACGTTTTTGGTTAGCAATGGAAGCCGCAACTAAAACAAAAACCAGAATAGGTGCAACAGCTTTTAATGCACTAACAAACAGTTGGCCAAATAAACCAAATGACGTGGCAACATCAGGGGCGATGACAGCAACGGCAACACCTGCAATGATACCAAGAAGGATTTGTGTGACTAAGCTACCTGTGACTAAACGGGCTAAAAGAGGTTGTGATTGACTCATGTTTTTTCCTGAACTACGGATATTTTTTATATTGATGCACTTTATAAAAAGTGTCCGAAGGTTTTACAGATGAATTACTCAATTGTCTAGCAATCTTTAATATAAAATTGCTGTATTGGTTACAATGTTATTATATCTATTAACTTTTCATCGTGACTTTAGCGGCGACAGACACCATACTTAGCCAGAAGAAGAATATGATAATTACAGAAGTGTTAGCAGGTTATGTCTGGAATCTTAAGTAGTGTTGATCAACGAACACAGCTAGTTGGTGAGAATCGCTTAGAATTATTGCTATTTAAGCTAAATACACACCAGCTTTTTGCAATCAATGTTTTTAAAGTGAAAGAGGTCTTGAAAGTGCCTCCACTTGCCAAGCTGCCAGGCTCTCATTACAACATTACCGGTGTGGCGACGTTACGTGGTATGCCTGTACCTATTATTGATCTGCGTGGTGCCATTGGTATGAGGACCATGGGGCCAGATGAAGACTCAAATTTAATTATTACAGAGTACAATCGTACGATTCAGGGTTTTCTAGTTGGGCAAGTTCGCAACATTGTGAATATGACGTGGAGTGATATACAGCCGCCACCAAAGACAGTGGGACGTGCGAATTATTTAACCGCGATCACTCAAGTTGAAGATGAAGGCGAGAAAAAAATCGTTGAGATTATTGATGTAGAAAAAGTACTCGCAGAAATTATTGAGTATGACATCAGTATTTCAGAAGATGTGTTAGACAATGAACTATTGAATCAAATGTATGGCCGTAAGGTGCTTATTGTTGATGATTCGTCTACGGCTCGTACTCAAGTTCGCGAAACCCTTGCTCAACTTGGGTTGGAAGTGATTGAACGTTGCGATGGTCTACAAGCGTTGACTTTGCTGAAAGAGTGGTGTGATGAAGGTAAGGTGATCACCGATGAATTATTGTTGATGATAACCGATGCTGAAATGCCGGAAATGGATGGCTATAAGCTAACTCATGAAGTGCGTTCAGATCCTAGAATGAGTGATTTGTACATTACGTTGAATACGTCGTTAAGTGGTAGCTTCAATGAGGCGATGGTTGAAAAAGTAGGCTGTGATCGCTTTATCTCAAAATTTCAACCAGATCTGTTAGTTGGGGTTGCCCAAGATCGTTTAAGGGATATTCTATCTAAAAAATAACACACAATGTGTAATTTAATGTGAATCATTGAGATTCTGTATGACAGTATGAAGGAACTGAATGGCTTTCTTACTGTCATTTTGACTGAGTAGCCATTGCTTGTGCTGTAATGGTAAAGGCAGGATCTCTAACCACCTCTGACATACCCAAGTAATATCATCGTACATGGGTAGAACGTAATGGGCAGACAACTGTGGGAACTCAAGAAATACTTGCTTTAGGGTTTCTACTAATAGCTCATTATCTGACGTTGCGGGAATAGGCATCCACTTCATCGTTGGGTTTATAGTACCAAACTGCAAGTTGTCTTTTTCTGTCCAAGTTTCTATGATTTCAAAGCTTTCAATACCTTGAATGGTAATCCCTAATGTTTTGTCTGGTAGTGACTCAAAGTCTGTGATGAGTACTCTGGTGCCATAACGGGCAATTGTTCCTTTGTCTTCCATGCATACCCCAAACCCTAGATCATTACAGGATGCAATTTTGACTAACCGTTGATACCTAGGCTCAAAAATTCTGAGTTGATTAATACCATCAGGGAAAATAAAAATGGGTAAAGGAAACAATGGCAGTTGATTGGTTTGAAATTCAGTTTGCATTATAAAATCTCAGATTATCCTACAGCATACAGGATAATTAACTGTTTAATATTTGTGACAACTTTGTACTAATAAGATAGTCTAATTTATTAAGGTGTGGCTAATGATAGCTAGCCTGAAGGACAAGGATTACGTTCTCGGTTTATTTGATTAAGAAGGTAATATTGTTCACATGCTCTGGATGACATCTAAGCTTGTTATTACATTAGTAGTGTTAGCGTATAAAAGATATCAAAAAAGACGTGAAGAAAATGAAGTTGATGTTTAAGCTTCTAATTATGAATGAGAAAGGGAGGTTTAGTGACCTCCCTTTTTTATATAAGAAAAACGAGAGTTAATACAAAGTAGTCAGTGCTGATCGAATCGCTTTAGTGAGTTTTAGTAACTGTTCTGGTTTTGTTATAAACGGAGGCATCATGTAAATGAGTTTACCGAATGGCCGGATCCAGACACCTTGATCGACAAAGTGTTGTTGAATGGCCACCATATCGACCGGTTCTTTTAACTCAACGACACCAATTGCTCCTAGCCAACGCACATCTTGCACAATATCCAGTTCTAGCAGTTCAGGTAAAGTCTGACTAAATTGCGTTTCAATATCTGTAACTTGCTGTTGCCAGTGGTTTTGTTGCAATAAGCCAAGGCTAGCATCAGCCACTGCACATGCTAGCGGGTTCCCCATAAAGGTTGGTCCATGCATGAAGCAACCTGCTTCACCACCACACACAGTATCGGCCACGGTTTTGGTGGTTAAAGTTGCCGAAAGCGTCATATAGCCACCGGTCAGCGCTTTCCCCACACACATGATATCCGGTTCAATATCAGCGTGTTCACACGCAAACATCTTGCCTGTGCGGCCAAACCCAGTAGCAATTTCATCGGCAATGAGCAGCAAATCATGCTGATCACATAGCTCTCTTACTGCCTTTAAGTAATTGGGGTGATAGATGCGCATTCCGCCCGCACCTTGAACTATGGGTTCAAGAATAATAGCGGCCAGTTCACCTTTATGTGCTTCTAGCTGCTCTTTTAGGGAGTCAAGATCACTTTCATGCCACTCTCCGCCGAATTGGCTTACTGGCGATTCAGCAAACACATGCTCAGGCAAAAAGCCTTTGTATAAGCTATGCATAGAGTTATCTGGGTCAGTCACCGACATGGCGGCAAACGTATCCCCATGATAGCCATGACGAACCGTGAGAAACTTAGATCGCGGGCTTCCTTTACTGTGCCAATACTGTAATGCCATCTTTAAACTGACTTCTACGGCGACAGATCCTGAATCAGCAAGAAACACATGTTGCAGTTGTTCAGGACTGAGCTGAATAAGTTTTTTGCATAACTCAACTGCCGGTTCATGAGTCAGCCCCCCAAACATGACATGCGACATTTTTTTAAGCTGCTTTTCTGCGGCTTGGTTTAATACTGGATGGTTATAACCATGTACGGCAGACCACCAAGATGACATGCCATCAATGAGCTCAGTACCATCATCTAATGTAATGGTTACGCCATCGGCACTTGCGACAGGGTAACAAGGAAGTGGATTAATAGTAGAAGTATAAGGGTGCCAAATGTGGTCCCGGTCGAAATCCAAATCAACCAAATTGCTCATATTTTATCCATATGTAAACTTGAAGGTGAAAACTATGTTGACAGTCTACTGACTAGAAGTAGACTAGCCAAGCATAACTACTCTAAATCGTTAAGGAAGCGCACGTGGAAGTACGTCATAACTGGACTGTTGAAGAAGTTCAAACGTTATTAAATAAACCATTTATGGATTTGTTGTTTGAAGCTCAACTTGTACATCGTCAATTTCAACAGCATAACTATGTTCAAGTAAGTACCTTACTTTCAATAAAAACCGGTGCTTGCCCAGAAGACTGTAAGTACTGCCCGCAAAGTGCTCACTACCGCACTGATGTAGAACGTGAACGTTTGATGGAAGTAGAGCGTGTACTAGATGCCGCGAAAAAAGCGAAAAATTCAGGTTCAACGCGCTTCTGTATGGGAGCGGCTTGGAAGAACCCAAAAGAAAGAGACATGCCATTGCTGCTTGATATGGTACGCGGCGTAAAAGATATGGGCTTAGAGACTTGTATGACGCTGGGTATGATCACAGCAGATCAAGCGGATGATTTAGCAGAAGCAGGGTTGGATTATTATAACCATAACCTAGATACGTCTCCGGAGTACTACGGGAACATTATTACCACCCGTACGTATCAAGACCGTTTAGATACACTGTCTCACGTACGTGATGCAGGAATGAAGATTTGTTCTGGTGGAATAATCGGTATGGGGGAAACGGATCGTGACCGTGCGGCTTTGTTTGTTGAACTTGCAAACTTGCCACAGCACCCAGAAAGTGTACCAATTAACATGTTGGTTAAAGTGAAAGGTACGCCGCTAGAAGAAGTGGATGATGTTGAGTCTTTCGACTTTATTCGTTTAATTGCTGTTGCACGTATCATGATGCCAGAATCCGCAGTACGCTTGTCTGCTGGTCGTGAGAACATGAATGAGCACATGCAAACCTTATGCTTCATGGCTGGTGCTAACTCTATTTTCTATGGTTGTAAGCTACTGACTACGCCAAACCCAGATGAAGATACCGATATGCAGCTATTTAAGAAGCTGGGTATTAACAGTCAGTCTGTTGTTCAGAAACCTGATGAAGTTCAAGAAGGTCAGTTACTGGAAAAAGTAGCAGAGCGCGTAGCATCACGTCCAGGTAAAGACGATCTGTTTTATGACGCAAGCGTTTGATCAACGAATCAGTTCGGCGTTGCAGCAGCGACGCCAAACTGGCTTAACACGGCAGCGAATACTGGTAGAAAAGGGTAATCAAACCTTTTTAACTTACGGTGAACGATCGTATTTGAATTTTTCCGGTAATGATTATTTAGGCTTAGCCAATACCCCTGAGGTTATTTCAGCGTGGCAAGAAGGCTTATCGTTATTTGGTGCAGGCAGTGGTGCATCTCCTTTAGTAACGGGCTATTCAGCACCACATGCTTATTTAGAAACGCAACTAGCTGAGTGGTTAGGCTTTGATAATGCGGTGTTGTTCAATTCAGGTTTTAGTGCAAATCAAGCCGTGTTGTTTTCATTGCTTCAAGCCGATGATGTGCTACTGCAAGATAAGCTAAACCATGCGTCGTTAATGGAAGCGGGGATGCATTCACCTGCTCAAATGCGCCGATTTTCTCATAATGATTGCCAGCAACTGGAAACATTACTCAGTAAATCTAACAAGAATACTCTGGTCGTTACTGAAGGGGTGTTTAGCATGGATGGTGATTGCGCACCTTTACCAACTATTGCTCAATTAACTTCTCAACCACATTATTGGTTGATGGTGGATGATGCTCATGGTTGTGGTGTTTTGGGTGAAGGTGGCCGCGGAAGCTGTGATTTGGCCGATATACAACCTGATATTTTGGTTGTTACGTTTGGCAAAGCATTTGGCCTTTCAGGGGCCGCTGTTTTGTGTAATGCAGAGTGTGCTGATTTTTTAAGTCAGTTTGCCCGTCATCATGTTTACTCTACAGCGATGCCACCAGCCCAAGCTCATGCTTTATCTCAGGCTTTGTCTCTGATTCAGACTCAAGAATGGCGGCGAGAGAAGTTGTTGGAATTGGGAGCTGAACTTGAACAAAAGCTACACAGCACACCAGGATTAGTTCATACCCAGACTCCGATTAAGCCTTTTATTATTGGTGATGCAGAGCAGACAGTGCATGTTGCAGATCAATTACGTCAGCAAGGTATATGGGCGACGGCAATTCGACCGCCAACGGTTCCGGTAGGTAGTGCACGGTTACGTCTAACCTTGTCTGCAAACCATTCGGTTGAACACATCACGCAACTGAGTACGGCATTGATGTCTATCATGGATAACCTAGGAGAAAGTCATGGCTGAAAATGCATACCAGACAACGGAGTTATTCAGCGACAAATTGGCCATTGCAGCAGCATTTAGTCGAGCCGCTCAAACTTATGATCGCTCAGCGGCTTTTCAGCGAGATGTTGGGCTGCGATTACTTTCTCGTTTACCGAAAGACTTAACAGGAAAGTCCGTATTGGATTTAGGTTGTGGCACAGGTTTTTTTACAAAAATGCTAGCGGAAAGAGGCGCAGAGGTGACGGCGTGCGATCTCTCTGAGGCTATGTTAGCGAAAGCCCAAGAGCGCTGCCAAGGTCTAGATATTCGTTATGTTCAAGCGGACGCGGAAGCCTTACCATTTTCGCCATACGAGTTTGATATTGTTTTCTCAAGTTTGGCTCTGCAATGGTGTATTGATTTTTCAGTCCCAGTAAGAGAAGCAAAACGGGCATTAAAACCAAAGGGGCAGTTCTTTTTCTCCACTTTAGCGGATGGATCTTTGTGTGAGTTGCGTCATGCATGGGCAGAAGTTGATTCACATCAACATGTAAATGATTTTATTACACCATGTGGGCTAAACATTGCGTTAGCTCAAGCCGATAGCTACGGCCATCAATTAGACTTCGAGGCCATTCAAGTATGTTACCCCTCTGCGATGGCACTGATGAAAGATTTGAAAGGCATTGGTGCGACTCATTTACAGCAAGGTCGAACCCAAGGCCTGCAAGGTAAAACAAAGTTAGTTGCAGTTGAAAAAGCATACAGTAAGTATAGAAATAAAGACGGTCAGTTACCTGCAACGTATCAGGTCTGCTTAGGAGTTATTAAAAATGATTAATGCATTATTTATTGCAGGTACGGATACCGAAGTTGGAAAAACAGTAGCATCAAAAGCTATTTTACAAGCCTTGGCTCACAAAGGGTATGTAACAGCAGGGTACAAGCCTGTTGCAGCAGGTTGCGAGCAAACAGAGCAAGGGCCACATAATTCAGATGCGCTGCATTTACAAAAAGCCGCAACGCTCGATTTATCTTACGAAGAAGTCAATCCATACCCATTAATGTTACCAGCATCGCCTCATATTGCTGCCAAACATGATGACGTTTCTATTTGTTTTGATGTCTTATCTGAAGGTTTAGCAAAGCTGAAAGAAAAGTCAGATGTCGTTTTGGTGGAAGGGGCTGGTGGATGGCGCGTGCCGGTGTCAGATCAAGAGTGTCTTTCACGTTGGGTGAAAAAGGAGAAGCTACCTGTCGTATTGGTGGTAGGGGTTAAACTTGGTTGTTTAAGTCATGCCATGCTGACAGCTGAAGCCATTATGCAAGACGGACTAGAGATCGTTGGCTGGGTAGCAAATCGTATTAATCCAGGAACAGAGCATTACGCTGAAATTATTGAAATGCTAGAAGATAAGATTCCAGCTCCAAAATTAGGTGAGATCCCTTACGTGCCAAGTGCTAAGCGACAAGACATTGGTAAATATATTGATGTATCAGAGTTAAGCGCATAAGGCATTTGGGGTGCCACTGAAAAGAAATGAAAAGGGCTTACAGATTCTGTAAGCCCTTTTTATATGTTTGATTTAACCAGTCTACGGCTGATTAGCTGCGGCTTGCGCTCATGATGGACTCTTGAGTATCCACAACTTGTTTCTGTATTGAGTCTTGTGAATCAATACCAAGTTGCTCGCGAGCTTCTTCTACCGTTAGTCCTAAATGGCAACGAAGTAGATCAATCGCCATTTGGTAGTTTTCCTTTTCAACCATTGTTCGTCCCTTTGGTTTAATCAGTAATTTTAAGACACAAGAAAGATAGTCTTAGTTTTCGAGTAGTGCAATACTACTAAGGTCTAATATGCCATACCGGAATACGGTTTTAAGTATTGAGGCATAAAAACAGAACACTTAACGTTATGAATTTTAATATGTTTAGTGATGTATATCGAAAAACCCTTGCCACTTCAAATTTATGAAAAAAAATTAAAAAAATTCAGTTTTAGTTTGGTTGCAATAATGTAAATTTATCTCGTTGATTAATGTGAGAGCTATTATTAATGGGTGGAATGTGTCGGTATTTATGCTGCTAAGGTACATAAAATGTTGCAATTTGCTACTTTCACTTCTGATTAAAATGTTCGACCATATTAAGAGTACTAATGTGAGTAGTTATGTTGCCAGTCAACAAAAAATAAAATTATAGATAACTATTTGTATATATCAGGATAGCTTCCATTGAATGGAGAAAAGTGAAATATGAAGCGAGTAATGTTGTTCTTGGCAACGAACTTAGCAGTAATGCTGGTGTTCAGTATTGTCTTGAATATTGTTTATGCTGTAACTGGAATTCAAGCGGGCAGCATGTCTGGCTTAATCGTCATGGCGGCGCTGTTTGGTTTTGGCGGATCCCTGTTTTCTTTGTTAATTTCTAAGAAAATGGCGCTACGTTCTGTGGGTGGTCAGGTTATTGAACATCCAAGAAATGAAACAGAACACTGGTTAATTGAAACAGTGTCACGCCAGGCACAGCAAGTTGGTATTGGGATGCCAACAGTTGCCATTTACGATTCAGTTGATATCAACGCGTTCGCTACGGGGGCAAAACGTGATGATTCTTTAGTTGCCGTTTCAACGGGTCTGCTTCATAACATGACAAGAGATGAAGCAGAGGCAGTTTTGGCTCATGAAGTCAGCCATATTGCTAATGGTGATATGATCACCATGACGTTAATGCAAGGTGTTGTGAATACCTTTGTTATTTTCTTATCACGTTTGATTGCTAATGCGGTGAGTGGGTTTATGTCCAGTGACGAAGATGGTAGAGGAGAGGGAGGAAGTTTCATGACTTACTTCATTGTTTCGACCATTCTTGAGCTTGTATTTGGCTTCCTTGCGAGCTTCCTAACTATGTGGTTTAGCCGCCATCGCGAGTTTAAAGCTGACGCAGGGGCTGCTCAGCTAGTGGGCAAACATAAAATGATTGCAGCGCTAGAGCGTTTAAAAGTTAGCCATGAACCACAGCTCGAAGGTTCCATGATGGCTTTTGGTATTAATGGTAAGAAATCGCTGACTGAGTTGTTAATGAGTCATCCGCCATTAGATAATCGTATTCAAGCACTAAAAAACAGCTAACTTCCACATTAGCGAAATAGTTCTGAGCCCTGACTTTTGTCGGGGCTTTTTATTTTTGAACGGTTTTTTGTTATGGACTTTTCTATAGTGGAGAAAATTAGCCATAATACCGTTTTTACATGTTGGAATAATGATGACTGCACCAACAAGCATGCTGTTTTTTGAACGCTTTGAAAGTGACATTGTGTCGGGTAAAAAAACCATTACGATCAGAGATGAATCTGAGTGTGATTATGTACCCGGTTCGACAGTTCGGGTGTTTACGCTTGAAGACAATCGAGAGTTTTGCCAATTGAAAATAATCTCTGTTGTTCCTGTTCTATTTGATGAATTGACTCAATTTCATGCCGATCAAGAGAACATGACGTTAGACGTATTAAAGGAAGTGATTAGAGAGATCTACCCAAACACACAGCAACTTTATGTTGTGTCTTATCGCTTAGTTTTCTGAGTATTAGTTCCCTGAGTATGCGTCATTAAAAAGCTCCAGATAATGCTGGAGCTTTTTAGGTTATACTGTTTTAAACCGTTTTTAGTGATGTAGGATCTGACTTAAGAACAATTGTGTGCGGTCGGATTGCGGGTTTTCAAAGAAATCGACAGGGTTGTTTTCTTCGATGATTTCACCTGCATCCATAAAGATCACTCGGTCCGCCACTTCTTTTGCAAACCCCATTTCGTGAGTTACACACAGCATGGTCATCCCTTCACTGGCGAGTTCCACCATTACATCCAGTACTTCACGAACCATTTCAGGGTCGAGTGCAGATGTTGGTTCGTCAAACAGCATTACTTGTGGGTTCATACATAAAGATCGCGCGATAGCTACACGCTGTTGCTGACCACCAGACAGTTGCCCCGGAAACTTATCAGCTTGTTCAGGAATTTTTACTCGTTCCAGATACTTCATCGCCAGCGCTTCCGCTTCCTGTTTTGGCATCTTCTTCACCCAAATAGGGGCTAGTGTGCAGTTCTCTAGTACGGTTAAGTGTGGAAATAAGTTGAAATGCTGGAAACACATTCCGACTTCTTTACGGACTAATTCAATGTTTTTTAAATCATCAGTCAGCTCATTACCAGACACAAAAATATGCCCCTTCTGATGCTCTTCAAGGCGGTTAATGCAGCGTATCATAGTTGATTTCCCTGAACCTGAAGGGCCACAGATAACGATTTTCTCGCCTTTTTTTACGTTAAGGTTGATGTTTTTTAGTACGTGAAATTGTCCGTACCACTTGTTCATATCTTTAAGTTGGATCATGTATTCAGATTGTTGCGTCATAATACGTCCTTGATGCTCAATTCTTATTTATTATCGTTTGTGGCCGGTATGCAGCTTATTCTCTAGATAGATAGAGTACCTAGACATACTAAAACAGAAAACCCAGAACACTAACGCGACAAAAATATAACTTTCGGTAGAAAAACCTAACCATTCGGGGTCGGTGTTGGCGGCTTGGCCAATACCGAGTACATCAAACATACCAATAATTAACACTAAGCTGGTGTCTTTAAAGAGACCAATAAACGTATTAACGATGGATGGAATGGTGATTTTTAAGGCCTGAGGTAAAATAATCAGCCCCATTTTTTTCCAATAGGTGAGTCCAAGAGCATCCGCTGCTTCATATTGGCCCTTGGAAATTGCCTGTAGCCCGCCACGAATTACTTCAGCCATGTAAGCAGAGCTGAACATAACCACGCCGATTAAAGCTCGAACAAGTTTATCGGTATCTGAGCCTTCAGATAAGAATAAAGGCAACATAACAGAAGCCATGAACAGCACTGTGATCAGTGGAACGCCACGCCATATTTCAATATATACCGTACTTAAACTCCGAATGATTGGCATGTCAGAGCGTCGTCCTAATGCCAGGGCAACACCAATAGGCAGTGAAACAACAATACCGACAATGGCGATAACCAGAGTGACCAGTAATCCACCCCAAAGATGAGTATCAACGACTTCTAACCCCATTACTCCGCCATATAAAAGGCCAGCTGCCAGAAATGGGAAAATGGTGATAAAAAATGTCCATATCCAAGCACGTTTCGGGGTTTTCTCATAAGCCAACAGGGCAACAAAAATGGCCAACATGGCATAAAACAGTTTTGGTCGCCATAACTCTTCGGCAGGGTAAAAGCCAAACATAAATTGTTCGAAACGAACAGTAATGATGACCCAGCAAGCTCCTTCTCGGCTACAAGCATCACGGGTTTCACCTACCCAGTCCGCTTTTAAGATAGCCCAATCAAAAATGGTCCAGATCCCTGCAATAGCGAGATAAGCCAGAACCACGGTTACAACAGAGTTTAAGGGGCTATTAAATAAATTGCTCCGTAGCCAGCCGATCACGCCCACGGTATTCGGTGGTGGTGGCAAGTCTGGTTGAAATTGATGTTTTTTCATATTACCTCTCCACCAATGCGACTTTCTGGTTGTAAATGTTCATTAGGAATGACGTTAATAGGCTGAGTGATAGATAAACAGCCATGGTCATTGCAATGATTTCAATTGCTTGGCCAGTTTGGTTTAGGGTGGTTCCAGCAAAAATGGACACCAAGTCGGGGTAACCAATGGCCATCGCTAAGGAGGAGTTTTTGGTGAGATTTAGATATTGGCTCGTGAGAGGTGGAATAATAATTCGTAATGCCTGTGGGATAACCACCAGTTTCAGAGTACGGCTTTTTGGTAAACCCAGCGCCATAGCAGCTTCCGTTTGGCCGTGGCTGACAGCATTAATACCAGAACGAACAATTTCGGCAATGAACGATGCGGTATAAATACTCAGTGCAATAACCAGTGCCGCTAACTCTGGAATAATGCTGATACCACCGCGGAAATTAAAGCCTTTTAATTCGGGGTATTCAAGGGAGATCGGCATACCAGCAATGAAATAGGCCAGTACTGGAAGCCCGATGATTAGGCTCAAAGAAATTGAAAAAACAGGTGTTTGTTGCCCTGTTAGTTTTTGCTTATTGTTCGCCCATATGGACAGTACAACAGAAGCACAAATAGCAGCTACTAAAGCGACAGCAATAAGTATTGATCCTGCTTCAAAGATGGGCTTCATGAAGTACAAACCACGTACATTCAAAAACACAGCTTCGCCTAAACTCATGCTTTGTCGAGGGGAGGGGAGAGCTTGAAGTACGGCAAAATACCAGAAGAAAATTTGTAGTAACAGTGGGATATTACGGAATGTTTCGATGTACACCGCCGCAAAACGGCTCACTAACCAATTATGGGAAAGGCGGGCAATACCAATAATAAACCCAAGAATAGTGGCAAAAACAATACCGATGACTGATACCAATGCCGTGTTTAACAATCCAACAATGAAAGTGCGACCATAAGTATGAGTTTCATCATACTCAATAAGGGAAAGGCCAATACCAAACCCTGCTTCGTCGTTCAAAAAGCCAAAGCCTGTGGCAATGCCACGTGAATCTAAGTTGATTAATGCATTATTGACTATGGTGTAGAAGAAGCCTACAAGCGCTAAAATTGCCAGCACCTGAAATATAATCGCTCTAAATGTTGGGTTGTATAAGATATTTTGTTTTTTAGATGGCGCTTTTGAAGGCTCATCTTTAGATATTGTATTTAGTTGTTTAGACGCCATACAACTACAACCTCAAATCTAATTTTAAAAAGGGGTGACGATGCACCCCATGTTTCCTGCATGAATTCGCTATGAAAAGGAGATTAGCGAATTGGTGGTGCGTACATGAAGCCACCCGCATTCCACAGTGCATTTACACCACGGGAAATATCAAGAGGAGAGCCTTTACCTACCGTTCGCTCGAAGCTTTCACCGTAGTTACCAACTTGCTTGATAATTTGGTAGCCCCAATCATCACGAATGCCAAGGCCTTTACCTTTAGGGCCATCCACACCTAGGATACGACGAACATTAGGATCTTTTGATGAACGCATTTGATCTGCATTTTTTGAGTTAATGCCATATTCTTCCGCATTAATCATGGCATTTAATGTCCATTTAGCAATGTTGAACCATTGGTCATCCCCTTGGCGAACCACAGGACCTAAAGGCTCTTTTGAGATGATTTCAGGCAGTACGACGGCAGATTTTGGATTTGCAAGATTGAGTCGAAGTGCGTATAGCCCTGATTGGTCGGTGGTTAGAACATCACAGCGTCCAGCCTCGAAACCTTTTGAGGTTTGTGCGGCAGTATCAAATACCACAGGGCTGTATTTCATGCCTTTATTACGGAAGTAGTCGGCTAGGTTTAGCTCCGTTGTAGTACCAGACTGAACACAAACGGATGCGCCATCTAGCTCGGTAGCACTGCTAATACCAAGGTCTTTTTTAACCATAAAGCCTTGACCATCGTAGTAGTTCACGCCAACGAAGTTTAGGCCAAGCGCAGTATCACGGTGAAGAGTCCATGTGGTGTTACGTGATAGAACATCGATTTCACCGGATTGAAGGGCAGTAAAACGTTCTTTTGCAGTCAGTGGAACGTATTTTACTTTTGTTTTATCACCAAGAACTGCAGCTGCAAGAGCTTGACAGTATTCAACATCAATGCCTTCCCATTCCCCTTTTGAATTTGGGTTTGAGAAGCCAGGAAGGCCTGTACTTACCCCGCATTGTACAAACCCTTGTTTAGTAACTTTACCTAATGTGGCATTGGCCGCATAAGATGTCCCTGTCATTAGCGCAGTTGAAGTGGCTAGTACTGCAAGTAATACTTTCGCTTTCTTCGCCATCTGTGTTCCTTCCTGTTTTTCCTTGTGGCATCAGGCTTATCCTGTATCCACTATTTTATGATGTTGTTGTTTAAAATTATTTGTTAAAGATTTGTTTTTATTTTGGGTGTGTAAATTGAACGTAAATGATCTTCGTTTTAAATCGTATTTATGAACAAGTTCAGTTTAGGAAACGAATTCATATCAAGCAAGCGACTGGTTATGTTAAGTTTTTTATTCTTTATAAACATGTTGCTTATAATGATTTAGAATATAGTTCATTTTGCTGTTTTTAAAATAAACTATCTGAATGTAACTGAATTGTGAAGTTTGTGGGCGGGTGGATAACCAGTATAAATAGCTGATTATCTATTTTTTCTTAGTGTGAAGTGTTAGGAATGTGGGGGAATGATACATTTAAATAAGGCCAACTTTTCGCTGGCCTCTATAAAAATGGTTTTTATTATTAAATGCTATTAATTGCGGTAGCGCTGTTTTTTTGCATTTCAAACCAAGAAAGCTGTTGATGGAGCTGCGTAACACTCCCCACAATAATGAGAGCTGGGCTTTGTGCTTCTGCTGCTTTAGTTGATAACTCAGTTAGCTGCCCCGTTATAACCCGTTGTTTCGACTGAGTACCATTTTCCACAATAGCAAAAGTGGTATTTTCAGCGATGCCATTATTCAGAAGTTGTTCTTGAATTTTATTACTTTGCTGCAAGCCCATATAGAACACTAGGGTATGGTTGCTCTGAGCAAGACAAGCCCAGTTGATTTCCTCCCCATTGGCTTGTAGATGGCCAGTAATAAATTGAACACTTTGTGCATGATCGCGATGAGTCAGAGGAATACCTGAGTAAGCGGCACAACCAGCCGCTGCGGTAATTCCAGGCACCACTTCAAAAGCAATATTGAAAGGCAATAGGGCTTCTAGTTCTTCTCCACCTCGCCCAAAAATAAAAGGATCTCCGCCTTTTAAACGAACGACTTTGTGTCCTTGTAGAGCTTTATCCACCAGTATTTGATTGATTTGATCTTGGGGAACGCAATGATGACCTGCTTTTTTTCCAACAAAAACCAGTTCAGATTCTGAATTCACCAATGCCATAACTTCTTGTGAAACAAGGCGATCGTAAACTACTACTGTTGCTTGCTGTATTAAGCGTAAGGCTTTAACAGTGAGTAAGTCGGGATCGCCTGGCCCTGCACCAACGAGAGAAACAAATCCGCGTTCAGCAATATTGTCTAGGCTATTGCTAGGGGAGTGAGTCATTACTTCTTTGCTCATGTCGATTTCTCTCGCTGATCTTTAATGGTTATTACGCTTTAACAGGTTTTGCTGAAACTTGATCATCAGCGTGTTTGCTTAAATTTGGGCGCTCTTCTTTTGGCGTTGAATACCAATATCCAAGACCCATGAATACCGTTCCTGATACTAAGTTACCAAGAGAAACCCATAGCAGGTTGTGACCAATGCCGCCAAGCGTATAAGCATCTGAATGTTGGCCGAACCACGACATAGCAAAAATAGTCATGTTAGCGATGGAGTGCTCGTAACCAGAACCGATGAAAGCTAATAGACACCACCAGATAGCAATGAAACGGCCAGTACCTTCAACGCGCTGACACATCCAAATAGCAAGGCATACCAGCCAGTTACATAAAATCCCTTTAAAGAAGAGGATCATTGCTGGCGCTGATGTTTTTGCTAGGGCGACTTTGTGCAGTAAGCTTTCGGCATCTGGCAGTAATTTACCGCCACCTGCGTAGAAATAAAGAAGAGCCACAGCGACAGAGCCTAGTAAGTTGGCGACCCAAGTTTGTGGAAGAATACGAGCGTTATCTTTCCAAGTGATCACGCCAGACTTTGCTCCGAAAGACAAAAACATAGAGTGGCCAGTAAAGAGTTCGGAGCCTGCCATGATCACGAGGGTTAATGCCACACCAAAAGTGGCACCCATAACAAGAGGGCGAATGGATGGGTCAACAAGGTTGCCTAAAGTGAAAATTAAAATAATACCAAGGCCAACATAGGCGCCTGCCATTGCAGAGCTTATCCAGAAGCCAAGAGGATTTTTATCCGCCAGTTTCACAATTCGTGCTGCGTTGGCCGCGCACTTTTTGATTGGGTCTGAGTACATACTGTATTCCTAAGTTTGTTAAATCCAAAATATCTACACGTATAAAAGAGGAGGACAGGCTTCTGTTATACGTGTTGACACTCCAGTTCATCGACTTTTGTATTGCCACCAGCCTGTCGGTTGGTGGCAATGATTTTGTTGTTGAAGGTTGCAAGAGGTTAAGCGGCAACCTCTATTGAATCACCTGTTACTTTTGTTTTGTATGCGGTAATGGTCACCGCTTGGTTTTCTAAACAACGGCCATCTTGTAAGTTGAAACGTTGCTTTTTCAGTGGGCTTGCTACCCAAAGTTGCTGTTCATGCTCGCAGATCAGGCCGCGAGATAATACATTCGCTTTGGCAAATGGATCCATGTTATCAATCGCAAAAATTTCTTTGTTTGCTCGTGGGCGAAATAGGGCAATTTGCTTACCGTTAACCAGTGCACAAACACCAGTACCAGGGATGATGTCGTCTAGTTGGCAGACTTTAGTCCACTTGCTCATACTGTTTCCTCCAAAGAAATTTTGTATACGTCTGCTTTTTCTTCGATAGTGGCAGGGCGGTGTTGATCTCGTTCGCTAACAAATTGAACGTTGTTATCACGTTTGTCACTGTTGATGAAATGAGCAAAGCGCTTTTGTTGTTCCTCATTATTAACGACATCAGTCCACTCACAGTGGAAGCTTTCAATCAGTTTTGCAATGTCCGTTTCCAGCTGTTCATTGATACCAAGTTTGTCGTTGATGATGACTTCACGTAGGTAATCAATACCACCTTCCATGTTTTCCATCCAAACTGACGTACGTTGCAATTTATCTGCGGTGCGAACGTAGAACATTAAGAACCGATCCACATACTTAAGTAAGGTTTCTTGGTCTAAATCGGCCGCCAGTAAATCGGCATGACGAGGTTTCATACCGCCATTACCACACACATACATGTTCCAACCTGCATCGGTTGCGATAATGCCTAAATCTTTACCTTGGGCTTCAGCACATTCTCGGGTACAGCCAGAAACACCAAACTTCATTTTATGAGGGGTACGAATGCCTTTATAGCGGTTCTCAAGTAGAGAGCCTAAGCCAACACTGTCTTGAACACCAAAGCGACACCATGTGCTACCCACACAGGTTTTTGCCATACGAAGGGCTTTTGCATAGGCTTGGCCTGTTTCGTAACCTGCTGCGATTAGCTTTTTCCAAATGGCTGGGAGATCATCTTTTTGCGCACCAAATAGGCCGATGCGTTGGGCACCAGTAATTTTGGTATAAAGGTTAAACTCGGCGGCAACATCTGCTAACGATCCGAGAGCTTGAGGGGTAACTTCACCACCAGCCATACGTGGAATAACTGAATATGTACCGTCTTTTTGCATGTTGCCTAAGAAGTTATCGTTGGTGTCTTGTAAGCCAGTATTCTCAGGTTTTAGGACGTGTTCATTCCAACAAGAAGCGAAAATAGAGCCAGCCGCAGGTTTACACACTTCACAGCCATAGCCTTTACCGTGCTTTTCTAATAACTCATCAAAGGTTTTAATCCCTTCAATACGGATCAGGTGGAAAAGCTCTTGGCGAGAATATTCAAAGTGCTCACATAAGTGGTTTTTAACTTCGATCCCAGATTTGGCTAATTCAGAGTTTAGAACTTGCGTAATTAATGGTAAACAACCACCACAGCCAGTACCGGCATTGGTTACCGCTTTAATTTCACCTAAAGTCGTGTGCCCGTCAGCCACAGCTGCCGCAATTTTTCCTTTGGTTACGTCAAAGCAAGAACATAGTACGGCAGATTCTGGTAGGGAGTCGGCCCCCATGGCTGGCTTTTCTGCACCAGCGTGTGCAGGAAGAATTAACGTATCTGGATGCTTAGGAAGCTCAATGTCGTTTAGCGATAATTGCAGTAGGTTGCCATAGTCTGATGTGTCACCGACTAATACTGCACCAAGCAGCTTTTTGCCATCGTCAGAAACGATAATACGTTTGTAGACTTCTTCACTTTCATCAAGGTAAACGTAGCTTTTACAGCCAGGGGTACGTCCATTCGCATCACCAATACTGCCCACTTTTACGCCCAGCAGTTTAAGCTTTGCACTCATGTCGGCACCTTCAAAGGCGTTTTCGTTGCCTAGCAGGTGGTCCACCGCAACTTGTGCCATTTTATAACCTGGCGCGACCAAACCAAAAAATTGTTCATTCCAAGAAGCACATTCACCAATGGCGTAGATGTCGTTGTCACTGGTGACACATTGGTTGCTGATGTTGATACCGCCACGGCGGCCAGTCGCTAGGCCACATTGGTGAGCCAATTTATCTTGAGGGCGAATACCGGTGGAGAATACGATGAAATCAACTTCTAGCTGAGTGCCATCGGCAAATTTCATGGTGTTGCGTGCATTTTCACCTTCGGCAATGATTTCCAGTGTGTTTTTACTGGTGTGGACTTGAACGCCTAGTTTTTCGATTTTTTGGCGAAGTTGTTCACCACCTGCACGGTCAAGTTGCTCTGCCATCAGTACTGGTGCAAATTCAATGACGTGCGTTTCAACCCCTAATGCTTTTAATGCGCCAGCAGCTTCAAGGCCAAGTAAGCCACCACCAACTACAACGCCACTTTTACTGCGTTTTGCGGTTGCTTCAATGGTTTTGAGATCTTCAATGGTACGGTATACAAAGCAGTCTTTGCTTTCGTTCCCTTTAATTTGAGGAACCCAAGGGTATGAGCCAGTTGCCATGATCAATTTATCGTATTTGATTTCACGGCCAGAATTTGAATAGATGATTTTTTGAGAGCGGTTGATGTTAATGGCGCGTTCACCAATCAACACATTGATACCGTGCTTCTCATAAAAACCTTCTTTAACTAAAGAAAGCTCATCAGCGGTATGGTGAGAGAAGTAAGAAGAAAGGTGAACGCGATCGTAAGCAACACGGGGTTCCTCACAAAAAACGGTCACGTCGAAGTTATCTAGCTCTGCTTTTTCTACAAGGTCTTCGATGTAACGGTGGCCCACCATGCCGTTACCGATGATAACCAGTCTGACTTTGCTCATAGTGCTTCCTAAAGTTTTTAATTCTGCAGATATGATGAATTGTTAAGAAAAGTACAGATATGATGTAAATCAATTACGAAACCAAACTACCCTAAAGGGGTAGATAAAAGTATCAATTAGGTAAAAAGAGGTAGATATTGGTGGTGTGGACTACTCCTTATTAATTATTCCTGTAATTTAACTACGACTTGGTTTGAAATAGTCTGACATATTTGCTTTATTTTGGTCACAAGTGATTATGAAATGACTCTTTGGAGTAGATGTGGTTAGATGAATGGTAGTTTGTTTTAGATTAAAAAGGTGATCCATGCGCTATTTTCCCATTTTTTTGGATCTCGCAGAGCGTGATGTGCTTGTTGTTGGTGGGGGAGAAGTCGCTTGCCGAAAGATTGAAATGCTTGTTAGGGCAGGGGCGAAAGTAACAGTTGTGTCTCCGCAGGTACGCCCGTTTCTTCAGTCTTTAGCGGATGAAGGGCAAATAAATTACGTTAAAGGCTTTTATAACAAAGGACTGCTAACTCCCCATCTAGCGCAAGTATGGGCAACAACAGATAATCCGGATCTGAATCATCAAGTCCATCAAGATGCGACTTCCACAGGCATTCTGACGAATGTGGTGGATGACTTGGCGCATTGTGATTTCATCACACCTTCCATAGTTAACAGAGGCAAAATACAACTGGCGATTTCCAGTGGTGGTGCTTCTCCTGTACTTGTCCGATTCATTCGAGAGTTACTGGAAACGCAATTACCACAAAATCTTTCCTTACTGGCTGATTTCGGCAGTACAAAAAGAGAGCATGTGAAGCAATCTTTATCCACGGTGGATGAAAGGCGTAAGTTCTGGGAGCTGTTTTACCGTTCTCAGGAAGTAGAGCAGGCCAGTGATGAAACTCAGCTTGAGCAAATTTACCAAACGTTACTGAATAATGCAGAAGCGGCACAAGCGGTGCGTCATTGGGTTGAATTTGGCGATGATCCTGAATTACTGACGTTAAAGGCACTGCGCCTGATGCAGCAAGCTGAACTTGTTTTGTATGCAGAAGATTGTCCTGATATTTTTGTCGATCTGTGCCGGCGTGATGCTGAACGTTTTATGTTTGGAAATGAAGATCAATTGCTGGATTACATTGCTACGGCGCAAAAAAATGGAGTGCGTGTGTGTGTTCTGATTGCGAAAAATACACAATTTAATAGTCACTGTTTACAAAAATACGTGGCGAATGAGGTTTATATCGCAACGCATTAATGGATGTCTTGTTGTTATAATAGACTAGCTTAGAGTATTGTTTGATCGTATTGTATTAAGTGTATTCGGTTGATTTTTATTTTAAATTACCACTTTACAAGCTTACGCTAGGTGATTAATATTCACCGCACTTACGGAGAGATGGCTGAGTGGTCGAAAGCACCGGTCTTGAAAACCGGCATACGTTTGTAGCGTATCTAGGGTTCAAATCCCTATCTCTCC